>DATCQU010000099.1:0-31764 GCA_036569365.1 Desulfosporosinus sp. | reverse complement strand
TCCTATTCCGTCTTCATAGGCTTTTAAGATTTCATACTTTTCTTCTGCTGTGTATTTGCATCTTTTAGACATGAAAATGCTCCCCTTCTAGTTAACAGATTTTTTATTATTTAATCTGTCTACCTTTAGGGGAGCATACCAAAAGCTGAGGCCTTAATTTATTCTTGATTCCTTGGACCCATTGTCGATACTCACCCTAACATTGTTTATGGTACTACCTTTACAGTATTGGAAATCGCAGCACCAGTAGCGTTGACTGCAGTTACTCTATAGCTATATTGGGAGGTTAGAGTAGCAGTCGTATCAATATAACTTGTCACATTGGCGAGGGGCTGTGCTATCTGAGTATAAGCGCCGACTTTACCATTTTTAGCGATGATCGCTCTCTCAATCGTAAAACCGATCTCATTCGCTGGATTGCCAAGAGTGGTAAGAAGGCTTCCTGGAGTAGGATCCGTCCAGGTAAGATTGACAAGACTACCTGTTCTTGTGAAACTCAGAACGGAGGCGGTCGGTCTAGCATGAGGAACCTGTACCTCAATTGGTCTCATCATGTCATTTTCTTCATGACCCAGAATATGACAATGCCACATGTACTCCCAACCGTAGTTATGAAGTTGATTTGTTACAGTGACGGGATTGTTGGTCAACGGATCAATATTCATAAACTGACCTGTCGATCCAATTGGCATAGTCACATCGAGTGGACGAATACTGTCTGGTACCCCAAAGGCTGTCTTAGGGATAATAGGTCTAATGGCGATAATAACATCCTCAAGCGGGTTCATCTTGACAGTGTCCTTGATTCCCATTTCGTTCGGATCGGGTGGTCTGATCGCTCCATCCCAACCAACTCGGTTGACAATTTGAACGTCAAACAAGTGAAAGTGTATGGCATGCGTGTCTACACCATTGTGAGTAATTTTCCACAATTGTGTTCCATCTGCTGCTGAGGGAGTTAGAGGGTTCGTATATGCACTAACAACCTCTGTAACAGGGTCGACATACCCATATGGTATCGTAGTCTGAGTAGAAACATTGGTATTTGGTAATTCCATACCCATCGTGGCATTCATCCGACCATAATCAACTTCAAACAGCTCTTGAATTGCCTTTGGCTGTAAGTCAAACTTGATTGGTGTTGTTGAACCCACGGGTGCAAAGGTCAAGAAATTATCTTGAATTCTCGAATAGACTCCTAGTGGCACGATTAGAGGATGCTGTGCTAATGTATACGCATTAGGAAGTACTGTACTCAGTAGTCCCAGAGGTGTGCCAAGCACGGCTGTTCCTATTGCTCCTGTACCTGTCCCGCCTGCAGCATCTGTAATAGCGACAGTCGGAACGGTTGTATAACCGCTTCCTGGATTAGTAATGACAAAGTCTGTAACCTTTATGGTTGCCTTGGCAGTAGCGGCTGTTGTAGCTCCACCACCGGTTAAAGTAACGCTAGGAGCAGTTGAGTAACCAGCGCCATTGGTAACCAGCGTAATGTTATCAACTGAACCGGTTGCTTTTGCTGTAGCAGCAGTTAAAAATCCTCCACCGGTTAAGGCGACATTAAGAGCCGTAGTATATCCAGCACCATTCGTAGTAAGCGTGATTTTGTCAACTACGCCTGTTGCTTTTGCAGTTGCAGGTGTTGAAGCTCCACCACCAGTTACTGTGAGAATAGGAGCTGTGTAGCCAGTCCCCGGGGTAACAAGAGTGATGGCAGTAACTCTTTTATTGAATACTGTCGCAGTGGCTGTAGCACCTGTGCCAGTGCCTCCTGCAGAATCTGTAATGGTCACGGTAGGGATCGATGTGTAGCCTAAACCTTGAGTAAGATTTGCAATTTGGGTAACAGAAATTGTTGCTTTCGCTGTAGCGGGAGTTGTTGTACCTCCTGTTATGGCGACCGTTGGGGCAGAAGTATAGCCTTGACCTGGTGTTACAATGCCGATTTGTGAGGCGGACATGGTTGCATTGGCTGTGGCTGCAGTTGTTGATCCGCCAGTAATGCCGACAGTTGGGGGAAATGCATATCCAGTGCCTGGTGTAGTAACGGACACAGTATCAACTGCACCTGTTACATTTGCCGTAGCACCTGATCCTCCACCGCCTGAAATAATGGCAGTGGGAGCAGAATAGCCTGTACCATTACTTGTTGCGTTAACACCTACAATTGGGTAACTTTGCGCGGCCGCTGTTGAAGCAGCTACCTTTATTTGCATAACGGTCCGAGTATTTGGCCCATACCCTGGTTTAGTAGTTGGCGCTCCACCTGAGGCAGTCTGGTCAGGGTCCCCTGTGTAATAATCATATCGGGGATCAAACGCTGGTACTGGTGCAGGAGAGTCATTGTACAAAATAAGTGTTTTTCCCGCATACTTCGAGAAGTCAATTACAACGTCTGCACGCTCTGCTGGGCCCATAAAGAGAGTCTTGCTGGCAACATTTAAGACGACAATATCTCTACGATTGTAGTTATAATCTATCGGTTGATTTACGAGTTCTACTGGCGCTGGTAGAAATCCGCTTTCTGTACCAATCTGTATCATGTTTGGACCAGCGGTTGCTGGATCCGGTACACCTCCAGCTCTCCCATCTGTTGGCCAAGTAGCTGGAAATGCCGGTATAGCAGGAGTAGTAGCCGTAGCAGGAACAGCTGCCGTAGCAACAGCAGGAACCATCGATACTTCACCAGCATTTGCATCAAGCAATGATCCGGCTGCATCCCACATTGGGTTACTAGATTTAGCTTGGTAAAGCTGCAAATTCCAGAAACGGTCATTGCTAGCATTCAATATTCTGAAGCGATAAGGCTTAGCCTGAACATCTAACGATGGATAGGCCGTTCCATTGACTATCGGTGTATCCATAAAGGCTTCTGGAACAGTTGATATATTTGGGACTCCAGGATTTTCTGGTGGTTGACCTGCCACACCAAATAAAGGATTGGGAACTGCTCCATGTTTTAAACCCGTATACGGAGGCCAGAACCAAGGACCGTAATCCCATCTGCCCATTGCGTTTGCACCGGAAGGATCGGTCGGATTTTGATTTGTCATGTATACATGAGGAAACCAAACATTTCCATACCCTCCCCATTTGGCCTTGTCCCAAGTAGGGTCTTCTGCAGCCAATTGAGCATCCTGAGGAACAAACGTCCTATCCTGTATAATTAAGGGAATCTCATCGGAAGGAATCGCTCCTGCGGTTATTAAATCTTGTTCTACCTTGTCTCTAAGAAGATAGCCAGCAGCTTCACCGGCATATATATTCAATCGAGTTATCCCATAAGAATGGTCATGATAAAACATGAGTCGGGCACTCTCTTGATTTGTGTAGAAAAACGTTTCTGAACCCGGACCTGGATCCGGCATGTCCGGTACATTATGGACACTTACGCCTTTAGGATACGATGTTGTTTCTCCCGCTGGAGTGATCCATTGGTTTGGTGTGCCATCACTAATCCAGGGAGTTACGCCACCATGAAGGTGCAACGTGGCTCGGTTCTGAGTATAATTCTCCGTGCCCATATTAGGACCCATTCCTGCACCCATGAGAGTAGTATCTACTGGTAAGAAGAGATCTCCGCCGCTGCCCGTGGCTAGTTTATTAGTGAACTTAACGCGAACTGGGCGATCCTTCTTAGCTACAATCATCGGTCCTAAATAGTTAGGCTTGCTCACAGTAAGGTCAGTAGTATTAACCTGAACATACCCTCTCAACGTAGTGGCTGGTAAGTCCTTATGCAGCTGCTCTGTATACTGCCTAAGCTCAATTTCGTAATAATCGTCTCCAGGATATGTGGTCGTATCAGGAACAGCTACAGGCATATACTGCCCAAGATCATTTGCTTTAGTAGCCCCTAAGCCTGGCAGTGTGTCAACGAATTTACGTATGCCAGTTCCAGGAACTACATTACCTAATGCATCAAGGTCAGGAAGTGGACTATTGGCATAGTTTGGCACATTACCCCAGTAATCTGGAGTAGCACCCGGCATTAACATTGCGCCCATAGGCATTGTTGCCGCATTTATGCTGACGGGTCCTACAGGTATCATGGATACAGTTACTAATACGGAGATCAGTCCACTTAGGAATTTGGTCCGGTTACCTTTGAGTCTATTGATACGTCGTTTCATATAGCACCTCATTTCTTACGATAATAGCCTGTATGTTAACTAATGTTCCATTAGCTCATTAAGGCATTAATGCCCTTGATCCAATGACTCGGGACGCTAGTACTAAGGAGTCGTAAAGGTCAATTCAGTATCGGCACTGGCCGGGTTAATCCCATTATCTGCCACTCTCACCAGCAATGTGTGATCACCTGGGAAACTATTAACAAATGTGGCTGAATCATAAACCACATACGGACCAGCGTCCAGGCTATATTCCATTCCGACTCCCATACCGCTGACTGTATTAGCTGTGTCATTTCTTGTTACAGCAGGTGCAGGTGGCTCATGCCAAGCAAGTATGGCTGAATCAATAGCTGCTTGCACTTGTGCTTTCGTTGTCAAACCGTATGACAAAGTCAATGCTGATAGAACAACACTCTGACCAGCAGTCGATAAAGCGTTATATGCAGTTAAGTTTAATCCTATCGCGGGTGCATATGAGGTGATCCATATAGACATCAGAGCGTAATCTGCCGCATTGAATGCATCTATAGCCATTACTGCTGTATATGGTGTTACTTCACAAGTGGCTGTCAAATTACCAACGACTGTGGTAGCAGTTATTTTTGCTGGGATTCCCAAGCCAACGCACACTACTTTGCCAGTGCTATCGACCGTCGCGACCGCAGGGTTGTCCGAAGTCCAAGTAACCGCTGCATTGATTCCTTGTAGGGTTGCAACTAAGGTCTCATTTGTACCAACTAACATCGTCGTGCTTGTTTTGTTGAGAGTTACACCTGCTGTGGATGCTTGTACAGCGACCTGGGAGCTACCTCTTGCAACGACCCTTGTTGTTGCTGTTTCTACTACAGCGTAGCTGATTGTTGTATTACCTGGTGCCAGTGGAGTGATGAGTCCGGTTCCATCGATTGTCGCATTGAATAGAGCACTGGAGGTCCAGGCAATCATTTGTCCTGTACTTGGTGCAGTATAGCCTGTCGGCATGACGTTGCCTGCACCAACTTGTACTGCTCCGATGGTCAGGTTCCCTGCTGTTGCAGCGGTATAGACTGTGATTGCCTGAGCATTTACATTACCACTGGTTGAAGTCGTATAAGCAATCGTGGTTGTTCCTGGTGTTAACGCAGTTACTGCACCTGTATTTCCATTAACTGTCGCCACTGCTGGTGTACTTGATGTCCAGGTGCCTGCCCCTGGCTCCACCGACTCTGCGGTGGCTGTGATGGCTTCGCCTAGTTGTAGTGCGCTAGTTAAGCCAGTCACCGCTTCCCCTAGTACTCGGGCTGCTTGAACAGTGATCGGCAAGCTACCTCTCGCAACGACCCTACCAGTTGCAGTCTCTATGACAGCGTAGCTGATTGTTGTATCACCTTGGGCCTCTGGGGTGATGACTCCCGTAGTTGCATTAACAGTCGCATTAACAGGATTACTGGAGGTCCATGCAATTGTTTGTCCCGTACCTGGCACAGCGTAACCAGTTGGTGATACGGCAACTACACCGAGTTGTACTACACCGATTGTCAGATTCGTTACCGTTGCAGCTGCATAAATTGTGATTACTTGTGAATTGACATGGCCACTGGTCGAAGTTGTGTAAGAAATCGTGGTAATTCCTGCAGCTTTTACAGTAATAACTCCTGTGCTTGCATCAACTGTTGCCACTTCTGGTATGCTCGATATCCAAGTACCTGCGCCGGCTTCAGTTGTTGCTGCGGTTATTGCTGAGGAGGTTGTTTCTCCTAGCTGTATAGTCCCATTTAAGCCAGTGATTGCCGCCCCGGCTCCTAGCACTGCTGCATATAAATTGTTGCTTGCCGTCGCCAATGCTACAATTTGTCCATCAACTTGCGCCTGTGAAACGTTAGCGCCAGCATTTACAGTTGTTGCAGCGTCAATTGCTGCTTGAAAAGTCTTGCTTACTGGCGAGATGTTCCCTACTGCAGTTCCTACTGTTTTACTGGCTAGCAAGCTATTGGCTGCGCTAATCGCAGATGATAACTGAGTTTTATCGACTGCAACAATACCACCACCGATGACACCACCACCGAAAAGAATACCACCGAAGAAGCCTCCACCGAAGGAACCGCCGCCGCCGATAGGAGTTGCATTGGCTATACCTGTGCGAACAGCCTCAGGAACGACCGCAGTACCACCTAAGGCTGTAACGACACTGCTGGAAGAAAGTTTAGAGCTCACATAGGCTGTGCCTGCATTGGCAACTCCTTTAGTGAGAACAATGCCGGCGTTATATTTTGCAGCAAGAGGTGCACCCGCCAAGGCGTCGATGGCAGTTTCACCGTTGGCTATAAAGACATTGTCGTACTTCAGAACGCTATCAAATGCTTTAAGTACTTCAAGATTTGTGTCGTATGCCGAGTTTCCGAAATAACGAGTAGCGCTTGGAAGCTGCGCTTTGACACTGTCACTGATTACTCCTGTCCCACCAATCAAGTCCGTCACCTTTACACTCGGGTTTGTCGTCAGAAATTCTTTAACACTTGCGGGAATCGAATCTTTTTCAGTTAAGAGGATTGGTTCAGATTGAGCTGAGGCAATTGAGGCGATGGAAAGCGCATCTTGATTTTTCCATCCATAGGCAACAGCCACTTTGCTTACTTTGGCTCCATATAAAACCATTTTATTTGCAATATTCGCAGCTGTCGCAAATCGGTCGACTCCTCCAAGTGGAACAACTGTAATACCCATGCTCTTTAACTGATCAAGCACCGCTTGACTAATAACACCAGTTCCACTGGTCACAAAAAGCGTCGTTACCTTGAGTTTGATGAGTTCCGCTTGAGTATCCGGATTCAGGACATTTCCGGCCTCAGTCAAAAGGATCGGTGCTTTAAGGAAGGTAGAAAGTGGGCCTGCTGTTAGGGCATCAACCATGCCATAAGACGTTGATGATGCGAGAATTGCTGTACCCGTCCAGCCTGTTTGTTCAGCAATTTGTACCGAAGTCTGCGCGGCAGTATTTCCACTTAGACGAGTTGGAACTGCACCCGCTGCAAGGACATTCAATGGGATCAAAGTGAGTACCATACCAGCAAGAGCTGATGATGCTATTGCTTTCTTGATTCTTTTCATATCACGCATTTCTCCTCTCAACTCAATTCACTTTTCTCTTAAAGATGGGCTATCTTCCTCACCCTCTCCCCAATAATCCAACAAGTAGACTATAAAAGTTGTGAAAATATTAATAAGATTGATTTTATTTTGCCATTATGTACAACCCGCCACAGAAATAACACCCTCACTAATAGTCTTGTGATTAATTCATGAATAATTTGTGATCATTTTGTGAAGATTAATATTTAATTAAAAAAAATTTTAAAACTCTTATAAAGCAAGACTATAATATGGTTAATTATACTTTTTTCCGTGATAATATTTTGTAATATCTTCGATACAATATACAGGCATATTAAACTTATCATGTATCTCATCTATGATTTCGATTTATTTCTGCCTTAAACCTTAAAATATATTTCCTAAGCTCAAGTTTAATAGTTCACACGTATATATCAATGAAAACCTCTGCGCTGCATCATATGATACAAGCACTGCCTGAGACGAGTTTGCTCTTAAATAAAAGTGTTTAAATTAAGACAAAAAAGAGACTTCCGATGAATTCAACGAATTCATCGGAAGTCTCTTAAAATTACGATCCAGGTGTCTTACTGTTAAAGCCCCTTAACCCCAATATCGCGACGATAATGGGCCTTTGGAAAATCTATTTTCTCTACTAGAGCGTATGCCTTTTCCCTCGCTAGTTGAAGTGTTTTTCCTTCAGCAGTAATTCCTAACACGCGGCCACCGGTACTCAGTAGTTGTCCCTCGCTGATTCCTGTTCCTGCATGGAAGATGACCGCCTCCTGATCCTTAAGCTCAGGCAAGTGGATTGGGATCCCCTTGGCGTAGGCCGAAGGATAACCCGGTGATGCCATCACAACACAAACTGCAACCTCTTCCTTCCACTCCGGTTTGACCTCAGACACGCGACCCTCGGTGCAGGCCCAGAGAATAGGCAAGAGATCGGATTTCAGCCGTTTCATCACGACTTGCGTTTCCGGATCCCCAAAGCGAACATTGTATTCCAATAGTTTCGGACCCTGTTCCGTTAGCATCAGCCCTAGGAAAAGCACCCCTTGAAACGGGGTCCCTCGTTTACTCATAACACGCAATGTCGGAAAAACAAGGTCGCGCATTACTTCCGTTTCAATCTCAGATGTCCAAACCGTCGGAGGGCTATAGGTTCCCATTCCCCCAGTATTCGGTCCAAGATCACCCTCTAAAGCTCGTTTGTGATCCTGAACAGGCACCATAGGTCGTGCCGCTACACCGTCGCAAAAACATAGCAAACTTACCTCTTGTCCTACTAAGAATTCTTCAACGACCAGCTTTTTCCCAGCTGTCCCAAATCCACCATCCATGATTTCATCGACAGCCTGAAGTGCCGTTGCTAAATCCATCGCTACAATGACGCCCTTACCCGCAGCTAAGCCATCGGCTTTCAAAACACAAGGGGCTCCGATCGTTCTTACATAGTCCTTCGCTTGCACTGAATCTTCGAACATTGCCCACTTCGCTGTCGGGATGTTCGCGCTTTCCATAATAGTTTTAGCGAATGATTTACTTCCCTCCAGCTGAGCTGCTGCCTGAGTCGGTCCGAAAATTCGCAAGCCCGCCTTTTGAAAGGCATCCACTATCCCTGAACTCAAGGGGTCTTCCGGCCCAACGACCGTTAAATCGATCTTCTCCTTGAGTGCAAATTCCACTAACGCAGAAATGTCCTGAGCCGGTATAGCCACATTCCATAACACCGTCCCTGCATTCCCAGGTGCAACAAAGAGACGTTCGAGTTCTGGGCTTTGCGCCAGTTTCCAAGCCAGAGCATGTTCCCGCCCTCCGTTGCCTACTAATAATACTCGAAGGTTACTCACTGCCCTCGTCTCCTTCATAAGTTTAACTCCCTTTTCTTAATTAATGCTGAAAATGCCGCCGATGCGTAAAGACCATAATCATATTCAAGCGATTGGCCGCCTCGATGACTGCTGGATCGTGAATAGATCCTCCTGGTTGAACGATCGCCCGGATCCCGGCCTTGGCGGCCGCTTCGATAGAGTCTGGGAAAGGAAAGAAGGCGTCGGAGGCCAAGTAAGCCCCTTTCACTTTATCTCCGGCTTGTTCAAGGGCAATCTTGACCGAACCTACCCGATTCATTTGTCCGGCCCCTACCCCCAGGGTTTGTTTATGATCGGTAACCACGATAGCGTTCGACTTCACATGCTTCACAACCCGCCAAGCAAAATCAAGCGCTTCAAGATCTTCCTTCGTGGGCGATTGATCCGTGACAACATCCCATTCGCTCACAGACGTTGTTCCTTGATCAACCTCTTGGACGAGATATCCCCCGTTGATACTTTTTAAGGCCCAGCCTGTAAGGGCCTTTCCGGAGTCTCCTCTTCCAACCACAAAGAGCCGAAGATTTACTTTCGCGCTCAGAATCTCCCGAGCTTCAGGACTAAATTCAGGGGCTACAATGACTTCATAGAAATGCTCTTTAAGTGCTTCAGCACATGGCGTGTCAACCACCCGGTTAAAGGCGATAATACCGCCGAAGGCGGAAACAGGATCAGCCGCCAGAGCGGTCTCATAAACCTCGAGAGGCGTCTTGCCCAAAGCGACTCCACACGGATTCGTGTGCTTGATGATCGACGCCGCACACGGCTCGAATTCGCGCACGATCTTCCAAGCAGCATCCATATCTACCCAATTATTGTAAGAAAGTTCTTTCCCTTGGAGTTGTTTCCCATTAGCTAGGGTTCCCTCCCCAGCTTCCGAGTTAATATAAAAGGCGGCCTTTTGCTGTGGGTTCTCTCCATAACGCAACTCTTGAACTTTCTGAGCCGTTAAGCGAAGCGTGACTGGAAAACCGCCAATCGGTTCAAGCTGGCGTTCTAAGTACCCGGCAATCAGGCGGTCATACTCTGCCGTGTGGGCAAACGCTTCAGCAGCTAGTCGCTTACGCATGCCCGCCGAGACAGTTCCCTCTTCACGCAGCACGCTCAAAACCGCTCCATAGGACGCCGGATTGACCAAAACAGTCACCCGTCCGTGATTTTTGGCTGCGGCGCGAACCATCGTCGGTCCGCCAACGTCGATGTTCTCAATCGCTTCTTCAAAACTGACCCCTGGTTTAGCAATCGTCTCCCGAAACGGATAAAGATTGACCACAACCAGGTCGATATAACCAATCCCATTTTGCTCCATTTGTTCCCGATGTTGAGCACTATCCCGCGCTAAAATTCCGCCATGTATTAAGGGGTGAAGCGTCTTCACCCTGCCATCCAAAACTTCCGGGAATCCCGTGACCTCACTAACATACTTGGCCGGGACATTGGCTTCGTCCAAGGCTTTGTAAGTTCCCCCAGTCGAAATCAATTCAAAGCCTAATTCCACGAGTTCACGCGCAAAATCAACAATTCCTGTCTTATCTGAAACACTTATTATAGCTCGTCGCTTCACCCTAACCCCTCCTGCTGCAAAATTCGAACCGGACGTTCTGTTCGCTTTACTTTCCCTAAGACCATCAAACGGACAGCCTCCGGATAAAGGCGATGTTCCACCTCTAAGATTCTCTGTGCCAAGCTTTCTTCCGTATCCCCCGGCAACACAGGGACTGCTTCCTGTAACACAATCGGTCCACTGTCCAAACCTTCATCGACTATATGTACCGTACATCCACTGACCTTAACCCCGTAATCAAGGGCCTGCCTCTGAGCGTGGAGCCCCGGGAAGGATGGAAGCAACGAGGGATGGATATTCATGACTGGAAAATTGGCCTGACGAATAAACTGTGGGCCTAACACCCGCATATACCCCGCCAGGAGCAAAAGTTCTACCCGATTTTCTCGCATCCATATCAGGAGATCCTCCTCCTGAGCTTGCCGATGAGGGTAATCTCCAACGTCAAAAACACGAGTAGGTATTCCTGCCTCTTCGGCTCGTTTGAGTGCTCCGGCTCCCACTTGATCAGACCCCACTGCCACAATCTCGATAGGGAGGTTCCCCGTTTTGCAGACCTCAATTAAGGCTTGGAGATTGCTCCCCCGACCCGAAGCCAGTATCGCTGTCCTCAATATGACACACCTTCTCCGGGTACAACACTGCCCATGACAAAGCTTGTCTCACCCAACTCACCCAACTTTTGACGCACCGAAGCCTCATCTTCCGGTCGGACAACGAGGACAAAGCCGACTCCCATATTGAAGGTCTTATACATTTCTGGCCAGTCCACGTCTCCAAGACGTTGCAGCAACGTGAAAATTGGAGGTCGTTCCCAGGTCGACTTATCTATTTGGACTCCCAACCCCGGTGGCAAGATTCTCGGGACGTTACCCGTTAAACCGCCCCCCGTAATATGAGCCATACCAATGATTTGTTTCGCAGGAAGGAGCGGTAAAATCGAAGGAACATAAATCCGGGTCGGACGAAGCAAGGCTTCCCCGAGCGCCTCACCTAACTCTGGAAACACCTCATCTAAGGGATAGTTTTCAAATACTTTTCGAGCTAACGAAAACCCATTGCTATGAAGTCCGGTGGAAGCCAAACCAATAAGTACATCCCCCGCTTGGATTTTCGATCCATCAATCAGCTGATCTCGATTCACGACGCCCACTGAGAACCCTGCGATATCATATTCGTCCTCGGCATAAAAACCAGGCATTTCTGCCGTTTCTCCACCAATCAGGGCGCAGCCTGACAATTCGCACGCTCGAGCGACCCCTGTCACAACCTCGGCAACCCGCTCAGGATCAACTTTTCCAACCGCCAGATAATCGAGAAAAAACAAAGGTTCTGCCCCTTGAACCAAGATATCATTCACACACATCGCCACTGCATCTTGTCCAATAGTATCATGCCGATTCATTTGAAAAGCGAGGCGCAGCTTGGTTCCCACACCATCCGTTCCAGAAACAAGGACTGGGTCGGGATATTTCGTGATATCCAGTTTGAATAGTCCGCCGAACCCTCCAAGCCCTCCGATGACTTCCGGTCGAAACGTCCGTGCTACCGCCGGTTTGATACGTTCCACTACTTCATCCCCTGCTTGAATGTCGACGCCCGCGTCTCGGTATGAATATCCCAACGTTTATTCCTCCTTACTAATTTCCCTATCGACAAGAATTCTGCAGTTCAAAATTGTTTTTACCTCGGTTTAAACTGGATACTGAGATAGGATACGCTCCGTTAAAACAAGCCAAACAAACAGCATTCGTGCCCAGCGCCCGTAGTAAGCCTTCTTCTGATATATAGTGCAATGAATCGGCTCCTACAAACTTTCGTATCCCCTCAACGTCGAGTTGATTGGCAATCAGCTTTTCCCTTTCTGCCGTGTCAATCCCATAGTAGCACGGGTAGGCTACCGGAGGAGAGCTGATCAAGAAATGTACTTCTTTAGCTCCTGCTTTTCTCACCATATCCACCAGCTTGGAACTAGTGGTTCCTCGAACGATCGAATCATCAATCATTACGACGCGTTTATCTTTCAGAACGCTCGCATTAGCATTAAGCTTTAGACGAACGCCCACTTCTCTCATTGCCTGAGTCGGTTGAATAAAAGTTCGACCGACATAACGATTTTTGGTAAGTCCTTCGCCAAAGGGAAGTCCTAGTTCTGTGGCATACCCTAAAGCCGAAGCAGTTCCGGAGTCTGGAACTGCGATTACAATATCCGCCTCAATCGGGCATTCATGGGCCAGTTCGATACCCATCCGCCGGCGGCTCTCGGATACGTTCAACTGATCTATGGTACTATCCGGTCGGGCAAAATAGATATATTCAAAGGCACAAGATGTGCGCTTCTTTTGGGAAAGCCCTTGACGTGAGTGGAGTCCATCTTCATCGATCACGACAATTTCGCCAGGTTCCACATCCCTTACAAATTCTGCGCCGATGGTATCTAAGGCACAACTTTCTGAGGCTAAACAATACCGGTCTGCCATCCGTCCGATACATAAGGGACGAACACCGTGCGGATCTCTCAGTCCAAAAAGCTTGTCCTCCGCCAAGATCACAAGAGCATACGCTCCCCGAAGATCCATCATGGTCTTGACGAGCGCATCTTCCAAGGACTCCCGACGATAACGAGTAATGAGGTTGATAATCACTTCGCTATCAACCGTCGTTTGGAAAACGGCTCCGTTTTTCCCCAGTTCTTCACGAAGTTCCGCAGCATTTGTTAAATTCCCATTATGAGCCAAGGCCATCATGCCTTTTTGGTAGTGTACCACCAGGGGCTGGGCATTCGCAAGTAGACTAGAACCCGTGGTGGAGTACCGGACATGCCCGATAGCCATTTTCCCTTTTAAGCTTTCCACAATACAGTCAGAAAACACTTCCGACACCAAGCCCATTCCCTTATGCAAAACAATGTTATTTCCATCCGAAACCGCGATTCCGGCACTTTCTTGTCCTCTGTGCTGCAGAGCGTAGAGCCCGTAATAGGTTAAACGGGCTACCTCCTGGTCGGGAGCATAAATCCCAAAGACACCACATTCATCTTTCAGCTTGTCCTCTCCAAATTCAAACACATCTGGCCCCCCTATCCCATCCTGACACTCTGAAATCGTCACTTCAAACCTCAGCATTCTTCTTAAGTGTTATAACTACCACTCTAAGCAGGTGCTAAGACCTCTTTGACCCGACGAGCGACTTCTTGATATGTCTCTTCGAGTCGTCCAAGATCCTGCCGAAAACGGTCCTTGTCCAGCTTTTCCCTAGTTTTTATATCCCAATAGCGGCAAGTATCCGGGGATATTTCATCGCCTAGGTAGACTTTTCCATCCGCAATACCAAACTCTAACTTAAAGTCAATCAGCTCGATCCCCGCTTTGACCAAGATGTCCTGCAATATTTTATTAATTTTCAAGCCTGAAGCCTGAATTTCTTTAGTATCGGCAGCACTTGCCCATTCCATCGCCGCGATGTGGGTCTCATTGACCATAGGGTCTCCAAGTTCATCATCTTTATAATACAATTCCACGACTGGTTGGGAAAGAACAAAGCCTTCGGGCACGGCAAGACGTTTGCCTAAGCTACCCGTCACAACGTTGCGTACCACAACTTCAAGTGGGATCATTTCTAGAGAGCGAACGAGCATATCTCGATTACTTAAAAGACGAACATAGTGAGTTAGTATGCCCGCTTTTTCTATGGCTTGAAAGAAGAGAGCCGATATCTCGTTATTGATCTCACCCTTATCTTTTATCGTCCCTTTTTTCTTGCCATTTAAAGCAGTCGCATCATCCTTGTATTCCACCCATAAATAGTCGCTTTCGTCTGTAGCATAGACTCTCTTTGCTTTGCCCTCATATTTTAATTCCAACTTTTTCATAAATCTTCCCCTTTCGATCGAATCGTGAGTTTATCACTTCCGAGACACCCACTTCTTCAAGTGGGTGTTCCGATTTCCGCTTCGGTGACGATAGTCTCCAGTGGAGAGTATCGCCGAGCCGCCTTTCTCAAAAGGAACACTTGGTGGCGAAGGAGGTAGACTCCCCCACCGAAGCCCCGATGTACAGCTTTAGCTGAACGAGTTCACTCAAGGCCTAAACGCTTAAAGATGTCCACAACATGCTTGGTATGGTACTCATAATCAAACAAGGCTGCAATTTCTTCTTCGTCTAAGTAATTCCGAACCTCCGGATCTCGGGTGATCAGGCTTTGAAATTGTTCTTTGGTATTCCAGGCTTCCATAGCGTTGCGTTGAACCAAAGCATACGCTGCTTCTCGGCTGAGGCCCTTCTCGACCAGGGTAAGCATCACACGTTGGGAGAAAATTAAACCAAATCCCTTATCAATATTAACCATCATTTGTTCCGGAAAAACCTGCAGGCGGTCCATAAGCTGTGTCATCTTATGAAGCATGTAGTCTAAAGCAATGGTGCTGTCTGGTAAAATCATTCGTTCTGCTGAAGAGTGAGAGATATCCCGCTCATGCCATAAGGCGACGTTTTCCAAAGCGACTTGGGCATTCGCGCGCACAACTCGGGCCATGCCGCAAATGCGTTCCGGCGTAATGGGATTCTTTTTGTGGGGCATCGCGGAGGATCCCTTTTGCCCTTTTCCAAAGGCTTCTTCTACTTCATGAACGTCGGTTCTCTGTAAGTTGCGAAGCTCAATCGCCATTTTATCGAGTGAACTGGCGATCCCCGCGAGTGTCGTCATATAGCAGGCATGCCGATCGCGTTGAAGTATCTGAGTCGATATGAGAGCTGGTTCCAAGTTCAAGACTTGACAAACATGCGCTTCTACTTGAGGATCAACATTGGCGAACGTCCCTACTGCACCGGATATTTTTCCCACCCGTATCTCCTCACGGGCAAAGGCTAAGCGCCTCTTCTGGCGTCTAATTTCGTCATACCATAAAGCAAACTTCAACCCTAAAGTAATTGGTTCCGCGTGGATCCCATGCGTTCGCCCCATCATAAGTGTGTCACGATGTTCTAAGGCTCTTCGGCGCAGGACAACTTCCAAAGCGTCCATCTTCGTCAGCAAAATATCGGAAGCTTCAACTAATTGCAGAGACAAAGCCGTATCCAATACATCTGAAGACGTAAGGCCTAGATGTATATATTTTGCTTCATCTCCCACATTTTCAGCTACATTGGTCAGGAAAGCCAACACATCATGTTGGGTCACTTCTTCCAGAGCTTGTACCCTTTCCCATGAAAAAGCAGCCTTCGCTCGAATGACCTCAACGGCCTCCTTCGGAACCTTTCCTAGTTTGGCCCACCCTTCACAAGCAGCTATCTCTATCTTTAACCATAGTGAGAGGCGATGCTCGTCTGTCCAAATTCCTCCCATTTCAGGTAGCGTATATCGTTCAATCATGCTTGAGTCCCCTTTTAAATTTCTTTACTTAACCGTAATTGCAATGCTTCATCCTTCGCTTCGATATCCTTTAACATCTGGGCGCGAAAGTTTTTCACCTTAACACTTAGTTCAACATCTTGGATCGCCAGGATCTGTATAGCAAGTAATGCCGCATTCCGTGCAGCGCCAATGCCGACGGTCGCTACCGGTACTCCTGGGGGCATTTGCACAATGGAGTAGAGTGCGTCGATTCCTTCCAAGGCCCCGCTACTCAGTGGCACTCCGATGACCGGCAACGTCGTTGCCCCTGCTACAACCCCAGGCAAGTGGGCAGCTAAACCTGCCGCCGCAATAATGAGTTTTCCTCCTTGGGTTTCAAAACCTTTCACCCAATCTACAGTTCTTTCTAATGTCCTATGGGCAGAAGATATGATAACGTCGAATGGAACATCAAATTGACGGAGAACTTTTAGGGCTTCCTCCATGATCTTAATATCTGAATCGCTTCCCATAATGACTCCGATTTGGCTCATGTTTGCCCCTCCTTTCTTATGGTTATTAAATCAAAAACCCAGGTCTGGGCAGATTTCACCCTCTATACAGAGTGAAACCTACCCGCCTGGGCTTTTATCCCTTCGGTGTAATTTGATTTCTCAATCAAACCTGTACCACTCGGACAAGCCGTTGCCCTAGGTACACTTTCGCTCATAGTCAAGCCATTTACGGCAGCCTGGTAGAAACTTGCGGACCATATCTCCGCGATTATATGAACTCGATATTTATTTATATAGTTTATATTACAAGAAGGCGTTGTGAAGGTCAAGAGAAAGTCGAACATTAATATATATTCCATTAAAAACGTTCGATTATTCAAGAAATTGGTAATGGTTTCGGTTTTCCACTCTATAGTATTTGTATTATTCCCACTTCTATGAAATCTAATAATTTGATCCTCGGTTTTAATACGTTCGTTATATTTCAGCCATGGTTGATAACGTTCGTTATCTGAAAATCATAATTCTGTAGCTTATCATGCCAAAATATCAGTTATCTCCTTTTCAGTTGACTTAATCAAAGTCTCTACCTGTTCCTCAGTAAACTGACCCCCAGCCTCCAACGTCACTAAAGTATTCTCAAAGATCTCAACTAACATACCATTTATTTGGGCATACCTTACTTTAGCATTTTCAGGACCCCTGACCTTCCCACCCCAAATCCCGGCCATACGGTCAAAGAGGAAGTTCGTAACTCTCCTCATGATCATGGCTAAGGTTGCTACTTTAGGATCAGCAAGAGCCACAATACTTTCATAGGTTGAACCTTGAACCTCCAGACGACCAGCCTCCGCAAGATCTCGGTACGCGTTCGTTCCTTTTAAAACAATCAGGTGATGATAGAGCAAATTAGCCGTAATCGACAGGTTCTTCACTAGGTCATTACGCCGTAAAAATTCAAAGTTGACCCGGATATCCTCCAGTGATGAGTCCGGTTCGAACATGATGAACCCGACATTGGGTTCTATCCCATGTTTGCGAAGGATACGGATCGCCTTCTCATTCTGGGCAACCGTTGTCATCTTATTAATCCGTTTCAAAGAACTATCACTACCACTCTCCAGTCCTATGAGAAGATGGTGTAGGCCAGCTTCAACTAAAGCACCAACGGTTTCATCATGCAGGTCATTCACTCGAGCCTCGATACCAAACCGAATGTTTCTAGATTTAAGAAGGGTGGCCAAGTGCAAGGCCCGTTGCTGACCTTTTTCACCCGGACCAAAAAAGTTAGGATCGGTAAAATAGAATTCCTTGATGTTATGCTTAGCGATTAATTCATCGATTTCCGCTATAATATTTTCCGGAGTTCGTCCACGCCACAGCGACCCCTTACCATAAAAAGAGTTGATGTAGCAAAAGGTACACCCACCATAGCATCCTCTACTCCCCAGCAGGTTCACTTCCGGCAAACGGAAAAGCGCTTCCGTTCGCACTGGAAACGGGAGCGTGTTCAGATTATCCATCAGTTCACGCCGCTGGGAAACAACCGTTCCGGAGTCATCCCTCTGGGCAAGACCAGGAAATTTATCCAGACTATCTTGACTAATTAAAGCATCCGCCACCTGAGCGAAGGTCAGTTCCGGTTCGCCTAGGATCACGGAATCAATATCCGGGAAGTCCTGTAACACGTCTTCGAAGTCCGTCGTTGGATAATACCCATAAGCCGTGATATAAGAGGAGAGTTCCTCAACTTTAACCTTGTGGAGAAAATCGGCCAAGTCTCTGTCCGTGTGCCAATGATAGACCATATGGACCCCTATGATATCAGGTTTAAACACGTTTACCCTACGTTCAATTTCTTGGTAGTCGAGTGCGTCCAAAAAACCTTCTATAATCTCGACTTCATGACTTTCACTGATAAGCATGCCGGCAACATAGCCAGAATGAAGGCATGAAGCAAGGGGTGTGTTGGCTATGTCGTTACAGCGCTCCGGGCTGACAGTTCGTGGGTGCTCCAATAGAAGTATTTTCATTTTACCTCCTGCCGCATAAAAACGTTTTTACACTGTTGTAGCGTTTCCAGTTTGTATTTTAAGGTATTAAAGGGTCTCGGGTTGTAATAGGTCGGACAGAGCAAATCCGTTTCTGCGTTGATGATCCGTTGTGCCCTGGCCATCCGCTCGATCCTGGTGCCAGGTAAAATCCTAATATTATTTAAAACGATGGTTCCCAGGTTCTTCTTCTGACTATGCAATTCATAAAGTTGTTCGATAAACCGCATTCCTTGTTTGGAGGTTTCTTTCGTCTCCCCAGGCACATTGACCATAAAATGATAGACGCTCGGCACCTCTGTTTGAGCGACAATACTGGCTGCTTTTAATATCTCAGTCTCACTTAGATTCTTACAAAGCACGTCCAGTGAATCCTGACACAAACCGTCCGGAGAAAAGGAAAAGCATTCACACCCAGCCCGTTCAAACAGCGCCGCATTATGTTCATTAATATGGTCCTCCCGCATGAATCCATCCCAACGAACCTTCAGCTTTCGACGGAGAATTTCCTCACAAATTCCTTCAAGATGACCGTGGGGAACGTTGAGAACAGGGTCTGTAAAATGAAACCTCTCGATGCCATAATCCTTGTGCAAGATTTCTATTTCATCCACAACGTCCTTGGTCGGACGACACCGCCATCTCGCGCCCTGAAGTTGAGGATAGACACAATACGCACAGCAAAGCGCGCATCCCCGTTTAGCTTCAATACCGATCGTAGGAACGGAGTGGTTAATCCGCTTATAAAGCTCAAGATCCAGTAAACGCCTATCGACCTGAACATACTTCACCATGTCAAAAGTTGTAGCCGGCGGTGTAACTTTGACCCTCATACCCACCCGCCAGCATAGCCCTGGCAAGTGAGCTGGATTGTCGATAGTACGAAGAAGAGCCGGAAAAGAAACTTCTGCTTCTCCTATAATGCCGTAATCTAAGTCCGGAATCTCTTGCATCAACCGAAGTGGAAAAAGAGAAAACCCGGTTCCCCCTGCAATCAACCACGCTTGGGGTAGAACTGCGGCAATCAAATGAACTGTGACGATAAAGGAAGAAATAAATGAGCTGGTGTCAGTACCCATTGGATCAATATTACTCAGGGATAAACCAACGGCCTCAGGTTGGAACGTCAACAGTTTCTCCTTCAGCGCTCCGAAGGAATCTAGTTCCAGGTTCATGTCCAAGATAGTCACCTCATGTCCGTGACCTTGAAGGCAACTAGCCAGGAGGACAATTCCAATCGGATAGACCCTTTCTTGATACATTCCTTCGGCTGAAGGAGTTTGGATCATCAAAACACGCATGTTAACTCACTCCAATAACAACAGGGCAAAATATCTGACGAACTCGCCCTTGTCGCGCAAAATCCGCGGATTAAGTCCCGCCCGTCGAACAGTTTCATAAACATCGATCCCTGCCCCCTCCATTGAGGGCCTAGCATCCCGTGTATTGCGGCATTCCCCTTCGGTGGTGCCTAAAGCACAAGAAGCGCAAAGAGCGCACGGACCTGCCCAATAGGCAAACGCTTTATGAAAGCCCGCCAAAAAAGCCTCTCTCTCGGCAGCCAAAACCCGACTCTGAAACAGTTTACCTGGAGGTTCCCCTTCCAAAATCAGAGCGTGTGAAAAGTCTTTTAGAACGTCCCTCGTTTTCTGGGGAGTAGGACTATTGGGTGGGCAATGGCCTTCCCCGTATCTCTCACAGCCATATTGGCAGCGAAGATCCGTCCAGTCGACGACATGAATGGTTTCCGTGGCAATCGGGAGCACCTCTCCGAATCCCATAGCTTTAACCTTGGCGATCAGACGAGTTCTGACATCCAAGTGAAGACTGGCCAACAACGTTTCATCCTTGGTCGCAAAGATCAGAGCGGTGTCGCTCTCTAAGGGTATGAGCTCGGTGGAGTACAGTTTTGACATAGCTAATTGTTCTTTAACCCAAGTTCCGGGAAAAATCCTACCATTGTAGGTATTAATATACATATTTAAATCAAGCAGAGCAGCCTTAGCTGGGAAGTGCTCGGGGAAGAAATCATGGATGATCAGGAAGCCTTCCGGTTTGAGACAGTTCGCTGCTTGGTCCAAGATCAGAGGAATCTCCTCTTCTGAATAAACGTGGATAATATTCGAAAGAATGACAACCTCAAAACCGCCCTGAGTAACGTTCCAGGGCTCCAAAATATTCGTTGGTATGTAAGTAACCCGTTTCACTAATTCCTTCTTGTCCATAAACTCACGGGTATAATCCAAGACTTGCCCAAGGTCCAGCAGTGTCGCTGCTGAGGCTGGAAAACGTTCCAGAAAACCGATAGCAATCGCACCGGAACCCGTTCCAACATCAAGTATCTTCCCCTGCAGGTCAAAGCCCTCGAAAAAGGGCAGAATCTCTGCCACTTTAGTTTTGGCAACATTATCCATAGCCGTGATATACTTGCGAATTCGCCCAACAAGCTGCTCTGGGTTTTCGTCCTCAGGGGGATAAATGACTCTGCCACCAGCCTTCAGACAGCCAGCAAGGTCCTGCCACCCTAACTTGAGACCTTTACGCCAGAGAATCGAATCCCCTTGATAATCACTCTTGCCCGGGACAAGATAGTTACTCGCTAGTTTGGTATTAAAGTAGCGTTCAGCATCACGGCTCACCAAGCCTAAAGCACAAAGGGCCCCAAGAAAACGCTCCAGACCCGTTGCAGGCATATCCAAGGCCCGGGCGATTTCGACAGCCGTCTTACCTTCATGATCAAGCAGCGTAAAGATATTCAACTCGACTGCCGTAAACAGCACCTCTGAAAACCAGTACCCCGTTGCTAAGTCTTCCAGATACTGAGGTCCTGAATGCTGGGATAAGTGTGAAAGAGACATCATTTGTTCACCCTCGATGCATCTTGGGAAACGCCGGCATCTTCAAAGGTCAGCATTTTAGCGATGATCTGAGCAGAGGCTTCTACCACGTTCATGGCTAGGACAGCCCCCGACCCTTCGCCCAACCTCAAGTCTAGATTTAAAATGGGATTAAGGTCCAGTTCTTTAAGCATGAATCTGTGGCCGTTTTCCATGGATTGGTGGGCGGAGATCATATAGTCCCGAGAGTACGGTGCCAACTTCTTGGCTAGCAGAGCCCCTGCGCTGGAAATAAACCCGTCCACCACCACAGGTACCTTGTAATAGGCCGCTCCCAAAATAAGCCCGGCGATTCCAGCGATTTCGAAGCCGCCCACTTTGGCCAGCACGTCCACAGGGTCTTTGGCATCCGGCTTATTCACGTCCAAGGCCCGCTGAATGACTCGCACCTTATTCTCCAAGGCGGCGTCATTGATTCCCGTTCCCCTTCCCGTTACTTCCTGCACGGGAAGTCCCGAAAGAACGGCCAAGATAGCGCTGCTTGAGGTGGTGTTCCCGATACCCATATCACCGGTAGCCAGAATTTCAACCCCTTCACGTACTAAGTCACCGGCAAGATTGATGCCGGCCTCAAGTCCTTGGATAGCCTGTTCGCGAGTCATTGCGGGTCCCTTGCTCATATTCTCGGTGCCATGGCCCACTTTTCGGGACAGGATTCTCCCGTCCTTAACATAATCACTCAGGTCGGCGGCCACTCCCATGTCAACGACCAGCACCTGAGCTCCTGCCAATTCGGCGAGCACATTGATCGCCGCTCCTCCAGCCACGAAATTGGCAATCATTTGAGGGGTCACCTCCTGCGGAAAAGCGCTCACGCCTTCCGCGACAACCCCATGGTCACCAGCCATAGTGACCACCGTTTTGCGTCGGACTGAAGGAGTTAGCGTCTCTTTAATCGACGCTAACTGTTCAGCGAGGCTTAGCAGTTGCCCCAAGCTACCCTGAGGAATGGCCAAGTTATTGAGATGCTTTTTGGCCTTTTGCCGCCACACTTCACTGGAAGGTTGGATCCCTTTGATTGCTTCCGTCAATGTTAATTTCATCTTTTTCCCCCTCCGTTTCCTTAAGGCATGCTGAGTAGTTTTCTTGAATGCCTTTATCAATTCCGATGTTCAGCTTTAGCTGAACGAGTTCACTAGAAAAAACGCCAGCCCAGCCCTATACTGTCTTAGTAGTATCCTGACCTAGCTGACGTTTTAAGTTCCTTCGTTTAAAGGGTTACCTGATGACTCATTTGACCACAGTTAGCAAGATCCGCCCGTTTTCCCAAGATATTCACCCACTAATTTCACGGCACAGAAGCCACCGCACATTGAGCAGGCTTCGGCCCCCTCCTCGTTACGCTCTCCACGAATCCGGCGAGCGGTTGGAGGATCAATGGACAATTCCATTTGTTTTTCCCAATCTAATTCTTTACGAGCACGACCCATGGCTAAATCCCATTCCCGTGCGCCCTTCACGCCCGTCACCAGATCTGCACAATGCGTGGCAATTCGGGTCGCAATAACTCCAGCATGCACATCTTCTGCGGTTGGTAACCTAAGATGTTCGGCCGGTGTAACATAGCAAATGAAGTCTGCCCCTGCTATAGCAGCCGTTGTGGCCCCGATAGCTCCTGAAATATGGTCATAACCCGCTGCAATATCCGTAGCCAAATTGCCGAGGATATAGTACGGAACGTGATGACACAATTGTTTTTGAAGCAAGATCGTTGCTGGGATTTGATCCAACGGCACGTGACCAGGTCCCTCTACCATGACTTGTACACCAGCCTCCAGGGAGCGTTGTACCAATTCGCCAGCCACAATTAAGCCTTGAACTTGGGCTCGGTCGAGCGAATCTTCGATACAACCAGGTCGGATGGCATCTCCAATACTCAGCACGACATCGTATTTTTTACAAATTTCAAGGACACGATCAAATTGAGTATAGAGAGGATTGTCTTGCTCATTGTGGAACATCCAGCCTGTTAAAAAGGACCCTCCGCGACTCACAATATCCATGACTCGTCCTTGGTTTTTTAAGCGTTCAATAATTCCCATGTTTAACGCAGAATGAATCGCCATAAAGTCGATGCCACGCTTGGCCTGACGTTCAATCATTTCAAACATATCCTCAACTGTCATATCGACAACGCTGCCGTGCTTTTCAATACTTTCCATTCCTGTTTGATAGGTCGGGACAGAACCGATAGGTAAAGTGAACTTATCGAGCACCAGACGGTGGAAGGCATCAACATCCCCGCCAATGCTCAACTCCATAATAGCATCCGCGCCAGCCGCAACGGCAACCTCTATTTTATGAAGCTCATCTGAGAAGTCTACACAATCTGGTGACGTCCCGATGTTAGCATTTACTTTGGTACGAAGTCCTTCTCCCACAGCGATCGCGACCGAGTTTTTGCGTTGATTGTTCTTTAAAATCACCACACGGCCTTTGGCTACCTTCTCACATAACTCGTCCGAGGTTAATCCTTCTACTTTAGCTAATCTTTCTACCTCAGGTGTAATAATGCCTTGTCTTGCTTTAATAAGTTGTGTCATTTAAATCTCTCCATTCTTAATTATATTAGCACTCCCACGGAAGTTCTTTAAAAAACTCACCCGCCACAGCCATGGCGCAACCCTTTTCACATTTCTTGCAGAAGGGCTTTTCACTTGCATGAAAATCTCCAAGTCTGTCTTGATCTAAAGCCAACGCTTTCTGGGCCTCTACATCCTGCACTCGTCGTGCTTGACTCATTTGAAGGTCCCAATCTGAGGCTCCAGGGTACCCTTTGGCAAGATCACCGACATGAGCGGCAATTCGTGACGCCACTACGCCCCGGTAAACGTCCTGCGCGTTTGGATAAGCTATATGTTCAGCCGGTGTGACGTAGCAGAGAATGTCTGCACCAGCAGCACTGGCCATGGCCCCACCGATCGCAGCCGTAATTTCATCATAGCCTGGGGCGACATCCGTCGATACCGGACCGAAGACAAAATACGGAGCACCTTCACATACTTGTTTCTGTAATTGAACGGTTGTGGCAATCTGATCAGGCGGCGTGTGTCCCGGTCCCTTAATCATGATTTGGACACCAGCCTGTCTGCTTCGCTTGACTAGTTGGCCCAAAACAACGAGCTCTTCGACCTGCGAACGGCATAGTGAATCCGCACCTGCTCCCGGTCGCATAGCATCGGCTAAACTTAAAGTCACTTCGTATTTTTTAGCAATTTCCAAGATACGATCGAACATCGTAAACAGAAAGTTTTCCTTGTTATGATAAAGCATCCAGCCCATCAGCAAGGACCCGCCTCGGCTCACCAGACTGAGCACCCGTTGATCGTCTTGGGCGGTTTTGAATAATCCTGAATGAAGGGCACTATGCAAAGCCATAAAATCCACACCATCGGCAGCTTGTCGTTCCATTACTTTGAAAAAGTCTTCTGGCTCAAGCGCTAAGGCTGAACCCTTAGTACGTACTGCTTCAGCAAAGGCCTGATAAACTGGCAAAGTACCTAGGGGCAACGGTACTCTTTTTATAATTGCACGCCTAGCCTCGTCCATATCACCAGCTGTACTAAGATCCATGATGGCATGGGTTCCAGCCCTCATGGCCTCATCCGCCTTAAATAGTTCATCCGTTAAAAGATCCTCATCTGCATCGAGGCCAATACTGGCACTGACCTTAGTACTTAGGCCCAACCCAAACCCTTGTGGTTTTTGGGGCTTGTGATGATTGTTATAAGGAATAACAATCCGTCCGGTCCCAACGCGTTCCATCAGGAGCTGAACGTCCATCCGTTCATTTTGAGCAATCACTGTGAACAAAGGAGTTTCTTGACCCTTTTGGGCCATTTCCATTAATGTCAAAAGAATGATCTCCTTTCTCTGTAGTGCTAAAAAACAATAAAAAAAGTCCCTAATCACAAAGTGACTAGAGACTTTTCCATAATCTCATTCACACTACCCTTGGTTCGTCGACAAGGTAGGCTTGGCTAATTACAGGCAGGTCTCCTGGCTTACGGATCAACGCGTCTAAAGCACCTTCCGGGAATTACCCCGTGGTTATACTTCTGGCTCCCCGTTTACAGTGGCGGGACCGCGCCGGATTTACACCGACTTCCCTATTCTCCTCATTGAGTGAGGCACCTGTAATCTTTACTTTTCTAAGTTCAGTATAAACACATGACGTGGATTTGACAAGGGCATTTTAGATTTTCTTCAGTTTCAAACACTGTTTTTCTGATCGTTAGTCATGGCTACCAGTTCCTGCTCTATACTAATAGGTCCCGTTTCCCATATTTCGATAAATTCTCGGATATCCGGAATGGCTGACATACACTGGTCATAGTCGGGGTTTTCCCCCTCGTTTTCTTTTATCCCCTCTATAGCTTGCTCAAGATACACTAACGCCTCTTTCAGTGTAGGCACAATCTGTTCGACAGGCAACACATATGATCCAATATTTGTCATAACTGTGTCACCCTCCATTCGATTTGTCACCACATTGCAGAGGAGTTGGAGAGCTCTCTCACAAATCGTTGAATCTTTCTTTTCTTCATTCAATGACCATACGACCCACCCTAAGCGATCCGCCGCTTTATCGAGCAAATCGAAAATCTCAGGATTTGAACTCATCACTATCCCTCCTTAACCTTTTCCACTTAAGTTATACTTCCCCTATTTTATAAATGCTATTGTTCGTAACGATGATATAATCACCTTTTTTTTGGGTAATTCTCGAGACTTGTCTTATCGGAATATTACATTGTGTACAGTGACCAAAAGCGAAGTATTTTTTTGATTTTGTTATTTCTCCGTCCTTTTGTACAATCCTATTACATTCCGGACACCGAATGTTCACTTTGTCGATGATAGTTTTTAGCTCGTCTATTTTAATCTCATTCTCTTTTTGTACTTTTTCCCAATTAATTGCCTCACATGAGACATCATAGATCTTTTTGAATATATCCGCCGTATACGATGCATCACTTAAGGCATCGTGAAAGAGAGAGCATTTTTCAATCTCTAGACTTTCCACCGCACCTTCTAAACTCGGTTGTTTTGTTAGGTTGCCCACATTCATATAAACTTGTTGTATGTTAATAAACTTGTCAAAGGACAACTCATTAAAGCCAAAAAACAGGCAGTTTTGTCTTAAGGCTAAGATATCATCATGCCCCCAGGAACATAAGATAGCATCCTCCCCGATCCATGCCTTAAATCTTGTAATCGCTTCAAGAAAAGGTGTTCCTCGAGTAACATGACTTGTATGTATATTCGTTTTCCTCTTTACATATGGATTCATTCTCTTATAAAGAACAGGCTTAATTAATAAATCAAAGCTACTGACAGTCTCTAGTGCCTCATTTAATTTAACTGCTCCGATCTGGATAATTTCGTTCTTCAGATCCGGATTAGCAAATTCGCCTTCTTTAAATTTAAAAAACATATTAAATTCTAGATCAAAGACAATATAGTTCATATTAACCTCCTATGTCATTCATCTATTATAATCCCTCCAATAAATAAACGCACATAAAGTTTCGTCGTAATATCTTTAGACCCTAATTTAGACCCCAGAGACAGAAAAATACTGGGCTACTTAATGCATCCCAGCGAGAGTGAGAGTTTCCTTACCTTCAACTTCAAGAGATTAATTCCTGTTTGAGGCGTTCCACACTAACCCGATTACGACCTTCATGTTTTGAACGGTAAAGAGCCCGGTCAGCTGCCAAAATCAAATCATTGGGTGTATCAGCTTGTCCCGGGAATCTAGTTACGGCCCCGAGGCTCACGGTGAGATGATCCGAACAGAGAGAATTAATATGTGTAATGTTGGCCCTCTCAATACTGAGCCGCATTTCTTCGGCAATAATAGCAGCCCCAATATCGTCCGTGTTAGGCAGAACCACGGCAAACTCTTCCCCTCCATAACGCGCCGGAAAATCCCCGGGACGCTTCAAGGTTTGTTTAAGTGTCGATGCTACCGTCTTAAGACAGTCATCCCCTTTAAGGTGGCCGTATGTATCATTAAATGCTTTAAAGTAGTCGATGTCGAGCATAATCAAAGAAAGCGGCGTATTGTCCCGCTTAGCCCGCCGACTCTCTTGCAACAAGCCCTGATCAAAATGCCGACGATTGGCTATTCCCGTCAGCCCATCTAAAAAAGAAAGGTTCTGCAACCGCTCATTCGCCGCTTTCAATTGGCGCGTCACCTCTAGCAGTTCCGTTTCCCGGGCTCTTCGACGGAACGTCTCATGTTTCAAGCTCAATGCTGACCGCACCCGCGCTAATAACTCCACCCTATCCAGTGGTTTCTTAATATAGTCCATAGCCCCCGCAGAAAAAGCCAGCTGGAGATCCTCTTTTTCCGTTGTAGCGGTCACCATTATGACTGGTACATCTACCAGCCATTCTCTCTTTTTCACATTCCGGCATGCCTCGATCCCATCAACCTCTGGCATAACAATATCCATTAAAATTAAATCAATTTCGACTATCCCTCGCTCTGAATACCCATCAACTAACTGATATAGTTCCGCCGCTGACCGGACGGGGATAACGTCTAAATAACCCGCAGACATCAGAAAAGATTTAATCACTTCTAAACTAAACATCGTATCGTCCACAATAACTATGGCCATTTGAGACCCTCCTTACTTTTTCAACAATTCTCTCTTCTATTCGCAAATTCCTGCCCAATTTTATACACTTTTACAAATTATTCATTATTTTTTTTGCAATAATAGTGGCTCATTTTATTGCAAAAAAAACCCCTCCTAAGAGGGGGGTGTGGAGAAGGTAGTACAATTACTTAAAACAGTAAAGAATCCCTAGCGCACGCGACGTGCCCCAAGATAACGACTCGCATAATAGCCGCTCCCAAGGCTGGAAATACTTACACCACTATTGGACGCAGAAACAAACTCCCCACCGCCAATATAGATGCCGACATGGGACGCACCCGAGGCATAAGTCGTAAAGAATACCAAATCTCCCGATTGCAGTTGTCCTCTGCTTACTGAGGATCCCACGTTAAATTGCTCAGCAGCAGTTCTCGGTAACGAAATACCAGAGGCTTTAAAGACATATTGTGTATATCCCGAGCAATCAAAGCCACTACGGCTGGTTCCTCCAAAGACATATGGAACACCGAGTAGACTTAGTGCATGATCTACTAGCCCAGAACTATTTGATCGAGAAACCTGTTGATCAGACGCTTTTGTGACTTGAACAACCTTTGAACGTTTGGTAGTAGTTTTCGTCGTCTGCTCGACTTTCGTAGTCTTCGTTGTCTTCGTTGTCTCCGTCGTTTTCGTGGATTGGACTGTGACCGGTTTACTTTGGATTACGGGGCTAACTACCCATTTTAATTGCTTACGGACGACTTTAGTATAGGTTCCCGTTGGTACAAGAGTTGAAGCGACGAGGATTGGTTTTCCCGGAGTGGGTATGACTGCAGTTTGTGTTGAAGCTAATGCCGGAAGGCTACTCACTAAGAGTAAACCTGCCAACGTTGTGCTTCCCAACCACATCCGCATAGGTAAGGAGCTCAGCAAAAAATTGTCCACCTTTCATAAGCTTACGAGGTTAGTTGACGGATTCGGGTCGAAGATGTAAACCCTACACGTTAACAAGCAACGTGATTCACCCCAAAAGAAATCCCCCGTTCCAAGTACATAAAGCTTGGATTTAGCTTTTTATGCATAAATTTCCATGATTCTATTACTATTCGTGCTAAACTCCCAAAATCCTGCAATATTCTACAGGTAATATATTCTTATTCCCATGCAATCGTTCCAGGGGGCTTCGAGGTAGTTGTCGTTAATAATTATATGAAGGACTTTTTCAACTCTTAATCAATGGAAAAGACACCTTGAAGGTGTCTTTTCTAAATGTTCTTAACGTTAAATAAGCCATCTTAACTTTTAAATATTTTGCTGAAATATGTCATACTGTTTACTATCCCGACTTGCCATTTAGAAAATAAGCAAAAGCCTAGAGGAAAATATGAGATACGGTACTATTGGCGACTATTATTAGATGCCTTGCGACTGAGAATCACTTCGTAATGAAGGGTTGAATCTATCGGCACATACTGCTCAATAGGTACTAAAAAAGATTCGAGAGATTCTATGTACTCAAAATATTCATCGAAGGAATTGAAATCAAATGACCATTTATTCATTTTCAATTTCTCTAACTCTTCACAAGGCTTAAAGAATATTGTGAACTGAAGTTGCTCCCTGTGATCATATTCTCCTTCATCATCATTTAATGAAAACTGCCTTACAAATTCTAAGTAGAAAAGGTCTTCACCTGTGAAACCAAATACACCACATTCGAAAAATAAAGTGTCTTCTGTACATCGAACCTCTGTTTTAGAAAAGAACTCCTTGAAAACATCCCATGCTAATCTTGGATTTGGATTACTAAAATTATATCCTGCTCTTTTCAACATCTTTTCAAGATAACCAATAGCTTCGACTGATTTAATAACTGATTTAACAATCATTAAATTACCCTCCTACGGTTATTCGCCATCGATAGCTAATTTGACATTTATTACATCTTTATGCCCTAGCACTCAATTGGCGATTACTAATAATACTCAATTAAAAACCTACCAATTCCTTGTTCAAAAAATTACTTTCTTATTTTTTGATATAAAACTGGCTACAGATATTTCAGGTTGTTATTTCGCTTATGGTCTCTAAAGGCTCCGCCTTAGTCGTAGCCAATTCATGGGTGGGGACAACAAAATCCCCTACACCTCAAACGTGCAGGGGAAACCAAATTGCTTCATCCGTCTTTCGCCTTCATTTTACTGGTTCCTAATTAACCCCTTGGACTTCGTTAACCCCTTATTTCATATGGGTTTTTGGGGATGGGGGTTTAGAAGCTTTCGTATTTGTACGTCATTAAGCCACAGGCAGAGCGGCAACCACTTATGCGATCATTCCATCTTGTTCCTGCCCTTTTTCAGGTATCGGAAATAGTATACAGAAGGTTGTACCACTACAACCGGAATTGATGCGAATCTTAGCGTTATGAGATTCTGCAATTTTGTAACAAGATGCTAAACCTAATCCAGTTCCATTGTCTTTAGTAGTAAAGAATGGCGTTCCTATCTTGTTAAGATTTTCTGGTGGAATACCGCATCCTTCGTCCACAATTTTTAGAGCTACCTTATCATTTTCCACAAAGCTATTAATGGTTAGAGAACCTCTTATTTCCATAGACTCCAGACCATTGCGGACGAGATTAAGAACCAATTGGGAAACTTCATTTCCATTTAGATTTAAGTTGGGAGTCTCTCCTAGAACTAAGGAAATTTGTTTATCTTGATTAAAGGCATCTGATTCTAAAAGAGGATATAATTTATTTAGAATGTCGTTAAGGTTCTGTGATTTGAGTACAGTTTGTTTTGTTTGAGCTAATGAAAGAAATTCAGTTATAATCGAGTTTGCTCGATCTAGTTCTGAAATCATCAGATCGAAGGTAGATTTCTGATCTACATAAGCAGGTTTCTCGCCTAAAAGTTGAAGATACCCACGCACCGTAGTCATCGGATTCCTTATTTCGTGTGCTATCCCTGAAGCTAATTGCCCCACTAGGTTGAGACGGTCAAGTCTAGCAATTTCTTTTTCTGCTTTTTTTCGGTTTGTAATATCTCGAAAATAACATGTAAGTCCATCTTCTGTGGGGTAGACACTAAACTCTAAAATTTTGTTTCCTACAACCTCTTCAAAATTTGCGGTCTTATTATAGATCATTACTTCACGATAGTAGAACGATAATGAATTATTAACTTCGAAAACTTCGGTGATTTTTTTGTCCAATAGCTCATTACGAAATTTTCCTAAAATCTTTTCTCCTTCGTTATTTATGTAAGTGAATATCCCTTTGCTGTTAATGGCGAAGAAACCATCTGTCATACTTTCGAGAATAGCAATTGTCTTTTCTTGGGATTCTTTTAATTTTTTGCGAGATAATTTTTGTTCAGTAATATCCTTAAAATGAACGGATAATCCAATTTGGCAGGGGAATACAGTAATTTGATACCATCTGTTTTTTTGTAAGGAACTGATAAAGTCGAACGTCACAGGTACACAATCATGCCTAACCTTTTGGAACTTTACTTCAAGTAAAGTTCCTTGTGCTTGGGGGTCTATTATGTCGCTTCTCACCTAAAATGACGGCGTGTATCTCGCTGCCAATGGCAGAAGAATTGTGCTGACAACATGCCAATGCCAGTAGAATTCTACCGTCAATACTCTCCTCTGCAAATGCCAGTCAATGTGGATAAGAAAAATCC
>DATCQU010000098.1:0-6520 GCA_036569365.1 Desulfosporosinus sp. | reverse complement strand
AGGTCATCAATAGCTTGTCCATTTCAATTTCAATATATAAAACAAATAGCATAATATCCCTCACGGGAGATTCGCTATTAAATAGTTTATTACTAATGGTCATTCGTGATAAAAACGCTAATTCCTTTCTGGATTTTAACTTTTTCTGCATTCTCCTACAAATTTCTCATATTGATCGCGCTTTTCTCTAGGTTTCTACCCTTCTTGGTATTTTTTTCTAGTCGCCTCCCCACCCCGAATATGTCGTTCTGCCTTGTTGGTCTCAAGAATATGCTTTACTTCCATGGACAACTTTTCATTTACCAAAGGTAGTCGTTCAGTTACATCTTTATGCACTGTCGACTTAGAAACACCGAAAACATCCGCCGTTTGCCTAACCGTTGCACTTGATTCCAATATGTAAGTCCCAATGTCGAGCACCCGTTTACGTATATATTCCTGCACACAGAGCCCTCCTTCGTCCACAAGCGTACTACATTTATATGCATGCTCAATAAAAAAAGACATCCATAAAAGGATGTCCTCGTTTGGTAAATACTGTATTGTTTGTTATCATTCATAAATCCCTACGATGGTCTTTGCACTTCACTGTTATGCCATACTTCGTAATGAAGCTGGGGTTGATTATTTGCCCCATCTGCTCCCGGGACGAATGCGACCTGTCCTAGTGCCCCCCGGGTCATTACGATCTCCCCTACTTGGACTCGAAGATTATCTAGGCACCCGTATGTAACCATCCATCCGTCTCCGCAGTCTAAGGTTACTTTCTGACCTAGTTTGGGATCTCGTCCGATAGAAACAACTTTTCCGCTCTTTGTCGCTCGGATCATTGTGCCTTCCATCTCAGCGTAATCTGTTCCAGCGTGGAATAAATAGTCTTCAAAAGACTCCGAGTAATAATTACCGACACTTCGTAGGATGACCCCCTGTACAGGACTGGGGAAATCTTTAATACTTAGAATCTTATTGTCAGAATCCGTCTGTCCCAGATCACTTTTAGGGGCATCCTCTATCGTTCGTTCTAGCCGGGCTGGGCGTATTAATCCTACCCCTCTGTCCACATCGTCCTGTGTATCAGGCAATTGGAGTTGAGCGGAAACAGCTTGGGCTTTCTGACTTGTTGTCTTTTGTGCGCTCTCTTGTGCAGATAGAGCCAATGAACTTTGATACCCAGTATAGAGGATTAGACCTGCCACAAGAAAAGTGACTCCCCAAATCAAGATCCAGCTTTTAAACAACGATGTCCAACGGACCATTCGACTCACCTCTGCCTATAGCCTTGCCGAACTCCGCTACTTTTAGACACGCCTAGGTGCCGATTGCAGGTTACTTCTCGATATGTCCTAACGCCATAAGTGCCGTCCCTGGATAGTAATGTGCCAATATCTCCTCGGCTTTCTTATTCTTTTTAGCTAAATCATTGGCTCCCCACTGGGACATCCCCACTGCATGCCCATTTCCGTACGTCGTAATCGTCAGGCTCTGCGGTAGAACAACCCATTCAAAATCCGTCGAAGGAAGTCCTAGCAGAACGCGGAGTTTAGTTGCCAAGTAGATTTTACCCAGTACTCTTACGCTCTTGGCTCTTCCTACCGCAGTTCGTTCTAATACTTGAAAATCCCCTGAAGTCAGGGACCGTGGGGATTCCTTGATTCCTAATTTCTTATAGAGCTCCTCTGGTGTAAATTTAAAGCTCTTAACATAGCGTTGTGGATTATCTTCACCAGAGCTGACGTTTTGTAAATATGAACGTGGTGAGCTCCACACCTCATCAGAACGCTCTGTCGGCTTTCTTCCACTACTACTGTGGTAAAAAGCCTCAATATATTCCCCCTGGGCCACTAGGACCAATCCACGTGTTCCCTCTACCGCCTTTTGTAATCGACTCCGATACCTCCAATAATTAAACCAACCCCATTTAGTCATCATCTGACTATCAGACAACCAGGCCTGGGTTTGCACTGTAGTGTCCACATCATAGCCACCATCTGGCAACTTATGCATACCTAACCTTCTCGCCGCATAGGTTCGGGCTGCCACAGCCTGGGCCTTAAGAGCCTCAGGCTCAAACTCAGCAGGCATCTCCGCCGCCACAACACCTACAAGATATTTCTCAAGCTGAAACTTTTCAACGTTTCCATTCGGCAACAAAACCCGGATTTGTACATCATTCGTTTCAACCTTCTCTTTTTGCCAACGCAAAACGCTCCATGGAATGACCAAAACAATGCAAAGCGATAATCCAATAAGCCATATCCATTCTTTTCTCATGCAACCCCTCCTGCTGTACAGGCTTTTGTTAAATCTATGCACAAGAGAGTTAGAATATGGCTCACTAAGGGTACAAAAAAACCAGGCGTCGATTATCGACGTCTGGTTTTTCTTACGCCCCTGGGGCGACTTAGTCCTCGCGGACAATATTGGCACCCAAACGGGACAGTTTCCCTTCCACATCCTCGTATCCCCGATCAATGTGGTGGATCCCGCGGATACCAGTTGTCCCTTCCGCTGTCAGCGCTGCCAATATTAAGGCGGCACCAGCGCGTAAATCGGTCGCTGTCACTGGTGCTGCATTCAGGCGATTGATCCCCTGGACGACAGCACTTCGTCCTTCAATCTTGATATCTGCACCCATGCGTTTTAGTTCATCCACATGCATAAAGCGGTTCTCAAATACGGTCTCGGTTATCAAACCGGTCCCCTTTGCTCGGGTAAGAAACGCCATAAAGGGGGCTTGTAAATCCGTTGGAAATCCGGGGTGAACCTGGGTTTTGATATCCACCGCGTGATACACGCCGTCCCCGATTATACGGATCCCGTCATCCTCCTCCATCATGTGAACTCCGGCCTCTTCCATTTTGGCAATCAACGATTTAAGGTGGTCAGCGATCACATTTTGAACTAAGACATTTCCACCGGTAGCGGCTACGATAAGCAAAAAGCTTCCCGCCTCAATACGATCAGGTATGACAGTATGCGTCGTTCCATGAAACTCAGGAACCCCTTCAATATGAATAATACTGGTGCCTGCGCCACGTACCTTACCGCCCATTTCATTCAGGAATGTCGCTAAATCTACGATTTCGGGCTCTTGTGCAGCATTTTCTATGAGAGTCGTCCCTTTGGCCATCGCTGCAGCCATCATGATGTTTTCTGTAGCTCCGACACTTGGGTAGTCAAGGTAGATGCGAGCACCCTTCAGACCCTTTGTCGAGACATCCAGGAACCCATGGTCCATTTGAACTTCCGCACCTAAAGCCTCTAAGCCTTTTAAGTGCCAGTTAATGGGCCGCGATCCGATGGCACAACCACCCGGATGGGAAATACGCACATGACCCTTACGAGCCAGCAACGGTCCCATGGTGAAAATAGACGCCCTCATCTGAGAAACAAGATCATAAGGAGCCTCAATACAATCTATATCGCGGGCATTGATTTTCAGAGTCGAGCCGATACGTTCAACCTTTGCACCCAATGCCGAAATAACCTGATTCATGACATTAACATCCAACAAGTCTGGAGCATCATCTAGTTGAATGGGCTCCGCACATAACAAACTCGCAGCAATAATTGGCAGAACAGCATTCTTTGCTCCACTCACTGTGATCGTTCCCTCAAGCGGTTTACCGCCAGTAATTATTAGTTTACTCAAGTTTTGGAAACACCCCCTGTCCTAGATTTTCGTTATCTCCGACTTAATACTATTCTCTCTTCAGGGTCTATTATCCTGCTTTTTTCGACTTTATCTCCCTATACTCTCACTTCTTTGATGGGGAGTCAATGCTTGAGCTGAACAAGTTCACTCTCACTTCAGCCGCTTAGAATTCTTCCAGTAACGCAGGAATTGCTAGAACAGTCTGTCCCTTGTTGTGATTCCCTCTGCTTAGTAGTTGTATGTTAATGCGATCATTTCCGGCCATGACATTTGTCTGTAAATCCTTCTGATAGGCGGCAATGGAAACCATGCTGCCTGAAAGAGTCCATTGAGCGGGGAAAGCATTTGTCTTACTCAGATAAGCCGAAATATCTGATGCCTGAGGGATACGTTCATCTAAATAGATCCGCCCACCTGTATGGGCAAGTAGTCGAGCCATAACAGTATACCATGTATATAGATTACTTTCCTCGTTTTTATCTATAAATCGATGCCCAGATAGAGTTACGGCCACTTTTCCATTTGCCGTCTGGCTCTCTTTATAAGTCCATGTCCAATCTGGCATCGGACGTTTCTTCCAAATTTCAAGCGGGATATCGCCATTCTCGAACCAAAGGATCACACTGACTTCTGCTTTATCTGCCTGCACAATCCCAGAGTTTAAGAGTAAGGGTACCGCTGTTTGAGAGAGTTCAACGGAGTCTGTAGCTTGTAGACCACCTCTAAGGTCGTAAGCACCCAAGCTAATGAATAGGGTACAAACCATTAGTATCTGTATTAGAATCAGCTTACTATTACTGTAATAAGTGGATTTTGGTCGCGCCAGAGCATTAAACATATTAAACCCTCTTTCGAAAACTGTGAGTATTAGTCATAGTTTTACCAAAGAGTGACCAAGCTAACATACTTCTGAGGGCAAACGAAAATTTTATATACCAATATGGGACTTTGGCTTGTCCACTTAAAAAGAAAAAAGGCCCTTGAGGGGCCCTTTTTCTCATCTGAAAATAACAATACGTCTAGAATCGAGAGTTTACTTCTTAACTTCTGAGGCATTGATTCGAGCAGATGCTCTGCGCAATGCATACTCAGCACGGCGTAAGTCGGTTTCATTGGAGCTTGTCGCCAAGCGTTTTTCAGCTCGTTCTTTGGCATTTACCGCGCGAGCGAGATCAATATCTTCACTCAGCTCGGCAGTGTCCGCGAGAACTACAGCCGAATTATCAACTACTTCGACGAACCCTCCCGCAATTGCCACTCGATTATTAGCGCCGTCTAGGGTGTAACGTATGACGCCAATATCCAGTCCTGCAATTAAGGCTGCGTGGTTCGGCAAAATCCCCAATTCACCTGAAACGCCGGGAAGAACAACAAACTCAACTTCTTCGTTCAGTACGTCCCCCTCAGGAGAGACAATGCGCAGTGAGAATGTTCCTGCCATGGCTTACTCCCCCAATGTCTTGGCTTTTTCGATAACCTCTTCAATGGATCCAACCATAAGGAAGGCGGCCTCCGACAGGTCATCGTATTTTCCATCTACAATATCTTTAAAACTGCGAATAGTATCTTTCAATGGAACATACTTTCCAGGTGCACCCGTAAATGCTTCTGCAACGTGGAACGGTTGTGACAAGAAACGTTGAATTTTACGAGCGCGGTATACGATCAGTTTTTCATCTTCAGCAAGCTCGTCCATACCCAGAATAGCAATGATATCTTGCAACTCTTTGTATTTTTGAAGGATCTGCTGAACACTTCGAGCGACCGCATAATGCTCTTCCCCTAACACTAAAGGGGAAAGAATTCGCGACGAGGAATCCAACGGGTCAACAGCGGGATAAATCCCGATTTCAGCAATTGAACGAGACAAAACTGTCGTTGCATCCAAATGCGCAAACGCCGTTGCGGGGGCAGGGTCTGTCAAGTCATCTGCAGGCACATAAATTGCTTGCACAGATGTGATAGATCCTTTACGAGTGGATGTAATACGCTCTTGTAATTGACCCATTTCCGTAGCCAAGGTTGGCTGATATCCTACAGCGGATGGCATCCGACCGAGCAAGGCCGAAACCTCTGATCCAGCTTGTGTGAATCGGAAAATGTTGTCAATAAACAGTAACACGTCTTGACCTTTATCATCCCGGAAGTATTCTGCCATGGTCAGTCCTGTTAAGCCTACGCGAAGACGAGCGCCAGGAGGTTCGTTCATTTGACCGAATACCATAGCTGTCTTGTCAATAACACCAGACTCTTTCATTTCGTTCCACAGGTCATTTCCTTCACGAGTACGTTCTCCAACACCAGCAAATACGGAAAGTCCACCGTGTTGCTTAGCAATATTATTGATAAGTTCCATAATCAGAACTGTCTTACCAACTCCAGCACCACCGAATAGTCCAATTTTTCCACCTTTAGAGTACGGAGCAAGTAAATCAATTACCTTAATTCCGGTCTCTAGAATTTGGGTGGAAGGTTCTTGGTCCTCAAAGGCAGGAGCTGGGCGATGAATTGGATAATAGGTCTCAGTTTTGATTTCCCCACCGTTGTCAATGGGCAAGCCTAAAACGCTAACCATTCGTCCAAGCGTCGAAGGTCCGACAGGTACTGTTATGGCAGCTCCAGTGTCAGTTACGTCAATGCCCCGTTGCAATCCATCCGTAGAGGACATTGCAACCGTACGCACCGTGTTATTTCCCAGATGTTGGGCTACTTCTAAGGTTATATCAAGGTTATTTTCCGGAACTTTAATCTCAAGGGCATTATATATTGCCGGCAGTTGGTCGGGCATAAACTCTACGTCAACTACTGGTCCCAAAACTTGCAAAACCTTGCCGATATTCACAGGCGCGAAACCTCCTTATTGGG
>DATCQU010000097.1:0-19823 GCA_036569365.1 Desulfosporosinus sp. | reverse complement strand
CTCCCGATCTTGGCTCATACGGTGAGACTCTTCGAAGAGTCTCGCTATGTTTCTGAAATTGCTATTGTAGGGGCAGCAGGCGATATTCCCGTCATTGAAGAACTCGTTCATCGCTATAAGTTTACTAAAGTCATGGCTATATGTATCGGTGGTGTGCAACGTCAAGATTCTGTTCGCGCAGGGGTTCAAGCTTTAAGTACCGCTATCCAACGGGTAGCGGTACATGATGGGGCGAGGCCCCTTTTGACATTAGAACAATTTAACCGATTTCTGGAAGAAGCGGAAAAATTCTCTGCAGCAATCATGGGGATACCACTCAAAGATACGGTAAAGCGGGTCGATACATCCGGGAAAGTGTTAGAAACCCTACCGCGTGACTACCTGAGGGCCGTCCAGACTCCCCAAATCTTTGATCGTGGGATCTTGGAGCAGGCGCACCATCAAGCGGCTGCCGAAGGGTACTATGGCACGGATGATGCAACGTTGCTCGAATGGCTGGGGTATCCAGTACAGATATTAGAGGGTTCACAGGAAAATATTAAGGTGACCACACCGGATGATCTGTGGTTAGCTGAACGAATACTTGCGACACGCGAAGCACGGTAGCCGGGGGTGGACAGGAGAATCCCCCCGACTATAGAGAAAGGGTGTTGGTTATTAAGGTTGGAATTGGGTATGATGTACACGCTTTAGTTGAGGGACGGCCTTTGATTCTGGGAGGAGTGGAAATCCCCTATGAACGGGGTTTGCTCGGGCACTCGGATGCGGATGTGCTTATTCATGCGATCATGGATTCTCTGTTGGGGGCCTTGGCTCTGGGAGATATCGGAGCCCATTTCCCGGATCATGATCCTCGCTATCGGGGGATTTCAAGTCTCACGTTATTAGAGCACGTCATGGGACTCATTCACACACAAGGGTATGGAGTCGGAAACGTGGATAGTATCATTGTGGCTGAGCGTCCTAAGCTGGCCTCATTTATTCCGCAGATGCGAGTTAATCTCGCACGAGTTATGAACCTTGATGAATCGTGTGTGTCAGTGAAGGCAACAACAACCGAACGATTAGGATTTGTTGGACGGGAAGAAGGAATCGCTGCTCAGGCGATCAGTAGTTTAGAAAAGGTTGGAGGATGATTATGGAAATTCGCGTCAGATTTGCACCCAGCCCGACAGGTCCGCTTCACATCGGAGGGGCAAGATCCGCTTTATTTAATTATTTGTGGGCTCGCAAGAATAAGGGGAAGTTTATTGTCCGGAGCGAGGACACTGATTTAGAGCGTTCCAGCCGGGAGTCAGAACAAAATATTTTGGCAGCGCTACGTTGGTTGAATATTCAGTGGGACGAGGGCATCGAGGTTGGCGGAGAGTATGGCCCTTATCGCCAAACAGAACGTTTAGCACTCTACCGAGACTATACGGAAAAATTAATGGAGAACGGGCACGCCTACTTCTGCTACTGTTCGGAAGAAGAGCTGGAACAAGAACGGCAAGCCTTGACCTCCAAAGGGGAAACGCCTCGCTATCTGGGTAAGTGTCGTCAATTAACGGCGGAGCAACGGGCGGCTTATGAGGCCGAGGGGCGTAAGCCTGTTGTGCGCTTCCGTGTACCAGAAGGGCAAGCAATTCATATTAGTGATCAGGTTCGTGGGGATGTTGTCTTTGAGAGCGATGGGATTGGAGATTACGTTATCGTCAAGTCGGACGGAATTCCCACCTATAATTTTGCAGTGGTTGTCGATGACACGACGATGAAGATTACGCATATAATTCGAGGGGAAGAACATCTCTCCAATACACCGCGTCAAGTCCTGATTTATCAAGCACTCGGCTTGTCTGTTCCTGAATTTGCACATGTTTCCCTAATACTCAATACTGAAGGCGGGAAAATGAGCAAACGTGACGGGGATACAGCGGTCATAGACTATCAAAAAAAGGGGTATCTCCCCGAAGCCATCATTAACTTTATTGCCCTCCTTGGGTGGGCGCCGCCGGGAGAAGAAGAATTTTATACGCTGGATGAACTGACAGAAATCTTTTCGCTAGATCGAGTTTCCAAGAGCCCCGCCGTGTTCGACGTTCAAAAACTGAATTTCATGAACGCTCATTACCTTAAAAAAGCTGCCCCTGAACGCTTGGCCGAACTTGCGTTACCCCATGTGGGTGAGATGGGTATTCTTCCTCTAGAGGAGCGGTCAGCTGAACAACAGCAATGGTTGGTTAGCTTTATCGAAGCGATTTCAGAGAAAATATCCTATATGGCCGAAGTGAAGGATTTCATTCATTATTTCTACGGTGAGGTGCCCTTGGAACCGGAAGGGGAAGCCCTTGAGGTACTTAGCGGCGAACAGGTGCTAGGCGTGTTGGCATTATTCAGAGAAAAGGTACGGGAAGTGGAACCGCTATCGGCTGCAACGGTTAAATTACTCTTGAAACAAATGACGAAAGAGTTAAAACTGGGAGGCAAATTAGTATACATGCCACTACGTGTGGCTTTGACAGGACAGATGCACGGGCCGGAACTGTATGATGTCATCCCTTTACTGGGACGTGAAAATGTGTTGAAACGGCTTGAAGTTACCGAAAAGCGTTATTTAGGCGGTATTTAGGTTGAGGGAAGCAGTAGGCATTTTACTCATTTTGATTGACAGAGGTTAGAGACTAACCTATAATTAGGTACTAATTATAGGTTAGTCTATTTAACTTAATAAATGATTTAAAACGATGATGAGAAAGAGTACAGAGACGAATTGCAACGAGCGAAGATGGGTTGGTGGAAGCCATTTGCAAGGAACTTTTGGAAGTGCATCTCGGAGTTGATTGGCAGAAACACGAAAGTATTCCAATCCGTAATGACTGCGATAAAGTTATAAGCTGGAACGACTTGTTCGTTCAAACAGAGTGGGACCGCGGAACTTTTCGTCTCTGGACGAAGGGTTCCGCTTTTCGCGTTAACTTTTAAGCACACAAATACAGAAAGTATAAATTGCGGGTGGTATATTTCGGACGAAGGGGTAGGGTGATGGAGAGATGTTTCGACAGCTTAGTCGCGATATTCGAGTCATTTTTGAACGAGATCCTGCAGCGAAAAGTATTATTGAAGTTATTTTATGCTATCCAGGGTTTCATGCTGTGCTTTCTCACAGACTAGCCCATTGGATGTATCTTCATAAGATGGTACTGTTGCCGCGCTTGCTTTCTCAGATCTCACGATTTTTCACAGGGATCGAGATTCATCCGGGTGCAAAGATCGGCCAAGGCTTCTTTATCGACCATGGAACCGGTGTAGTCATCGGTGAGACGGCTGAAGTTGGCGACAATGTTACCCTCTATCAGGGAGTTACATTGGGCGGGACGGGCAAGGAGAAGGGCAAGAGGCATCCTACCATTGGCAATAATGTGGTGATTGGGGCTGGGGCAAAAGTATTAGGTTCTTTTAAAGTTGGGGATAATGTAAAAATAGGAGCTGGATCGGTTGTGAATAAAGCGGTCCCCAGTGACACAACGGTCGTCGGTATTCCGGGGCGGATTGTTCTCCACCACGGGGTTCCGGTTAAGAACCCTGACTTAAGACATGATGAGCTTCCGGACCCAGTGAACGAGATGTTGAAATGTTTAATGCAACGTGTGGAATATCTAGAGCAACGATTAAAGGAAGAGGAGAGTCGATATAATGTCTTTGAAATTGTACAATACAATGACCCGTCAAAAAGTAGAGTTCCAACCGAGGGAGAGCGGGAAGGTCGCAATGTATGTGTGCGGCCCGACGACGTATAACTATTTCCATGCGGGCAATGCTCGGATGTTTGTTGTATTTGATATGATTCGACGTTATTTCCTATATAAAGGGTATGATGTTCGCTACGTTCAGAATTTCACGGACATAGATGACAAAATCATTCAACGGGGAAACGCAGAAGGGATGGAGCCGTTGGCCTTGGGTCAAAAATATATTGAGGAATATTTTAAAGACGCCAAAGCCCTAAACATTCTCCCAGCTACGGTACATCCCAAGGCGACAGAGCATATACCGGAAATGATCGAGATTATTCAAGGGCTTATGAATAAAGGGCTCGCATACGAAGTGGAGGGAGACGTATACTTCGCGGTGAATCATTTCTCCGATTACGGTAAGCTGTCTGGCCGAACGCTCGACGATATGAAGGCGGGGGCAAGAGTCGAGGTGGACGAACGCAAACATTTTCCAATGGACTTTGCGCTTTGGAAAAAAGCGAAGCCTGGAGAACCGTACTGGGAAAGTCCCTGGGGTCAGGGACGTCCAGGCTGGCACATTGAATGCACCGCAATGTCTTTAAAATATCTTGGGCCAGGCTTTGATATTCATGGTGGAGGTGGAGACCTAGTTTTCCCGCATCATGAGAATGAGATCGCCCAAACGGAAGGGTACTTAGACGGGCAGACATTTGCCCGTTACTGGATGCATAACGCTTTTTTGACCATCAATCAAGAAAAGATGTCAAAGTCCATGGGCAATTTTTTCACAACCCGGGAGTTACTTGTGAATTACCCTGGAGAGGTCATTCGCTTTTATTTACTAGGAACCCACTATCGCAGCCCGTTGGACTTCAACGATGAAAACCTCGCCATGGCCCAAAAAGGGATGGAACGGTTGCAAACGAGTATTCGCTTGGCCCAGCAAGCCTTGGAACGAGAGAACTCTGCAAAAGACGAGCGAATTGAGGCGGAATTGTCTAAGGCTGCGAAAGAAGCCCGTGAGGCGTTTGAAAAGGCCATGGACGATGATTTTAATTCAGCTCTGGCCTATGCAGCACTTTTTGAATTAGCTAAAACAATGAATGGGCATGTTCAGGAAAATCCTGCACCTTCAGAAGGGTTGGCAGAAGCTCAAAAGACCCTCATTGAGCTTGGCGAAGTACTGGGTTTTGACCTGCTTCATCCAGCTGAAGTCCCTGTCGAAAAAGATGAAATCCTCACCCAAGTTATGGAGATTGTTTTACAAATCCGTTCACGGTCACGTCAGAAAAAGGACTGGGAAATGTCAGATTTCATCAGAGATGCGTTAAAAGATAAAGGCATCCAAATCGAAGATACCCCGCAAGGCGCGAGGTGGCAAATCAAGGCATATGAAAGAAAATAACAAGTCAAAGATGCCTTGGATATTTTGCGTCAGACAAGGAGGAATGTTCACCTCATAGTGGGCTATTAGGTGAACATTCCGACGCAGTATGACATAAAGAAAACTAGGCTAGCGCCAAGCCTCAGCGAAGGCGGTCGCCTTAGTTGCACTTATACTTCCAGAAATTATATAACTTTAGTTATACTTTCTGACTAGTGCGAAATAGACTGGCAACTGACTGGTTATTTTCTTGAATGTGCCTAGGAAGTAGTTGAAAGGTGAATGTATGCGAAAATGGCAGGAAATGAACGCCTTGACCCTAGCGTATTTGGGAGATGCCGTCTATGAACTTTGGGTCCGTACACACCTGATGGAGCTAGGGCATGAAAAGGTTAGGGAACTTCACAAGCAGGCAATAAGCTATGTTCGTGCTAGTACCCAGGCTCGACTTTTGCACGCACTATTTTCTGAGCTCGACGAGGTTGAGCAGCAAGTCGTTTTGCGCGGGAGGAATGCCAAGGGTGGGCATCCCAAGAACGTCGATGTCGTGACCTACCGTCATGCCACGGCGTTTGAAAGCTTAGTGGGTTATTGGCAATTGAATGGACAACTTGATCGCATGCAATGGGCTTTTAGTAAAGTGGATGGGATGCTTCAGGATGATTTGAGCCAAGAAACCGAGAATAGGAAAGATGAGAGTGGAAAAGATGAGAGTGGATCTTATTCAGTACACACCTGATCCGGAAAAGGTGGTGGCCGCTGCGGCTCGCTTATGTTATTCAGCGAGTCCAGTGCCTGAGCTTTTGGAACGGTTAGATGATGAAGTGGCGGCAAGTTTTGTTCGTAAATTACGACAAATGGGTCATCTTTCAACGTTCGAGCATGTGAGCTTTCAGTTTTCAATCGATGGCGTTTCACGGGCCTTGTCTCACCAATTGGTGCGTCACCGGATTGCAAGTTATTCTCAGCGTTCTCAGCGTTATGTGAAAGAAACTGGGTTTGAGTTTGTCATTCCGCCGAGCGTCAAGCAAAATCCGGAGGCATTAGAACGCTTTAAGACAGTTATGGCTCGCCTCCAGGAGAGTTATCAGGAACTGTTGAGCAGTGTGCCAGCGGAGGATGCCCGCTATGTATTGCCTAACGCTTGTACAACCTCTTTGATGGCAACGTTTAATGCTCGCTCATTACTGAACTTTTTTGAACATCGAACCTGTAGCCGAGCTCAGTGGGAGATTCGTTCACTCGCGGAGAAAATGCTTAAACTTGTCCGTGTGGTAGCACCTAATCTTTTCAGCGAAGCGGGTCCGACCTGCTTGACCCAAGGAGTTTGTCATCAGGGTACGTATAGTTGCGGAAGGTTGAAAACTCTAGAAGGAAAGAGGCAAAATACTTGAACGATGAAATAGTTTATGGAAAAAACCCCGTTTTAGAGCTTTTGAAGAGTGGCAATCCGGTTAATAAGGTTCTTTTTTTATCGGAAGGCCCTAGTGGTCGGAATCAAGAAATCATCTCGATATTGCATGAACGGAGCATTCCGTACCAATTTGTCGATCGTCAGACACTGGATCGCTTAACGAATCGAGAGAGACACCAGGGCATGCTTGCTTATGTAGCGGCAAGGGAATATGCAAGCTTAGAGGATATTTTGGCTTTAGCTGAGGAACGAAAAGAAGACCCTTTTATCCTGATGCTTGATGAGATTGAAGACCCACATAATTTAGGTGCCTTGTTGAGGACCGTAGACGCTGTTGGCGCCCACGGGGTCATTATTCCGAAACGTCGTAGTGTTGCCTTGACGGGTACAGTAGCCAAGACTTCAGCTGGGGCGGTAGAACATGTGATGGTCGCACGAGTAAGTAATTTAGTACAGACGTTGGAGGAGTTGAAGAAGAAGGGCTGCTGGGTGTCTGGGGCTGAAGCGGGTGGCAAAGAAGCCTTTGAAGCGGACCTGACGGGTTCGCGGGTTATTGTAATCGGCAGCGAAGGAAAAGGCATCAGCCGTTTACTACGAGAAAATTGTGACGAAATTATCAGTTTACCGATGAGAGGACAGGTTACGTCGTTAAATGCTAGCGTTGCGGGGTCGATTGTGCTTTATGAAGTCCTTCGGCAGAGGATGCATCCTAAGAAAGCGTGATGCATAATTACTGGCTCTTCATACAATCTTAAGCGTCGAACTTCCCGTATAGCGACAGAACAACCAAAACTTCGCCTTGACGCTTTTCTTTAGGGTCGAGTATAATAAGAATGTTCTCGTGGACAAGGGCGATGCGAGATTGCGTCTTCTTCATGACGACATTGTAGGGGGGATCAACTTGACTCTTCAAGCCCAATCAGAACTACCGGAGTGTGATATCATCGACGTTATCGTAGATGAAGAGGTGGTTGAGTTTGCCAAGGAAGGCAACGATACGGCACTAGAGTACCTAATCAACAAATATAAGAACTTTGTTAGGGCTAAAGCTCGTTCGTACTTTCTTATTGGAGCGGATCGTGAAGATATTATCCAAGAAGGTATGATAGGACTCTATAAGGCCATCCGAGATTTTCGTGGCGACAAACTTTCTTCCTTTCGGGCGTTCGCCGAATTATGTATTACCCGACAGATCATCACTGCGATTAAAACCGCAACTCGACAGAAACATATACCCTTAAATTCTTATGTTTCGCTAAATAAGCCCATATATGATGAGGATTCAGATCGGACTCTTCTTGATGTAATTTCGGGAACACGAATTACAGACCCTGAGGAACTTATTATTAGTCGAGAAGAATTTGACGACATTGAGGAAAAAATGGGTGAAATCCTCAGTTCCTTAGAATGGAAAGTCCTGATGTCTTACTTAGAAGGTAAATCCTATCAGGAGATCGCTGTAGACTTAAAAAGACATGTAAAATCCATTGATAATGCGTTACAACGGGTCAAAAGAAAGCTCGAACGCTATCTGGAGCGGCGCGACGGATAGAATACAGCTCGAACAGGACGTTCGAGCTTAGACCGTTACGAAAGATGTCTAAGCGTGTCAAAGCGCTGTGATGGCGAGCCGGAATCTCCTCGAAATTTTTACTTAGTGACTGGTACAGAAAAAGCTTGCATTAATGTAAAATAAGTGGTAGACTAACAAAGTGCCTGGCGCTGATAGATCGATGTTGTGACATTTAACTTGTTAACTAATATTGCTATTATGCCTTTGTCACGGTGTGTCCATAGATGCCGACGTAGCTCAATTGGTAGAGCAGCTGATTTGTAATCAGCAGGTTGCGGGTTCGAGTCCCATCGTTGGCTCCATTGAAACAAAATTCAAACAACATCACATCGCGGGGTGGAGCAGTGGTAGCTCGTCGGGCTCATAACCCGAAGGTCGTCGGTTCAAATCCGGCCCCCGCAACCAAGTTAAATCAGGCAGCGAAGCTGTCTTTTTTGTTATCATAAGATGTTCCTTGACAAGGTAAAAACCTTATGATAAAGTATTTTGAGTAAAGTAATAGGTGAATACAGCGTTCGACCAGTGTCTAGGGGAGGTGTTCGTGAATGCGTGTGGGAATTATTTTAGCGTGTACGGATTGCAAGCGCCGTAATTATGCTACGATAAAGAATAAGAAAAATAACCCTGATCGCTTGGAAGCCCAAAAGTTTTGCAAGTTCTGCAAGAGTCATACTCTCCATAAGGAAACAAAGTAATTTTTTTTTGCAATGGTTTAGACTGTACGCCAGGAAGCGTTGTCACAGTGTCGATGACACCGATGTCGTGTAAGGATGTGAAATGGTGGGCGCGTTGAAGAAACCAGCCAATACTCAGCGGCAGACAGAAAAGGCAGCGGAATATTTCCGCGGGGTTTTGAGCGAATTAAAGAAAGTTCATTGGCCTAGCCGTAGGCAATTGCTCACCTACACCGGAGTTGTGTTTTTTGCGGTGGCGATTGTATCCGTTCTGATGTGGATTGTTGATAGTGGCTTAAGTGCGGCCTTGACCAAGCTACTGCCCTAACCTATGAGTTTCCGCGGCAGTGTCTGAGGAGGTCACTAAAAAATGTCAAAAGACTGGTATGTTATTCACACGTATTCCGGATATGAGAACAAAGTGAAGATGAATCTGGAAAAACGAGTCGAGTCCATGAACATGGAAGAAAAGATCTTCCGTGTACTTGTACCGATGGAAGACGAAATCGAGTTCAAGAACGGAAAGCAGAAAATCACGAAGCGCAAGGTGTATCCGGGTTATGTACTCGTCGAGATGGAAATGACGGATGACTCGTGGTATGTTGTGCGTAACACGCCTGGTGTAACTGGGTTTGTTGGAACTGGGACGAAGCCAATTCCGTTGCTTGATCAAGAAGTTGTTAAGATTCTTCAACAAATGGGGCTGGACGAGGTTCACAGACGGGTTGATTTTGAGATTAACCAGAGCGTTCAGGTCATTGATGGTCCATTTAAGGATTTTGTTGGAGTGGTTCGCGAAATTCTCGAAGACAAAGGCAAGTTGCGAGTTGAAGTGTCTATGTTCGGAAGAGAGACTCCAGTTGAATTGGAGTTTGCACAAGTTCAAAGACTCGACTAGGGAATCGATCATCCTAACAAGGAGGTGTAATGAACAATGGCAAAGAAAGTAATTGGGTTGGTTAAATTAGCGATTACGGCAGGTAAAGCCACACCGGCGCCTCCAGTAGGACCAGCTCTGGGTCAGCACGGGGTCAACATTATGGCCTTCTGCAAAGAATACAATGAGCGCACTAAGGATCAAGCGGGACTTATCATTCCGGTTGAAATCACGGTCTACGAAGATCGCTCCTTTACCTTCATCACTAAAACTCCACCGGCAGCAGTGTTGCTTAAGAAAGCAGCGAACATTACGTCAGGCTCAGCTGAGCCAAACCGCAAGAAGGTTGCGAGTGTTCCTAAATCTAAGGTACGCGAAATCGCGGACATTAAGATGAAGGATCTGAATGCAGCAAGCATCGAAGCGGCTATGCGCATGGTTGAAGGTACAGCGCGGAGTATGGGCATCGACATCGTCGAAGGCTAAAAATAAATTGTGGGAGGGCAAAGCCCGCATTACCACATGGAGGTTAAAAGAATGGCTAAAGTAGGTAAAAGGTATCAAGAGGCTGTAAAATCTTATGATCGCAATGTAGCTCACGAACCCGCAGAGGCATTTGCAATTATTAAAGCTAACGCAACCGCAAAGTTCGATGAAACAGTTGAAGCAGCTTTTAAACTGGGTATTGACACCCGTCATGCAGACCAACAAATTCGTGGCGCAATTGTGCTACCGAATGGAACGGGCAAAACCCGATCCGTCTTGGTATTTGCTAAAGGGGAAAAGGCCAAGGAAGCAGAATTAGCTGGTGCAGACTTTGTCGGCGCTGAAGACATGATTGCAAAGATTGAGCAAGGTTGGTTTGGTTTCGAAGTAGTTGTGGCAACTCCAGACATGATGGGAATGGTTGGTAAATTGGGCCGTGTTCTCGGACCTAAAGGACTTATGCCAAATCCGAAGACTGGAACAGTCACCCTCGATGTAACTCGTGCGATCAAAGAAATCAAAGCTGGTAAGATCGAATACCGTGCGGAGAAATCTGGTATCATCCATGCACCAATCGGTAAAGCCTCATTTAGTGCAGAGCAACTGCTAGAGAACTATCGTGTGTTAGCGGAGACCTTAGTGAAAGCTAAGCCTGCGTCAGCCAAGGGTCAATACATGCGGAGCATTACAGTTTCCTCAACCATGGGACCTGGCGTGCGCATTAACCCTGCAAAAGCTCTATAACAGAAGATATACTCTTGACAGGTTCTTATAAATGAGATAGACTTATCAAGAATTGAATACGACCGCTGTAGAAAGCAGGTGCCGTAAGGCTTAATGTCCTGCCTAGGTTGGAAGATACGCCGATAGATATTTATTTGGCATTCTTAACCTCTGCAGACGCGGAGGTTTTTTGCTGAGTTTGTCTGAAGGAAGGAGGTACACAGAATGCCTAATATGGAAGAAAAAGCTCAAGTAGTCTCGGAAATTAAGGAAAAGTTCCAACAAGCTTCAGGGATTATCTTAGCCGACTATCGCGGTCTGACCGTGGCTCAAGTGACCCAATTGCGTACTCAATTACGCCAAGCTGGTGTAGAGTACCGGGTTATGAAGAACTCACTAGTTCGTCGCGCTGCCACTGAAGTAGGGGTAGAAGGCCTTGATGAATATCTTAAAGGACCGACAGCGCTAGCCTTTAGTGCAGATCCTGTCGCACCAGCGAAAGTCATAATGGAGTTTGCGAAAGCAAATAAGCTTAAGACTTTGAAAATTAAGGCTGGAGTTCTTGACGGAAAAGTAATCGGAGCCGAGGGCGTAAAAGCTCTTGCAGAGCTTCCTTCGCGCGAAGTTTTACTATCGATGGTTCTACGCGGTATGCAAGGACCTCTCACAGGTATGGCCAACGTTCTTCAAGGACCAATCCGCAAAATGGCTTATGCTTTGGAAGAAGTGCGTAAGCTCAAAGAAGCTCAATAAGTTACATGATCTTTTGGACTCAAAAAGGATTCATATTATAAGGGGGAAATTACAATGTCTAAAGTAAATGAAATTCTCGAAACCGTTAAAGGTTTAACCGTGCTTGAACTATCCGAACTCGTTAAGGCGTTTGAAGTAGAATTCGGTGTAAGTGCATCTGCTCCTGCAGCAGTTGCAGCTCCAGCAGCAGCTGGTGCCGCTGACGCAGTTGAAGAAAAAACTGAGTTCGACGTTATGCTCATGAATTGTGGCGCTTCCAAAATTAGCGTTATCAAGGTTGTTCGCGAAGCTACAGGCTTAGGTCTGAAAGAAGCGAAAGATCTCGTAGACAACGCTCCTAAAGCAGTCAAAGAGAAAATTACAAAAGACGAAGCTGAAGCTTTGAAAGCTAAATTAACTGAAGCCGGCGCAACCGTCGAAGTTAAATAAGGTTTAAAAATTAAAGAAGGTACTCTCTCGAGGGTACCTTCTTTATTATACAAATAAGAACAATAAATAACAGAATAATACTTGACAGCGAACTTCGGCTTTGATATAATCTATAAATGTTACTGTTTAGAATTGGGATTTATTACTTAATCTGTCCATGCTATGGTATAGCTAGTTAGCATTGGAAAATAAGGAGATATTATCTTTGATTTGTCACTATGAGGCGGAACTACATAAACGTTGAAGCGAGGTTCTATTAAAAGGCCTTGCTTTTGGCTGTTTATGTCAATATATAATACCTCACTGAGAAGAAATCGCACTGAGGGGTGAAACGTAAATGTTCTATCCTGTTAAGGTTGGAACACGGGAGCGCTGGAGTTATTCCAGGATCCGTGAAGTCCTAGACATGCCAAATCTAATTGAAATTCAGCAAAACTCCTATCGATGGTTTCTTGATGAAGGGCTGCGCGATATGTTTCGCGATATTTCACCGATTCAAGATTTCACAGGCAATCTCGTTTTGGAATTCATCGATTATAACTTAGGGGATGCTAAATACGAGGTAGAGGAATGCAAGGAACGCGACGTTACTTATGCAGCACCTCTGCGCGTAAAGGTTCGACTAATTAACAAGGAAACTGGCGAAGTGAAAGAGCAGGAAGTCTTTATGGGGGATTTCCCGCTAATGACAGACAAAGGTACGTTTATTATTAACGGTGCCGAACGCGTCATCGTCAGCCAACTTGTACGCTCGCCAGGAGTCTATTATGCGGAGCAGATTGATGCGAGTGGTAAGAAACTCTTTGGAGCGACGGTCATTCCGAATCGTGGCGCTTGGTTAGAATTCGAGTCGGATGTGAACGATAATATCTTTGTAAGGGTTGATCGAACACGTAAACTACCCGGTACTGTGCTTATTCGTGCCTTGGGTTATGCAAGTAACGGTCAGATCCTTGAGCTGTTTGATGATAATGAATATATTCGTGCCACCTTGGAGAGAGACAACTCAGAGTCGACAGAAGAAGCACTAGTTGAGATTTATAAACGGTTAAGACCAGGTGAACCGCCGACTGTCGACAGTGCACGTTCCTTATTGGAAGCGCTCTTCTTCGATGCCAAACGTTATGATCTGGCGAAGGTTGGTCGGTATAAACTCAATAAAAAACTAATAGATTACCAAAACCCTGAAGACCTACCTCCGATGGAAGTTCGCCACTTGACCCGTGGAGATATTGTAGCTGCGGTTAAACGGATGCTTGCCTTGATGGATGGGGTAGGGCACAAAGATGATATTGACCATTTAGGGAATCGTCGACTGCGCTCTGTAGGGGAGCTCCTTCAGAATCAATTCCGTATTGGCTTGTCCCGTATGGAACGTGTGGTGCGTGAACGGATGACGATTCAAGATGTCGAAGTGATTACGCCACAAGTCTTAATTAATATTAGGCCGGTTGTTGCTGCAATTAAAGAATTCTTTGGTAGCAGCCAGTTATCTCAGTTTATGGACCAAACAAATCCACTGGCTGAGTTAACCCATAAGCGCCGCTTGAGTGCCTTGGGACCTGGGGGATTAAGCAGAGAGCGTGCTGGTTTCGAAGTGCGTGACGTTCATTTTTCCCATTATGGAAGAATGTGTCCGGTAGAGACTCCAGAAGGCCCGAACATTGGTTTGATCGGTTCATTAGCTACGTTTGGCCGTATTAATCCGTATGGCTTTATTGAAGCCCCATACCGTATGGCGGATAAGGAAAATGGCAGAGTAACTGATGAGATCCATTATTTAACCGCTGACGAAGAAGAACACTTTGTCGTAGCACAGGCAAACGCTCCACTCGATAAAGATGGCAAATTCCTTGGAGAAAAAATTGATGGTCGTCATGGCCCAGACTTCGTTCATGTGTCACCTAACCAAGTCGACTACATGGACGTATCTCCAAAGCAGATGGTATCTATTGCTACCGCCCTTATTCCCTTCTTAGAGCATGATGACGCGAACCGTGCTTTGATGGGATCGAACATGCAACGTCAAGCTGTACCGCTCTTGCGAACAGATTCACCTTACGTCGGGACAGGGATGGAATACAAGACTGCGAAGGACTCGGGCGTTTGTGCAATCACCAAACAAGCTGGAGTCGTGGAGCGGTCGACAGCGGATGAAATCATCATCCTTCATGATGATGGAACGACCGAGAAACACAAGCTTCTGAAATTTTCTCGTTCAAACCAAGGGACCTGCATTAACCAAAAACCCATTGTTATGAAGGGGGAACGGGTTGACGCAAGTCAGATTATTGCGGATGGTCCGTCGACTGATCATGGAGAACTTGCCTTGGGACGTAATGTGCTCGTGGCCTTCATGACCTGGGAAGGGTATAACTATGAGGACGCGATCCTCATTAGCGAAAAGCTTCTCCGAGAGGATTACTATACATCCATTCATATTGAAGAGTATGAATCTGATGCGCGTGATACGAAGCTTGGCCCTGAAGAAATAACTCGTGATATTCCCAACGTGGGGGAAGATGTGCTGAAGGACCTTGATGAGCGGGGAATTATCCGAATTGGAGCAGAAGTTCGTCCAGGAGATATCTTGGTCGGAAAAGTCACTCCGAAGGGTGAGACTGAGCTCACGGCAGAAGAGCGTCTACTCCGCGCGATCTTCGGAGAGAAGGCACGTGAAGTGCGGGATACGTCCTTGCGTGTGCCTCACGGAGAAGCTGGGAAAATTGTTGACGTGAAAGTATTTACCCGCGAAAACGGAGATGAATTATCTCCTGGTGTTAATCAACTCGTTCGAGTTTACATTGCACAAAAGCGGAAGATTTCGGTCGGTGATAAGGTTGCCGGTCGTCACGGTAACAAAGGGGTTATTTCCAGAATCATGCGTCAAGAGGATATGCCGTTCATGCCTGATGGCACGCCCATCGAGATTGTTCTCAATCCACTAGGCGTTCCTTCTCGAATGAATATTGGTCAGGTTCTTGAAACGCACCTAGGTAGGGCAGCTAAGGCTTTAGGCATCCGCATTGCGACGCCAGTCTTTGATGGCGCTACGGAGGATGACATTTTTAACACATTGGAAAAAGCTGGCATCCCGATGGATGGGAAGACCGTGTTGTATGACGGACGTACAGGAGATCCGTTTGACAGCAAGATCACCGTGGGCTATATGTATGTGCTCAAACTTCACCATTTGGTTGACGATAAGATCCATGCCCGTTCGACGGGTCCTTACTCGCTCGTAACACAGCAACCATTGGGTGGTAAGGCTCAATTCGGGGGACAACGTTTCGGTGAAATGGAAGTATGGGCGCTGGAGGCCTATGGCGCGGCTTATACATTACAAGAGATTTTAACCGTGAAATCAGACGATGTCGTCGGACGTGTTAAGACGTACGAAGCAATCGTCAAAGGTGAGAACATCCCTGAACCAGGGATTCCGGAATCCTTTAAGGTATTGATCAAAGAAATGCAGAGTTTGGGACTTGATGTGAGAGTCTTATCTGCAGATGACCAAGAAATTGCGATTCATGATACTGATGAGGACATTTCGGAAACCGCGAAGGAACTTGGGATTGATCTACACGAGGAACTTCCACCCCCGGCGCCTCGGCTTGTCGCCAAAAATCCTGATCTGGAACTTGGCATAGATGCAGATGAAGATAGTGCCGTGGATGAAGATACTGTCGTCGATGAGGAGATTGTCGTCGATGAGGAGATTGTCGTCGACGAGGAAGATTCGCTCGATGACTTAAATGCAGAAGTCATAGAGGAAGAAGATATAGATCTTGGCGATCTCAAATAGTCCCCCGGACGAAAGGAGCGATAAGGATTGCTAGACGTCAATAACTTCGACCGCATGCGTATCGGCTTAGCTTCACCGGATATGATTCGTGAGTGGTCATTTGGAGAGGTAAAGAAGCCTGAAACCATCAACTATCGGACCTTAAAGCCGGAGCGGGAAGGTTTGTTTTGTGAGAAAATTTTCGGTCCAACTCGGGACTGGGAATGTCACTGCGGAAAATATAAACGTGTCCGGTATAAAGGCATTGTTTGTGACCGTTGCGGAGTTGAAGTGACCCGTTCTAAAGTTCGTCGTGAACGGATGGGGCACATTGTACTCGCAGCTCCAGTTTCGCATATTTGGTATTTTAAAGGAATTCCTAGCCGCATGGGTTTGCTTTTAGACATGTCTCCTCGCGCTTTGGAAAAAGTCCTGTATTTTGTTTCTTATATTGTGACTGATTCCGGCGATACTTCTTTAATGAAGAAACAACTCCTGACTGAAACGGAATATCGAGAATACCGTGATAAGTACGGGGATCGTTTCCAAGCTGCCATGGGTGCGGAAGCCGTTAAACAACTGCTCGGAGAGATGGATTTAGACAAACTAAATGACGAACTTCGAGTCGAGTTGAAAGAAGTATCTGGACAACGAAAAATCCGTGCGATTCGGCGCCTTGAAGTTGTTGAGGCCTTCAAAACGTCCGGAAATCGTCCAGAGTGGATGATTATGGATGTAGTTCCGGTCATTCCACCTGAACTACGACCAATGGTCCAGTTAGATGGCGGTCGCTTCGCGACATCTGACCTCAATGATCTCTATCGGCGTGTGATTAACCGTAATAACCGATTGAAGCGCCTGTTGGATCTGGGTGCACCTGATATCATTGTGAAAAATGAAAAACGTATGCTTCAAGAAGCGGTGGATGCTTTAATTGACAACGGCCGACGTGGACGCCCCGTGACTGGACCAGGAAACCGTCCTCTAAAATCCCTGAGCGATATGTTAAAAGGGAAACAAGGGCGCTTCCGCCAGAACCTTCTGGGCAAACGCGTGGACTATTCCGGTCGCTCCGTTATTGTGGTAGGGCCAAATCTCAAACTTCATCAGTGTGGTCTTCCCAAGGAAATGGCCTTGGAACTCTTTAAACCATTTGTGATGAAGAAACTCGTGAATGAAGGCCATGCCCACAATATTAAAAGTGCTAAACGTATGGTTGAGCGAGTGCGTCCCGAGGTGTGGGATGTTCTAGAGGAAGTTATCTCTGATCACCCAGTGTTGTTGAACCGGGCACCAACACTTCACCGTCTAGGAATTCAAGCGTTCGAGCCAATTCTTGTAGAAGGCCGTGCGCTGCAGATTCACCCCTTAGTTTGTACGGCTTACAACGCAGACTTTGACGGAGACCAAATGGCGGTTCATGTTCCATTGTCTGCTGAGGCTCAGTCTGAAGCAAGATTGCTGATGTTAGCGTCACATAATATCCTGAACCCCAAAGACGGAAGGCCTGTCCAAACCCCTACCCAGGATATGGTTTTGGGTTCCTACTATCTAACAATGGATCGTCCAGGTGCCTTTGGGGAAGGGAAAGTATTTAAAGATTATGATGAAGCCGTCTTGGCGTATGACTCCAAAGTAGTTCACTTGCAGGCCAGTATTAAAGTTCGACGCGATGGGAAGCTCTTAGAGACAACCGTTGGCCGCTTGATCTTCAACTCTGTCATACCGCCTGAAGTTGGATATTTCAATGAAGTTATCGGCAAAAAGGGTCTTGGGGACATTGTGGCAAAAACCTATCGCAAGTGTGGCTATGAAGCGACGTCCTCCTTATTGGATGGGCTGAAGAGTCAGGGCTTCAAATTCTCTACTCGGGCGGGAATGACTGTCGGTTTGACGGACATTACAGTTCCGAAGGAGAAGACGGAGATTCTTGCTAAGGCAGACATCGCAGTTGCCAAAACTGAGCAACAATATCGCCGTGGTTTGATCACGGATGAAGAGCGTTATAACCTCGTCATTGAGACTTGGGCTAAAGCTACGAAAACGGTGACTCAGGCGTTGATGGATACCCTTGATCAGTTTAACCCGGTATATATGATGGCAACGTCAGGTGCCCGTGGTAATATTCAACAGTTGAGACAACTCGCTGGAATGCGGGGACTCATGGCGGATCCTTCTGGACGAACCATTGAGTTGCCGATTAAGGCAAACTTCCGTGAAGGTCTAACCGTTTTAGAATACTTCATCTCCTCACACGGTGCACGGAAAGGTCTTGCAGATACTGCTTTGCGAACCGCTGACTCAGGTTATCTGACACGTCGACTAGTCGATGTATCTCAAGATGTCATTGTGCGTGAAGAAGACTGCGGAACGTTAGTCGGCATTATGGTCGAAGATATTAAAGATGGTCCAGAAATCATTGAGCCCTTCATTGATCGTCTGGTTGGACGCTTTGTGCTGGAAGAAATACACCATCCGGAGACAGGAGAAGTACTGGCCTCACCTGACTATGAAATCACGGAGGAACAGGCAGAAGATATTGTCAAAGGATTTGATTCAGCCATCATTCGTTCGGTTCTGACCTGTAAATCACGCTATGGTGTCTGCAAGAAGTGCTATGGTCGCAACCTTGCAACCGGACGTCCGGTTGAAATGGGTGAAGCCGTTGGGATTATCGCAGCTCAATCCATTGGAGAGCCAGGAACTCAGTTAACAATGCGTACGTTCCATACCGGTGGTGTTGCCGGAGATGATATAACCCAGGGTCTTCCGCGGGTAGAAGAGCTGTTCGAAGCTCGTAAACCAAAAGGTCAAGCGATTATTTCAGAAGCAATTGGCAAGGTGTCAATCAGTGAAGTTAAAGGCCGACGAGAAGTGGATCTTCTTACTGAGACTGAAGAGCACTTAACGTACACCATCCCCTATGGTTCACGCCTCTGTGTTAAAGAGGGTCAGATGGTGGAAGCTGGCGACGAGCTGACTGAAGGAAGCATTAATCCGCATGACATGTTAAAAGTTAAAGGTCCACGTGGAGTTCAGGTTTATCTGGTGGGTGAAGTTCAACGCGTATATCGCCTACAAGGGGTAGACATTAACGATAAGCATATTGAAGTCATGGTTCGACAGATGTTACGCAAGGTGAAAATTGATGATGCAGGTGATACAACATTGCTCCCTGGTGGTCTTATTGATGTTTTCGACTTTCAAGACGAGAACGAGCGCGCCATTGTTGGCGGCGGGGAACCCGCTGTAGCTCACCCAGTACTTCTGGGGATTACGAAGGCCTCCCTGGCAACGGATTCCTTCTTGTCTGCGGCTTCATTCCAAGAAACGACTCGTGTTCTCACGGAAGCGGCCATTAAGGGCAAAGTTGATCCGTTACTTGGGTTAAAGGAAAATGTTATCATCGGTAAATTGATCCCAGCTGGAACTGGCATGTCGAGGTATCGCAAGATAAAAACTTTAGAACCAAAATAGGTTACTATTATTGACACCATCGAGTGCAAATGCTAAACTACAATAGTGTGATTAAGGGGGAAAGCATTTTGATGCTTGATGAAACCTTCAAACACGCCAAACTGAAAACGGTTGGGTTTAAACAAACTCAACGAGCCCTGGAAAAAGGGCTCGTTCGGCGTGTGTATATGGCCAAGGATGCTGAAACACATATTCTTCGTCCGATCCTAGAATGGTGCACGAACCATAGCGTTGAATGCATCGAGGTTCCGACAATGAAGGAACTAGGAAAGGCCTGCGGGATAGAAGTTGGCACTGCAATCGCGGCTATATTGGAAGATTAAGGGTCCGTCAAAGGGTCGTGGGTATCTATTTGCAGGTTTTGGATTTGCTTGCTAAATGCTGTCGCAAGCAACTCCTTGTATATTGATATGATCAGAAAGGAGGTGGAGACATGCCGACAATTAACCAACTTATCCGTAAAGGTCGTGCAACAATCGCGAAAAAATCGACAGCTCCAGCTTTACAATGGGGCTATAACTCTCTTAAACGTAAGC
>DATCQU010000096.1:0-48343 GCA_036569365.1 Desulfosporosinus sp. | reverse complement strand
GAAGCGCCGTGAGGTGTGGAGCTGACTGGTACTAATAGGTCGAGGGCTTGACCTAACCATCACTACTCTGGGTCAGTGGCTCAAGTTCGATTGACGTTACTAGATATTAGACTCTGTGCAGTTTTGAGAGAACAGCGTTCGTGAGGACGAAAGTATCTCAGACATCTGGTGATCATGCCGGAGGGGTTCCACCCGTTCCCATACCGAACACGGAAGTTAAGACCTCCAGGGCCGATGATACTTGGGGCGCAAGCCCCTGGGAAAGTAGGTCATCGCCAGGTAGACAAGCGAAAAGACTATCTCTTACGAGGTAGTCTTTTCGCTTGTTTTGTTTAGGGTCAGTATTGGGTCCCACACTGCAGGAGCATGCGTTACGGGACGCAGTGTGGCGAAAAGCTCGTCCGCTTTTCGTGTTCGATCCACACTGCTGGAGTTTGCGTTATAAGTCGCAGTGTGGCGAAAGGCTCGTCCGCCTTTCGTATACCGAACACGGAAGTTAAGAATCCACACTGCAGGAGTCTGCGTTAGGAGTCGCAGTGTGGCGAAAGGCTCATCCGCCTTTCGTTCCAGGGCCGATGATACTTGGGGCGCAAGCCCCTGGGAAAGTAGGTCATCGCCAGGTAACAAGCAAAACGCTATCTCTTAGGAGATAGCTTTTTTGTGTTAGTTGTGGGTCAGTATTGGGTCCCACACTGCAGGAGCATGCGTTACGGGACGCAGTGTGGCGAAAGGCTCGTCCGCCTGCGAAAGATAATGGAATTTTGTGAAATGCTTAAATTTAACTATACTGATTATGTCACCATACTTTCAAATAAAGAGTCCTACCTGTTCACATTATTAAATTTGTATTTTACCACTAGCCTCGAAAGAAAGGATGAGATGATATGGAAAACAATTATAAGGAATTGCTTATTAGTGCGAGAGACCTGCTCACTGACATCTATCACTATCCAGAAGAGCGGGTACTCGTTGATTATTCAGTCCTTCTTAAAGATGGTAGTACGTTTAAAGCAGACTTAGTCTTAACCTCAGATAAGTTAATTCCTCAAGGGATAGTTTTTGCAACAAGTGGTGAAATACCAGTTGAGCAAGTAAAAACAATTTTGGCTCAGTCCAGCCTTCAGTTTGGGGTTGTTTTCCAAATGAAGGCGGATGCTTATGCTGAATTTTGGGGTATCGAGAAAAAAAGTAACATCTTCACTGGCAAACTTTCATTTGAAAGCATTCCTGATTATCCTAATCCAAATAAATTTGCAAATGTTAATTTTGTGATGGCAGTTATAGAATCAATATTTACTTTGATGCAGGGCGGTTGAGGGATAAAATGCCCTAAAAAGAACCCGTCAGATAAACTTGTGATTTAATGACCTTATCTTCTCGACATGTTTATAAGGAAGGTACTCGTATCGAATAAAATCTGTGCTCTTGAACTATGTATCGTATGATTTCCGGACTAAACATCCATAATAAAAGAGAACCTCTCATACATAGACAAATTTAGAGTTAACCTTTTCTGAAAGGTTAAACGAATTGAGGTTCTTGCTTATTATTGAAGGAGGTTTAGCCGGTGCGTTCTGATGAAACGATTTCACCTGAAGAAAAGGATAATACTCCCTTAGCCGATCTGAAAGAGGTAGGGCAAATTCAAATTCCTGATGCAACCGAGCGTATTTATTGTCTGTCCATTATTGGTCAGATTGAAGGTCATCAAGTTCTACCTGCTCAATCTAAGACGACGAAATATGAGCATGTCATACCACAATTGCTGGCAGTTGAGCAAAACCCCAAAATAGAAGGAATTTTGGTCATTTTAAATACAGCGGGTGGTGATGTTGAGGCAGGATTGGCGATTGCCGAAATGCTATGTAGTCTAAGTAAGCCCTCGGTCTCCCTAGTTTTAGGAGGTGGCCATAGTATTGGGATTCCCGTTGCAGTAAGTTGTATGAAAAGCCTAATCGCGCCTACTGGAACCATGACTGTTCATCCGATTAGGTACACTGGGTTAGTGATAAATGGGCATCAACAGTTTGATTACTTGAGGAAAATGCAAGAGCGGATTGACCAATTCATCTATTCACATTCTCAAATTAATAAAGAGAAATTAGAAAAGTTTATGTTCCAGACTGGAGAGTTAGCCCAAGATATTGGAACAATCTTGATCGGTCAAGAAGCAGTTGACGCCGGATTGATCCAAGCTGTTGGTGGTGTTAAGGAAGCTTTCAAAGAACTCAATAGCTTAATTTCTCAGAACGTCTAAAATAGGTATCTTAGCTATGGGAGCGGCGAAAGCCGCTTTTTTTGGCTTTTTTATTCTAATTGTTCTTCAATGAAAAGGAAAATCCTTTCTTGTGTGGAATTTATATAGGCAGTGGTTTATTAAATTATGTTTGGAGGATTGTTCTGTGGCGAAGATAAAAAGACGCCGCAATATTAATAACAAGGCGAGTATGAAAGTGCGCATTTTAAAAGAGACTATACGGAATGAAGTAATAGGTGTATTCGTGATTGGAATGGCTTGCTTAGGGATGGTAGCACTCTATTCTGATAGGAGCGGTGTGTTTGGCGAACAAATAAAACATCTTCTAACAGTACTGACTGGCGGTGGACGGGTCTGTATACCCCTCATGGTGGGTGCATGGGGTCTTGTCTTTATGAACAAGCAGACACCTCGTTTGGGATCGAGGGCTGTTGGGGTAATCATACTCTGGATTGTCTTACTCGGAATACTGCACTTCCAATTACCCGACGTAGAGTCTTTTTCTGGGGCTGACATGATTCAGGAGGGTCAGCTTGGTCATGGTGGAGGGCTTATAGGAGCAGTGGTTGCGAACCTCTTAAAAACAACGATTGGCATTCCCGGAGGGTATGTCGTTTTAACTATGGGTTCTCTTATAGGGGCCCTTTTGGTCATAAATCGTTCGCTGATTCAGGGCGCTCAAGAAGTTAGCCACGTTGGGAAACAATCAGGACAATGGATGAAACACCAAGTGAATAATTTCATGGATGTTCTAAAAAGTTCTGAGGTCGAGAAACCACGGGACAAAGGTTTAGAATCTCAAGTGGATTCAAAAACAGATACTAATATACCCAAGAAAAAAGGTAGTCCTTTAAAGGGGATTCCACCAGTTCTTGATCCTGATGTGGTTGAACGACCACTCGTAATAAAAACTTTAGATGATCAAAACGAACTTCCTCTCAAATCGAACGTGATTGAACACCTACCCAAAGGACAGTTAGGGTTTGAGAAGATGACGGTTGGAATGCAAGAAGCATCGATATCCCCTGGAAAGGTGACCAGTACACCAGTTTCACGTCAGACCAGAGAAGATGGAAATTATCAACTTCCTCAAGTTACCTTATTGCAAAAATCTTTAAAAATGAAAAACCCTAGACTGAATAAAGACTTAGCAGATAATGTTAAAATTCTGGAAGAAACTTTGGCTAGTTTTGGTGTAAAAATAAAAGTGACTCAGGTCACTCAAGGTCCCGCCATAACACGGTATGAAGCACAACCCGCTCCAGGTGTAAAAGTCAGTAAGATAACAAATTTAGCGGATGATATCGCTCTAAGTTTGGCTTCTGCTAATGTGCGTATAGAGGCTCCTATTCCAGGTAAATCGGTTGTAGGTATCGAAGTTCCAAACAAGGAAATCGCTATGGTTCATTTTCGAGAGGTTTTAGAGACTGCAGAATTTCAAGGAGTAGCTAGCAAGTTAGCACTGTGTTTGGGTAAAGATATTACAGGGACCCCTGTGATCGCAGATTTAACTAGAATGCCGCATCTATTAATTGCGGGAGCCACTGGTTCTGGAAAATCTGTATGTATTAACACATTGATTCACAGCATATTGTTCAAAGCTCGTCCGGATGAAGTGAAGTTTTTGCTGGTTGACCCTAAAATGGTAGAATTGGCTAACTATAACGGAATTCCGCATTTGATTGCCCCTGTGGTGACAGATCCGAGAAAAGCAGCCGGTGCCTTAAAATGGATTGTGACAGAAATGGAAACCCGTTATGAACTATTCGCGGGTGCAGGAGTTAGAGACATTGTCCGTTACAATTTTTTACGGACTCAAGAAAAGAATGGTGAGCATCCTTCGTTACCATATGTTGTAGTGATCATTGATGAGTTGGCCGATTTGATGATGGTTGCACCGGGTGATGTCGAAGACGCGATTTGTCGTCTAGCCCAAATGGCTCGCGCAGCCGGTATTCACTTGATTGTGGCAACGCAACGTCCATCAGTTGATGTGATCACCGGTTTAATTAAAGCCAATATTCCTTCTAGAATCGCTTTCGCAGTTTCTTCACAAACGGACTCGAGGACGATTTTGGATATGAATGGAGCAGAGAAACTGTTAGGCCGCGGGGATATGCTTTATTATCCCATGGGAGCCAGTAAGCCACTGCGAGTACAGGGGTGTTATTTAGGCGATAAAGAAGTAGAAAACGTCGTTACCTTCCTGCAAAATCAGGCGAAGCCTGAGTACCAAGAAATCCCGAATATGGATTTAGGGACTATTAAAAAGGAAGAGATTGAAGATGAACACTTTTATGAGGCTGCTAAACTCTTCATTGAAAGTGGAACGGCTTCAGTTTCTCTTTTACAACGTCGCTTACGGATAGGTTATACACGAGCTGCCCGTTTGATGGATTTCCTTGAGGAAAAAGGAGTTGTGGGAGGGTACGAAGGCTCTAAGCCACGTGAGGTCCTAATGACTAAGGGACAGTTGGAACTGAAATTTGGTCAATGTAACGATGAAATTGCTCACTAGTTGCATTATCCTTCCGCAGGATTTATGATAAGACGTGTAGAATAGAACCTAGTTGGAAGGAATTATTATGATTACGGATATAACTATAGAAGAACTTAAGGCTCTAGTGCAACCGATTCTTGTCGATGTACGCTCTGAGGGGGAATTTACTGAAGCAACGATTCCAGGATCCGTAAACATACCCCTTTTTAATAATGCTGAACGTGTTGAGGTAGGCACCACTTACACCCAGACTTCACCGAGCTTGGCTCGTGAACTGGGTCTACGTATAGTTAGTCCAAAACTTCCCGACATAATCAAAAAGGTAGAGGAACTTTCGAAAAAAGGCTCGCTGGTTCTTTTTTGTTGGAGAGGCGGAATGCGGAGTAAGTCTCTGGCAACCGTAGTAGATTTAATGGGCGTTACGGTTTACCGTTTACAAGGTGGGTATAAAGCGTATCGCAGTCAAGTAGTCGACTTTTTTGAGGCTAAACTCCCGTTCCAGGTTGTTGTTTTGCGAGGAAATACAGGCGTTGGAAAAACCGAATTTTTGGGTAAGTTACGAGCTGAAGGCTATCCAGCGATCGACCTTGAGAAACTCGCCAATAATCGAGGGTCAGTCTTTGGTGCCGTTGGCTTGGGAAGCTCGCCATCCCAAAAAAAATTCGAAGGATTATTGTACGAGGAGCTTCAATTGTTAAGCAAATTTCCCTATGTTATTGTAGAATGCGAAAGTAAACGAATTGGAAGAGTAACCTTGCCGACGAGTTTCTTTACAGCGATGCAAGAGGGAACTCAAATCCTCCATTATGATTCCTTGAAGAACCGGGTTCAACGCTTGGTAAAAGAGTATACAGCTGTACCTAATGCACTTCAAGAAATTGAAGTTGCGTTGGCGAGACTGATTAAAACCTTGGGTCATGTCAAGGTTCAAGAATTACGTACACTGCTAGACGAAGGCTGTCTGGATGTATTTACAGAGCGATTGCTTGTTGAGTACTATGACAAGCTATATGCTTATCCGAATGAACCCAGCTCAGATTATGCGTTTTATTTGAACTATGAAGAGCCTACGAAGGCATTAAGGGAGTTGGAATCTATCTTGACGAAAAGGTGGCCCAGCTAGGTGACATCATGAAGAAGATGAAATTCGTATAAAGGATTTGCTTTGTATTTCGCGGCATTCAATTTGAGTTGATTGGAACAAGGAGGGTTTATCAATGGCAGGAGAAGGACAAATGCTCCGGGCCGCTCGGGAAGAAAAAAAATGGAGTTTAACTGATACTGAGGAAACGACGAAAATTAGCGTTCGCTATATTAAAGCCCTGGAAGGGGAAGAATATGGGATAATACCCGGTTCAACGTATGTTAAGGGATATCTGAGAACCTACGCCAAACAACTGGGCTTAAACCCAGATGAAATTATTGCGCTCTATAAGGATTCTACTATGCCAGAGGCTGCACCCGTTCTTGAACCACCTCATAGGCTCGTAAAGGCTCGTCCTTCATGGGTTAGGCCACTGATCATAGGGAGTATGGCGATGTTGGTCATCGTGTTTGTTGTTGTGACCGCCAGTTCCTTCCTACCAGGGAAGAAAGTCGCAGACTCTCCGTACTCTCCGTCAGCTCTGCCAAGCGCGCCAAAAGCGGAGGCCGTTGCGCCAGTACCGGTAGTTCCTAACCCTGCGAACGCTGCTGCGACAGCACAAGAAGGCCTAACCGCCCAGCTGGTTTTCACGCAAACCTGTTGGGTCGTGGTTAAAGCGGATGGTCAGCCTCCTATCCAGGGCGAGTTTACTGCGGGAACAACAAAAGAGGTTAAAGGCACAAGCAAAATTGAACTGGTCTCGGTCGGAAATGCTGGGGGTCTTTCGGTTACCTTGAACGGCAAAGCGTTGCCGAGTTTAGGTAAGGCAGGCGAAGTACTCCGTAATGTTGTTTTAACCAAAGATAATTTGAATAAATTATAAGACTATTTAAGTATAAAGGAGCGTTTATTTTGGCTAAAGATTGTTCATTCGATATTGTTTCTAAGGTGGATATGCCAGAGGTAGAAAATGCCGTTCAGCAGGCTCAGAAAGAACTCGCCAATCGGTTCGATTTTAAGAACAGCAAATCATCGATTAAACTAGAGGCAGAAATGATCGTTCTGATCTCTGATGACGACTTCAAATTGACCAATGTTATCGATATTCTGGAAAGTAAACTCGTGAAGCGAGGGGTTTCCCTGAGGGCTTTGGAGTACGGGAAGTCTAAACCGGCTGCTGGAGACACAGTTAAGCAGGAAGTCAAGCTGGTCCAGGGGATTGCCCAAGAAAAGGCAAAGCTCATCAACAAAGTCCTTAAAGACAATAAAGTAAAAGTATCTAGTGCGATACAGGGCGATGAGATTCGGGTGACCGGGAAGAATAAAGATGACCTCCAATCGGTTATTACCTTACTTCGGAAGGAAGACTTCGGCATCGAATTACAGTTTATCAACTATCGATAAAGAGGGGTTGCCCCTCTTTTCTCTTTTGTACCACTATAATAGTTACGTCGGTCTAAACAGAAAGGTGAGAATACTGGAATATGCGTATACGAAATTTTTTACCCAGGAATCGATTAGATATGGAGGCGCGTGGATGGGATGAACTAGATTTTCTTCTTATTACCGGTGACGCCTATGTAGATCACCCCAGCTTTGGAATTGCGATCATAGCCCGAGTTTTAGAAAAACATGATTTTCGAGTGGGGATTTTGGCTCAGCCTGATTGGAAGGATCTACGAGATTTCCGGGCAATGGGGAAACCTCGCCTAGCGTGTTTGATTACTGGTGGTAATCTCGATTCCATGGTTAATCATTATACGGCGGCCAAGAAGAAACGGCATAAGGACGTTTATTCTCCTGGTGGAAAGTCAGGACTTCGTCCAGACCGGACAACAATCGCCTATTCAAATCGTGTAAGAGAAGCGCTTCCCGGTGTTCCTGTAATTATTGGAGGTCTTGAAGCTTCCTTGAGACGTTTTGCCCATTATGACTATTGGAGCGATGACGTTAAACGATCCATTCTACTCGATAGTCAAGCAGACTTGCTTATCTTTGGGATGGGAGAAAAGGCGATCGTGGAGGTTGCTGAACGTCTGAATAATGGGGTACCGATTGATCAGATTACAGATGTAAGGGGAACCATGGTGCCGTTGACTGGGGAGGTTATGCCTCAAAATACCATCGTTCTGCCGAGTTTCGATGACGTTACTTCTGACAAGAAAAAGTATGCAGAAGCCTTCTTGGTGCAATATAACCAGCAGGATCCTTTTCGAGGGAAACCAATGTATCAGCCCCATGGGCGCAAAAGTGTATTGCAGAACCAGCCCGCACTTCCCTTGTCTCAAGCAGAAATGGATGCTATCTATACCTTACCTTTTATGGGGACGTACCATCCAATCTATGAAGACCGAGGGGGAGTCCCTGCAATTGAAGAGGTAGAATTTAGCCTTACTAGCGTCAGAGGATGTTATGGAGCATGCTCTTTTTGTGCGTTAACGTTTCATCAAGGACGAATCGTTCAAAGTCGAAGTGCCGAGTCAATTATTCGGGAAGCTGAGCTAATGACTTGGAATGATCGTTTTAAAGGTTATATACATGATGTAGGGGGCCCTACCGCCAACTTTCGACGGCCGGCGTGCAAGGAGCAATTGACGAGGGGAGCTTGTTCCCATAAACAGTGCCTTTTCCCTGAACCGTGCGACAAACTGGACAACGATCATGAGGAATACCTAGATCTCTTGCGGAACTTGCGTAATTTGCCAAAGGTAAAGAAAGTATTCGTCCGTTCTGGTATCCGCTATGATGCAGTATTAGCAGACCGAAATTCCGGACCAGAGTTTATACGTGAGCTTTGTGAGCACCACGTCAGCGGCCAATTAAAAGTCGCCCCGGAACATGTCAGTGAGGAAGTTCTTCGTCTCATGGGCAAACCAGGGAAAGCGGTGTTCGAAGAATTTGTTCAGCGATTTGATGAGGCCAATGAGGAGCTAGGGAAGGAACAATATCTTGTCCCCTATTTGATGTCGTCTCACCCAGGAAGCACCCTGAAAGAAGCCATCGAATTGGCTGAATATGTTCGAGACATGGGCGTCAATCCAGAACAAGTTCAGGACTTCATCCCTACACCAGGAACACTCTCCACTTGCATGTACTACACCGGGTTAGATCCCCATACGATGACAGAAGTTTATATCCCACGTAGCATGCATGAGAAGTCCATGCAGAGGGCTTTAATTCAGTATCGAAGTCCTAGGAATCATACGCTAGTGGAAGAGGCCTTACGCTTAGGTCATCGTGAGGATCTAATCGGGTATGGACCTAAATGCCTTATTCGACCGAGAAGATATGTTAAAGCAGATCCGATAGAAAAGGATGGTAAGCCGATAAAGATGAATAAGGGGAAAGTCAGAAGATCAGGCATGAAGAGCAAGGGTGTCGCTACTAAAGAAGCACCGTATAAAAGCGGGCCAGATAAGGCAGCGCCGATCAAAGGAACACCAAGTAAAGTAACCCCGCTCAAGGACGCGAAGAGTAAAGAGCCACGCTATAAAGGTGCCCGAAGCATAGAAGCTCCGAACAAAGTTTTACAGGGCAAAGAGTCACGCTATAAAAATGCTCGGAGAGATGATGCCTCACCATCCAATGTCGAGCCGGGGAGACCAGGTCGCTACAAAGATGCGAAGAATGTAGAGAAAGCTCCCTTCAAGGGTGCACCAGGTAAAGCAGGAGGCTACAGGGATGCACGAACTGTAGAGAAGGTATCGCGTAAAGGTGCCCCAAGTAGAGAGGAACGTTTCAAAGATTCGCGGAACATTGAAACACCAAAGGGCGCGCCAGCAAAAGAGGGCCGCTACAAGGATGTGCGGAGTACAGAAAAAACACCCTACAAAGGCGCGCCAAGCAAACCGGGCGGCTCTAAGGATGTGCGGAATCTAGAAGCACCATATAAAGGCGTACGGAGCAAAGAAGCAGCGTACACAGGAGTACAGAGTAAAGAGACCAAGAGCGAAGGCGCTCCAGAAAAGGAAAAGGCACGGTTCTGGAGGGGTGCCGATAATCTACTTCATAAAGGTAAAAGAAAACACCGTGGTGGCAAGAAAGATAAGTAACGGTGGATGAAAGAAAGGAAATTGCTGCAATTTCCTTTCTTTCGCGGTTTGTTTACTTCGAGACAAGAATACATATTTCTCCAGAACGCATACAGCGCCACACTCCCCCAGGTCGGATGCAAGCAAGAACCGTCCCTACTTGCATGGACCCTCCTAAGAAACTTCCTCCCATTCACCAAATTCATCCATTAATGTATCTTCTACCTCATCGAGGGAAATACGCCCGATTTCCTTAAGGTGTCCGTCCTCTGACCATTCAAGGAAATCTTCGTACGTCAATTCTGGCTCTTCATAGTAAAATTTCAAGAAGGAGAACCATATTCCGTCAGTGCGGGCCTCTGATTCGTAGCGTAGGAGATAGTACTCTGTGTCTTCAAGCGTACTGTGAAAAAAGATTGCTTGGCCGGGTACAATCAGCACAACGCGGGCGTCTGTATATTTACGGCTGCCAAATTGTAGTGTAAATGCTTGTAAATTAGTCTGTTCGTTTGTTCTTTGGAGTGGGTCTAGAGACTGTTCCTGATGGGATTCCCAGGTGTAAATAGCTTCAGTTGTGTGGAAATTTTCCATCTCCTCCGCAATAGTTTCGATGCGGCGCGAAACGATTGGCGGCAGGGTAAATTCTTGGCAAGTTGTGGAACGACAGTGATAGACAGGAACATTATCTATGCGCCCGACACCGTGGACTAAGTCGATGGGAACGGTTCGAGTGGTCAAATATCCTGTATCGCCACAGCCGCATGAGTCGATAGGGTCTATCGTTTGATCAAACACACATGACACCTCACTAAATTTTCTTAGGGTCTCCATTCGACATTCGACAAGAATTTTATAATTCCTTTAACCATTACACATTAAATGTTGCCATTTAACACAAACTTTACACAATGATAATCTTGAGTTAATCTTTGTATGTTACATTACTGGTGGCGAATTAAAAAATATTTGACAGGAGGACATTTGATGTCTAAGAAAAAGGGTAAATTAGTAACAGGTATATTAGTAGGAATATTAGTACTTTCTCTTGCAGGGTGCGGTGCGCAGAACCCAAGTACTCCAGGGCAAGAGAAGGCCCAGCCGGTTAATTTAACTGGAGCAGGTAGCACCTTTGTCTATCCACTGTTAAACCAACAGATCGAGGAGTATCGCAAGACGAACCCTAGCGTTACGATTAACTATCAAGGCGTAGGCAGTGGGGCGGGTATTAAGCAAGTTTCAGAGCAGACCATTGATTTCGGTGGTACCGATGGACCAATGACGGATGATCAACTCAAAGGAACTAAAGGCGGAAAACTTCTACACATACCTTTAACGCTCGGCGTCGAAGCGGTAACCTATAATGTCCCCAACGCCCCGAAAAATCTTAAAATAGGTCCCATGGTACTGGCTGATATTTTCCTAGGTAAGGTTACTAATTGGAATGATACTCGGATCGCAGCAGATAATCCAGGGGTAACTTTACCAGACTTGAAAATTTCGGTTGCTCATCGTTCGGATGGGAGCGGAACAACATATATCTTCTCAGACTATCTTAGCAGTATAAGCCCGGATTGGTTAAGTAAGGTGGGTAAAGGAACCTCCTTGAATTGGCCTGTTGGAGTTGGCGGTAAAGGAAACGCCGGTGTCGCAGGTGTTATTCAACAGACTCCGGGTGCCATAGGATACGTTGAACTTGCATACGCGGTTCAAAATAATCTCGCCTTTGCTACAATGCAAAACAAGGAAGGCAAATGGTTGGCTCCATCCCTTCAAGGGGCTTCTGCAGCAGCTTCAGCTGCTAAAATTCCCGATGACATGAGAGTGTCGATCGTCAATGCTCCCGGCGCTGAGGCATATCCGATTTCTGGCTTCTCTTGGGCCTTAATTTACCAGGATCAAAAGGACAAAGCCAAAGGGACGGCACTTGTAAACTTCATAAACTGGGCTATTCATGACGGACAGAACCTTTCTGAAGCATTACAATATGCCAAGTTGCCCACGGCTTTAGTAACTCGTGAAGAAGCGATACTTAAAACTATTACATCTCAAGGCCAACCAATAATGAAGTAGAAAATCCCAGGAAAGTGTCGCGAAAAGTGGGAAAAGCTCAGCTTGCGCTGGGCTTTTCCTGTTGTCTATTGTATACTTGTATGTAGTCATTTCTTGCAGAATAAGTGGATTTAAGGATCCCCCTCGCCAAAAGGCTTGTTATAGGCCACTTTTTCTATTAGATAGGTGAATGAGGAAGGCGGAAGGATCAGAAGATATGAGTAAAAAGACTAAACTCACAGCTTCCATTGGAGATCAGACATTGCGCTCGTTGACACTTTTAATGGCCATCAGTGTTTTGGTACTTATGGCTTGGATGGGCTGGCAGATGTATTATTCGGCGCTCCCGAGTATTCAGAAGTTTGGCTTTAGTTTCATTACAGGTCGCGTTTGGGATCCGGTCAAGGAACAATTTGGTGCCCTTCCATTTATCTATGGAACCTTAGTGACCTCTCTTTTGGCCTTGCTCATCGCAACCCCGATCGGTCTCGGAGTGGCAATTTTCCTTAATGAGATGGCTGCATCAAAAGTTCGCATGGTGGTTGCTTTCTTGGTAGAGATGCTCGCGGCGATCCCCAGCGTAGTTTACGGATTATGGGGAATTTTTGTTTTGGCTCCGTGGCTGAGAGAAACTGTCGAACCTGGTCTCGCAAAGTGGTTTGGATTTATTCCGTTGTTTCAGGGTACCCCAGCTGGCTTTGGCATGTTAGCGGGTGGGCTAATTTTGGCTGTGATGATCCTTCCCACAATTGCTGCGATATCAGGGGAAGTCATGGCCGCAGTGCCTAATGAACAGCGAGAGGCCGCTTTGGCGCTAGGAGCAACGAAGTGGGAAATGATTCGTTTGGCAGTTCTTCCTTACGCCAAATCGGGAATTCTAGGTGGGATTATGCTTGGTCTTGGTCGAGCTCTCGGAGAAACGATGGCGGTAACCATGTTGATTGGAAATCGTCCGGATATTCTCCCATCGTTGTTCGCTCCCGCCTATTCTATGGCGGCTGTAATAGCGAATGAATTTACAGAGGCGACAAATACCCTATATTTAAGTGCGCTCGTCGAAATAGGTCTTATTCTATTTGGAATTACTCTAATACTTAATTGTTTTGCTCGAATTCTGGTTTGGTCTGTAGCGCGCGGTCCGAAGGGAGGAACCTCGAATGAATGATCGCCTTCGTAAATATCGCAATCTGGCAATGATGAGTATTTTTACCTTAGCGACACTTGCTGCACTTGTTCCGCTATTCGGGGTTCTCGGCTACGTTGTGAAGAACGGCTTTAGTGCCTTGAACTTAGAATTCTTTATTCATTTGCCGAAGGCAATGGGTTTGTCTGGGGGTGGAATGGCCAACGCGATCGTTGGGACATTAATCATGGTTTTGATCGCCAGTATCATTGGGATTCCAATCGGCATTCTTACGGCAATTTATTTGACAGAGTATGATCGAAACAGTTGGCTGAGTGTTGCAGTTCGTTTTGCCACCGATGTTTTGACAGGTATCCCTTCGATTATCGTCGGTATTGTCATTTACACGTCAGTAGTCCTGAAAATGGGGCATTTTTCTGCCCTTGCAGGAGGACTCTCTCTGGCGATTATTATGATCCCTCTGATTATTCGTTCGACAGAAGAAATGCTAAAACTTGTTTCCCAGTCGATTAGAGAAGCTGGATATGCTCTAGGGATTTCTAAAAGAATCATTATTTTAAGAATCATATTACCGACGGCTGCGAAAGGTATCATCACAGGAGCGATGCTGGCGGTTGCCCGTGTTTCAGGGGAAACGGCCCCACTTTTATTCACGGCCTTGGGTAATCAGTATTGGGCCCGTTCCCTGAATGAACCTATAGCAGCTTTACCAGTTCAAATTTATCAGTATGCAACGTCACCCTATAAAGAGTGGCATCAACAAGCTTGGGCTGGATCTTTAGTATTAATTTCAATGGTGATTATTTTAAATTTGATTGCGCGTTTGGCATTTCGCTCGCGGAGCAATTAAGGGGAGGTGGCATTACTAATGGGTCAGAGTTTGAGTGTTCGTCATCTTGAAGCATGGTATGGGTCGAATAAAACCCTTAAAGGTATTAACATGGAAATCAAACCGAATCAGGTAACGGCGATCATCGGGCCTTCGGGTTGCGGTAAATCAACGTTTGTCCGCTGTATTAACCGTATGCATGAGACCTTACCAGGGACGAAAGTTAAGGGCGAGATCACTCTAGATGGTGAAAGCATTTATGATCAAGATCCCGTGGCGCTACGTAAGATGGTCGGTATGGTGTTTCAAAAGGCAAATCCATTTCCTTCCATGAGCATTTACGAAAATGTCGTGGCCGGATTAAGACTTAATGGGATGAAAAATAAGCAAAAGTTACTAGCTAGTGCGGAGAAAAGTTTACGCATGGCGGCTTTGTGGGATGAAGTGAAAGATCGCTTGAATTATTCAGGGATGAGCTTATCTGGAGGCCAGCAACAGCGTCTATGCATTGCTAGGGCACTTGCCGTAGAACCGTCAGTATTGCTCATGGATGAACCAGCTTCTGCCTTAGATCCAATTGCAACGACGCACATTGAAGAATTAATCAGGGAGCTTAAAGAAAATTATACAATTCTTATTGTGACGCATAATATGCAACAGGCTGCGCGGATAGCTGATTCAACGGCATTCTTCCTCAACGGAGAACTGGTGGAACACGGACCGACATCGGAAATCTTTACGAATCCGAATGATAAACGAACGGAAGACTACATAACAGGCCGTTTTGGATAATGAAGGGGGAGAATCAATGCGTCAGTCACTCAATGATGGACAGATGGTGTTGACTAATTTACTCAAAGAAATGGGCTTAGAAGTCGAAAGAATCTTAAAAGGGTGTATGCAAACTCTAATAACCCTCGACCGAGCCCAAGCTGAATTTTGGATTGCAGAGGATCACTTGGTCAATGATTTTGAGCGACAAGTGGATGACGCCTGTGTGCGTTTAATTGCAACTCAGCAGCCCGTGGCTAAGGACCTTCGGAAGATTATTTCGGCCATGAAAATATCGACGGATCTTGAACGGATGGCTGATCTGGCCATCGGTATTGCTAAAGTTACGCGGAGAATTGAGGGACCGCTCTGTAAGCCACTCATAGATATCCCATTGATGGCTGAAAAGGCACTCGTAATGATGCGTCAGGGTCTTGAGGCATATAGTCGCGAGGACATGGAACTCGCACGTAATTTGGCAGCGCAAGATGACGCAGTAGACCATCTGTATAACCAAGTAGTTCGCGATCTTCTGGTAATTATGACTAAATCACCCGAATACCTAGATCAAGGGATGTACTTAACGTTTGTAGGCCGCTATCTTGAACGTTTTGCTGATCATGCGACAAATATCGGCGAAAATGTGATTTATATCGCCACAGCACAGCGACAGGACCTTAATAAATAACGAAAAATAGATGAACCAGAGGATGGCATTGAGCCATCCTTCTAATTTTTTTTGACCTCGCGGAGACGTTAGTTTATACTAGAAAAGGTAGAGCAATGATTATGAGGTGTAACGTTGACAAAAAAAGTTGCGGTTGTCACTTTGGGATGTCCAAAGAATCAAGTAGACAGCGAAGTAATGTCGGGATTACTTGCCCAAGATTATATACTTACGGAAAACCCCGAAGAGGCAGATGTTATTGTAGTCAATACCTGTACATTTATACAATCGGCTAAGGAAGAATCGATTGAAACCATTTTTGAGATGGCAGGTTTTAAGGAATCCGGTGCTTGTCAGACCCTTATTGCGACAGGTTGCTTGGCGCAACGGTACGGGTCTGAATTGATGCAGGATATACCTGAATTAGATGGTGTCCTAGGAACTGGGAATATTGACGAAATCGCGGAAATAGTTCAAGCGGCTGAAGGTACGCGTACGACACTAATTAAACCAGGCGCACCAGATTTCCTTCACGATGAGAAGATGCCCCGCCAACGATCCACTCCTGATTATTTAGCCTACGTAAAAGTTGCAGAGGGTTGCGATAACTACTGTACTTACTGTATCATACCGTTTGTCCGTGGACATTTTCGTAGCCGTACGGAGGAATCCGTGATACAAGAGGTCCAAGATATGGCTACTCAAGGAGTTAAAGAAATTATTGTTATCGCCCAGGATACCACGCGCTATGGATTTGACCTTTACGGAGAACTCCGTCTTCCTCAGCTGATAAGGGCACTTGCAAAAATTGAGGGAATTGAATGGATCCGCTTAATGTATTGTTATCCCGAGCGTTTTACCGATGAGCTGATTGAAACTATGCGTCAGGAACCGAAAGTTTGTCGGTATATTGATTTACCATTACAACATGCAGATAATAAGATCCTCAAAGACATGAATCGCCGTGGAACGATAGAGCAGGCGGAAACTCTGATTGAAAAATTACGCAACGCTATGCCCGATATCACCCTTCGGACGACCATGATCACGGGCTTCCCTGGAGAAACAGAGCAGGAATTTCAGACAATGCTTGATTTTGTTCAGCGTGTTCAGTTTGATCGACTTGGGGTGTTTCCTTATTCCCAAGAAGAGGATACACCTGCTGGCCTGAGAGAGGATCAGATTCTGCCAGAGATTCGTGAACAGCGCAGAGACCAGATCATGCAGATTCAACAAGGTATTTCTGGGCAAAGGCAACAACGTTGGGTTGGACGAATCGTTACGGTGCTGGTTGAGCAGAAATTACCCGACGGACGGTGGATGGGCCGAACTGAAGGGGACGCTCCAGAAATTGATGGGCAGGTTTATATTACAGGTGTTCAGACCTCAATTCATGTGGGTGACATGATCAAAGTTCGCATCCTTGAGGCGGATAGCTACGATTTAATGGGAGAGGTTGTTTCGTGAATTTACCCAACCGTTTAACTCTAGCACGGATTATTTTAATACCGGTGTTCATGACCTTTTTACTTCTCCAGGTACCCAAAGGTCAAACGCTATTCCCACATCAAGACATGGTGGCTGCAATGATCTTTATTTTAGCCTCCGCCACAGATGGCTTGGACGGGTATATAGCTCGTAAGCGCCACCAGGTTACGAACCTAGGTAAATTTATGGACCCACTAGCCGATAAGCTCTTGGTTTCTGCTGCTTTGATCTCCTTAGTTGAGCTCGGATCGGTAACCGCTTGGGTTGCTTGGATTATCCTGGCGAGGGAGTTTGCGGTAACAGGACTTCGCGCTATTGCAGCTGTCGATGGGGTTGTGATCAGTGCCAGTAAACTTGGTAAAATTAAGACCATTACGCAAGTTGTTGCGATCAGTGCTATATTGTTGCATGATTGGCCTCTTTCAATCATCGGCATACAAATCGGGCAACCCCTTTTATACATTGCGTTACTGTTCACTGTCATTTCCGGTCTTGATTATTTGCGTAAAGCTCGCAAATTACTGCATAAGTAAGTTAGCTTCATATAAATTGGCGCGGGGTCTGTGTTCGCGTAAAAAAGAGACAGGTAAGGGTACGATGTTGCGTGCCCCTTACCTGTCTCTTTTTACTACTACTATCACCACCAAAGCTACTTACCTAAAAAATGAAGTCAAGGTCACGATGCATCGCACACTTACAGGAACAGGTCAATTATCTGACATTGTATATATTTGCCTATAATGGATATAAGATCTCCTCTTGGAATGCTACATCCCGTGCTATAATGCTGATATAGCACGAAGTGTAGCAAACGGAGGAATTTGAGATGACAAAACAGCGAATACTGATAATTAGCCTTGTCGGTCTCCTTATATTTGGCTTGTTATTAGGGGGTAAAGTCGTCTATCAGAAAAATTGGACTGATGTTACCATCTTAAGTCAAAGTCAGCAAATTCCAGGTGTTGTTTCCGCTAAAACCGAGAAAAGAAATGACCGCAATGAGTTGGTTGTGGTTACCAATCACTTGACGAACCTACGCGAAGCGAGTCTTGCGCTGGAGAAATTAGCTGGCGAGTTACCTATCCAATACCTAAATAAAAATAATGATAATCTTAATAAACTATTTGCCCAAATGCAATTTGCCTTACAAGAAGGAATTGAACGTGGGAATTTCACAGAGATGGCACAAATTGTTAGAAGCCAGGCTGAAAAAGCAGGAGTGCAGATCGAATTAGAAATGGACAATAATGCAATTTATGTAACACTGAATCAAGGGAACGCCCAACTGATTGAAGTCATCGAACGGCATGGACAAGTGAAATTTTTACCAAGTGAAAAACAATAGGGTTGTTAACAGGAAGGGGAGAGATCATGAAACAGGATATCATAGTTGGCTTGGGAGCGGGGATCTTCGCCTTTCTCATGGTCCTAGGTTATAATATATTGCCCATTGGATTGCTCATTGTTGGGGCCTACTTCGTATGGACGTTTGTCATTTCTCGTCAAGTTTTGAAAAACGGAAATGGGGTGTCCATTGCCACTACCGCTATTAATTTTGAGGATATAGGCGGTCAGAGTGTCGCGAAGAAAGAGCTTCAGGAAGCATTGGATTTTTTACTCTACTCTGATCGGATGAAAGCCTTAGGGATACGGCCGTTAAAAGGAATATTACTCTCCGGACCGACAGGAACAGGTAAAACGCTCCTAGCTAAAGCTGCAGCCAAATATACTAATTCGGCTTTCCTGTCGGTATCGGGAAGTGAATTTGTGGAGATGTATGCGGGTGTTGGAGCAGAACGGGTACGCGGCTTGTTTCGGAGAGCGCGAGAAATGGTTCGGAAAGAAAAGAAAACGAGTGCAATTATCTTTATTGATGAAATGGATATTTTAGGGGCAAAGCGCGGAAGTAACGTCTCCCACCACGAGTATGATCAAACTCTAAATCAACTGTTAGTGGAAATGGATGGCTTAAAAGCGGAACAAGGCGCACACATCTTAGTGATGGCAGCAACAAATCGTCTAGAAGCCCTGGATGCAGCGCTACTTCGCCCTGGGCGTTTTGATCGGCAAGTTAAAGTGGATCTTCCCGATAAGGAAGGGCGCATGGCTATTCTGAAAATTCATACTAAAGGTAAGCCTTTAGCCCAGGATGTTAATCTGGAGGAAATTGCCCATGAAACGTTCGGATTTTCAGGAGCCCATTTGGAAAGCGTGACAAACGAGGCGGCGATTTTTGCCTTGCGTGCAGAGGCAAGTGAGATCACGGAGCACCATTTGCATGAAGCCGTTGAAAAAGTGATGTTGGGAGAAAAACTGGACCGGAAGCCAACCGTAGACGAATTGCGGCGTGTAGCCATCCATGAGAGTGGACATGCTATACTTGCGGAAATGGTCCGACCGAACTCGGTTTCCCAGATTTCCATCCGTTCCCGGGGAAACGCTTTGGGATATGTTCGGCATTACCCTAAGGATGATTTATATCTTTATACCCAGGTCATGCTTGAGGAGCAGATTATGGTGACTTTAGCAGGGGCGCTTGCGGAAGAGCAGATTCTTGGCACACGGAGCACCGGTGCCACGGGGGATTATGAACAAGCCCTTAACCTCGTTGAAAAGATGCTTTTAGCAGGTATGTCTTCCTTGGGAGTTACGGATGTTTCCCTCTTAAGTCCCGAACAACGCCAACCCGTAACGAGAGACATCTTAGCAGATCTTGAAGCACGAACGATGAGGATTATCGAGAAGAATAAGCATGCGTTAATGCGGATTACAGAGATTCTCGAGGCAGAGGAAAGTTTGAATGGCGAAACCTTGCGGAGCCACTTACAAGGCATAGCATAGGATAAAATGGGCACGTTGTAACGTGCCCATTTTCGTAGACCTTTTAGGTCATTGGGTCCACTACAGGGGCACGAAGCATCGTGCCCCTACATTTTTTTAGCGGGAAGAAGGATATTCTTGGGTAAGATGAGAAATAACTAATCAAGAGTGTCAAGTTTTAAAATTTGCGCTGATTTACGGGAGAGTGATAAAATAGATGAAAGCTGAAATCGTTGCAACTGGAACGGAATTGTTACTGGGTGAAACCCTTAATACGAGTGCACACTATTTGACCGGAAAACTATCCTCTTTAGGCATTGAAGTAGACTATCATACGACTGTTGGTGACAATCTTGACCGTTTAGAGCAGGTATTACGATCGGCGATAGGGCGTTCAGATCTCGTCGTTACAACGGGCGGGCTAGGCCCGACAGTCGATGACATGACGAAGGAACTCGTCGCTAAAGTCTTGGATTTAAAGATGGAGTTGGACGCTCCCAGTATGGAGCAGCTTAAGCAGTTCTTTGCCCGTCGGAAAGCTCCGATGCCAAAGAACAATGAGAAACAGGTCTATTTTCCTAAGGACTCAAAAATATTGCCCAACCCTATTGGAACAGCCCCAGGTGCTATCATCGAAAAAAATGGTAAAACCATTATAATATTGCCAGGTCCTCCATTCGAAATGCGACCAATGTTTGATAATTTTGTATGGCCAGAGTTGCAACGGATCATTGGACCGCATGCCGAACGGATGAACGAACGCGTCGTAAAAGTATTTGGTATGGGAGAATCAGCAATGGAGGAAGTACTTGGTGATCTGATGAGTCTTCCGACTTTAACAATGGCATTACTAGCCAAACGAGCTGAGATGCATATCCGCATGGTGGCCAGAAGCACGGAAAAAACCTCCAGAGAGGCTGGAGATTCTTTAGATCGTGCTGAAGAAGAAATCCGCCGGCGTCTAGGTGACAAAGTATTTGGCCGTGATGAGGAAACCATGATCGGTATTGTCGGACAAACCTTGAAAAATAAGCACTTAACCATCGCGACAGCTGAGTCGTGCACAGGAGGATTGCTTGGGGCGGCCTTCACGCAGGAACCTGGAAGTTCTGAAGTTTATCTGGGTGGAGTTGTGAGTTATTCTAATGCCGTAAAGCAAGGGCTCCTTGGTGTAAGCGCGGAGAATCTTAACAAATTCGGTGCTGTGAGCGAAGAGGTCGCCAAGGAAATGGCAGAAGGAATCCGTTCTAAAGTTGGTTCAGATCTGGGGATCTCAACCACAGGAATAGCGGGCCCAGATGGAGGCAGTGATCAAAAGCCAGTAGGCCTTGTATATATTGGAATAGCAACACCTGAGGGCGTTCATGCGAAAAAATTCCAGTTTTATGGAGAACGGGAATCGGTTCGCCAATTGACCGTTCAAGCAGCCCTGAATGAGGTGCGGCGGCATTTGTTAAACATGAAAGGAGACAATAATTAGGTGATGGTTGAACGTTTACAAGCTTTTGGAGATATTAAGTTGAGTAAACAGGTTTTACAAGCGTTGTCTGAAATGGGGTTTGAAGAGCCTTCTCCAATTCAGAAAGAGGCAATACCCATAGCCCTCGAAGAAGTCGACATCATCGGGCAGGCTCAGACCGGGACAGGTAAAACTGCCGCTTTTGCAATTCCAATTGTTGAAAAGGTAAATCCTAAATTTCTTGCGGTCCAAGCGCTTATTGTAACCCCAACACGTGAACTCGCGATACAGGTTGCTGAGGAAATTGCCAAAGTGGGGAAGTATCGGCATGTAAAACCATTACCAATTTACGGCGGACAGCCTATTGATCGTCAGATTCGTGCCTTGCGTTTAGGATATCAGGTGGTCGTCGGGACTCCGGGTCGATTGTTAGATCATTTAAACCGAGGAACACTTCGCCTACAACATGTCAAAATTGTGGTACTTGATGAAGCGGATGAAATGCTGGATATGGGCTTTATTGAAGATATTGAGAGTATTTTGAAGGACGTCCCGACGGAAGGGCGACAAATCATGTTGTTCTCTGCAACAATGCCGCCGGGAATCCGCAAATTAGCTCAGACTTATATGAATAATCCCCGTGCTGTAACAGTTAGTCGGGACGAGTTAACGGTACCGCTGATTGACCAGGTATTCTATGAGGCCAGGGAAAGTATAAAGGCTGATGCCTTGTGCAGAATTATTGATATAGAGGATATTGGCCAGGGGATAATTTTTTGTCGAACAAAACGCGGTGTGGATGAGCTTGTGGTGGCTCTTGAAGCTCGGGGATATTCTTCAGATGGACTTCATGGTGATTTGAGCCAACAACAGCGGGATCGAGTGATGAAACGATTTCGGGATGGAAAGTCGGAACTGTTGGTTGCTACGGATGTAGCGTCACGAGGTTTAGATATTAATAATGTCACCCATGTTATTAACTTCGATATTCCTCAGGATCCGATATCTTATGTACATAGGATTGGTCGGACTGGTCGGGTTGGACGTAAAGGGCAGGCTATAACCTTGATTTCCCCTAAGGAATACCGTCAACTTCGACTGATAGAGAATCTGATTAAGACGAGAATCCGGCGGCAGGAACTTCCGTCGCTCGCTGATATAAGTGAACGTCAGGCTGAGAATCTTAAGAATCAACTGATTAAACTGATCCAAAATAATCGTTTAGGAAATTATCGGGCGATCGTAGGAGACTTGTTCGAAGAATATGATTCAATGGATGTGGCAGCGGCTGCTTTAAAGTTCGCAGTCGAGGGAGCAAGTAGTGAAGAACGTGTTGAGGGCAAAGAACTAGATGATATTAATTTCGCGAACACCGGAGCTGCCGTGGGTATGGTGCGATTTTTCGTGAACATCGGTAGGATCCAACAAATCCGCCCTCAGGATATGATCCGTTGGATTGCAGATGAAAGTGGATTTTCAGGAAACCTAATTGGAACAATTAATATTTATGATAAATTCACATTTGTTGAGGTTCCCAAAGAATATGCTGCTAGGGTCCTGAGTTGTATGCACCAAAATATGTTTAAAGGGCGCAGGGTAAGTGTTGAATTGGCTAAAGCTCGAGACAACGCAGACTTTTAAGATAATCTACCAAGAAGTCTTAAAAAAAAATAAGAGCAATTCTAGCTAAAAAGCTAATCCCAGCGGATTAGCTTTTTAATACTTATCAGAAAGTATAACTTAAGTTACATACTTTCAGTAGCATAAGCGCAACTAAGGCGGCCGCCGTCGCCTGTGGCTGGGCGCCAGCCAAGTTTTCTATATGCCGTAGGGGCGCAAAGCATCGTGCGCCGACTCGATGAAATTGATGAAAAAATGTAGTAAAATTTGATTTGTTGTCGGTTGCAACATAAACGATTGACAAGTATCTAGACCTACAACTATAATAAGAATAGAACAGATGTTTTGTCAAAACGCGAAAATGCGTTTCCACAAGATGAGGAGGATGACGGAATGGCCGAAACGAATAAGCTGAAGGCACTTGATATTGCCTTAGCTCAGATTGAAAAACAGTTTGGTAAAGGCTCGATTATGAAACTTGGGGAATCTTCGGCGGGAATGTCAATTGACGTTATCCCGACAGGTTCTTTGGCGATAGACCTTGCCTTAGGAGTTGGAGGGGTACCACGTGGGCGGGTGATCGAAATCTTTGGACCAGAGTCCTCAGGTAAAACCACCGTTGCGTTGCATATTATTGCTGAAGCCCAAAAATTGGGTGGAGTGGCTGCTTTTATCGATGCAGAGCATGCTCTTGATCCTGTATATGCCAAGGCCTTGGGGGTTAATATTGACGATTTGCTGGTGGCTCAACCGGATACAGGAGAACAAGGGTTAGAGATCTGTGAGGCTCTTGTGCGCAGTGCTGCGGTGGATGTTGTTGTGATCGACTCTGTCGCTGCTTTGGTTCCTCGCGCAGAGATTGAGGGAGAAATGGGAGACAATCATGTCGGCTTGCATGCCCGCCTCATGTCGCAGGCTCTGCGTAAGTTGACGGGATCCATTAGCAAGAGTAATACATGTGTCATTTTTATCAATCAAATTCGCGAAAAAATAGGCGTTATGTTTGGTAGTCCAGAGACAACGACGGGCGGGCGCGCACTTAAGTTTTACGCCACGATTCGTATGGATATACGTCGCCAAGAAGCCTTGAAACAAGGACAAGACATAGTTGGCAACAAAACCCGGGTCAAAATCGTCAAGAATAAAGTTGCTCCCCCCTTTAAATTAGCTGATTTTGACATTATGTACGGCGAAGGAATTTCCCGCGAAGGAAGTATCGTCGATATCGGCACTGAAATGGAAATCATTACGAAGGCCGGGGCTTGGTATTCCTATAATGGGGAACGATTAGGGCAAGGCCGCGAGAACGTCAAAGAATACCTTAAGCTACATCCTGAGATGGCAAACAATCTTGAGCAACTAATCCGTGCGAATATGAACGTCGTAGCAACCCCAGAAGTAGAGGAAGCAGAAGAAGAAGATGGTTCGCTTGACGAGATCTAGACCTCTCAAAAACGTCAGAGAAGTAGCTGTGGATTCTTTATCTCGCAGGGCTCTGACGCATTATGAACTGGAGACACGTCTTAAGGAAAAGGGCTTTGAAAACTCGGAAATTCATGAAACGCTGGAAAAGCTAGTGAAATTGGGTTACCTTAACGACCAAGAACTAGCTTTGACGGTTTCACAAAATCGACTTAAACGTTATTCGCGGCGAAGAGTTATTCAAGATTTGCAAAATCGGGGATTAGCGCCTGAACTGATAGAGGAAGCGCTGGAGTGTAACTATTCAAGTCATGATGAGTTTCAGCAATGTTTAGCCCTCGCAAAACAGTGGTGGATGCGGGAGGAGAAGCGATGGGAACAGAAAGTCCAGGCAGAAAAAACGAAGAGATCTGTTCCACGTGAATTATGGCTTCAGCAAAAAGTCGGTCAGAAGCTCGTTCAACGAGGGTATCCCTCGGATATGGTATATAACGTACTAACCCAGATTCAAACCATCTACAATGCTGAAGATGAGGGGTATGGCGCTCGTGAATAGAATGCCCCCATTCAGGACAAGCTTGACATTGTTTGCAAATGATATTAGAATCTTAACAGAGACCTGTCTCTGTTGAGATTTAACCTTTTAAGGTTTTCTTATAGATTTCGTAGTAGTCAGTTAAAATATAGAGTTTTTGACTATCGAGAGTTGTAGGAAACGGGGGTAGACTCCCGTCTTAAAGGTTATGCTTAATGTGACTGGTTTTGGAAACCAGTTTTTTTTTATTTGAAAGAAAATAGAATTTTGACAAACAAGGAGGTGTGCACTATGTTCGAAGCAGTTATTACGGGGTTAATCGCCATAATAGTTGGGTTAGCTTTGGGTGTCCTAGTAGGTTGGCTTATTCGTAAAAATACGGCGGAAAAAAGCATGGGATCCGCAGAAGAAGAAGCAAAACGTATTGTTGAGAATGCCCTTTCGGCAGCTGAAGCCAAGAAGCGAGAATCAGTTGTTGCTGCTAAAGAAGAAATTATGCTTATTCGTAATGAAGTCGAAAAAGAAACTAGGGAACGTCGAAACGAACTCCAACGGCTTGAACGCCGCTTACTGCAAAAAGAGGAGAGTTTAGACCGTAAAATCGAGTCGTTAGAACACAAAGAGGAAAATTTACATCGTAAGGAAACCGACGTCGAGAATCAAAAAGAAGAATTAAATCAGCTTGTTGGCAAAGAGCAAGCTGAACTAGAGCGTTTATCTGGCATGACCTCGGATGAGGCCAAACAGCTCTTGCTGAAACGAGTTGAAGAAGAGGTTCGCTATGAGTCGGCGATCATGATTAAGGACATAGAGACGCGTGCCAAGGAAGAAGCGGAGAAACGGGCTAAAAACATTATTGCCTTAGCTATTCAGCGCTGTGCTGCGGATCATGTAGCTGAAACCACGGTTTCCGTTGTGGCGTTGCCCAGTGACGAGATGAAAGGTCGAATTATTGGCCGTGAAGGACGCAATATTCGTACTTTAGAAACCTTAACAGGAATTGATCTTATCATTGATGATACTCCTGAGGCTGTTATTTTATCAGGATTTGACCCGATACGCAGAGAAATTGCACGAATCGCTTTGGAAAAACTCATTGCTGACGGTCGTATTCACCCGGCACGAATTGAAGAAATGGTTGAAAAGGCTCAGAAAGAAGTAGACCAAAAGATCCGTGAAGAAGGAGAACAAGCGACTTTTGAGACAGGTGTGCACGGGTTGCATCCTGAATTAATTCGTTTGCTCGGTCGACTCAAATTCCGTACGAGTTACGGTCAAAATGTCTTAAAGCACTCCACAGAAGTCTCGCATCTAGCAGGATTGATGGCTGCGGAGTTAGGGGTAGACATCCAGCTTGCCAAACGTGCCGGTCTCTTGCATGATATTGGCAAGGCAGTTGACCACGATATGGAAGGAACACACGTCCAAATTGGGGTTGACCTTGCTAGAAAGTACAAAGAATCCAGTGATGTTATTCATGCTATTGAGGCACATCATAACGATATCGAGCCGAAAACTATCGTTGCAGTACTTGTTGCTGCTGCTGATGCAGTTTCTGCGGCTCGCCCTGGAGCACGTAGGGAAACTCTCGAGACGTACATTAAACGCCTACAAAAACTGGAAGAAATTGCTGAGAGTTTTGAAGGTGTTGAAAAATGCTTTGCCATTCAAGCGGGACGGGAAGTTCGCATTATCGTTAAACCGGATAAAATTGACGATGTGCTTGCTCCACGCGTAGCGCGGGAAATAAGTAAGCGTATTGAAGAAGAACTCGAATACCCGGGACAAATCAAAGTTGTTGTGATACGGGAGACTCGTGCGGTTGACTTTGCAAAGTAATTAATTCGGGTGATGTTTGAACAGGCGATCCTATGGATCGCTTGTTTTTTGTTGACAGTGACGACCCATTGTAAAATATACCCACTGAACTAAAACGGTTATTGAGCAGGAATTTGCCGACCCATGCCGAATATCTAGCATGTTGAGGACAGAGCTAAAGAGAGGGTTGGTAACTAGGATGTTTAGTAACTTATATAGAGATGGGGGACGTGTACAAGACGGGTTAGGTTTACTGACTTCAATCTTGTTGAGATACTCTGAGGTAGGGTCAGTTCATTATTGGCGTGAGCAACATGCTCTTAAATTCACATTCATGATCACTCAGTGCCAAGATGTCTCCTGCGTCCAAGAAATCCTACAACCTGCCTTAGAAGTCTTCCATCAAATTGAAGGGCAGAGTATGAGGATTTTCGATATCGCGTGCCGAAATGAAGAAAATATTTGTGTAATAACGATTTCCCGGGATGTCGATAGTATGACACAATGTGAAGTAGGCCTCATTGTCGAGTTGATAAAGAGGAGATATATAAAGCAATTGGTATATGAAGAAATGAATATGCACGAAGAAGAGTTGCTTTTTCAGGAGCAAATGATCACTCAAATGCTCTCATCAATCCAGACCCATGATATTGATGAAAACGTGGTTGCTTTGCGCGAAGAAGGTCGGGTTTTGGTATTTAAGAGCTAGAATAATGGCATCCTATGAATAGCGTTTTTGGTGACATTTGAAAGGGAGGAACGTTCGTTGCACGTACTTTTTATTGGAGATATTATGGGTAAGCCTGGAAGGGAAGCTATAAAACGATTTTTGAAACCCCTTCAACTGGAATATAACATAGATGTTACTATCGCAAATGCAGAAAATGCTGCCGCTGGTAAAGGGTTAACTAAAGACGTTGCTGAGGAACTTTATTCACAGGGAATTCAATTTTTAACGATGGGGAATCATGTTTGGGATCAGAGAGAGATTATGAATTTTATCGATCGTGAACCAAGACTTGTTCGGCCGGCAAATTATCCGGTCGGAGCTCCGGGGCAAGGATATGGATTCATACGTATAATGGGTAAAAAGATTGGTGTCCTAAATCTCTCGGGTCGTATCTTTTTAAACCCACTGGATGATCCTTTTAGTGGAGCGATCCGCTGTATTAATCAGATCAAACAAGAGACCCCGATTATTATTGTTGATTTCCATGCCGAGGCAACCTCAGAAAAAGTCGCTTTGGGCTGGTTTCTCGATGGCAAGGTTAGCGCAGTGCTGGGAACTCATACACACATTCAAACAGCCGATGCTCGCGTGCTTCATCAAGGAACTGCTTATATTACAGATCTTGGCATGACCGGGCCTCGCGATTCGGTCTTAGGCATAAAAAAAGAAATTATTATTAACCGTTTTTTAACTCAGCTCCCTGCTAAGTTTGAGGTAGCGACTGGCCCTATTCAGATCAATGCCGTTGTTATAGACATTGATGAAGAATCCGGAAAAGCCAGACAAATTGTTGCAATTCAGCGCTTCGCAGAGGCGTAATTAATTCTTCATCCATGGGTGCAAAAAAGTCTGAAAACTCTTATAGTAAAAGAGGGATTTTACTGTTTGTTCTAGAATACATGTATTTATAGCTGTGGAAATACTTGTAAATTAAGACGAACAGGAGGATGTATCTATGGATGTTTTAAAAGTTTCTGCAAAATCTAGTCCAAACTCAGTTGCAGGTGCTCTCGCAGGTGTTCTACGCGAGAGAGGAATCGCTGAGCTACAAGCTATTGGAGCGGGAGCGCTCAACCAAGCAGTAAAAGCTGTTGCAATTGCTCGGGGGTTTGTGGCTCCAAGTGGAGTCGATCTGATCTGCATTCCAGCATTTACTGACGTCATAATTGACGGAGAAGAGAGAACCGCTATTAAGTTAATCGTACAGCCACGCTAAGGTTCGTTTGTGAGTCACCTGTCTGCTTCTTTAGCATACAGGTGCTTTATTTTGTTGTTTAAGAGGGGGCTCGTGTTATGGAAAAACCGTATATTGTAGACGGGCATTGTGATAGCTTAATACACTATGTCAACGGTGAAAGAACGCTTAATGATCCTTCCGAGGGAGGACATTGGGATTTAGATAGAGCTAGGCGTGCAGGGGTATCTCTTCAGTTTATGGCCGCCTTTATAGAGACCAGCTACAAACCGGCTATGGCAACTTGGCGGGGGCTACAACTAATAGAAGGAGCCCATCGATTAATTACGGATCATCCAGATCAAGTCTTTCTTGTGCAAGGGAAACAAGACCTTCAGAAAATTCCTGACCCAACTCGTACAGGAGTTTTATTAAGTGTAGAGGGTGGAGAAATTCTAGGCGAAAATATCTTCATGCTCGATGTTATTTATAGGCTTGGCGTTAGAGCCCTAGGGTTAACTTGGAATCAACGTAATGCCTTGGCAGATGGTGTTGGCGAAATCAAGACTCAAAGCAGGTTAACGAATTTGGGGCAGGTTGTCATTGAGCGTATGAATGATCTAGGTATGTTAATCGATGTTTCTCACATCAATGAGGCCGGATTTTGGCATGTCTTAGAGCTTTCGAAAGATCCTGTTACAGCTTCTCACTCCTGTGCTAAGGCATTGTGTGATCATCCTCGTAATCTTTCCGATGACCAGCTGCGTGCTTTAGCGAGACAAAAAGGTGTGGTCGGTGTGAATTTTTATCCTCGTTTTTTAAAGAAGTCCGGTAAGGTGACGAGGCAAGATGTGGTGCGTCATATTTACCATATTGCAGAGGTAGCAGGGGTTGAAACGATCGGCTTAGGTTCGGATTTTGATGGAATCAATGAAACACCTGAGGGACTAGGGCATGTCGGTGACTATTCATATTTACTTGATGATTTAGCAAGGGCTGGTTTTTCCACTCTTGAGGTGGAGCAGATTGCAGGCCGTAATTTTATGCGTTTATTGTCGGATGTGTTAAAATGAGTGACAAAAATAAAGGCATGGAAAGAGGTTGAATGGTGGATTCAGCGCTTAAAACTTACGAGGCAGATTTGCATTGCCATACGATCGCGTCCGATGGCTTGTTAACACCGACAGAGCTGGTTCGTTTAGCTTCAGAGTTGGGGTTACAAGGGATTGGCATCACTGACCACGATACAATTCAGGGGTGGAAAGAAGCAGAAGAGGCCGGAGTATACTATCAGGTGCGAATTCTGAGAGGGATCGAGCTGAGCACGGAATGGCAGGGTAAAGAGGTTCATATTCTGGGGTACGAGTTAGATGGTTCATCAAACTATTTAAATGACAAGCTAAAGTATTTACGTCAAGCTCGTGAACAACGCATGCTGAAAATCCTTGACCGTTTGGAAGTTCAGGGGATTCATATCTGCGTCGACGAAGTTCAACAGTTTGCCCAAGGAGAATCTATCGGCCGACCGCATATTGCTCATGCTCTGATGGAACGAGGATATGTAAGAAATATCGGAGAAGGTTTTGACCGTTACATTGGAACGGGCGCACCGGCTTATGTCCCACGTTATAAATTGACTCCAGAAGAGGGCATTGATTTAATACGAAAAGCTCATGGTGTTGCAGTGCTTGCACATCCCGGTGTGCATCGTCTAGAAGCTGGAATTCCAGTGTGGGTCGAAATGGGGCTCCAAGGTATTGAGGTTCTGCATTCTGAACACACGGCGGAAGATGAAACGAGATACCGCGGCATTGCACAACAGTACCACTTACTCGCCACGGGGGGATCAGACTTTCATGGGGAAACAATTAAACCCGGTGTTGCGCTCGGAGGGTGGGGTGTAACGATGGATGTCCTTGATCAAATCTGTGAGTTAGCTCAGCCTTATTCGAAGGGTTAAGAGTTTGAACGTAGAGTCTTTTTTACGTATAGGGTTAAAATTTGATTTCCCGGCATAGAATATCAGTGTATATACAGCCGGGGGGGGATAGTACTGGAACCCATAGACGAATTGAAATTACTCAGGGCGCGCGTAGGAGAGCTGGAACAGCGTGTTGAACACTTAAGAGTCAGCCGCCGAGTACTTATGAACCTATTAGAAAAGGTTGAAAGAGAAAAGGTAGCCTTAGTTCATCGCCTCGAAAAAGAAAACGTACGATTACAACGAGATAACACGAGGTTTGCCAAATGGATTTTTTCAAAAAATAGAGAGATAGTTCAACTTCAAGAACAAATGGAATCATCAGTGCAAAAAGCATGAGTCTACCGTTTCGGTGACCCATGCTTTTTTATGCTTAATGTGCGTTATCAGCTTTTGCTAAAATCCTGCCTAAATCTGTTTGAGGAGTATGATGTTCACGGATTAATCGACAGACATCAGCGCTTAACCCTGCTTTCTGGGCTAAATCTTCGCCCCAAATGGAGTGCTGTGCGGCAGTCTTCAAGGGTATCGCCAAAAAAGTTGGGCTCTGTTCGAGGCGAGACCACAAAGTTTGAGGCATTTTCTGCATCAGGACAATATAAACACGATGCCAGAGGCGTAGGGGGACAACGGATTTCCCGCAATCATGGAGAAGTGCTGCGGTGAGAAGGGTGTGAAAGTCCGACTGGGTAAGGTCATGTTGAACAGGCATTATACTTTTTGCTACATCTATAGCATGACGCTGTTCTGGACGTGATTGGTTAAAAAAGAGTGAACAGGCCTCAGGGCTTAAATTATCAATAGCCCATTTGATCTCAGAAGAGCTGATAAGGGGAAAGAACGCGTGGATGAATTGGTGCACACGGTAATACATGTCGCTATTCCTCCTCATACCATCATAATGAAGTGATTTCAATTATACAAGCTAAAATGGGATATTTTTGGTGGACGAGGTGAATATAATGGAGGTTCCTGTCCTTCTTTATATATATCTGTTATACTAATTAGAAAACTATCGTGAAGGGAGTCAACTATGCAGTCCAATCGTATTATTAAAGAAGAGGCCCTTACATTTGATGATGTTCTCATTGTTCCAGCTAAATCAGAAGTTCTACCTCGAGATGTTGAGGTTAGTACGCATTTAACGAAGAAGATTAAACTCAATATTCCGCTAATGAGTGCAGGTATGGACACCGTCACAGATTCTAGGATGGCTATTTCCATTGCGCGGGAAGGCGGAATAGGGATTATTCATAAAAACATGAGCGTTGAGCGGCAAGCTTTAGAAGTGGATAAGGTTAAACGATCTGAACATGGTGTTATCACAGATCCTATCTTTTTACATCCGGGCGATAGTATTCAGAAAGCACTTGAGCTAATGGAACGTTATCGAATCTCAGGGGTTCCGATTACGGTCGAAGGTAAACTTGTCGGGATATTAACAAATCGGGATCTGCGGTTTGAGAAAAATTATGAACGGCTGATAGTTGAGGTGATGACCCAGACTAATTTGGTGACAGCTCCTGTTGGTACGACCCTCGAAGAAGCTCAAAAAATATTAGGTCATCATAAGATTGAAAAGCTACCCATTGTTGATTCAGAGGGGATGCTAAATGGACTTATTACAATTAAAGATATTGAAAAATCACGGCAATATCCGAATTCTGCTAAAGACGAAACCGGCCGCTTGCGCGTAGGTGCTGCTATTGGCGTCACTGTAGACACATTACAGCGTGCTGAAGCGTTAGTTAAGGCACGCGTTGATGTGCTTGTCCTCGATACGGCCCATGGACACTCCAAAGGGGTTATCGAAATGGTAAGGGTCTTAAAGGAGCGTTTTCCAGAGACTCAGCTGATTGCGGGCAACGTGGCAACGGCGGAAGCAACTCGTGATCTGATCGAGGCGGGTGCAGACGCTATCAAAGTCGGAATCGGGCCGGGATCCATTTGCACGACGCGTGTCGTTGCGGGTATCGGAGTTCCGCAAATTACGGCTATTATGAATTGCGCTGAGGAAGCAGAAAAGCATGGCATTCCTATCATTGCCGATGGAGGTATTAAGTTCTCCGGTGATATTGTAAAAGCCTTAGCAGCCGGGGCTAGAATTGTTATGATTGGAAGCCTTTTTGCTGGAACAGAAGAGAGCCCAGGAGATCTGGAAATTTATCAAGGACGGAGTTTCAAAGTGTACCGCGGGATGGGATCAATCGGCGCGATGAAGGAAGGAAGCCGTGATCGATATTTCCAAGAAAAGGATCAAAAACTTGTCCCTGAGGGCATTGAAGGTCGGGTCCCGTTTAAAGGACCGGTTTCCGAAACCATCTATCAAATGATCGGAGGTCTACGCGCTGGGATGGGGTATAGTGGAACACCGAACATTGAGGCTTTGAGAACAGAAACGCACTTCCTCCGCATCACAGCCGCAGGGCTTCGTGAAAGTCATCCTCACGATATTACGATTACCAAGGAAGCGCCAAACTACAGCTAGGGCCTATGACACAAAATGGCGTTCATACTGACTGGTTATTTTGTGGAATGTGCTTAGTGCGATATTCAAACCACGAATCACGACGAATGGTTAAGGAGAGAGTTTGACTCTCTCCTATTTTGATTAGGAGGTACTCATGAATTCTACTTTTTGGCGCTATCAACTTCTGTTAAGCTTGCTCTTTATAGTTTGGAGCGAGTTTTTTATTTATGGTGGCCTCCTCAACCAATTGGCATTTAATTTCGCACTTTTCACGCCAATCGGTTTTTTAGCGGGGTATCGTCGACATTTCGAAAACTTACGCTTCGCCTACATTGCGGCCTTTACATTTAACCTTTTAACTTATGTGATCGCTAGTCTTGAGGGAGTTCCAATAGATAATTGGACACTAGTTGCTGTAGATTTTGTAAGCTTTATCTTTTTTCTTAAGCTTGGAACGATTATTGGGCAGCGAGCGCAATCTAAGGAGTAGGAGTGAAAGAAATGAGAATTGTCATTGCACCTGATTCTTTCAAAGGTTGCTTAAATGCTTTAGATGTGGCGCTTGCCATGAGTAGGGGGGTGGAACGAGTTTACCCTGGAAGTGTGATCGATCTGATACCAATGGCGGACGGCGGAGAAGGCACAGTGGAGGCAATACTTTGTGCGGTACATGGTGAAAAAATTGAAATGAACGTTACAGATCCGTTAGGTCGGCCGATAGTGACATCTTATGGCCTTATCGACAATGGTGAGACTGCAATTATCGAAATGGCTGCGGCGTCTGGATTAACTCTCTTGCGTGATGAGGAAAGAAATCCCCGAATGACGTCCACGCTGGGAACCGGTGAACTTATTATGGATGCGTTGGATCGTGGAGTGAATAAAATTCTCCTTGGCATAGGCGGGAGTGCAACTAATGATGGCGGAGCAGGTCTGGCAGTCGCGCTTGGAGTTAGGTTGCTTGATGCTCGGGGTAAAGAATTGCCCCAAGGGGGAGCAGCACTTGCAGATCTCGTGCACATCGATATGTCGGGAATAGACCCTCGCCTAGCCAAGGTAAAGATTGAGGTTGCCTGTGATGTTCAAAATACCTTATGCGGTCCAGAGGGCGCAAGCGCTGTTTATGGTCCGCAAAAGGGTGCAAATGCTGATGATATCCGGGTCATGGATGCCGCTTTGCAGAACCTTGGGAAACGTTTGAGCGAATTTGCAGGTAGAAATTTGTTGACACTCGTCGGTGGAGGCGCGGCAGGAGGACTTGGCGCGGGAGTCGTCGGTTTTCTAAGCGCAAAATTACGACCAGGGTCACAGATGGTTTTAGAGGTGGCAAAGGCGGATGAGAAAATTAAGCATGCCGATTTGGTGCTTACAGGTGAAGGAAGGACAGACTTCCAGACAGCGTACGGTAAAGTTCCGGTAGGCGTTGCGGCCCTAGCAAAGAAATACCAGGTTCCTGTACTTGTAATTTCAGGATCGGTCGAGGGTCCTCCCAATTTACTGGCCGACGTCGGGATCGCGTGTTGTTTCAGTATTTCTGAAAGCCCCGGGACCCTAGAGGAAGCATACTTGAAAGCGGATGAACAGTTGGAACGGGCAGTTTGGAGAATCCTGACGGTATGGAAACTTGGGGAAGCATCTGCAAGTAAGAAAAAGAGCATGTAAGAAAATCTGAGAAATCACCATGGAATTGTAATCTAGCTAAAACTCCCTATAAAAGAAGGATAATATTGGAAGTTGGCGAATGAATAACAAAGGCCCATTCATCGGCGAACATCGATATTAAGGGGGATTTAAGATGCCGGATATGTCACGTCGGGAACGCAAAAAAAAGGAAACTCGTGAAAAGATTTTCTCGAACGCCATGCAACTTTTCCGTTTGCAAGGATTTACTGCTACTTCTGTTGAACAAATTACACAGCATGCTGACGTGGGGAAGGGAACTTTTTATAATTATTTTCCTACAAAAGAAGCAGTTATTTTGGAGTTTTCGCGACGTACCTGTCAAGATCTTATCAATAAGGGCCGTCAGAAGCCAAGCCTAAGTACACGGCAGCGTTTGGAGATTCTCCTGCAAGATTGGGCTGAATACATGATTAAGGACCGGGAAATAGCCTGGGTCTCCGTACGTAACCGCGAAGGGGTAGACTATGATATGAGCTTGCATTATGGGCTTTTGGCGATATTAACTGTCGGGCAGCAGACCGGCGAAATTAGCAGTGTGTTTAACCCTGCTTTTCTGGCAGAAAGTCTAGAGGGTATGATGGTACAGCATTTTATTCGCTGGTTTGTCTCAGGTGCGGGTGATTTGCAAATTGAGTTGAACCAAGTTCTAGCTGTCTTTTTAGAGGGGCTCTCGGAAAAACAGCAAGAAGCTTAACAATTATGCCAGTTGCGTTTGAATTCATCGCTGCATGTGATATAGTAAAATATCTTATAGATGGAGGGTGAAAAAGGACAGTGACAGTTTTACACGCATTAATCTTAGGCATAGTACAAGGGCTAGGGGAATTTCTGCCTATATCCAGTTCAGCACATCTTGTACTCATTCCATGGCTTTTTGGCTGGGAAGATCCAGGCTTAACGTTTGACGTTGCTCTTCACATGGGTACTCTTTTGGCAGTAGTTCTATACTTTGGCAAGGATTGGGTTAAATTATTTAAAGCTGCACTGCAGCGTCGTCCATCTGAAGAAAAGCGTATTTTCTGGTACCTAGTCGTGGCGACTATTCCTGGGGGATTGTTCGGTCTCGCACTTGAGAAACAAGCCGAGAGTACTTTTCGTTATCCTATCCTCATTGGAATTATGATGATTGTCATGGGGATCATACTCTACATAGCTGACAAAAAACCGCGAATTCGTAAAATGGATACCATGACATTGTCTGATTCCCTTTGGATAGGCTTTTCACAAGCCTTGGCGATCATTCCAGGGGTATCTCGTTCCGGCAGTACGATGACGACAGCACGGTTTTTATCAATGACCAGGGAAGATGCTGCGCGTTTTTCTTTTCTCATGTCTACACCAATTATTCTGGGCGCAGGCGTCTTGAAGCTACGGCATTTAACGATGGCTTCCATAGATTTACCGTTTGCTGTCGGTGTTATTTCAGCCTTTGTTGTTGGTATTTTAAGTATCTCGTTTTTACTACGCTATTTGAAAACTAGTAATTTCGGACTTTTCGTAGGATACCGTGTTATTATTGGTGTAATTGTGATTGCCTTTGCTTTAGCAGGACATTAAAGTATCTTGTCTTTCAGAAAATTGTGAAATAGTGTAAGGTTCATTCATATCCCTCCGATGTTCTCCATAGAGTACATCGGAGGGATTTTTCGATGCAAAACAGAAGCACGCCGAGAAGTTTGGGGCTTTGGATGGGACAGATGCCTGCAGGACCCCACAATGATATAACTGATGTGCCAGGGGTGCGGGTGGGAAATGTGTCGTTAATTCATGGAGTTGGACCTTTATCTCCGACAGGAAGAGGTCCAGTTCGAACGGGTGTGACTGCGATCATACCCTGTCCAGTAAACCTTTATCGTCAACCATGCCGTGCGGGAATTGAGGTTATCAATGGGTACGGAAAGTCTATTGGTGTTCCCTTTATTCAAGAGATGGGGATCCTTAATTGTCCAATTTTATTAACGAATACACTAAGCGTCAATGACGTGGCTCATGGCGTTATAACGTATCTTTTGCAACAAAATCCAGAGATTGGGAATGATGCACGGACACCGAATATTGTTGTCTTGGAATGCGATGACTCCTACCTGAACGACATACGGGGGCGATATGTTAAGCCGTGGGATGCTATACTCGCGCTTCAACGTGCGTCCTTCGGGCCGATCGAGCAGGGAAACGTTGGGGCAGGAGTTGGAATGTCTTGTTTCCAAATGAAAGGGGGCGTTGGGAGCTCTTCTCGTCTTGTTTTAGATCAAAGTGGGCGTACCTTTGTGGTAGGGATGATTGCGCTGGCGAATTTTGGTCTTTTGCGTGATTTTCTCTTATCGGGTGTTCCAGTTGGATTTCTCTCGATACCAAAAGAGGGGTACATTCCAGGTTCGTTGATTCTTGTAGGCGTTACTGATGCACCATTATCACGTTGGCAATTACAACAACTGGCACGTCGAGCGTGTTTGGGAATGGCTCGTACTGGGTCAATATCTATGACGGGTAGTGGTGACTTTTGTTTGCTGGTTAGCACCGATTCTAGCGCGCAGAATGCTTTTTTATCGGACTGGGAACTGGATGATTTTTTCAGAGCAATTGTAGAAGCAACCGCAGAAAGCATCTGGAACTCGTTGTTTCTTGCCCAAACTATGGAAGGTAGAGACGGACATATCCGTCACGCGCTTCCCATCGAAGATACGCTTGAAATCGTTCGCAACTGGCATGGAGGGCTAGGCCCCCTTTAGTTTCTTCAAATGTGTCATGATTTTCGTCGTTAGCGCGTAAACATGCTTATGGAGAAAAGCGAAAGGAGGTTCTATGTGAGTATGACCTGGAACACAATCTGGGAAGCTCATCCTGATGTATTTATTGCCAGGAACTGGACAGCGTACCCGGAAGACAAGAAAAAGGCAAGCCGTCTACCCCCACAGTTTGCCTATTTTACGGGTAACGAAACGACTTTAAGAGTTGGCATCATTGCCAGTTCTTCTGTTATACGCGAGGAGGAATTCCTACTCGCCGGTATATTATGGGGAAATCGACTTAGCAATGGTGTTAAGACTGTTATCTATTTTGTGGCCCCTAATTTTTCACCTGCCTTTTTATATGGACTCTCTAAAATTGGAGGAACTATCTCTGCCAGGGCAGTATATTGGCGTGAAAAACTTACACCGAGTTTATACCTTATTCCAGAGGAGCAGCAAGGGAGTCAGTCACGCTACACCCTGGGGGAAGGACGGCCGGATTGGAAACGTTGGGGACAAGGCTTAAATCCAGTCGCTCGACAACAACTTATGATCGTGAGCACGTTCTTTGGTCTATTGGCGAGTCGGCGGGTACGAACAGTCATAAAACCTCAAAACATTATTTTTCTCTGGGGAAACTTTGAAATAGCGGAAGTCCGGCTAAAAGGTAAAAAATTTGAATTGAACAGCAAAGTGAAATGGCTAAAGAGTAATGAACAAATATTAAAGTGGCAAAAACAAGGGTGGGTGGATGCTTCAGGCTCACTCAATCCGGAATTTTGCACAGTTATTTTAAGCATTCTAGACTACCTTGAATCACTTGAACGAGAAGGTAAACTCCGGATTCAAGACCTTATTGCATTGTGGCTTCATCAGGACGATGAAGTGATAGAATCGCTCTGGGGGAGGCCGTGGCCGTGGCCGTGGCTTCCAAAAGAGCGTGGCGAAAATTCAGTGATTGAACTGGAAGAATGGCATTTTTTTCAGGGAAAGGGACAATTGAGTGTCGTATGCCCAATTTTCGATAAGCCGCTCGCAAAAGCCACGCGGAGTGTATTGTTGGCCTGTGTGTTGGAAAAGAGCCTACTTCTAGCGCAGGCTAAAAATGAGCAAGGTGATCCTTTGGTTTGGGATGGTCGAGTACATTGGCTTACAACATACGGTATGGAGGAGGACCTTAGGCGTTGGTACTGCTGGTTAAAAGATGCGGATAAGTTTCCAATATGGACGTTGCCAGAAAACTGGCGGGAGAACGGAATTTATGAATTGAATGGGCAAAGCGGATTGTTAAACTATTCGCTTATGCAGAGAGAATATTCGTAAAATCTGATAAACATGGTAAGTCAATCAGTACTTCGGTTCCAAAAGGAGGAGTAGAAAAGTGAAGTTTACCATGATGGGCGAGAATGATTTGTTGCGCGATGGTTAATCCAAGCCCAGTCCCTTCTTTCTGAGTGGTGAAGAAGGGTTCTAGAACACGTTGACGCAGGTTTTCCGGAATACCGGGACCGTTATCGATTACGCTTATTCGTACCTGGGATTCATGCTCTGTTAAACGTATAATAATATTTTCTACCTTCGGTGACGCTTCAAGAGCGTTATTCATAATGGATAAAAGCGCATGGAACAGTTGTTCATCGTCTCCCATGACAAAGACGGAATGGTCGAGGAGCTCAAGTATTAGGGTAACACCTTGTATATAGCATATGGGTTGAATCGTTTGTGCCATAGTCTTAATGCATTCTGTCAGATTGAGCGGTTTAATTTGTGGCGCAGTTGGACTTGTTATTAGAACAAACTTATTCAGCATTTGATCGATAGACTGGATCTCTTCAAGAATTAGGTCTCGATACGGACGAAATGACTCTGGCCATTGCTCAGGTGTAATCAGTTGCATAAAACCTTTGATAGTGGTCAGAGGGTTGCGTATTTCATGCGCTAAACCTGCAGATACCTTACTTATAATAGAGAATTTTGCGACTTGAACATACGTTTCTGCTCGTTTCTTTGCTTCGGTGATATCATAAAGCGTCAGAAGTGTCCCTGATGGAATGTCGAAAAGAAACAAAGAACGAGTTCGGAATTTCAGATGCTTGATTTCCTTGTATTGAGTCTCCCAGGTGAATTCACCATCTTCAGGGATGTTGGTTGGCTGGAAATCGGGTAGAATACCTAAGACCTTGGATATAGTTTTGCCAATTAAGAAAGATTCAGGTAGGGACAAAAGGAGGGCCGATTGTGCATTTGTTTGAATAATGGATCCTCTATTGTCCAATATTATAGTCGCTTCTCCTGTATAGTCGACGGTTTGAATTAAGGTGGGTGATTGCCGGAGCAACACGCGTATTGCATTGCTGTGGGCTTGATGCAGTAGGCGTTCTTGTGTTTTCTTACTAACGTAGAGACTCATTATCCCGCCAAGTAGGAAAAGTACTTGAGCTAATAGCAACGGCACAGAACGATAGTTAGGATATATTTGCGAAGAAACTATCAGCAGGGTAGCAGATAGGATCCAGGCTTTGCCCCAGGCGCCTAGCCAAAGCTCAAACCATAAAATGATCGTAATCAAGGGCAAGAACACTAGAACGATACGACAGAAAAAGGAAAGCGGCATAAAATTACTAAAAATAATGGCTAGTAGGAGGGTAGCACACATTAACAAAAAGACACTCTGTTGATGGAAAAAACGTAATTTGAGGGCAAGCACAATGTAAATCTCCTTCCAAGATTATAAATAAAATTATGTAAATAAAGAATATAATGTAATTTATGTACAATTGCTACATTTGAATTGTAACATAATATGGGGCAGGAAAATGTAAAAAAAAGGAGATGCTTCGAAAGAAAAAATGTACATAAAGTGACATTTAACGTAGAGACGGTCTCTGAAAAGCGGGCACATGGTCTTCGTTTTAAAAAGAAGATGCGACAATATAGGAAATGTTGTATAATTATGCAAAACTATAAAAGGAGTTAAAGAGATGAAATTGCGTAAGGCGAGAATAGCGGACGTTGAAGAGATGATGTTATTGATTAATGGTAATGCAGAACAAGGACTCATGCTTGGCCGTTCAAGAAATATGCTTTATGAAAATATTCGCGAATTCCTGCTGGCTGAAATAGATGATAAATTAGTCGGGGTTGCATCGCTCCATATTCTTTGGAGTGACTTAGCGGAAATACGAGCGTTAGCGGTTTCTAGTGAATACAAAAGAAGAGGTATCGGAACAAAGATCGTGAAAGGTCTTGAAGAAGAAGCGCGGGAATTGGGCTGTACGAAACTCTTCGCTTTGACTTATCAGCCCGAGTTTTTTAAACACTGTGGTTATGAAGAGGTCAGTAAAGAACAAATGCCACAGAAAGTATGGACTGAGTGCATAAACTGTATCAAGTTCCCAAATTGTGATGAGATCGCTGTCAGTCGTATGCTTTAGAGGGAAAGTGGCTTGGCAGGTTCACACACGTTCGATCGACATAAATAAGTAGTAAGTAGTAATGTAGTAAGTAAGTTGAAACGCCGAGCATTGATGCTCGGCGTTTACATATTTATTTATAGAACAATTATCCGTGCTCTAACATACATCATAAATATAGCATGCGCTAAATATGAGGACGGAGAGAGTTCTATGGAACTTAAAAGAGAGGTCCAAGATGGTCTTGATAAAGCACGAGATTTCGTCGTTGAGGGCGTGGAACAGATCCTATCGGAGAATCTTGATGAAATACACGGCGTATCTCCAAGTCCTGGGGCAACTGCTCTTGCGGCCCTGGCTCTACTCGCCATCGGAAGAGGGTTCGAAATCGCTCAACGGCGTGGAATACAATGGTTGAGGCAGCAATATCAAGGTGGCTGGGGGAAGTTTCCTGGTGACAAACCGGATGAAGAGATTACAAAAATTGTTAGTATGGTGCTTCAGGGGAGTCTAGGTGGGTGGAAGGCAAGGATTAAGCTTTTATCCCAAGCCCAGCAATTCTCTCATGTGATTTTATCGTTAGGTCAAAGAGTGGTTCCAGGTCTCGAGGGACCCACGCCGGAAGAAATATCCTTTCCAACTATACTTGACGAGACAATTTTAGCCAAGTTACCACTCTATGGTAGACCCGTCGTTGTCGCAGCATCACTCCTTGCATCAAACTCCCAAGAGGGAATTCAGAAAGGTATTCAGTACCTTTTGGAGACACAAATGACGGACGGTTCCTGGGCAGAGGATATTATCGCTACAAGTTTATCAATCCTTGCGATCATGAGTAAGGGTGGCTATACTGAACAAACACAACGAGCCGGGCGGTGGTTGGTACAGAAACAGTATTCAAGTGGTGGTTGGCCTGCCTTTGACCAACTTAAAATATGGGCCATGGGTTGGGCCATTAGTGTTTTTGGTGAGGTAACGCAGAACCCCTTAGATACCCCATGGCTCAATCAAGCAGTAGTGTGGTTAAAGAAAGGGCAGAATACTGATGGTAGTTATGGTAGCACCCCTCCGTACACTCACCCAGACTTGGATGATACGGCTGTTGCTTTGATCGGTTTGCAACAAGCGCTGGGGGAAGAGAATCTATTAGGGATTAATCTCCTGAAAAGATTACAAAACACCGACGGTAGCTGGGGAACGTTCCCAAGTTTTCAAGGAACCCCTCCACATATTTCCTCAGAATTCCCGGTTTATATTTCGAGTGTTGATGTTAGCATTCATGTTTTAGAGGCATTGTGGCGACGTTCACGTACGCAGGAGGAAGGAATATGGCGAGGTCTGAATTGGATTCTAACTCAACAGGATTCTCTTGGAGCATTCCCGTCATCTTGGTTTGAGGGGTCTATATATAGCACCGCACAGGCCTTAGAATTACTCAGTAAATGGAAGTTTAGCTGGGAACGGTGGAATTCAGCACGCAACATCCTAGGGGCAAGAAAAAAAGGGCAGGAATTTCTGATAAATGCACAGAATGATGATGGTGGTTGGGGCTCGGTTGTTGAGACTGGCTTGGCCCTAGCGGGGTTATGGCGATACACTAAGACTGTTCCAACGGAGGTCCTTGATAAAGGAATAAGGAATCTCCTCAAAGCCCAAAATAGCGATGGCTCATTTGTATCTTCTTACCGGGGGGTCTACGCGAAAGGATGGAATTATGAAGAACCGTTAACAACGGCGCTGACTGCCATTCGGGCATTACAGCGTTATCAACGTTTGTACAAGGCCTCATTCTTCAGGTAAAACGTAGCAGTAGGGACACAATACATTGCGCCCCTACTGCTACGTTTCATTTATATTGCCTGCTTTTGAGAACGAATAATACGAGAGTGTGACGTTTTACGTCTATTTTCTGATCGTTGTTTGAGAATCGTATGAAGAAAACTCCACTGTACGTCAAGATAGGCATTGGTCATTTCATATTCACTCAAGCCTTTGGACCGCAGATAGTCACGAGAGGATGTTTCGAAATCACGAATAAATCCTAGAACCTCTTCACTATGAGTTGACAGCATTTTTCACCCTCCATTCGAGAACTTGAGATTAGTATTCACGATTTTGCAATAAAATAATTGCTTTATCTTATTATAAATAATCGTACTTGTGAAAACTGTTGGAATAAGAGATAGAACATTGAATTAAATAGGAGAGTTTGAAGTATTATTAAATTTTAATGTAGTTTCTTGCAGAACAGAGTGGCGTGGGCGTGTACTTACGCCAAAGTGAGAAGTCAAAAAGAAGCCGGTTGCCTGCTCTGTAATGACGTTTTGCAACAGGTAAATCTCCAATAATTGCATAGCAGTCTGCCAGTGTATGATGAATGCTGGCAGTATAGCTTAGAGTAAGGAGCTTTTTAGTAACCCAGTGAGCTCCATTCTGCGGAAATCCATTCTGCTTGGCGAAATGTAAACTGCGTTCGAAGCATCTTGCGGCCTCATGGATTCTCTCTACTTGTTTAAGCGCATGGCCTTGCGTTGCAAGCAGAAGAGGATCGATGAAAGCCTGGGGATTATCACGTAAAATATAAAGTGCCTGTTTCGCCTTGCCTTCTTTTAGAAGGATGTCTCCGAGTGTTGAGTAGAGTAAAGGATCATAACTTGGGAGAAATTTCTCCAGAAGAGATATTGCTTGGGTCGGTTCATGAAGGTAGTAATATAGTTGACTTGCAAAGCGAGCAATCGACAGAGCACTGGTGTCGTGTGATATCGAACGAGCCATGCGTTTTACGGTTATCTTTTTTTCAGGAGCAGTAAAATTCTTCTTCTTAAGCATGGCAATATAAGAAATGAAAAAGCCACCTCCGAGTACAAAAAGACCTTTATGTAAGTCAAAGCACCAGAGGGTGATCATACTAGTGAACATGGTTATGGTAGCCAGAAACAGAAAGAAATATAGTTTTTGAACATAAAGTATTTCTGGATCGAACTGCACTCGTCGCATTCCATCCCCCCCGTTCATAGTTACGACAGGTAGGGGATAATTAGAACACATGCCTCCTGCATAATAAAAGAAAAGCTGCTTGCAGTATAAATACTGACAAACAGCTTTTCTTTTATTATGCGGGGTGTAAAACTACAAGCCCTTAAGGATCCGTAGCCCACATTGTACAGTGTGTTTGGTGGAGGTAAGCGGAATCGAACCGCTGGCCTCTAAAATGCGAATCTAGCGCTCTCCCAGCTGAGCTATACCCCCAATGTTTTCTATTATAATACAATGACTTGAAATTACAAGTTTTTTGTTAATTTTATATCGATTGTTCTTATTAAATAGTGCACCACAAATCCTTAAATTACATAAGGAGGAATTTTTCGAGGATCTCCGCGTCCGGAGATCCTCTTATGCGCAAGGCCTAGTAAAATTAACTACTAGACTTTACTTATTTATACCTTAACGCAAATTTTGTCGAAAATCAATGTGTAATTTATAGGAGATAAATTTTTTGCATCGAAAGGTCTGATCGGAAATCCCGAAATTAAAGGGTTCAGAAGGTTAGTTATGTCTATTTAGTTATGTCTAGTTACCTGAAGAATCTCAAATTATGGAAGGAAACCTATTGAAGAAAGATGATCTATCGTATATACTAATAGCTAAATACATACTTTTAGCTAGATGAGCATAAGGCTAATCTGGTAGTTCTTGATAATAGATTAAACAGCAAAACTAAGGAGACCTCACAAATACTGCATTGTTCCTTGCGGATAACAATACATAGGGTGTTTCCCTCTTGCAAAGTAGAGGTGAAGATATAGTGACAGGTTTATGAAGTTGCACGAAGGAGTGCGAAGCGAGTTGGAAGCCGGCAAGGAGGGTTGAAGTGAAATAAAATCAAAGTACCAACTTAGGGTTCTAAGCAAAGGAATCAGGTCGACAAATAATCACAACCTTTAAGAGAAAGGGGAGAAGAAAATGTCTGACAATTTCGCCGCAGTAGGATTGTTGCTTGCATTCTCTGTAGTCTTACCAATCGTAGTTATGGCTGTGGTTCATCTATTGGCACCCCATAAGCCGCATAAGGAAAAGCTAACAACCTATGAATGCGGTAACGAGCCGATTGGCAGGGCGTGGATTGGATTTAAGAGCAACTATTTTCTCTATGCTATTGTCTTCACTGCCTTTGATGTTGAAACAATCTTTTTGTATCCTTGGGCATTGACGTACCGTAAGTTAGGAACGTTTGCTTTTGTTGAAATGTTTGTCTTCATGATCATTCTCATCGTCGGGTTTTGGTACGCTTGGAAGGAAGGTGCTTTGGAGTGGATGTAAAAAAGGAGAGAGAGCTTCGCGATGCTGAAGTTACGGCTGAAAAAAATATTTTGCGTACTAATATCGAAAAGTTTCTGAACTGGGGTCGCGTGCATTCTTTCTGGCCGAATTCATTTGGTTTGGCCTGTTGTGCTATTGAGATGGCATCAACCGGAGGTGCACGTTATGACCTATCGCGTTTCGGTTATGAGGTGTTTCAGGCCTCCCCTAGACAAGCAGATTTAATGATTGTGGCAGGAACGCTGACAAGGAAGATGGCACCCGTAGCGCGGCGTATATATGATCAAATGCCGGAGCCTAAATGGGCTATTGCCATGGGTAATTGTGCTTGTTCGGGTGGTCCATTTGCAGATTCATACGCTGTGGTACCGGGGGCGGATAGTATTATTCCGATTGACGTCTATATACCAGGCTGCCCACCAAGGCCAGAATCTTTGATTTTTGGGATGCTGCAACTAAAACATAAGATCCAACATCCCTCAAAAGTGAGGTTAAATCAATATGGTAAGTGATATGTTGAGAGCACAAGTGGACGAGTTGGCAGCCAGGGTGAACGGAGAAGTTGAAGAGCATCTGGGAGAGCTTGAATTAACCGTTCATTACCCTGATGCAATAGAGACCTTGACTAGTGTTAAGAACTTCTCAGAGGTGCCGTGTGATTTTTTACACGACCTTTGCGGAATGGATTTGGAGGATCACCTCGAAGTTGTTTACCAATTATCTAGTCTCCGCGGTCCACAGCGTTTACGTATTATAGCCAGAGTTGAACGGGACAATCCCGTGATTGATTCTGCTACAAGCATATGGAGGGGGGCAGACTTTTTAGAGCGTGAAGCCTTCGATATGTTTGGCATTCAATTCAAAGGACACCCGAATTTAAAGCGTATTTATTTATGGGATGATTTTGAAGGATATCCAATGCGGAAAGATTATGTTGTGGAAAGTCATGAACAACGTGCGATTATGCGAGTAAGAAAAGAAGGGGAATAGGAGGGGGAACTATGACAATTGAAGGAACTCAAGAGTACTCTATAAACATGGGCCCTCAACACCCGAGTACGCATGGCGTGTTTCGCATGGTGGTCCATTTGGATGGAGAAGTTGTAATTAAAGTTGAACCGAAAATTGGGTATCTCCATCGAGGTCTGGAAAAGATTGCGGAAAGCCGTACTTATGCTCAGTTTGTTCCGTACACTGACCGGTTAGATTATCTAGCAGGTTCGCATAACAGCCTTGGTTATGTTCAAGCAGTTGAACAATTGATGGGCATAGAAGTCCCAGAGCGGGCTGAGTACCTTCGCGTTATCTTTGCGGAATTGGGGCGGATTGCAAGTCACTTGGTTATGATCGCGAGTGGGTCTTTGGATATTTGCGGTTGGACTCCTTGGAGTTATTGTTTCCGTGACCGTGAGCGGATTCTCGACCTTTTCGAGATGACTGCAGGCAATCGTATGACTCCAAATTACTTCCGAATTGGTGGAGTCAGTCACGATGTTCCGGACGAATTTATGCCTGCACTTAAGAGCTTTCTCGATGATATGCCGGAGATGCTTGAGGAGTATCAGGGTATCTTTTTCGGTAATGAGATTGTTCAATCCCGAATGAAAAGTGTGGGTATTCTACCTAAGGAATTGGCAGAAAATCTGCTTATAACGGGGGCAAATCTACGGGCCTCTGGAGTGCAATATGATGTGCGCAAGGCTGAGCCTTATAGTATCTACGATAGATTTGATTTCAACATCCCGGTGTTGTATGGCTGTGATACCTATGACCGGCACATGATTCGGCTTCTTGAGATTCAAGAGAGCAGTAAGATCCTCCGACAGGCACTGAGAGATATCCCTGAAGGGTCTGTGATGGCGAAGGTCCCTAAAGTGATTAAGCCTCCTGTCGGCAAGGTTTATCATCGTGTCGAGAACCCTAAGGGAGAAATGGGCTGGTACATTGTTAGTAATGGCACGACGAAACCAGCTAGAGTACGGATACGTGCTGGGGCATTCGTGAACGTTCAAATGCTCCCCGCGATAATTGCAGGCTGGAAGATTCAAGATCTTGTGACTATTTTCGCATCCATGGACCTTGTTTTAGGAGAAGTCGATAAATAGAAATTTGCAATGAAGGGAGTAGAAGATGGACGCTTTAAACAATGTGTTTGTAAATATTGCGGTTGCCATCCGGGGACTGTTTGCGGATTCCCACTCGTTTGGGGCTGATTTGACGATTAATATTATTGTGTTTATTGTGCTTTTCTTAATTATGGTCGTCGCAGCTTTGTTTCTTAGTTTGGTGGAACGCAAATTTGCCCACTGGGTATCACAGAGACCAGGTCCTAATCGACTCGGGCCACACGGCTGGTTCCAATTTATTGCCGATGCTGTGAAAATGTTGGGTAAGGAAGATATTACGCCTGCCAATGCCGATAAATTCATCTTTAAAATTGCGCCAATGATTCTCGTGGGGATTACCTTGATGGCCTTTGGCGTTCTTCCCTTTGGTAAGGGAATGGTGGCCATTGATCTTGATTTGGGTATATTTTACTTTTTAGCAGTTTCATCCGTTTCAACGGTGGCGCTGTTGATGGCGGGATGGGCATCAAATAACAAATACTCTTTACTAGGGGGACTACGAGCGGTAGCCCAAATGATTAGCTATGAAATCCCTCTACTCTTTTCTTTGCTAGGTGTCGTCATGATTACTCAGACCTTTAACTTATCCTCTATTGTCGAGGCACAGAAAACCGTTCCCTTCATTTTCCTGCAGCCGTTGGCGTTTGTGATTTATTTGATATCCGGTATAGCGGAAACGAACAGGGCACCTTTCGACCAAGTTCAAGGGGAGCAGGAGATAGTCGCCGGGCCTTTCACGGAGTATTCAGGACTCAGATGGGGACTGTTCATGCTTGCTGAATATGGTAATGTGGTCGCCACATCAGCAATCGCTGTTTCGATGTTCCTAGGTGGGTGGAACGGTCCTGGATTCCTACCCGGCTGGCTATGGTTTATTCTCAAAATGTGGCTCATTATTTTCACGATGATGTGGATTCGCTGGACCTTTGTCCGGATGAGAATTGATCATCTTATGCACTTTGCCTGGAAGTTCTTGCTTCCGTTATCCTTAGCGAACATTTTCTTAACTGGTATTGGCATTTATATTTACCAGCTGCTCATTTTGCGGATTGGAGGATAAAAACATGTTTGGTCAAGGTTTATATAGCCTCTCGGGATTACGGGAGCTAAAACGAGAAAATTCCCAAAATATAACTGGGAATTAATGAAACTCAAATAGAGATGCAGTAAACAGCGATGCTTTCTAAAGATGAGCATGGCAAACAAACGTCACAGTCCCCCTT
>DATCQU010000095.1:0-5557 GCA_036569365.1 Desulfosporosinus sp. | reverse complement strand
ACTAGGAAAGCATGCTTCTTTAGCAAGGCTTCACTCCCAGTTTGTATCCTACCCCGTGTATAGTTCTGATGTATAAGGGAGTAGAACAGTCTGGCTCAATCTTTTCTCGCAGACGTTTTACCAGCGAAGTGACAACTCCAGAATTACCATAATAGTCTGACTCCCAGATTTGGTAAAGTAGCTGTTCTCTAGTAAAGACCTGTGTTGGACTGTTGGACAGCAGCCAAAGAAGGGCATATTCCTTGGGGGTTAGGTCAACCTCTTTGCCTCTACCCTGTCCAACAACCGTTACACTAAAACCTTCCCGAGTCAATAAGATATCTAGGAACTGCTGGGTACTGGCATCATCTTCTGCCACTATGATTGTTGATCCGATGATAACGACCTCTCTGAGTGGGCTTCTAACAAGGTAGCTCTGCTTCGTGACTGTGCTCAGCTTGCTTCTTCTATGCCCAGTGAATTCTCAATGCTTGATACTAAGATTAAGTTTCATATCGATGGGATAGAACACATGCAGGCAAGCTTAAATGGCATTGATGTCAATCAGTCCGGTAAATTCAATGGCGACAGAAACAAGATCTCTAAACGAGGTACACGGATTGGGAGAAGAATTCTCTTTACAGTCGCCATGGCCTCCATTAGAAGAACGAGAAATGGTAAGGAGATCAACCCAGTTCTGAGAGACTTCTACGCTTCTAAATGCGTCAGCAAGAAGAAAAAGGTGGCTCTTGTGGCCGTTATGCACAAACTTCTTCACTACATCTTTGCTGTTCTTCGTGACCAAAAGCCTTTTGAATTTAGGAAACCTGAAGATCATCAATCTTGGAGAGGAAATAAGCTTCAACCTGCAGCGACTTAAAGCTTCGATCAATCGGTCGATTTAGTCATTGTTCGGATTTTTCAATGGCTTATTTGTTATAACCTTTTTTCTGAAACCAGAATTATACAATTATCCAAACAAGTTATTGACTTTTATTAGCTGGTCTTCAATATGTAATGCCAACTTGTAAATGCATCAAAGTTTCAGAAAAGCGAGCAGATCAGAGTTGAGCCGATCTTTATGTGTGTGAGCGAGTCCGTGAGGAGCGCCTGCATAAATTTTCAGAATCGCGTTTTTGACTATTTTCGAGGATGAGAGTGCCGCCGCATCGATTGGAACAATCTGATCATCATCGCCGTGAATAATCAGTGCCGGTATGTCAAATTTTTTCAGGTCCTCGGTGAAGTCCGTTTCGGAAAATGCCTTAATGCAATCGTAGGTGTTCTTGTGACCGGCGCTCATGCCTTGAAGCCAAAAAGAATCAATCATACCCTGCGAGACCTTGGAACCGTGCCTGTTGGCTCCGAAGAAAGGTCCGGCAGCGAGATCTTTATAAAGCTGAGAACGGTCTGCGAGAGAGCCGAGGCGGGTTTTGTCGAATTCCTCGATTGGTAAACCGCCCGGATTGGTTGCTGTTTTCAGCATCAACGGCGGAACTGCCGAAATCAGTGCGACTTTTGCCAGACGTTTTGTGCCATGACGGCCGATATAACGGGTAACTTCGCCGCCGCCTGCGGAGAAACCAATCAGAACAGCACCCTTGAGATCGAGCGCTTCAATAAGTTGTGAGAGATCATCCGCATAGGTGTCCATATCATTGCCATTCCAAGGCTGGCTTGACCGGCCGTGTCCGCGACGGTCATGAGCAATACAGCGATAGCCTTCGGAGGCCAGAAACATCATCTGCGCTTCCCAGCTGTCCGAATTGAGCGGCCAACCGTGGCTGAACACCACAGGTTGTCCTGTACCCCAATCCTTGTAATAAATTTGCGTACCATCTTTCATAATGATTGTGCTCATAATTTTCCTCCTTTTTTTATCGGCAAGGGTCGTCGGTCTCTCATGTCCATCCTATGGATCGCCCCCCAATTGTTATACAGTTTCAATATTAGTAAAAACATGTTGTCATTTTCATATTTCTTACAGCATAGTCAGTAGTTGTCCAATAAAATACAACGAGATCTTACTGCCGCAAGATCTCGTTTTCTGAACAAAATTTAGAAGTCTGCTTTCCAAAGTCCATGAAGATTACAATATTCGTAAACCGTACCTGAGCTGATATCTGCAAATTCTGCTTTTGGTTCCATACCGGGTTTTAAATAAACAATTTCTGTTTTTTCACCAGTACCTAAAGCAATCCATTCAATATGATGCTCGGGCAGCATTGGATGCAAGGTTGATCCAATCGCAACTTTAATTTTACCGTTTCCCTTGGTAATAAACGGAACGTGTTTTTCTTTTGCACCATCCGTTGTGTTTGGCTCAAGTTTTATCATTGCCTGCCCACAACAGGTCAGTGTTCCACCTCCGTTTTTGAGCAGTATAAGAATTATGTGTTAATGGATTATATTGAACAAGAACGCCGACCGTGTTTATGTTAGAATTAGTACAGTTACTCAAGGCAAAGTCGATAATCCTATATTTTCCATAGAAGGAGACTCCCGGTTTAGCCCTCTTTCGAGTTATACCCCCTAATCTGCTTCCTTGTCCACCTGCTAAAAGCATGGCTACACATTCCTGCTTGAGCATTCTCGCTACCTCTTTCTCTTATTCAGCCTTAATGCAACTGTTCCCCTTACTTAGGGACAAATATAGGTCCAACCAGCTGCTGTCTTTTTCTCTATTTCACCACCACCAGAAGAATCGACATTTACAAAATCAAGCAATTCATTTTTATGAATCCCGTATTTGCGCAAAGCCTGAACACAGGCGCAGAATACAACTTGTTTTTCTGCTAATTCCTTAAGCATGGGTCCAAATTCACTTGTTCTTCTCACAAAAGCCTTCACTGCATCACCATTACTAACCATTTCAATTTCCAAATTTTCTATACCGATGTCCGTCACTAAATTAGAAATATTATTGAGTATTACACCGACTTTCACCTGCTCCTTCATATAAAATACTACCTTGAACTTATTCATAACTTCACCCTCTCGTTGCCTTTCTGTATTTTACCTCTTTACCACAAATCTAAGTCGCAACACTACAGTGATAATTCACTGATTTATCCTTTAATATTAGATCAATAAATACACCTACCAAGTCTGGATCAAATTGAATACCAGCATTTATCTTTAATTCCGCTAAAGCAACCTTCTCCGGTAATGTACTTCGATAACTTCTCTCACTTGTCATCGCATCATAGGCCTCAGCTATAGTTATGATTCTTGACACGAAGGGTATCTCATCCCCTATTAAGCCTTTTGGATATCCCTTTCCATTCCAACTTTCGTGGTGATACAACACGTAGTTAGCCATGTCAGACATATCATCGACAGTGTTGAGTATCCTATATCCTATTTATTGATGGCGCTTAATTTCTTTCCTTTCATTACCTGTCAGTAGACCTGGTTTATTAAAAATATAGCCATCGATTGCAATTTTCCCTATATCATGAAGTAGCCCAACTGACTTAAGTTCCTCGATCTCAGGGTCCGGCAACCTAAGGGCTTCTCCTATGCTATTGCATAGTGCTGAAACCCTATGGGAGCGTTGTTCTTCTCTTTTATCTATTTTTTGAAGGGAATTAATGATACCATTAATCATTTTCCCCTTCGTACTTGCACCTTCAAATAGTTTTTGCCGATACATATGATCTTCAGCTTTTTTGAATATTTCTTGTACAGATATTTTCATATTATTCTTAACTGCATAACCGAAGGAGATAGAAATATCAAGAGACCCTATTTTTTCTTTTAAAGCAAGAGCATTGATCCGTTTAATAATTCGTTCGGTTTCATGGGCATCAGTTTTCGGTAACAAAATTACAAATTCATCCCCGCCGAGTCTGGCAATAATATCATCGGTCCGGCATCCCGCCGCTATCACTTCTGCTACTTTCGTAAGAAGCTTATCACCCATCACATGTCCAAAGGAATCATTAATAAGTTTCAACCCATTTACATCACCCATAACAATGGTTAAAGGAAGGTTCCTTTCAGTATCAAGCCTCTTTAGCTCTTCTTCGTAAAATCTACGATTGAATAAACCCGTTAATTGATCATGATAGCTTAGATTGAAAATTTCCGTTTCCTTTTTTTTGCGATCTGTAATGTCGGTCAGTGCGATACGGCACACTTGTGCACTATTGGTGTCTGGCGCGATGGTCGCTGCCAGGTGTGCCCAGAACGACGTTCCGTCCATTTTCATCATCCGCAGTTCGCACTCTTGCGGTTTACCTGTATCAACGAGCTTATTTCTCAACAGATAGTATATGTCCCGGTCCTCTTTGAGGATTATCTGGGAGATCGGCTGCTTGGTCAGCACGCCACGGGCTACTCCCAGCATGCAGGTGGCGGTAAGGTTGGTCTCCATGATCAGTCCCTTTTCAGAGATGGTGCAATAGCCCATGGGAGCCAGGTCGTAAAGGTCAAAATAACGTTCCCACTCGGCGTTAAGTTCTGCCTGCGCCCGGCGCAACTCTTCGTTTTGCATCTCCAATTCAATCTGGTACACTTGAAGTTTATGAAGCGTCTTCTGAATTTCTTCGGGCGACTTCAATTTCAGACCTTCGAGCGAATTAATTGCTTTTTCCCGAGCCAGCTCTTTGGTATTCCTGCTCAGAGCCTGCCATGAACTTACTGAGGTGTCGATTTCATGTCTGCTAACCATGGTTTTCAATATTCACATCCTCCGTTTCCCAGCGTTATTCCTCCACCCCTTGCCCCGCACTATCATTAGGCTTACTGGGGCCAAACGAAACTCTGATGTATATGGCAGTTTGATTAGATATTCAACTGCGTGCAATCATTGACGTCTGAGGTAAGAAAAAACGGCTCTGGAAAAATTCTCATGGCGCTGATACTGATGCTGTTACCGGTGATGCTGGTATTAACACTGGTACTGATTTAGGCAATAAGCTTATCCCTATGAGAAGTAAGACCGATAATGCGATAAAAATAATTGCCTCCTTTCCGCTACTCATTTCTCTATCAACAATCGGCTCTTCGTTCATAACCCTATCCTTTGGATCATGACTTATATAGTTAGAGGTTGCAAAAAGTGCCTTTTCTGTTTCCATTAGTACTCCCCCCTACTTTCACTTCATTGAGTTAAGCCTGAAAGCGTCTGAAGACATTAGCAATTGTCTCTCTGATTGGTGATGTCAAGCAATTGCCGTATATAGCAAAATGCAGTATTCCTTTTCCTCTAATAAAAATGATAACAAAAAAAAATGCCATTGTTATGACATTTTTCTTGTATTTAGGAGATATTCTTTTCAAACCGTGAACATCTCGACATTGTCTTCAACGTTATACTGTGGCCGCCTACGCTAGTAGGCGGCCACAGACTTAACGCCGAAGGCGTTAAGTAAAACCAAATAAAAGCAGGAAAAATGACGATAAAAAAAGAAAGCCATCTCTTGTAAACGATTACAAGGAGATGGCTTTCATCATCTTCGGAGGCACGGGAGTAAAGAGTTTTGGCGGCCCTTCTCCCAATGCCATTTCACAAGGTGACTGGAAGTCCAGTACAAGATGAGAATAACAATTCCTTGCGTAAATTACAAGAGGT
>DATCQU010000094.1:0-54095 GCA_036569365.1 Desulfosporosinus sp. | reverse complement strand
GCCGCTCAGGATATCGAGGAGGGGAACTTATTCTCAGGAAATTATGATAATAAGGTGTTGCCTATGGCCTTCATCCCAACTACAGCAGGGACAGGGGCGGAAGTGACACAGTATGCGATTTTAACCAATGATAAGGCCCAGACCAAAACAAGTATTGCCTCCGATTTGTTGTTTCCTACCGTCACTTTCCTGGATGCCAAATATACAGAGCATCTCGGGGTCATCACCACCATCAACACGGCGATCGACGCCTTATCCCATGCAGTGGAAGGCATGCTATCGGTGAGAGCATCCATTGTTTCCGATGCTTTGGCGGTTGCCAGTATCCGGATGATCATCGACTGTGTGCCCGTTATGTTGCAAGCGTTACAATCAGGGTCGGAGGTCGTCTTTAATTTGAAGCAAAGAGAGCAATTGTTACAGGCCTCCTTTATGGCAGGAATGGTGATCGCTCAGACCGGAACTACGGCTGTACACGCGATGGGATATTCCCTGACCTACTTTAAAGACATTGACCATGGGAGAGCTAACGGTCTTCTCTTGGGCGAATACCTAAAGCTTGTGGAAATGGTACGACCGGATTTGTCCGGAAGGATCTTGGAAGCGATGAACTTTTCTGAAGCAGAGCAGTTCGGAGAACTACTGAACAACCTTTTGGGCGAGAAAGAAGAAATTAGCTCAGAAGAAATTAATCAGTACAGTAAGATGGCCATCCAAACCAAAAACATTGCCAATTGTGTAGTCAAACCGATAGAAGAAAATTTAAGAACAATGTTTGAATTGTCATTTGCAAGGTAACCAAATTCCGAACCAGGGGGGCAGCATGATGGAAACTATTCCAATGACACTCAACGAATTTTCAGCCAAAAACGAATCAGATGGGTGCCTGCTTTGTTCTACCTCCCCCTGTACAACATGTTGCCCTCATGGACTGGATCCCGCCAAAGTAATTCGCTCGATGCGCTTTGAGAATATCAGCGGCGCAGCAGAGTCTGTTGGATACGGTGAATTATGCAGGACATGTGAGAAAAAAAGTTGTAGCGAAACGTGTATCAAAGGTAAGATCGATCGACCGGTCAGAGTCCCACAACTTATGGAATATCTAGGGAATTGGCAAAAACAACAAGGAAATCGTGAAGCCTCGAAGATCAATTTAGGGATTGAATTTTGTGGTGTCCCTTGTGAGAATCCATTCTTTTTGTCCTCTTCAGTCGTAGCCAGTAATTATGAGATGGTTGCCAGGGCTTTCAACATGGGATGGGCAGGCGCGGCGTTTAAAACCATTGGAACTTTTGTTCCACAAGAAGTATCACCCAGGTTTTCAACCATCCGTAAGGAAGGGAACTCGTTTATCGGCTTCAAAAACATTGAGCAAATATCCGATCACACCTTAGCCGAAAATTTAGATTATTTGCGACGACTTAAGCAAGACTTTCCCCATAAAATTCTTATCGCCTCTATTTTAGGCCAGAACGAAGCGGAGTGGACGTTCTTGGCACGCCAGGTGACAGAAGCGGGTGTTGACATTATCGAATGCAATTTTTCCTGTCCGCATATGACAGGGGGAGGATTAGGTTCTGATGTTGGACAAAGTCCTGAATTAGTTGCCCTATATACGGCGGCGACGAGAAAGGGGACACATTTACCTATCTTGGCCAAGATGACACCTAATCTGGGAAACATGGAGATTCCTGCTTTGGCGGCAATGCAGAACGGTGCTACGGGTATCGCAGCTATTAATACCATTAAGAGCATCATGAATATCCATTTGGACAACTTCGCCTCCGAACCCCAGGTTGATGGCAAGTCATGTGTGGGAGGATACTCCGGTAAAACGGTAAAACCCATTGCCTTGCGCTTCATCCACGATATGAAGAAACATCCTGATTTGAAGGACACGTCGATCAGTGGCATGGGGGGTATCGAGACCTGGCGTGATGCGGCTGAATTTATCGCCTTGGGATGTGCAAATGTCCAAGTGACAACGTCAGTTATGCAGTATGGGTACCGAATTATTGAGGATTTATGTGATGGACTTTCCTCCTATTTGGGGGAAAAAGGATTTTCTTCAGTCCAGGACATGGTGGGGGTGGCCTTGCCGAATCTCGTGCCGGCCGATGAGTTAAACCGTCATTCCATCGTCTATCCGAAGTTTGATCGAAGTCTATGTCTCGGCTGTGGTAGATGCCATCTATCGTGTTTGGACGGTGGTCATCAGGCCTTAGCAATGGATGAAGCGACAAGTAAACCAATCTTGAATCCTAAAATGTGTGTAGGCTGTCAGCTTTGTACGGTTGTATGTCCTGTAGGCGCAATTTCCCCCGGTAAGCGAGTAGAGTCCTAAGGGTATATGAAAGAAACGATGATAATACACTGCAACGGCGCAGGGGATAAGATTTTATCGACCTTTACGGGGATAAAATGTTATTCCCTGTTTTCACGTTTAAATCGTTTTAAGATGTCTAAGCAACTTAGACTTTCATCGGCAACCAAAGGATTGGCGCAAGATTTAGTGAACTCGTTCAGCTTAAGCTGAACATCGGTGCTTCGGTGGGGGAGTCTACCCCCACCGAAGCGGAAATTGGAACACCCACTTGAAGAAGTGGGTGTCTCGGAATTGATAAAGGAGGTCTGATTTATGAACGCACCTGAAATCCAGATTAAAAATGTAAGTATGGTCTATCCCGTTAACAATGGGGAAGATATTGTCGCCTTGAATGATGTAAATTTAGACATTCAGGAAGGAGAATTTATCTCCTTACTGGGACCTTCCGGTTGTGGCAAAACCACCTTGCTTCGGATTATCGCCGATCTAAATAAACCCACATCTGGCAGTGTATCTATACGTGGCCAATCACCTCGGGACATAAGGCTGCAGCGGAAAAATGGGATTGTGTTCCAAACTCCGGTTCTTTATGATTGGAGAACCGTTCGACGAAATATTTGCATGCCAATGGAAATCATGGGGGTTCCAAAAAAGGAGAGGACAGCACGGATTAATCAGATGCTGGACCTGGTAGAATTGCGAGATTTTGGCGATAAATATCCGTTTGAGTTAAGCGGGGGTATGCAACAGAGAGTCGGGATAGCAAGAGCTCTCGCTTTAAACCCGGAATTCTTGTTGATGGACGAACCGTTTTCGGCGCTAGATGAGTTTACCCGCGAAAAATTAAATGAAGATTTACTAAGTATCTGGAGTAAGACCAAGAAAACCGTCATTTTTGTAACGCATAATATACCGGAATCTGTATTCCTATCCGATCGCGTGGTCGTCCTATCACCGCACCCAGGTAGAATTTCGGCGATTGTCGATATTAATTTGCCTCGCCCGCGTAACAACTCAATTCGCGAAACTCCAGAGTTCTACGATTATGTAACCAAGATCAGACGGAGCTTTGAGGGGGTGTGAGTGTGATTAGTAAAAAAGAACAACGAATTGTGGCCATTGTATGGATCATTGGGATTATTGTGGTCTGGGAATTATTATCGTTTCTCTTGAAAAATGTGATTCATGATCCCATGGCCGCTACAAAGCTTCCCTATCTGCATACCGTCGCCATGACGTTCTTTGAAAATTGGAAAACGTTATTAGAGGCAGGCGCAGTGACTTTTTCTAGGGCAGCGATTGGCTTTGCTCTGGGTGCCAGTGTGGGAATCATCCTTGCTGTTTTAATGAGCTTATCCAAGACCATGGAAAGAATTGCCTTTCCTTATTTAATTGTTTCCCAGATGATACCGGTCTTAGGACTGGCACCGATTATCTTCAATATCGTGAGAGATATGAACGTATCGCGAATCTTCATCGCCGCCTATATTACTTTTTTCCCGGTGGCGGTCAATATGCTGAGTGGATTAAAGAGTGTGGAACAGGATAAGAAGGATTTACTCTTTTCCATATCAGCCAATAAGTTCAAAGTATATCAGAAATTGATGTTCCCGTATTCCATGTCCTATTTATTTACCGGTCTCAAAATCGCTGCACCTATGGCAGTTACGGCCTCTATTTTGGTCGATATGTTAGGATCCCAGAGTGGTATTGGAGTTAAAATCCTCTATTCTCTGTATTCTAATTCCACAAATATTTTTTGGGCCTCTGTTTTCACCAGCGCTTTCATGGGAATTATCAGCTTCTATATTGTCATCTTTGCTGAGCGATTATGTCTGCCATGGCAAAATGCTGTACCCGGGAAGGAAGGTGTACGCGCATGAAAAGTAAAGTGGCAAATTTATTATGGCCGTTGGCCTTTGGTATTGCTCTAATTCTGGCTTGGCAATTTGGCTTACTTCATAAAATGCTTGCCTTAAAGCCGTTTCAATTGCCCGTTCCGTCCGAAATTGCGTCGACGTTGGCAGCTAATTTGCCTAAGGCATTGAAGGATTGTGGAGTTACGATTTCCGGTGCCTTGATTGGCTTGATCATCGGTTCGTCTATGGGGTTTATGATTGCAGCCATTGCGACATTTTTCCCCAAGTGGGGATACGGCGGCTTAATTGTGGTTACAGCGCTGAATGCCGTACCGATTGTAGCACTTTCGCCCATAATGAATTTATGGTTTTCGACAGGGATGGAACAAAAGATTGGAGTTGTTACCGTCGTTTGCATGGCGGCAATGGCCATTAATGCCTACAGTGGCTTGAATAATTTAAAACCACATTCCATCGACTTAATGTACTCCGTGGCAGCGAATAAGTGGACCATCTTTAGAAAATTGCGCTTGCCCAATTCCTTACCCTACATCTTCACAGCCACTAAAATTAATATTGCCTCAGCGATTATTGCGGCCATTATTAGTGAATACTTTGCGTCTTCCACGTCCGGTCTGGGATTTGGCATCAAAGATAATCTTCGCAAAGCTGAGATGGCGATGGGCTGGTCCTATATTGTCGTAGCTTCTCTGGCAGGTGTTATTCTGTACTGCATTATTTTACTGGTAGAACGCGATGCCCTTAAGTGGCACGCTTCACAAAAATAAACAAACAATAGGAGGAGAAATTATGAAGAAGAGCAAATTCACGAGTTTTGTGGCGGTAATTATGTTGATCTTACTGGCTGCTACAGGGTGTAGCTCCGCAGCAACTCCAGGAGCAGGGACCTCGGACGCAGGAAAAACTACGCCTGCTAAGCTTGAAAAGGTGACACTGCAGCTTAAATGGTTACCACAATCTCAATTTATGGGTTATTATGTAGCTAAAGCCAAAGGGTACTATAAAGATGCCGGCATCGACCTTGAGATTGTCCCTGGTGGTAGCGATATTATTCCGGAACAACAGGTCTATAACGGTGTAGCTAATATCGGCGTAACCTGGGTTTCCAGCCTAATGAAGTACCAGTCCAAAGGGTGGGGATTAGTTCAAGTCGGACAGATCTTCCAAAAAAGCGCGATGTTGCTTGTGTCGAAAGCATCTACTGGAATTAACAGTCCGGCAGATCTTAAGGGGAAAAAGGTTGGTTCCTGGTTTGGTGGCAATGAATATGAGATTTATGCTCTTCTAGAAGCCAATGGACTTAAAAAGGATACTGATTTAAAGCTTGTGCAACAGGATTACACCATGAATCAGCTCCTGAAGAATGAAATTGATGCGGCTTCAGCGATGACTTATAACGAATATGGCCTTTTGCTTGAATCAGGACTAAAAGATAGTGACCTTCATGTTATCAATATGAATGATGCGGGTGTCGCCATGTTGGAGGACTGCTTGTTCGTAAATTCTGATTGGATTGCCAAGAATGAGGATCTTTATGTGCGCTTCTTAAAAGCTTCAATCAAGGGATGGGCCGAGGCTTGTGCTGATCCGGCAGCAGCTGGAAAAGTCGTCTACGAAGCTGATAAAAGTGTATCTCTTGATCATCAAGTTTATATGGCTAAAGAAGTTGCCAAACTTGTTGTTCCTAAAGATTTTGACCCTGCTAAGATCGGTTATATCGACCCGGCTGCTGTCAAGCAGACGGCAGATCTTGCCCTTAAATATGGTTTGCTTACCAAACCAGCAGTGATTTCAGAATCAACCATAACCAGTAAGTATTGGACAAAAGCTACGGCTAAATAACGGTAGACCTATAATCAATGAAAAGACCTCCGTTGGTTTTATCACAGGAGGTCTTTTTTGTTAAAACGGATTTAGGAGTCAATTTTGCGTAATTTTTTTTAATCGGAGGGATGTATATGTCAGAGAACGTGCAATTAAGCGCTAATGAAATCAGGGTAAAGGCAAAAACATATAATCTTCATTCTTGGAGTACACAAGGAGGATTAAATCCTATTGTTGTTTCCAAAGCCGAGGGCATCTTTTATTGGGACAGTGACGGAAAAAAATACTATGACATGTCTTCTCAGCTGGTTAACCTTAATATTGGTTTCGGAAACAAAAAGGTAATTAAGGCGATTCAAGACCAAGCTGAAAAGATGGCGTATATGGGGCCATCCTTTGCGATAGATATTCGTTCGGAGCTTGCTGAGAAGATAATCGCCATAGCGCCAGACAATATGGGTAAGGTGTTTTTCACACTCGGCGGATCGGATGCTAATGAGAACGCGATTAAAATGGCGAAATTGTATACAGGAAGAACTAAAATATTTTCAAGGTACCGCTCCTACCATGGGTCAACCTATGGCGCGGCAAATCTCACAGGAGAACCTCGAAGATACACCTGCGAACCAGGGATACCTGGATTCATAAAATTCTTTGATCCCTACCTGTATCGCGCCGGAATTGAGTTTAAGAGTGAAGAAGAGGGCAGCAAGTATTATGTTGCTAAATTGAGAGAGCAGATTATTTATGAGGGCTCGTCAAGCGTCGCAGCCATCGTGCTGGAAACGATTACAGGGAGTAACGGCATTATTATCCCCCCTAAGGGCTACCTTGAAGGAGTTAGAAAAATCTGTGATGAATTTGGCATTGTGATGATTTGCGATGAAGTAATGTCTGGTTTTGGACGTACTGGCGAATGGTTTGCCTGTAACCATTTCAATGTCAAACCGGACATCATCACCTTTGCCAAAGGTATTACTTGTGGATATGTTCCACTCGGCGGGGACATCGTAAGTAAAAAAATCGCTGACTATTTCGATGACCATTTTCTTTCGTGCGGACTGACCTATAGTGCGCATCCCATAAGCTGTGCCGCAGGCTGCGCAACCTTAGACGTGTATAGAGAAGAGCAGCTTTTTGAAAACTCGAGAAAAATGGGCATAGTATTGGGAAATGAACTCGAAGCGCTCAAGGCAAAGCATCCATCCGTGGGCGATGTAAGATATATTGGACTGTTTTCGGCGATTGAGCTTATTAAGGATACCAAAACGAAAGAGGCGCTCGTGCCTTACGGTCAAGATCCGGAAAAGATTATGTCGAAGATTGTGGGGACTCTGAAGCAAGGGGGCTTTTCAACCTATTCGCACGAAAACAATATTATTGTAGCTCCTCCGCTGATTATTAAAGAGCATGAAATTATCGAGGCTATGGCCATAATGGACCAGGTATTGGACTACGTTGATACACTTGTAAAGTGAACTCGTTCAGCTAAAGCTGAACATCGGGGCTTCGGTGACGATGGTCTCCAGTGGAGAGTATCGCCGAAGCTGCACGTCCCAAAAGGAACTCTTAGCGGCGAAGTCGGAGTCTACCCCCACCGAAGCGGAAATCGGAACACCCACTTGAAGAAGTGGGTGGCTCGGAATTGATAAAAGGGATAGCGACTGGAAATATAAATGAAAGAAGTGGGAATCATGGCTTACGAGTTATCTGATGGTGCTAAGCGAGTAGTGGCTGATCTGAGGGAACTGGCGGAGATGACTTCAGATGAAGACGGCGCACAACGGGTGGCCTGGACGTCGACCTGGCAAAAAGCACGGGATTGGTTTGCTGACAAAGCCCGGGAGGCTGGTGCTGAAGTAACAGTTGATACTGCGGGAAATAGTTGGGCAAAAATCGCTGGAGTTAGCTCGGAAGCTGTGGCACTTGGGAGTCATTTGGATTGTGTTCCTAATGGCGGCTGGCTGGATGGCGCATTAGGGGCCGTCGTGACACTGGAAGTATTACGGCGCTACGGCCAGGAGGCTACGCCCAAGAAGACAATATATGCCGTGAGTTGGGCTGATGAGGAAGGTGCTCGCTTTGGCCGCAGTCTGATAGGTTCATCAGCGGCTAGTGGCACGCTGGAAATTGCCGATATTATCGATAGGGTGGATAATCAGGGCGTAAAATTGACCGATGCTCTGGCGGCCCATCATGTCATTGTTGACGATATCTTAGGTGCGCATGAAGAGTTCAAACAAAAGAACATTACGGAATACCTGGAATTGCATATTGAACAAGGTCCGGTGCTGGAGAGCATGAACAAGCAGGTCGCTTGTGTTTATGGCATCACTGGTGTCGAACGCCATTATATCGAGTTTAAAGGCCAAGCGGCTCACGCCGGATCCTTCCCAACCCTAATGCGTCAGGATGCATTTCTGGCAGCGGCACAAGCGGCGCTGGCCTTCAAAGAAATTGCCCTGAAATACGACGGTGTTTGCACCGTCGGAAAAGTCAGCGTCAAACCAGATGTGGTAACCATTGTCCCCGAAACCTGTCTAATTTCCCTGGATCAACGGTCTATCGACCAGGCAGTCTTGAAGAGCATGAACGACGATGCACGGGCCGCTGCGGCTAAGGCCGCGAGTGATCAGGGTGTGGCGGTGCGGTGGGAAAAAATCTGGACGATCGATCCAACCATGTTTGATAGCGGCTTAACAGAACTCTGCAAGCAGTCAGTAGCGGAAGAAACGGGTGAGCCGACAACGATTTACTCTGGCCCTTTGCATGATGCCGCGGAAATGGCCAAACTTGTTCCGTCGATCATGATGTTTGCAATGTCCGCGCGTGGTCTGTCGCACTGTAAACAAGAGGATACCCCAGATGAAGCCGTAGAGACTGCGGTGCGCTCATTTCTTCGCTTGGCCGATAAGGTGATTCAGTAAAAATTGTAATATTGTCGGACAGTAAGTCCTAAAGGAGTCTTGAGAAATGGATTTAATCATTAAAAATGGGACATTAATCACTCCTTCTGACACGTTTATAGCAGATATTGGAATCAAGGACGGTAAGATTGTAACCATTGGCTATGATGTGCAGTCAGAAGGCGCTGAGATCGTCGATGCCACCGGAAACTATATTTTACCGGGCGCGTTGGATGTTCATACGCATTTGGAGATGCCTTTTGGTGGAACGGTATCGGCGGATGGTTATTTCAGCGGCACTAGGGCCGCGGCTTGCGGTGGGGTCACAACCGTCTTTGACTATGTACTCCAGAAAAAAGGTGAGGGGATCATTGAGGCGGTTGAGGCAAGACGGAAACTCTGCGAGGGCGAGGCGTGCGTAGACTATGCTTTCCATTGCGCTATCACCGACATGACGCCTGGAGTCCATGAGGAAATTGCAGACTCTGTGGCGTATGGAGTCCCAAGTTTTAAAGTGTTCATGGTCTATAAGAAAGAAGGTCTCATGGTCGATGATGCAATATTTACCCAGCTGCTTGAACGGTCGAAAGAAACGGGTGCCCTCATCAATGTGCATGCCGAGAATCCTGACCTGATCGATTTCAGGGCAGGAAGGTTTCTTAAAGAGGGTAAAACATCTGCTTGGTATCATTATTTGAGCAGGCCTGAGTTCGTAGAAGCCGAAGCCGACAAGAGGGCGATCCATTGGGCTAAGTCATTTAATGCCCCGCTCTATATTGTGCACCTTGCCAATAAAGAAGGGGTGGAAGAGGTTGCTAAAGCGAAAGCTGAGGGCTATGAAGTTTATGCCGAGACCTGTCCACATTATCTGAACTTTACCAGCGATGTGTATAAGCGTGAAGATGGTAGGAATTTCGTATGCTCCCCTCCAATTAAAGGTCAAGAGAGCCAGGATGCTTTATGGGACGCAATTAGAAGAGGAACTATCGATACGATTGCCACCGATCATTGCCCATTCCAGAGTACTGAAAAGGACTGGGGTAAAGATGATTTCACTAAAATTCCGAACGGGTGTATGGGAATCGAAAATCTTTACCCATATATGCTGAGTGAAGCCAATAAAGGGCGGATATCGTTCAACAAGGTTGTTGAGGTTTGCTCGTACAATCCTGCCAAACTGTTCGGATGCGCTCCTGAAAAGGGGTCATTAACGATCGGAAGTGACGCCGACATTGTGATTTATGATCCCAATAAGAAGTTTACGATTTCCAACGACAATATGCATTCGGAGGTCGACTATACTATTTGGGAAGGTGTTGAGCTCCAGGGCTATCCGGTGAGGACTTATTCGAGAGGAAGACTGGTCTATAAAGACGGAGAATTCTGCGGGCAGGCCGGTTGGGGCAAGTTTGTGAAGAGACGTGGTAGAAAAGGCTTTGCAGAGTAAAATATTGTTTATTCAAAAAGAAGGTTTAGCGACAGCTAAGCCTTCTTTTTGATACTTATCAGAAAGTATAACTTAAATTACATACTCTCTGTAGCATAAGTTATCAGTGCAACTAAGGCGGCCGCCGTCGCTGAGGGTCCCTTTTCGCCATCACGGCGCTTTGCCATCCTTGGCAGCGCTCTAATCTCGAACGTCCTGTTCGAGTCTTGGCAACAGGTCACTCGGCCATCCTTGGCCAGCGCTTGGCGCCAGCCAAGTTTTCTTTATGAATTTAATGAAACGAGTGCTTCATCGGCTCATTCTCGAGGGATTTCGAGGACCTTCGACAATATAAAAAATATAATAAATCATTTTTTCATAATGACGTCTTAACAACTCTCAACAACTCTCAATATTTTATACAAAAAGAAAAATAATTCATAATAAATGTCGAAAATAAGGAAATAAAATAGGAAATGAAAAAAATAAAAGAAGGAAAAATGATTTTTTTGTAGAATGTAGCAAATAGTTAATGAAGAATCAGTGAAGAAAGTGTGAAGAAAGTGTGAAGTGGTAATCAAATAGCAGTCAAATAGTAGTAGAAAAAATTTCTGAATTTAGAGTGTAAGATAAAAAAATATTGGAGGAATTGAAATGAGTCAATATCAAGGGAAAAATATGGATGGTAGTTTAGATTTAAGTACTGTAAAGCTAAAGGATGTCATTGACATTAATTTTTTGCAGCAATTCCAAGATGATTTTGCTAAGGGCGTGGGCTTGGCTAGCGTGACCGTCGATCCTGATGGTACGCCTATCACCAATCCAAGTAGTTACACTCGATTCTGTATGGATTTTACACACTCGACAGAATGCGGTGACAAGCGCTGTGCAGAATCACATCGTAAAGGCGGCGAAGAAGCTGCTCGGACCGGTAAACCGGTCATCTATGAATGTCATGCTGGCTTAATCGACTTTGCGGCACCAATTATGCTAGAAGGCCGACAGATTGGCACTATCCTAGGAGGTCAAGTATTAACGGATGTTCCTAACGATACTAAGTACCGTAAAATTGCCAATGAAATTGGTGTGGACGAGGAAGGCTATGTCGAGGCAGTCCAAGAAATCCGAACATTGTCGCGTGAGAGTATAGAAGCTGCAGCGAACGTGCTTTTTATTGTTGCTAATAATATGTCGAATAGTGCCTATCAACAGATGAAGTTGAGATCGGTTGCTGATACTCTTAGTGATGGGTTGGCACAAATATCTGCAACTATGGAAGAATTGGCGGCTTCAGCTAGCGTAGTCAGTGAAAATCAGGGCAATCTCAATTCTGAAATTAAAAATGTAAATATTGTTACCGGTAAAATTGATGCGGTTATGGATTTTATCAAAGATATTGCCGATGAGACCCGGTTATTAGGTTTAAATGCAGCGATTGAAGCAGCTAGAGCTGGGGAAGCTGGACTAGGCTTTGGGGTTGTTGCCCAAGAAATTAGGAAACTGTCAGCCGATTCGAAGGAAACGGTCGGTAAGATAAAAGATCTAACCACAAGTATTAAGGAATCAGTCGATAAAACTGTAACAATGGGTAATGAAACAACGAACACAATTGAGCAGCAGGCTGCTGCTATCGAACAAGTGACGGCTAGCGTTATGGAGATTGCCAGTCTTACTGAGCAGTTGAATCAGCTTGCAAACACAAAATAAATTGTGAAGTTTTCTTTAAAGGAGGGGACATTTTTGAGCATTCAATTGGTAATTTTTGAATTAGATAATAAAGAATATGGAATTGATGTTACGGCCGTTAATGGTATTTTAAGAGCAAGAAAATTTAAGATTCAGGCCTTGCCGGGTACCGATAGCTCAATAGAAGGTATGATCAATTTACGTGGAAATGTGAATTATATTTTTAACTTAAGGACTAAGTTTGAATTAACCGAAAAAGAAATCTCCGATGAGAGCAAATTCATCATGTTAAATGCCAACAACTCAACTATTGGTTGTATTGTAGACGAGGTTACAGATATCGTTAAGTTAAATGATGATCAGGTGCAATCGACACCGAATTTCATCTGTGGCGGTGTTGATAACTACATTATAGGTATTGGGAAGTTTGAAGATCGAATGATTATTATTTTGGATCCTGAGAAAATTTTTTCTGCCGAAGTTGCTACTCTCCAGGGTGCAGTTAGTAATTAATTTTAGGAGTTTCAGAGTAATGTGACAGAAACCCCACGCGATTATCGACGCGTGGGGTTTCTACATTATTTTCAAAGTTGCAATTTTGAGAGATGTTGCCTCGATTTGGTATAATAGTTATAATAAGGTCTACAAGAGAGAGGTTGAATTTAATGCTAAAAGATTGTAAAATCGGAGAAAGGTTTGAAGGAACCTTACTCGTCAATGAATGGAAGGAAGTTCCCTTTCGGCAAAAGCCTGGAGCATACCTCTCATTGACGTGCCAGGACCGTTCAGGAACGATCCAAGGGAAAATGTGGGAATATAATCCGCAACTCCTTACATGGCTAAAAGATCAAGATATTTTTCGCGTCAAAGGGGTTGCTTCCGAATATCGGGGTACGCTAGAACTTACAATTGAAACCATGCGAATAATTCCCAAAGAAGAGGTGGATTTATCTGCACTTTTGCCTAGTTCACCGGTCACCGCAGAGGAATTGGAAACGCGCTTAAATGTTATCCGGGAGAAGATTACTCAACCAGAACTCAAAGCCCTTTTAGAACAGTTTTTAGCCCATCCTCAATGGGGTGCAGCCTATCGGCAAGCACCGGCAGCCATGAAAATTCATCAGGCCTATCTTCGCGGGCTTTGGGAACATAGTGTTAGAGTGGCTGAGATCGCGGATGGAGTTGCGGGCCATTACCCGGCAATCAATCGTGATTTGGTCTTGACGGGGGCACTTTTGCATGATCTGGGGAAAACTCTAGAGTATTCTTATGATCGAGGTATAAAGTTTACGACGGAAGGCCGGCTTCTCGGGCACATTATCTTAGGGATCGAACTCTTAACTGATGAGATGGCGAAAATACCGGATTTTCCGCGGGAGTTGAGATCTAAGTTATTGCATATCATTACGAGCCATCATGGAAAATATGAATGGCAATCCCCTAAACGACCGAAGTTGATGGAAGCATTAGTGATCCATTATGCGGATGTCATGGATGCTGAACTTTACCAGTTTGAGAAGGCTAAGGAAGCTCACCCAGAGGATGAGTGGTCTCCGTATATCCCAAGTATGGAGCGCTGTATTTACTTAAAGTAACATAAGTGCCTAATGACGGAATAAATTGAAAAGAGGGACAAACATGCGACGAGAAGATAAGGAAATTACGGAACAGATTGCGTTGGACGGGATTATGAAGAAGGCTCAGGTGTGTCGATTAGCCGTGTCCTATGAAGCGATGGCCTATATTATTCCGATGAGTTTCGGTTACGCGAATCGAACATTATATTTTCATTCTGCTCAAGAAGGTCTAAAATTAATGATCCTTCGAGAAAATCCGAAGGCCTGTTTTGAAGTGGATATTGATACACGGGTTGTTCCAAGCGAGAATGCGTGTGACTGGACGATGCATTATCAGAGTGTTGTTGGATTCGGTGACGTTGAATTTATCGAACAGTTAGAGGGCAAACGAGAAGCGATGCGTATCATCATGGGGCAGTATACGGACGAGGTGAAGCCTATTGAAGATTCAGCTTTGTCAGGGGTCACCCTATTTAAGTTAAATATTAGTACGATGACCGGTAAAAAGTCGGATTAGCGAACTCGCTTCGCTCGATGATTCAGTCAGGGGGGTCACTATCGGAAAATTAGATGAGCAGGAGGGGTATTTATGGAAAATGGTGAATTCGAGGATTTCGAAGATAAATTAATCGATGAATTGAGCATCAAAGCTGAGAAGACGAGCTTGATCGATCCTGAGTTGTTTAGTAAATATAATGTAAAACGTGGATTGCGCGATCAGGATGGGAAGGGTGTACTTGTCGGGTTGACAGAGATCGGCGAGGTGCATTCTTATATTCTGGATGAAAATGAAATGATACCTGTTCCCGGTAGATTGAATTATCGGGGCATCGATATTAGTAATATTGTCGATGGTTTCATTGGGGATGATCGGTATGGCTTTGAAGAGACGTGCTATTTATTACTCTTTGGGAATCTTCCGGATAAAAACGCACTGAAAGAATTTGAGAGACTACTATCCCTTAATCAGAAGTTGCCGGAGGATTTCGCTCGAGGCATGATTATGAGCGCGCCGAGCAAAGACATCATGAATGTCTTGGCAAGAAACGTCTTGGACTTATACAGTTTTGATGACGATCCAGATAATACGTCCATTAAAAATGTTTTAAGACAATGCATTCGGCTTATTGCCTGTTTCCCATCCCTTGCAGTCTATGGTTACCAGGCTTTTTCTCATTATCATGGCAATCAAAGTTTATATATTCACAGTCCAAGAACAGATTTGAGTATTGCTGAAAATATCTTGTATATGCTGAGACCTGACAGCAAATTCACGAAGCTTGAAGCAAAACTACTTGATCTTGCACTCGTGCTTCATGCAGAGCATGGTGGCGGTAACAATTCATCCTTTGTAACGCATGTTGTCACCTCCACAGGAACAGACACGTATGCGGTAATGGCCGCCGCACTAGGAGCTCTGAAGGGCCCGAGGCACGGGGGTGCTAATATTAAGGTCGTTCAGATGCTTGAAGAAATGAAGCGAAACTTGAAGGATTGGAATGATTCTGAAGAAATCAAGACTTTTCTGGCAAAAATACTTAAGAAAGAAGCCTTTGATAAGTCTGGCTTAATTTATGGAATAGGCCATGCAGTCTACTCGATATCTGATCCCAGGGCAGTTATTTTCAAAGGATACGTTGAACAACTCGCCTCGGAAAAGGGTCTTGAGGACGAATTCAATCTTTATGCCAAAGTGGAGGAACTGGCGCCAGAGATGATAAGAAAAGGCAACAAAATGCACAAGATTGTGAGTGCAAATGTTGATTTCTATTCTGGCTTTGTCTATCGAATGCTCGACATTCCACTGGAAATGTTCACACCAATTTTTGCTATCTCCAGAATAGCTGGCTGGAGTGCGCATCGCATCGAAGAAATCGTCAATGCCGGGAAAATTATTCGACCCGCGTACAAGAGCGTCGCAGGGAGACGTGATTACACAGGGCTGGATGAACGATAGTATCAAGTAATTGTGAAGAAACAGCAGGCCGTTAAATTACGTTCTGCTGTTTCTTTACGTCGAATAATTGTGAATTTGATAAATACATATAAGTGCCGACGAGTATTCTATAGAATTTACAAAAATAATATCAGAAATTTATTACTGAAAGTAGATTTTTTTTAAAGGGTAATTCAGTAATGTAACGAATAACATAATTTATGTATAGTAGGGAAATATGTATAGTTGAAAAAAACGTAAGGCCAAGTAATAGCTACACTTCTATTGAAAAGAAATCATTTAGAAGCTAGATGATTGCGGCTATTATACTTTTAATTCCATGTATGATAAAAAGATGGGAGTTGTTTTCCCGTGCACGAAGTAACTATCAGCGACCGCCGAGTGAAGGTTGGTTCTGTTCGGGATATTACTGAGAGTCAGCTTAAGGAAAAAGAATTGAACCAGTATCGGGAAAACTTAGAGGCCTTGGTCCAAATCCGTACTGATGAACTGGAACGAACGAATGAGCGACTTCGCAGTGAGATCCTCCAAAAAGAAGCTGCCGAAAAAGAACTAGCCAAAGCAAACCGAGAGATCGTTAATACACTAGAAAGTATTAGCGACGGCTTCGTCGCCGTAAATCGCCAATGGGTCATAACCTATGAAAATGAGGCGATGGTTGAAGCGCGTGAAGCGAAGGGCATGAAGGGCAATCTAGTGGGAACAAATTTTCGGGAAACCTTTGAGCTAGGTAACAAGGTGATTAACGATGCTTGTCTGAAAGTGATGAAGGATGGGCAACCAATGCGAGTTGAGGCCTATGTGCATGAAATGGAGCATTGGGCTGAAATTAGTATTTATTCAACTGAGAGCGGAATTTCTATTTTTACTCGTAATATCGACGAACGAAAGAAAATGGAAAAGACGGTGGAGGAAGAGCATCGCCGTCTATATTCGTTATTTGATAGCTTCCCTGGCCTAATTTACGTTCAAGAGGAAAACTACCAGATACGTTTTGCTAACAGTAGTTTTAAAGCGAAGTTTGGCGTGGGAGAAGGGTTACCCTGTTATAACGTCATGGCAGGGTTAACTTTTCCTTGCGCTGACTGTGCAACCCCAATAGTTAAGAATGCTACATCTCTCTGGAAAGAAAGGTTCTTTGATAATCAGATTTTTGAAGTATATGCGCAGCCATTTACGGATGTCGATGGGTCGAAATTGGTTTTCAAAGTACTGATAGATATAACTGAGAGAAAGAACGCTGAGCGAGAGTTTGCTCGTTCGGAGAGACTTAATATGGTGGGAGAAATGGCGGCAGGAATTGCACACGAGGTTAGAAATCCACTGACGACGGTACGTGGTTTTCTGCAACTGCTCTCCTCCAAGGACAATCTCAAGCAAAATCACGAATACTATAATTTAATGATTGAAGAACTAGATCGAGCGAATTTCATCATCACTGATTTTCTTAACCTAGCTAAAGACAAATCTTCCGATATTAAGTTAATAAATATCACGAATATGGTGAGGTCTCTTTCTCCTCTCTTATCAGCGGATGCACTCAATCAAGATAAAGAGATATGTATCGAGCTTGAGCAGGTCAGAGACATACAAGGAAACGAAAATGAACTTCGTCAATTACTCCTCAATTTGGTCAGAAATGGATTCGAAGCAATGCCAGCCGGTACGACTCTAACCATTCAGACTCTTGAAATAGACAACTCTATTATTCTAAGGGTTTGCGATCAGGGCGGGGGGATCGATCCAGTTATACTCGATAAACTTGGCACTCCGTTTCTTACAACAAAAGAACGGGGGACAGGCCTGGGGTTGGCGATCTGTAAAACTATTGTTGCTCGCCATAGTGCAACCATGGATTTCGAATCAAATTCAACAGGAACAATTGTTACAGTGAAGTTCGCAGTTGGGAATGTTGATAAGTAAGGCTTAATGGGTTTTGGCGGCTAAAGGAACGGAGAAGTCGGTGCAGGGTGCTAACAAGCTCATATTCAGGAGGGAATGGTTTCTGTACTAACAGGAGCCGTTTTTTTTTGACCTTTTCATTGTTGGTGTATACTTTCGGCTTTCTAAGGAGTATACTGACATTAGTAAATTAGGAATAACTTATATGCTAAAACAGAGCAAAGGAGAAAACAAATGTCTAACTTAGGAAACCAGTTGGTCTCAAATATATTCAAGGCGCTGTCTCACCCCACAAGACTACAAATTGTAAGACTGTTAAAAGAAAAACCGCTATGTGTGTGCGATATACTGCCGCAAATCGAGTCCGAACAGTCAAATGCTTCCCAACACCTTTCAGTATTAAAAAACCAGGGTATCGTGGACAGTAAAAGAGAGGGAACAATGGTGATCTACCGCATTGTTAGTCCCGATGTTTATCAGATGATTGACATTGCAGAAAGTATCATCCTCAAACAAATCGAGGAAACAAAATCTTCCTTAGGCACACTCAAGTAAATAACTAGTCAGTATGTCAGTCTATTTCGTGATCAGTTGGAATTTCACTGGCGGAGACTAAAAAACGGTTTATTAGAAAGAGGTGAGTAAAAGTGTTCTTGGCGATTGATTGGGTTTTAAACCTAATAACCCACTACTTAAGTTACGGGCTTACAACTTTAATTCGGTGGGTATTAACCTTGTTAGGCCGTAATACTTCGCTCCTGGAGTCAGTTCAGTACAAAGGGGCAGTCGACTTTTTCTTCTATGATACGATGAAAATATTTTTAATGCTCTCAGTGATTATTTTCATTGTGTCAATAATAAGAAGTTTCTTTCCTCCCGAACGGACAAAGAAACTCCTTGGAGAGGGTAAGACCCGGGGCTTTTTAGGGAACATATTCGCGGCCCTCCTCGGTATCGTTACCCCTTTTTGCTCCTGTTCTGCCGTGCCGGTATTTATCGGCTTTATCGAAGCAGGAGTACCCTTAGGTGTTACCTTCTCGTTTCTAATTTCTTCGCCGATGGTCAATGAAGTCGCGCTTGTGATGCTTTGGGGATTGTTCGGCTGGAAAATTGCGCTATTATATATCGTAGCAGGCTTAACAATAGCGATTATCGCAGGAATGATCATAGGGAAGATGCATTTGGAGAAATACGTGGAGGAATACGTTTACACGATCAAAATGGGCGACCTGGAAATCATTACTCCTACCTGGAAACAACGATTTATCGACGGGTGGAATTATGTCTTAGAAATACTAATAAAGATATGGCCATACGTGCTTATAGGTATTGCGATCGGTGCTGTCATGCACGGATGGGCTCCCGCAGGCCTGCTCGCCAAATACGCAGGGAAAGACAATCCCTTTGCAGTCTTTATTGCCGTTCTGATCGGGGTTCCTCTTTATTCGAATGCTGCAGGAACTATCCCGATCGTTAAGGAATTAACCCGTCTAGGAATGCCAATGGGGACAGCATTAGCCTTTATGATGTCTGTTACCGCTTTGAGTTTGCCTGAGATGATTATTCTAAGAAAAGTCTTAAAGCCGAGATTACTTGCCGTTTTCGTGGGAATCATGACAATTTCAATCGTCTTAATTGGATATCTATTTAATATAATTCTTCCGTAAAATGGTTTTTTGTAACAGAGATAGAAATGGGGCAAATATTAATGAGGAAAGGCAGGAAAAACTATGAAAATCGAAATTTTAGGGACTGGGTGTTCAAAGTGCGATAAACTTCAAAAGTTAACGGAGGAAATCTTAAAGGAAACGGGGATCTCGGCAACTGTCGAAAAAGTTAGCGATATGCAGAAAATTATTGGTTACGGCGTAATGAAGACGCCAGCGTTCGTCGTAGATTCAAAAGTTAAGGCTGTGGGTAGAGTCCCCAGTAAAGATGAAATTAAGAAGTTTATACAGGATTGAATAGACTAGGGATAGACTAATATGGTTCGCGGTGATCTCCTGAGTATGGATCTTAGTAAATAATGGCGTGTTAGAAGAGTGAGGATGGATTCCCCAAAGTTGATGGGGTTTCCGTCCTTTCTTTGATCATGATCTAGATGAACGCAAGGTACAATCGTCCCTTTCTATTTCTCTTTGATATATTTTTGAACACCCACAGGCGTTACGATGAGCTCTTAGGTAATCGGAGGAAGATGATCATAAAAAGAAAGAGTTTTTTCTGTCTAAAAGCTTGACAATAGAGTGACACTTTAATAGATTAAAGGGAAACAGTAATTTCCAAGGGGGACAATCTCATGTCAAGCGATGAGCGTTTACAGAATCCGTTAACAGATGCCTTATTAGAGGCAGTTTTACTGCTTAAAAACAAAGAAGAGTGTTATCGGTTCTTCGAAGATATTGCAACAGTCGCGGAAATTAAAGCTTTAGCTCAGCGTCTGGAAGTAGCTAAGATGTTGCAGAGAAATGAGACCTATACGGCTATTGGGGAAGTGACAGGAGTGAGCAGTGCTACCATTAGCCGGGTTAAACGTTGCTTGAATTTTGGGGCAGATGGATATCAGTTGATTTTAAGACGTTTGCAAGAACTCGATGATCAGGGTAAATTGACAGGAGAGAAGGAAAGTCATAATGCTAAGAACTAATTTAGGGCAACGTATACCAGAGGGGATGCGCGATTTACTACCTGAGGAAATTGTCATCCAGGAGCGATTAGAAGAAGAGATCCTTACACTTTTTCGGCAGTGGTCTTATCAGAAGGTGTTGACACCAACTCTTGAATTTACGGCTTGTGTCCAACAGGATGTTGAGCAAGCTGATTCATTATACAAGTTTTTCGACCGTGAAGGGCGCATTCTAGCGCTGCGCACAGAACTGACTACGCCGATTGCACGACTTGTGAGTACGCGTATGCGTGGGGCTAATTTGCCACTTCGCCTCTGTTATGGGGCAGATGTGTACAGAAATGCCCCGGTTAGGCATAGAGAGTTTCGCCAAGTTGGAGTAGAGCTCGTTGGTTCTGATCATGAACTAGCCGATGCGGAAGTAATTGCTCTCGCTGTAGAAGCTATTGCGGGTCTGGGTTTAAAGAACTATCAGTTCAATCTCGGGCATATGGGGATCTTTGCAGGGCTTATGCTGGAAGCTGGGATTGATGAGGCGTTGCAGGCTAAGTTGGAAGAAGCGCTGGCACGTAAAGATATGGTTGGGGTGGAGAGCTGTGTCAGGCAAAGCGGGTTGCCGGAACGCGTTCAGGAGCTATTACTACGGTTACCTCATTTTCACGGTGGAGAAGAAATTCTTGATGAGGTTCTGAACTGGAGTGAACGCCCAGCAATTCGGAAAGCTGTCGAGAGTCTAAGACGGATTTATCGGTATTTGAAGGATTTTGGAGTTCAAGAAAATGTGTCACTCGATTTAGGAATACTGCGGGGCTTTTCATATTATACCGGGGCTGTTTTTGAAGGGTATGTTCCAGGAATGGGGTTTCCAGTGGTTGAGGGAGGACGCTATGATGCGTTATATGCCGACTTTGGAGCGTCGTTGCCAGCGACCGGGTTTGCCATCCACCTTGGAAATTTGTTAGAACAATTCCCCCTTTCCATTGTGGAAGGTGCCGATGTTTTGGTTTATGGATCCGATGACGCGAGTATTATTCGAGAGTGCCAGGCCATGCGAGCGAAGGGGAAACGGGTGGAAATGGCACTCGGAACAATAGACAGCGAAGAAGCCCAGAAAATGGCACTGCTAAAACATATTCCAGAGCTTTTACATGTAGATAAGTCTTAATGGGTATCTGAAAAACGAAAGGGGTGTCAATGATGCGTAAACTTGCTGTGCTCACTGGCGGTGGGGATTGCCCGGGGCTTAATGCAGTGATCCGGGCGGTTGTTAAAACAGCGTACCATCATAAAATCGAAGTACTTGGAATTAAAGACGGTTTTCATGGAGCGGTAGAAGGGGATTTTATACCCCTTGGTCTGAGCGAAATTTCAGGTATTTTACCACGTGGAGGCACAATTCTTGGCACAACGAATCGGGATAATCCTTTTACTTATGAGACGAAATTAAAGGGAGTCACTCAATCGCTAGATCGATCAGACGATGTCCTACGTAATTTAAAAGAGCGCGGAGTGGATGCCTTACTGGCAATCGGCGGTGATGGTAGTTTGAATATTGCTCTTAAGCTCGCGGATAAAGGGCTTAAGGTGATCGGAATTCCTAAAACGATTGATAATGATTTAATGGCGACCGATCAAACCTTCGGTTTTCAAACAGCGGTGGATACCGCTCAGGATGCGTTAGACCGTTTACATACCACCGCGGAATCCCACCACCGAGTTATGATTCTTGAAGTGATGGGACGCTATGCTGGATGGATTGCCTTGTATGCGGGCGTCGCAGGTGGAGCGGACGTTATCTTGATTCCGGAAATCCCGTATAATATTGATCTGGTGGCCGCAGCCATCAAGGAACGAGCAAACCAGGGAAAGAAATTCAGCATCGTTGTCGTGGCCGAAGGGGCTAAGCCTTTGGGCGGTGAAATGGTGGTTGAACGTATGGTATTAGGACGATTCGACCCGCTCAAATTGGGTGGGATTGGGGCTAAAGTAGGTAATGATCTTGAAGAACAATGTGGTATGGAGACGCGAGTCACCGTGCTTGGGCATCTCCAACGTGGAGGCTCCCCTGATGCGTATGATCGAGTGCTCTCTTCTCGCTACGGCGTAGCTGCGGTTGAAGCCGCGCTGGATAAGGAATTTGGGATTATGGTCGCCCTTCATGGGAGAGAGATTGTGAGAGTTCCTCTTATTCAAGCGGTTGATAGGCTTAAACTTGTACCTCTAACTGACCCATTGTTGTTAGCAGCACGTGATCTTGGGATCGAGATGGGAGACTGAGTGACGTTGGCATACAATCCTAGGGAGAGAGTCTATGATCGCAATGAACTTCTCCGAGCCCTTTCTTTGGCCCTCGACCTTGCAGAGGGCCAACCGTTTCATCATGCCACACGAACGGCATATGCTGCTTTGCAGGTGGCAAGAACCTTGGGACTTTCGGAAGAACAGGTTGAGAACGTTTATATTGCTGGCTTCCTTCATGATATTGGGGCGACCGAATCACTTAGGGATGTATCCCCGAAGGAAAGTGGAGTATGGAAACACTCTCAGACCGGCCAAGAACTGATGAGATTGATGCCGTTTTCTACGCAGGCAGCTGAGTTCGTCCTCTGGCATCACGGGTCATGGGAAGGACTGAGTGAAGCCAGTCAGGGAGGGGCTCCGCTTGGTGCGCAGATTGTGCAGTTGGCTGATCAGCTGGAACTTCGTTATGACCGGCGTCAATTTTATTATGATCAGCGCTTAGAGTTATGGGATTGGGCAAGAACGCAGCAGAACCATGGGTTCGACCCAGTTGTTGTAGAGGCTTTTCTTGAGGCCAGTGCTAAAGAAAAATTTTGGCTTGACCTCACAAATCCCAATCTAGAAGGTATCCTAAGAGAGATTCAACCGAATCTTACCGCTCAAATTAATCAACGAGAAGTGGAGCAAATTGCCAATGTTTTTGCGGCAATCATCGATAGCAAAAGTTCTTATACTTATCATCATTCCAGAGGGGTTGCAGAGATCATGGAACGTCTAGCCCCTCTTTTTCTAGAATCCCCAGCAGATATTTCTCAGTTAAAAATTGCGGCTTTACTTCATGACTTGGGGAAATTGGCGGTGCCCCGAGGCGTACTCGATAAACCAGGTTTGCTTACGCCCCAAGAGTTTGAACAAATTAAAGCCCATCCATATTATACGAAAATGATTTTAGGGCGGGTCCAGGGCTTTGAAGTCATTAAGGATTGGGCTGGAAACCATCATGAAAGTATCGACGGAGCCGGATACCCTGAACGCAAAGCGGATTTAACCGTTCCAGAACGGTTGATGGCCGTGGCGGATGTCTATCAAGCGTTAACCGAAGAACGTCCCTATCGCGGCCCGATGAGTTCAAAGGCGGCGATCCAGATAATGCAGGAAATGGTTCGCAAGCGAAAGCTTTGTCCGGCTGGTGTGGCATTGATTCAACAAGTTATATAGAAATGGATTGACTTTTTTTGATATTGGGGTTGTCAGGGTAAAGGGACCTTGTTATAATACTAATATGTTAACGCTTTAACAAGCTAAAGTGATGAAATGCACTAAGCTAGCGTGCATCAAGCTTTAGTTTTAGTGGGATAGAGGAAGGGGATGCCTAGTGGAACGAGATTTTTTGACGATTGCATTGCCGAAGGGGAAGCTGCTGATTGACTCCATTCAATTATTAACTCGCATAGGGATAGAATGCAGTCATGTAAATGAGGATTCCAGGAAACTCTTCTATGATCTTCCCGACAGTAAGGTCAAGATCATTATTTGCCGTGCCACGGATATTCCAACGTTTGTTGAGTACGGGGCTGCTGACCTTGGCGTTGTCGGAAAAGACACTCTGCTTGAAGATAATAAAGATGTCGCTGAATTACTGGACCTCAAATTTGGCTATTGTCGTTTTGTGGTCGCTATGCCAGAGGCTAGCGTCCCGCCCAAATTGCCGAATGGTGAGTATGATTTAAGTGTGCTGAACCATCAACGAGTGGCAACGAAGTTTCCTAGGGTAGCAGAGACCTTTTTTAGCGGGTTGGGCATGCAGGTTAATCCCATAAAACTTCATGGCAATATTGAACTTGCTCCGTGCGTTGGTCTGGCAGAAATGATTGTGGATATTGTTTCCACTGGAAAAACGCTCAGAGAAAATCATTTGGTCGAGGTCGCTCCGATACTAGAAGCGACGTCTCGTTTGATTGCTAACCGCGTCGCTTATCGGCTGAAATATGAGCGAATTCGCGTGCTGGTGGATCGTTTACGCGAAGAGTTGCAGATTAACGAATCTGCAAAATAATACTCGATCTAAGTAAGTAATAAGATGCCTACAGGATATAAAGACGGGCAGAGGAGAGTCAACTATTTATGAAAGTTTGTAATCTGAAGGACATTGATTTAAAGCGTCTTACCCGGAAATCGTATGGCGACGATGAAACACTAGAGCGGCGTGTTGCGGGGATACTGAAGCGCGTTCATGATGATGGGGATGAGGCCATCTATCAACTGACTGAGGAATTTGATAAGGTTAACCTACGTCAAAGCGGCTTGAGGGTAACTGAAGAGGAGATTCAAAAGGCCTATCAAGCGGTCGATGAAGATTTTTTAGAGGCTCTGCGTACGGCTAAGGGAAAAATTTTGAAGTATCATGAGAAGCAGAAACGAACCTCGTGGTTAGAGCCCGATCCGGATGGAAGCATTCTGGGCCAACTTATACTTCCACTCACGCGCGTAGGTATTTATGTGCCAGGGGGAACGGCATCGTATCCTTCGTCAGTACTGATGAATGCCTTGCCTGCTATCGTAGCAGGGGTTAAAGAGATCGTGATGGTTAGCCCTCCTAGGGCGGATGGCACGCTGCTACCCGAAGTTTTGGTGGCGGCGGCTGAAGCTGGGGTGACCGAAGTGTTCAAAGTGGGAGGGGCTCAGGGTATCGCCGCGTTAGCCTATGGCACAGAGACGATCTCTCCCGTCGATAAAATAACTGGCCCGGGAAACATTTACGTCACCTTAGCCAAAAAACAGGTGTTCGGAACGGTGGATATTGATATGTTGGCTGGTCCGAGTGAGATTTTAATCTTAGCGGATGAGAGCGCACGTCCAGAAGAATTGGCTGCGGATTTGCTTTCTCAGGCTGAGCATGATCGTCTAGCCTCCGCGATTTTAGTGTCCCCGTCTCGTCAACTTCTTGAGCAGACCATTGTCGAGTTAGAGCGCCAGCTCGAAGACTTACCTCGTGCGGAAATCGCCCGGGCTTCCTTGGAAACCTATGGGGCCGCGATCTTGGTCAACGATCTTTGTGAAGGTATGGCATTGGCCAACCAAATTGCCCCTGAACATTTTGAACTAGTTGTTAAAGATCCCTATACCTGGTTAGGGCAAGTTCGAAATGTCGGCGCGGTTTTCATAGGGCGATATTCTCCAGAGCCCGTCGGTGATTACTTTGCAGGACCGAACCACGTTTTACCGACGGGTGGAACAGCCCGGTTTTATTCACCGCTCAATGTCGATATGTTCATGAAGAAGGTCAGTGTGATCAGCTATTCGGAAGCAGCCTTGAAACGGGATGCCAAGCAAATCGCCATACTCGCACGCTGCGAAGGGTTGGAAGCACATGCCCGAGCTGTTGAGGTTCGGTGTAAATAATCGCTAAGTAGCCTATTTTCCAATGATAGTAGTGGAAGGAGAGGGAACGATGGAACCCGTGTTAAGTAACCCGGAGAAGCTTGTTCGCGCTGAGGTCCGTCAGCTTGTTCCTTATGAAACGAAACATATGCCTGAGTGCATTAAACTTGATGCTAATGAAAACCCCTTTCCTTGGCCGGCAGGAATGTACGAGTCAGTCTACAGAGAGAAACTAGCATTTAACCGCTATCCGGACGGAATGGGCCAGGACCTTAAAGTGGCTATTTCTGCTTATAGTAAAACGTCTCCAGAAGGTATACTGGTAGGTAATGGGTCGGATGAGCTCATTCAACTTATATTACTTACCTTTGGAGGTTCTGGACAATCACTCATTATTCACCCACCTACCTTCGGTATGTATAAGATCTCCGCTCAATTGACGGATACAACAGTCGTAGAAGTTCCTTTGTTAAACGGCCTAGATCTGGATACGGACGGAATGTTAAAGGCAGCACTTTCTCCAGAGGCCCATGTCGTAATTATTTGCAATCCCAATAACCCTACCGGCTCATTGTTCCCAAGAGATGAGATTCTTCGACTGGTACGAGAAAGCGGTAAAATCGTGGTTGTTGACGAGGCTTATGCTGAGTTTTCCGACGAAACCCTTATTTCTGAGATTGGAAACTATCCTAACTTGGTGATCCTGCGAACCTTTTCTAAGGCGTTCGGTATGGCTGGTCTCCGCTTGGGGTATCTGCTCGGACAACCGGAGACCATCGCCCTAATCAACCGGGTGAGGCCACCGTTCAACGTCAATTCGTTTAGTCAGAAAGCAGGTATTTTGGCATTAGGTTACTTAGGAGAGTATCAAGCGCAAATTCAGGTGATCAAGGAAGAAACACATAAACTGCACGAGGGGTTGAGTCAGATTCCGGACGTGACGGTTTATCCGACGAAGGCGAATTTCACCCTTTTTAAACCGGTCGACCCTGACGGGTGGGCTGAGGCGTTGTTAAAGAAGGGGTTCCTCGTTCGTAACATGGGCGTGCTCCCGGTTCTGGGAAAATGCCTGCGTATAAGTGCGGGTCTACCGGAGGAAAACGAAGGCTTTATGCGTGCGATTCGGGAGATTAGTGCGGGAACCACGAAGATTTGAGATTGTTGATTTCCAATGAGGATTCGGGAGGAGACCACTATGCGAGAAGCTTGTATCGAACGGAAAACGAAGGAAACGGAGATCCGTGTACGTTTGAACCTTGACGGAACGGGAGAGGCTCAAGTTAAGACTGGGATCGGTTTCTTTGATCATATGCTGACAGCTTTTGCTCGATTTGCCTATTTTGATCTTGATCTTCAGGCAACTGGGGATTTAGAGGTGGACCCGCATCATACCATTGAGGATTGTGGTATCGTGTTGGGACAAGCTTTACGTGAGGCTTGCGGGGATAAGACGGGAATCGAACGGATCGGGGAGACCCTGTTACCTATGGACGAGGCTCTTGTTCAAGTCGCCTTGGATCTCTCCAATCGTGCTTACCTAGTGTGGGATGTAGGTTGTCTAGATGGTAGGGTTGGCGAGTTCCCGGTCGAGATGGCCGAAGAGTTTTTCCGAGCTCTAGCTGTGCAGAGTGGAATCACTTTGCATGTCCGGCAACTATCCGGGAAAAACCAACATCATATTCTAGAAGCTTGCTTTAAAGGGGTGGGGAGAGCCCTTGGACTGGCCCTGCGCCTGAATACTCGGTATAGCGGTATTCTGTCGACTAAAGGGGTTCTCTAGTGAACTCGTTCAGCTAAAGCTGAACAAGAAACACCCAATTATAGAAGAGGGTGTCTCGGAATTAGATTAAAGATAAATAGCGTCCCGGGAGGAATTGAAATTGATAGGTATTGTAGATTACGGACGGGGAAACTTAAGAAGCGTGGAAAAAGCTTTGGAAAAGGTCGGGTTTGAGGCCTTAATTATGACGTCCCCCGAGGAGTTGGGCAGAGTGGACGGACTCATACTTCCAGGCGTCGGGGCGTTTGCTGATGCGATGGAGGCGTTAAATAGCGGGGGATGGACCCTGCCGATCACCCAATTTGCCCGATCTGGTCGACCTTTTCTGGGGATTTGCCTTGGGATGCAGGTTCTCTTTGAGGTTGGGGAAGAACATGGTGAACACTCAGGATTAGGACTATTAGCGGGTCGAGTTATCAAATTCCCACCCGGTGGTAAGGTTCCGCATATGGGTTGGAATAGCTTAAAGCTGGAACAACCCTCCCGATTATTAGAAGGGATTCCGAACGAATCCTATTTCTATTTTGTTCATTCGTATTATGCTGAGCCCAGCGAGAAGAGTGATATAATAGCGACCAGTGACTATGGGGTTGTATTTCCTGCTGTTGTAGGCAAGGATAATATTTGGGGGGCACAATTCCACCCGGAAAAATCAAGTCCTTGGGGGCTTCAATTACTGACGAATTTTGGAAAGTGGGTGAATGACGATGCTTCTCTTTCCAGCCATTGACCTAAAAGAAGGGAAAGCCGTGCGCCTGTTACAGGGACGGATGGAAGATTCCACAATTTATGCCAATAATCCGGTTGATGTCGCGAAGGATTTTGAGACTCAAGGGGCTGAATATTTACATGTCGTTGATCTGAACGGCGCGTTTACCGGAAAACCAGTCAATGATGAGACGATCCGAAAAATTGTCGGTAGTGTTGATTTAAAAGTTCAGGTGGGCGGAGGAATCCGTACCATGGAGAGGATCGCGGAACTCTTAGATTTAGGGGTCGAACGAATCATTTTAGGGACGATCGCCGTCAAGAATCCGGATTTAGTTGCCGAAGCCGCGCGTCGTTATGGAGAACGAATCGTTGTGGGGATTGATGCCCTGGGCGGTTGGGTCGCGGTTCAAGGCTGGGCGGAAGCCACGGAAATGAGGGCTATAGATTTGGCCTTGGCCATGAAAGACGTGGGGATAAAGCACGTCGTCTTCACAGATATTGCTCGGGATGGAATGCTACAAGGGCCCAATATTGAAAGCACGGTCCACATGGCTCGGGAAACTGGCCTAAGTATCATTGCCTCAGGCGGGATTTCCACCTTAGCCGACCTGCGAAACTTGCAGTACGAAGCGCTCAAGGGAGCCTCCATCGAAGGCGCCATTACGGGAAAAGCGCTTTATAGTGGGGCATTTACCTTGCAAGAAGCACTGAAGGCCGCTCGCACTGAGGGGATCGACGGAGAAAATAGGAATGGGGGGGAATGATATGTTAAGTAAGCGGATCATTCCCTGTTTGGACGTCCATGACGGACGTGTAGTTAAGGGGACCAACTTCGTACAGTTGCGAGATGCTGGCGATCCGGTGGAACTGGCAGCCCTTTACGACCGAGAAGGCGCTGATGAGTTGATCTTCCTGGATATAACCGCTTCGTCTGATAATCGAGAAACCATGGTTGATGTGGTACGCCGAACCGCCGAGCAGGTCTTTATACCTTTTACAATCGGGGGCGGACTACGCACCATCGAAGATATTCGTCGCATGCTCCGGGCAGGAGCGGACAAAATTGCACTTAACACCTCTGCAGTTCAGAACCCCAGACTTATCGAAGAAGGGGCTCATGCTTTCGGAAGCCAGTGTATCGTGTTAGCCGTCGATGCGCGAAGCACGGCGCCAGGTAAATGGGAAGTGTATATTCACGGGGGACGGACGGCGACTGGCAAGGATGTTTTGGAATGGGTTGCGGAAGCTGAAGCTCTCGGAGCTGGAGAAATCCTCTTAACCTCCATGGACCGCGACGGAACCAAAGCTGGTTATGAGTTAGAACTCACTAGGGCCGTGAGTAGGGCGGTCTCCCTGCCCGTCATTGCAAGCGGTGGAGTAGGTACTCTAGAGCATTTAGCGGAAGGGCTTACCCTTGGAGAAGCGGATGCCGTTTTGGCGGCTTCGATCTTTCATTACAAGGAGTTCAGCATTGAGGAAGCTAAGCGCTATTTAGCGGGACGCGGGATATTAGTGAGGCCTTGAGGAGGGACTTGTGTGACACAGCGCTCGGTGCTTACGACGCAGAGCAAACTAACCATTCAAGCTCCTGTCCCTGGGGAGCGGGGTGCATCCTTCGGCGATAGTATTATTTTAAAGAACACGCCTACGGCGATAATCTCCACTGGAGACTATCGTGCCCAATGCGCCGTCCTTGGCGCATGGGCGGCAGCTCACATCCCTGTTCGCTGCCCCGTATTTGGGGTCGGTCGCTTGAACGGAAGTTTGCAATTCTGCTTACGTAAAGACGTCGCGCTGTGTGACACTGCGTCCCGGGCTAGGGTCAAGGAACGGAAGAGGGAGAAGGGACGGTTCTTGACTTGCATTGTGAGACGGCACATTTCATGTGCACCGTCAGAATCAGCTAGAATGGACTCGCATGCAAGCAAGAACCGTTCCCACTTGCACGTAAACTACGATATGGACAGGAAGGTAGATATAGAAATGGATGTAAATGAAATAGAAACGTTAGATTTATCAGGAATCCGCTGGGATGCTCACGGGCTCGTTCCTGCGATTGTTCAAGATGTGGAGACTAAGGAAGTATTGATGCTTGCGTATATGAATGAAGAGTCCTTGCGGCGGACTTTACGTGAGCGCAAGGCCTGTTATTTTAGCCGAAGCCGTCAATCCCTGTGGCTGAAAGGAGAAACCTCCGGACATTTCCAGGAGATCGTGGACATCAAGTTTGACTGTGATCAGGATGCACTGCTCCTGACTGTGAAGCAAACTGGGATGGCTTGTCACGAAAACTATTTCTCGTGTTTTCACTATGATCTGACTGGTGAAGGATTTAAGGCCATAGGAGAACCGGAAGCTAGGCCGGAGCCGACGTTGGGAAGAACTCTAGAACTGTTGACCGATGTGATTCACTCCCGCAACCTTGAACGACCGGAGGGGGCTTACACCACTTATCTGTTTGAAAAGGGGATTGATAAGATTCTCAAAAAAGTCGGTGAGGAAAGCTCAGAAGTGATTATTGCGGCTAAGAATTCCGATCCAGAGGAGATCAAATGCGAAGTGTCGGATTTGATCTATCATGTCTTGGTGATGATGGAAGAGCGCGGGGTCGGGGTTGAACAGGTCGGTAGGGAACTGCTTAAGCGTCGGAAGTAGGATTAACTTTATATAAGTAGAGTAATAAGGCTGGAAGCACTTTTGCTTCCAGCCTTATTTCAGAATAAATTGAAATATCTATTTATAAAAGAAGGAAAAGTCAGGACTTTGACGAATTAAAATAGCGTCATGATTCAAGCGTCTTACGGCTTTAAATAAGTCAAATGGCGCAGAGGATCAGGATCTAAGGCTCAGCTTGGGCGCTTACTCGAGTTGGTGGCCTTGTAATGGACAATATTAAGATGTGATAAGAGGGAGAAAGATAGATGAGTATAAATGAAGGGGAAAAGAAATTAAATGGGGCAAACATCTTATTAGAAGCCCTAGAAAACGAAGGCGTTGACCTTATCTTTGGTTATCCAGGTGGAGTATTGCTTCCGTTATATGATGCGCTGTTAGATAGCCCCATTCGACATATACTAGCACGTCATGAACAGGGCGTGGTGCATGCTGCCGATGGTTATGCACGCGTAACTGGAAAAGTGGGGGTTTGTTTAGCAACCTCTGGACCTGGGGCGACGAATTTGGTAACTGGTATTGCTAATGCCTATATGGACTCCATTCCGTTAGTCGTTTTAACCGGGCAAGTTGTGACTACTTTGCTCGGAACAGACTCCTTTCAAGAAGCAGATATTACAGGGATCACAACACCCATTACCAAGCACTCATATTTGGTAAAGGATGCAAGGGAAATCCCTCGGATTGTCAAAGAGGCCTTTTATCTTGCTGGAACGGGCCGGCCAGGTCCAGTGCTCATCGATCTTCCTAAGGATGTTTTGGCTATGGAAGTCGAACCCTTTCCCGCTGAAATGAACTTAAGAGGATACCACGTACCTGGCAGGGGAGACAGCGAGAAGATCGCTGAAGTGGCGAAGGCGCTCTCAGGATGCCGTAAGCCGGTAATTTATGCCGGGGGTGGCGTGATTACAGCAGGTGCTGAAGGAGTGTTAAGGCAGTTGGCTGAAAAAGCCTCGTTGCCAGTGGTCACAACGTTAATGGGGATCGGGTGCCTCCCCTCAGGACATCCCAATCTATTAGGTATGGTGGGATTACACGGAGCCGTGGCGGCAAACTATGCAGTGGATGATTGTGATTTGCTGCTTGCGGTAGGGGTGCGGTTTGATGACCGTGTGACAAGTGGACTGGGCCATCTTTTTGCTACCAAAGCAAAAATTATTCATATTGACATTGATCTCGCAGAGATTGCCAAAGTGGTAAGAACGCATATCCCAATCGTTGGGGATGCTCGTCTAGTTCTGGAAGAGGTGTTGAAGCACCTCGAGGGATTGACGGTTCCTCAAACGGCTGACTGGTGGGAGCGTCTGCGTGTTTGGAAGAACGACTATCCTATGAAGTATGACAAGGATAGAATGACGCCCCAGATGGTGATCGAATGTATGGGAGAACTTGCCGGTGATGACACGATGGTTGTAACTGATGTAGGACAGCATCAAATGTGGGCTGCGCAATTTTACCCGATCGCGAAGTCACGCAATTTTGCGACAAGTGGTGGGCTTGGGACAATGGGCTTTGGTCTTCCGGCGGCAGTGGGTGCCCAAATAGCTCGCCCGAACGATTTGGTCGTTTTGATTACTGGAGACGGTTCCTTTCAGATGTGCATTCAGGAACTTGCCACGATTGTTCAGAATAAACTTCCCATTAAAATAGTTCTTCTGAACAACGGAGTCCTTGGGATGGTTCGCCAACTGCAGAAGTTTTTTTATGGGGAACGGTATAGTCAAACAGACCTCCATTCCAATCCGGATTTTGTCAAAGTGGCGGAGGCCTACGGAATTCGTGGCATTCGTGTTGATTCTTTTGAGCAAGTACGCAGTGCTATTGCGGAGGCAATCGATTATCCTGGGCCAGTGCTGTTAGATTTTACAATCTCGCCGAACGAAGATGTTTTGCCAATAGTTCCACCAGGTAAACCGATTACAGAAATGCTAGGGAGGTAAAAACCATGTTGCATACACTTGCGGCCCTTGTGGAGAACCATCCTGGTGTTTTGACCCGGGTGGCTGGATTATTTGCTCGCAGAGCCTATAACATTGATAGTCTTTCCGTTTGTCAAACGGAAGATCCTGAACTTTCGCGGATGACGATTGTCGTACATGGAGATGATCAGGTTATTGAGCAAGTGAGAAATCAACTCAATAAACTGGTGATTGTCCACTCTGTCACGGATCTGACAGCAGAGAGCGTTGTTGACCGAGAGTTGGCCTTAATACGTATCATGGTTAGCTCGGAAACACGATCAGAGGTTCTCCAGACAATTCAAATTTTCAGGGGACGGGTTGTGGACATGGGAAGAACCAATCTTACCGTTGAGTTAACGGGAGATGTTGGGAAGATTGATGGGTTCGTTAAGGCAATTCGTCCTTACGGGTTATTAGAGCTGGTTCGAACTGGGAAGATTGCTATAATGCGCTCAGAAATTTAAGAGAAGCGACGGCATGGTCTTGACAACGGTCGGGCAACTGGAATATGCTAATAGAATAGATGGTTTAAACATATGGATATTGGTTAAAATATTGAGAACAACGATGAAAAGGATAGTAATAAAGGACTTGGGTTTTAGAGACATAATCCTTGGGTGAAAGATTATGACGAAGGTTTTTTATGAAGATCACCTTGGAGTTGGACGGCTGAAATAATCTAAGCTGTTCCGTAGTCATACGTTACATGGTTTAAGCGATTGGTGGATTGTTTCTTTTTAAATCCATCAATAACAAGGGTGGTACCGCGGATAATCCGTCCCTAAGTCATTGACTTAGGGACTTTTTGACGTTATTCGCTCGATATTATTAGCTCAACACGAAAGGAAGAGGATTATGTCTAACTTCAAACCGCTTTCGGATCTGCCGATAGCTAAAAAGGAAATCGAAATAGCCGATTACTGGAACGATCATGCGATACTGGATAAAAGCATCGAAATTCGGGAAGGTAAAACACCCTTCGTGTTCTATGAAGGGCCTCCGACAGCCAATGGCAAGCCGGGAATACACCACGTCATAGCCAGAACCTTAAAGGATTCAGTTTGTAGATACAAAACTATGCAAGGCTATCAAGTCAAGCGTAAGGCTGGCTGGGATACTCATGGTCTTCCTGTGGAAATCGAAGTGGAGAAGCAACTCAAACTTTCCAACAAGCAGGATATTGAAGCCTATGGAATTGCTGAGTTTAATCAAAAATGTCGAGATTCTGTGTTCAGCTATGAGGAACAATGGCGAGAAATGACCAAGCGGATGGGGTATTCAATCGATTTAGACCATCCGTATGTCACGCTTGATAATAATTACATTGAGAGCGTCTGGTGGATCCTTGATCGCTTTTTTAAAGAGGGCTTGATCTATGAAGGACACAAGATCCTGCCTTATTGCTCACGCTGCGGAACGGGTTTGGCTTCCCACGAGGTAGCCCAGGGTTATAAGATGATAAAGACTAACACCGTCGTCGTTAAGTTTAAGCGAAAAAATGTCGAAGAGTTCTTTCTGGTCTGGACGACAACGCCTTGGACGCTTCCATCGAACGTGGCGCTGACGGTGAATCCTCGAGAAGTCTACCTGAAGGTCAGGCAGAATGAGGAGATATATTATGTTTCCAAGACTTTGGCCCATAAAGTGTTGGGAGAAGAGTTTGAAGTTTTGGAAGAAATCAAGGGACAAGATCTTGAGTTCGTAGAATATGAGCAGTTAATGCCTTTTGTAAAAGCGGATAAGAAGGCCTTTTTCGTTACGGTCGCTGATTATGTGACGACGGAGGATGGAACGGGAATTGTCCATACTGCCCCAGCTTTTGGGGAGGATGATTATAATACGGGACGGAGGTATAATTTGCCAGTGCTTCAGCCCGTCGATGAAACAGGAAAGTTCGTGACCACACCTTGGAAAGGTAGCTTTGTCATGGATGCAGATCTTGATATCATCAAATGGCTGCACGCGGAAGGTAAACTATTTAAGAAAGAAAAGATGGAGCACAACTATCCTCACTGTTGGAGATGTCAGACCCCACTTCTTTATTATGCCAAACCAAGCTGGTATATCGAAGTCACGAAATTTAAAGATAAATTAGTGGAAAACAACAACCGGGTTGAGTGGTATCCTGATTATGTCGGAGAAAAAAGGTTCGGCAACTGGTTGGAAAACGCCAACGACTGGGCTTTGTCTCGAAGCCGATATTGGGGAACGCCGCTGAATATCTGGAGATGTGATTGCGGACACACCACTTCCATTGGCTCTCGAAAAGAACTGGTAGAAAACGCATTGGAAACACTAGATGAAACGACAATTGAATTGCACCGGCCCTTTGTGGATGATATTCACATAAAGTGCGCAAAATGTGGCGCAACAATGACCAGAGTGAAAGATGTCATTGATTGCTGGTTTGACAGTGGCTCGATGCCTTTTGCCCAGCATCACTATCCGTTTGAAAATAGTGAGAACTTTGATCAGCTCTTTCCCGCCGATTTCATCTGTGAAGGCATTGACCAGACGAGAGGATGGTTCTATTCTCTACTCGTGATCTCAACCTTTATCAAGGGAGTCGCGCCCTATAAAAGAGTACTGGTTAATGATTTGATTCTAGATAAGGATGGGCATAAGATGTCGAAGTCCAAAGGGAATACAGTCGATCCTTTCGAGCTGTTTGATCAATATGGAGCGGATGCTTTAAGATGGTATTTACTCTATGTCTCTCCAGCCTGGACTCCGACGAAATTTGATATCGAAGGGCTCAAGGAAGTACAGAGTAAGTTTTTTAGTACGATGAGAAATGTGTATGCTTTCTTTTCCTTGTATGCCAATACGGATAAGCTTGATCCGAGAGACTTCTTCATCGATTACCAGGATAGACCTGAGCTTGATCAATGGGTACTGTCCAAGTACAACAGCCTTCTCAAAGGCGTTGAGTCGGATCTGAGTGTCTATGACCAGAACAAAGCAGTGAGAAAGATTACTGAGTTTGTCAATGAGGATCTTTCGAACTGGTATATAAGACGTTCGCGTAGACGGTTCTGGGGAACAGAACTTTCAAATGACAAGAAAGCGGTCTACAATACGACCTATGAAATACTCGTGGGACTATCCAAGCTCGTGGCTCCGTTTGCACCCTACATTTCAGAAGAACTCTATCGTAGCTTGACCAATGAGGAATCCGTTCATCTAGCGGATTATCCTGTTGCTAATTCGCTACTGATCGATGCCGAGTTGGAAACTAGAATGGATCTGGTGAGGAATCTGGTGGGTCTAGGCAGGGCGGCAAGGGAACATGTGAAGATCAAGGTGCGACAACCTGTCCAAGAGATCTTGATTGACGGTAAATATGAACAGTTAATAGACTACATGCTTCCGTTAATCCAGGAAGAACTTAATGTGAAGGCAGTTGTGTTTGCCAAGGATTTGAGCCAGTATATGAACTTTAGCTTAAAGCCTAATTTCAAAGTGGCAGGATCTATCTTCGGATCTAAGGTAAAATCCTTAGGTAAAGTACTGACCGCCCTTGACGCCTCTGCCGTTGTGCCTAGATTAGAAGCAGGAGAAACGATACAGATAGAAGTCGAGGGTGAAGTTGTAGATCTAGTTAAGGATTATGTAATCACCACGATCGCTGCCAAAGAAGGCTTTACAATGATCGTAGAGAATAATTTATTTGTGATACTTGATACGACGCTTACCAAAGAGCTGATTGATGAAGGATATGCGAGGGAGTATGTCTCCAAGGTACAGCAAATGAGAAAAAATAACGGTTATGAAATGATGGACAGGATTAAAATATACTTTGATGGGGATGAGGAAATAGCTGAGGCTGTCAAACTATATGAGGACTATATTAAAAAAGAAACGTTAGCAGACAATATCGAGAGGATTAAGGATGCTAGCTTGGAAATGCAGAACCTCAATGGTCATGAGACAGGGTTAAAACTCGAAAAAATGTCCTAAGGCATATGAAAGAAAATAACAAGTCAAAGATGCCTTGGATATTTTGCGTCAGACAAGGCGGTATGTTCACCTCATAGCGGGGCTATTAGGTGAACATGCCAACGCAGTATGACACAAAATAGACTGGCAGACTGACAGGTTATTTTCTTGAATGTGCCTAAATTATTGGATATATACAAACAAGGCTGGAAGCGTTTTTAGTACTAGTCAGAAAGTATAACTTTCAGTTGTATACTTTCTGGGAGCATCAGTGCAACTAAGGCCATCGCCGGCGCCTGAAGGCTGACAGAATGACTAATACGTGCGAAGACAGTGTCTTCGGGCGCTAGCCAAGTTTTCTTTACTTCCAGCCTTGTTTGTAAACCATTAATCCAATTTCGAGACACCCACTCGTTCAGCTTTAGCTGAACAAGTACGCTAATCAATGCTAATCTTTAATCCGGATAATCGTTCAGAGGGCTGAACGAGAACCATTTGGTTAGGTTGATTAAATTGGAACTGATAGGATTCTCCGGAAGTCTGCCCGATGACTGTTTTCCAGCTGAAATTATTCGTGGCAACTCGTGGATCGCCGCCTCCATCAGGACCACTTGTCCATGCTACGACAGCATCAGGATCAACAACGCAAGGCGCTTCCAGCATGAGTGGATTACCATCGGTCATCACGGCAACTTGCTGGGCTTGGTTGGAGATATTGGTGAGGACTGTTGTCGCTAATCCCTTTTGAGATAAAATACCACTCCCAAGGAAACGAACATCATATTTAAGGTCTGTAGGAAAGGCAAGGAGATTTTCGCTTTCAACCGATAAACAATCGCCGGGCTCAAGCTCAAAAACCGAAACGTGATAGGCATTCCTAGCTAAATATATTATACCTGAACCTTCAACCGTCATCAGTTCAACATTTTCACCTGTTAGTTTTCTTTTAGCCAAGCCCAACAGAGCATTCATTGTACCCCCACCATTATTTGGCCCTAATAACATTTTATCAAATCTAAAGTCACCTTTAAACGCAACCATAGCACCCTTCTTGGCGTAGAATTTTCCATTACCTTCAACTTTGCAACATAATTCTTCTTCGATAGTAAATTTGAACAATTTGATAATCTCCTTCATTGTATAAATAGATTTTATTGACTCCAAAACAATATTACTTTAAAGTAAATATATAACAAAATTTCTTTAGATTCAATATGATTTCCCTGTTCAAAGTTTGTGGTAACTTGATTTATGTTTACCGAGCAAAATATGTGTTATGCTGATATGAAGATCAGAGAATTGAGTAAAGGTGGTTATACGATGTTCAAAATCATTGAGGATTGTATTGAAAATGAATTATTGATGGATTACTTCAGCTCAGAGGCTAAAAAAGGCTCTGAGGAATTCGAACAACTGATCAAAAAGTTCGAGGCTGAACCTCAGTTCAAATTTCGGATGAGAGATAATGACGAAGTAGTTTACTATATCGGTTACTCGGATGACTGTACTAGTAAGAGCGGCTTTGATCCGTTAGACATGTATGGAGAGTATTATGGCTGTATTGACATTCAATATCTAAATGCAAAAGGGGAGTATGAGAGACTATAGGCAAATATCAGGGATTGTCATGGAAACGCTGCATTTAGATCATTGGTTCCACGTGGCGTCATTAGGGAGGGGACGATCGTTATGTTTATCGTTGATAAAGAAGCAATTAACTATATTAAGCACAAATCCGGATCCGTGGTAATTGATATGGAGTTACAACCTTCAGCCGGGGGGTGAGGTTGTTCGGATGAAAACGTAGCTGGCAGTTACGTACCGAAAATATCTATGAGAGAGCCACGTGCAGACGAGAAATTGAGATTTAAAGTTATAGAAATAGATTCGATTCAAATATTTTATTCGGCAAGACTTAAAGTCAAAGATGGGCATAGTGGAATTAAAATTAAGCTGAGAAAATTATTATTTTTTAAATGGCTTGAGTTAGAAGGGCCTTATACGATCGTCAAATGAACATAGGCGAACATTGCCGAATAAACAGACACACATCGTGCAAAAAAAGACTGGATAGACATTTCTGGTCTTTTTTGCCGTCAGCAGGGATAATTCAGCATAAAGGAACTTAATTAACGGAATTGCTCGCACTAAGGGACGGAGGGGAAAAATATTTTCATATAACGGAAGGAATATATTGTATTATAGAGAATGGTGATAGGTGAGATGCTATCTATAAGGGGAAATTTGGATATCAATTAGCATGGAAGGGTGTAATATGGAGATAGTTAAATTTCTTTCAAGGAAACGCCTAAAACAGGGATTATTCTTTGCAGTTCTTTTGTTGATTCTTGCTTGTGCCTCGGCACTCATTGTCAATAAAAACGTTGAGTCAGTAGGTACACAATACATAGTTAAGGCTAATGACGTTCCTAACGCGGATGCCATTCTCGTCTTAGGTGCTTATGTTTTACCTAACGGAACTGTGTCATCCATGCTAAATGATCGTTTAACTGTAGGATACGAACTATACAAGCAAGGGAAGGCGCCTAAACTATTAGTGAGTGGAGATCACGGGCGTAGGGATTACGATGAAGTTAATTCTATGAAGACCTTTTTAATAAACAAAGGGGTACCAAGTCGGGATATTTTCATGGATCATGCTGGATTCAGCACGTATGAGAGTGTGTACAGGGCTAGAGATGTTTTTGAAGTTCATAAAGTGATTATTGTTACTCAGGAATATCATCTTATGCGAGCAGTCTTTGATGCCAGAGCGTTGGGGCTTGAAGCTTATGGTGTTGCCTCTGATCTCCATGATTATGGTCAGGTTATGGGTATGTATAAAATTAGAGAAATTGCGGCTAGGGACAAGGACTTTGTATGGGCAAAAATAATTAAACCTAAACCAACCTTTTTGGGAGATTCAATACCTGTTTTCGGTGATGGCAAAGCCACGGATGATAAATAGGTGGACAAGATAGTGGTATTGGGGGAACGAGTGTGTGTGAATTTTGTATACGCCACGGTGAGGGTAAGAAATGGTACGAAGTAATGCAGAATTATTCAGCAGAACTCTACTCCAAGGCAGACAGAGAGAATTATGCCAAAAAATTCGTGAAACAAATACAGACTTCGTCAGTTGCTACTCTTGAAAAAATGATTAAGATGCGGAGTAAAACACCCCTGGTATACAGGTACATTCGCAGAATGAGTACGTCGGTAATGAAGCACTATCACTTCGGACAGGTCGTACCAATAGAAGATGCAGAGATGATTCTTGATATGGCTCAGTCTATTACAAGAATGCCATGTATTTGTCGGAGCGCAGTCAAAGGCGAAAAGAATGCTCGTTATTGTATCGGAATTGGTATTGACCCAACCGGAATCTTCGGCGATTACCCGGAACTTAAGGCGAATTTAGAAACCATTACCCATCAGCAAGCAAAAGAGTTGCTCAGGAAGTTCGATAAAGAAGGATTGATACATTCAGTCTGGACATTTAAAACACCATTTATAGGGAGTATTTGCAATTGTGACCGAGATTGTTTAGCCTATAAGTTCCAAGTGTCGGAGGACTTGATGCAAGTTATGTTCAAGGCTGAATACGTTGCTAAAATCGATCGTTTAGATTGTATTGGCTGCCGTAATTGCCAAAAGCTATGTCAGTTTGGAGCAATAGAATTTTCTTCCCTTGAGGAGAAATGTTATATAAACCCTGTCAAATGTTACGGATGTGGGGTGTGCCGTACCGCTTGCAGCAAAGGACTCATTAGTTTAGAAGATAAAGGAAAGCTACCGGAAATCAACAGGGTTTGGTAGTTGGAGAGGAAAGTCGTAGGGCCAAAAAGCATGTATGGGAAAATATTCTGCTTGGTATACTAATGGCAGTATGTAATGGGAGGTATATCATATGGGAGATAAAAGTCCTAAGAACAAGGAAAAAAAGAAGAAGAAGTCTGAGAAGAAAGTCATTGCGCCAATACTTTAATAACTCCAGAGAAATCCAGAAGAAGGAAGGGCTTCGATTTGATAGTCGACGCCCTTCCTTCACTATTTTAATATTCTATTAAGAAATTATGCAATAACGCGACGGGCACCAAAATACCTACTAGACCAATACGGACTATCAATGCTTGCGTAAGAAACACCACTATTTGACGAATTAATCATCATACCATTACCAACATAAATCCCTACGTGGGATGGGCCAGCCTGATATGTTGAGAAGAAAACTAAATCTCCAGCTTGTAAGTTATCTCTCGAAACGCTCTGGCCTTGACCATATTGATCCCAAGTTACCCTACCGAGGTTAATTCCAAAGTGTCCGAAGACATACTGGACATAGCTAGAACAATCAAATTGTGGATAAGTTCCTCCCCAGGTATACGGTACCCCAAGAAAAGTTGATCCAAAGGACAGTAACTGTCCCACCTGTCCATTTAATTTTACTGGAGCGCTTGATGGTCCATCTTGTAAACCACGGCTCTGTGCTGCATCTTTAGCAAGTGAATTTTCTAATTCAGTCTGCTTTGCTAGTGCTACACTGAGTCCGTCGGATAGAAGTTGTTTAGACTGTATTTCATCCGTTAGTTTCTTTGTTTCGGTCTGTTCCAAGCTTTGCTTTGACTTGATGAGCTCCGAATTGGCAGCGATCTTAGTTTTAAGATCTTTATAATAGTTGAGGATTGTATCGACATAGGAACTTCTACTGATCAAGTCACCAATGCTTGTGGAGCTAACCAATAGGTTAACATACTGTAAAGAGGGATTACCCCCTTCAATATACTGACTTTTAACGTAGTTTCCCAAAGTCTCTGTGTCTTTTTTCTGCTGGTCAGCTAATGTTTGTTGCTCAACGTTTAATTTTGCGATTGTTTGTTTGTGCTGATCCAAGGCAATGGTATCCTGATCAATAACTTTTTTTACTTCATCAATTGATGCTTGGATCGACTCTGCCTGAGTTAATACTGTGTCTCCTGGTAAATTCTGTGCGTTTGTTTGATCTTGAAGAGTACCAGATCCGTTCTTAATTGCACTGAGGTTGCCGTAAAGTGTATCTGCATAAACCGGTTGAATGAACGAACAAATTAACACAGGTGCAAGTATACTAATAAATAAACGTTTAATCATAAAAACTCCTTCTTAAGTATATGGACTAACATTATTGTTACAATCTTACGACTAATGTACCAGCCCGAAAAGTGAAGATATTTCCGAATTTTATTTTATCATACATTGTCATTTTAACAGACGTTCTGCAAGTCATAGGTAATAACACTTAAAATCTTGCACGGCTAATATTTTAACACAATAAAGGGAGAATTGCATATGTAATATTTGTGCGAACTGCCATAGTCATACTCGGAAAAAGTGAAATGATATTTACTTGATCATTCCAGAGATGAGGAAGATGAGGGCCCTTAGTATTTTGCCAGCATCTTTCTAGTATGATAATGTTGAAGTAGACCTATGCATTAGGGGTTACTAGGATAGGTGGAGAAGTTCAAGCAGTTGGAAAATGGAGGATAGTATGGAACTTATTCTTATCATTATTATCATCAATGTTGTCTATGTGTCTTTGTATACCCTGCGTCTGATTTTTGTCATTAAAGGCCAGAAAATTTTGGCAGCGGTACTTTCTGTGTTTGAAGTTTTTGTTTACATGTCAGGGTTAGGGATTGTTCTAAAAAATCTGGACAACCCCTGGAATCTCGCAGCTTACTGTGTCGGATTCGGCTTAGGTGTGTATATTGGTAGCCTCATCGAGGAATATTTAGCGTTGGGCTATGTGACAGTTCAAGTTACCGTGGATTGTATTGAACTCGAGTTACCGACACAACTACGTGAATATGGATATGGTGTCACTTCCTGGTTAGCTGATGGTAAGGATGGCAAACGGCTCATGATGCAGGTTTTGGCGAAAAGATGTAATGAACGTAAGTTATTGAACATCCTTGAGCGGCTCTCTCCTAAAGCTTTTGTTATCTCCTTTGAACCGAAAAAGTTTAAAGGCGGATTTTGGATTAGTCGAATGTCGAGGCATTGTTAAAAAATTTCTTTTATATAACAAGAGGGATATATCGAATTTTGGCGAATTATGAAAAAATATGAAGAGAGAAGGCGAGAGGAAGGCAGCTATAAATGACGGGAAAAACGCATGTAGCCATCGGGTTCGCCGTTGCAGTTGCAAGTGGGCGCTTAATGCAACCAATCGGCCTTGAAAATTACCCTAATTTACTACTGCGAGAAGGGTTACCTTCGAGTGTAGTGATACAATTACTAGCAATGGCTGTAGTCGTATGGTTAGGTTCTATGGCACCAGATCTGGATCAACCAGGAAGCACTTTAAGTCGTGACATCGGAGGACCGTTAGGAAGAACGAAGGCCACTGCGCTTGTGGGAGGCTTAAGTCTTTTATTTCTAGCAACTCGTTTGCCAGCGATTTTAAGCCCGATACCTTATATACGGGGGGCTTTTCTTATCGTAGGAGGACTCCTTTTAATGATGGCTATATTGAAACATCGTGGCCTTACACACTCCTTGCTCGGTATGGGTGTCGCGTGTATTGCAGTACATTGGGGTTTGCTCATTTTACAGGTAGATGGTGTTAGTTTTGCATCAAGTCTTTTTCTACCCTTTTTTATCGGTTATGGGGCGCATCTAGTAGCTGACAGTTTTACTAAAAGCGGTATTGCTCCATTATATTTACCGTTTGTACCAATGACTCAGAAACATTGGCATTTTCCACTGTATATTCGGACGGGATCTTATGTAGATAGGGTAGTCTTGAGAGTAGGCTCAATGTTTCTCATTCTCGTTGGATTTGTTCACTGAAAATCATTGATTCAATCTGACGACAATAAGAGAAAACTGTGACGGTGAGGTTGTATAGAGGGATTTTAATAAATAGTGTCGAATACAGTAGCGGTATAAATGAGGAGGGGTTATGTTGAAAAAAATATTGGTGGCAACAGATGGTTCAGAGTATTCACGAAGAGCGTTAAAAACTGCTTTGGAACTTGCTCAGAAATTCAATGCGGAAGTTGAGCTTCTGTACGTAATGTTCGACCCGGTTGTGTATAGCATTGGTGTAGCCGATAGTTATGTCGCTTCGCCAGAACAACTTGAACGAGAAGGGGAGTTTGCATTAGAGGCTATCCTTGAAGGACTCGATATTAGTGCAATCACCTTGAAAAAGAAAAAATTGCATGGAAATCCTGGACACGTTATTATACAGGAAGTTGAAAATGAAAATATTGACTTGGTCGTTATGGGGAGTCATGGTTACGGGGCGATTATCGGTTCCGTGTTAGGGAGTGTCAGTCAGAAAGTGCTCCACGGCGCAAAATGTTCAGTTCTCATTGTAAAATAAATAACCCATAAAAAAAGTAGCCAGAACAGGCTACTTTTTTATGGGAAAGAACATTGTTAACTGACGTGTTCTCAGGCCAGTGCATTAGCTAAGTCAGGATATTTTGTCAAAATGGTTTGAAGCTTGAACGCACGATCTGCTTCTGCTTGACTATATGTTGGATTGGCATAGAGTTCCGTCACTGCTTGTTCCAAGGGCGTCGCAGTTGGATTTTCGATAAAAATGTACCATTTATCATCCTGCTTGATGAGTGGTAGAACGTCGAGAAAGGGTACGGGCTCCTTGATGTTTTTAAATACCAGGGTATAAGTGATAGTATAGAGTGCATAGTCTGAGGAAGTCACCAACTGACGAGTATAGACGGGATGATCCTTATAGCCACTAACCATTGAGTTAAAGGCGTCCGTCACAATTGGAGTATAGTGCTCGCGTTGATAAAAGAGTGGAGCCATCGCTGTTCCACAGTCCTTCAATAGTAAATCTGCATAAAAGCGGTCTAATAAGTGTTCTGGGGTATCCTGAAGAAGTGCGGGGTTCCCTTGTTGTGGACTTGTGTAAGTATTTTCCCTAGCAGTCTGCATTAGCCCGGGGGGCCGGGTTGATACAGTTGATACAATAGATAGGGCAAGAATGAAGAATATAACAAATAGGGTTAATGCTTTTTTCACTTATTAATACCTCCTCAGCTTTTTGAAGCAAGAGTCCTAAATAAGTTGGACAGCCCATGGTTCATCTTAGCTTATGCTTGCTTTGAAGGTATGATGAGCGTATTTAATTATTCTATTATTGACACCCCTTGGCTTGCTTTCAACAGCGATCCACTAGATGATTGCCACTATGAGGTGTCAAACGTCAATATTTCGCCGATTTTTCGTGTATAATGTATAATAAAGATAAAAAATGTAGAGTGAGGTAAACGAAGTGGCCTATTATTTTGATGATGTTTCTAGAACGTTTAGTGAATACTTATTAATTCCAAATTTGACAAGAATGGACTGTATTCCGAGTAATGTTAGTCTGAAAACACCTATAGTTAAGTTTGAAAAAGGAAAAGAATCCTCGTTGAAATTAAATATCCCGTTTGTCTCAGCCATTATGCAATCTGTTTCTGACGACAATCTGGCAATTGCTTTGGCTAAGCGTGGTGGATTGGCCTTTGTGTTTTCGTCACAACCCATTGTGGAACAAGTCGAGATGATTAAAAAAGCGAAGAAATTTAAAGCAGGCTTTGTAGTCAGTGACGCAAATTTAACGCCCGAACATACCTTGCAAGATGTTATTGCCTTGAGAGCAAAGACGGGTCATTCCACAATTGCCATTACCGAAGATGGTTCTCCTTTGAAAAAGTTATTGGGACTTGTGACAACGAGAGATTATAGACTTAGCAGAGATAATATGGACAAAAAAGTCAAAGAGTTCATGACTCCTTTCGCAAAACTTAATATGGGAAAGGAAGGAATCAGTCTTAGCGAAGCAAATAATTTAATTTGGGAACATAAACTGAACTGTCTACCTATTGTAGATGACAGACAAAACCTTTGTTATTTTGTTTTTAGAAAAGATTACGATGAACATAAAAATAATCCTCTTGAATTATTAGACTCAGACAAGAGCTTTATTGTTGGGGCAGGAATAAATACCAAAGATTATAAGGAAAGAGTACCTGAATTAGTGAATGCAGGTGCCGATATCCTTTGTGTCGATTCGTCCGATGGATATAGTGAGTGGCAGAAAGAAACCATTGAGTATATTAAGAAAGAATTTAATGATCAAGTAAAAGTTGGCGGCGGAAATGTTGTTGATAAAGAAGGGTTTATGTATTTGGTGGAAGCCGGTGCCGATTTTGTTAAAGTAGGCATTGGCGGAGGATCAATCTGTGTAACGAGAGAACAAAAGGGGATTGGGAGAGGTCAGGCCTCAGCGGTTATCGAGGTTGCTAAAGCCAGAGATGATTATTATGCATTGACAGGTATTTACGTCCCCATATGTTCTGATGGCGGAATCGTACATGATTATCATACAATTTTGGCAATAGCTATGGGCGCTGACTTTATTATGATGGGACGGTATTTTGCGCGGTTTGATGAAAGTCCAGGTAAAAAAATAAAGTTAGGAAACAATTTTGTTAAAGAATATTGGGGTGAAGGGTCGAACCGGGCGCGGAACTGGCAACGGTATGATTTTGGAGAAGGGTCAAAACTCAGTTTTGAAGAGGGCGTAGACAGTTATGTTCCCTATGCAGGCAGATTAAAGGATAATCTGGATTTGACCTTGAGTAAAATGAGATCAACCATGTGCAGTTGCGGAGCAATTTCTATTGAAGAATTACAAAAGACTGCCAGAATGACCCTCGTTTCTTCAACGAGCATCACCGAAGGTGGAGCGCATGACGTCATCTTAAAAGAAAAGAATTATTAGAATGGAATCAGACAAGGAAAGAAACAAGGCTGGAAGCATATGAGGCTTCCAGCCTTGTTTCTAGGTAAACTGAGATTTATCATCTAGTAAAGATCAATGGAAAATAGTTATTTAATTGTTTGGTGCCGATAAGTCTTGGAATCCTTGATAAATAAGGTCAAAAAGTTGTTGAAGATCCTGTTCCTCGACGCACGAAAAGGCGATGCGCAAATCGCTTACCCCTAGTGAAATTACGCCTACACCATATTGCTCAAGCAAGTGAATGCGCAAAGCGTCTGCCTTGACTCCTTTAAGTTTAAGACACATGAAATACCCTGAATTAAACGGATAGTACTCCCAAGCATCACGATAGTTTCCATGATCGAGTATCTGCTTGACCTTACAAGCGCGTTTCTTTAATATTTCAAATTTTTCTTGTTTCTGTGCTTGGAAATTTGTAGATTGAAGGGCATTTAATACAAACGTTTGTGCCGGATGAGAAGCGCTGGAAATCGTTCCTCGAATAATACCTAACGTCTTTTTTTCCAAGGCATCTAATACAACTGGATACGCACACCCATAGGTGATGAATCCCACTCGTAAGCCCCAAACATAGTCTTCTTTCGTCGCACCATCCACTTTGATGGCTAATACTCTAGGGTGAAGATTGGCGATCCGGGCAAACAGTGATTCTTTGATGGAGTTCTCATAAAATAACCCAAAATAGGCATCATCAGTAATAACGACTAAGTTCATTCCTTGTTGGGCGACTTCTATCAGTGTATCTACAATTTCCGTTGCTTCTTGTTCATTCGGGGTATACCCTGTCGGATTATTTGGGAAATTAAGTAAAATAATAGCTTTGCCATGGTCTTTCTTGGAAAGCAACGCTTCTTTCATGCCTGCCGTATTAAAGGCTCCTCCTTCAGTATAGAAAGGAAATGTGATGGTTTTTGCTCCTCTACGAATCCCAAAGATAAGGTGATAATTACCCCATAACTTGTCAGGTAAAATTAAGGGGTCGTTATCGTTAACAAAGAGATCAGCAATAATACTTAAGCCATGTGTCAACGCACAGGTGACGATGGGATTGCTAAAGGTTTTATCCATTAAAGAGGGACTTTCTTCTAACATCTTTTCTCGCCAAACCTGCCTTAACTCAGGCTTTCCTGCAGGAGGAGCATAAGGGTAAAGGTCCTTCGGATCAAAATTACTCAACGCTTCCTGGATTAACGGTAAGAACATCGGCTGATCATGTTCAGTCGCAATTCCAATCGTCGCATTAAAACGATAAGCCATCTGCTTAGCCTCTGCAGATTGAGTTAAGATCCCCTTTGGATAGTATAGATTCTTTCCAAGTTCTGATAATAATTCATAGATATGGGGATTTTCTTGTTCTATCTGGCAATTTAAGTCTTGGGCAATCTCATTCACGAATCTTTCTCCCTTTCTGAGCTAACCTTGTTGTTGAATTTGAGATTTATTATTTAAAGTAATAGACTGATGACGTATATAATATAGGAACATATGAACTTGAAATTGACTTCTTTAACCTAGTATCGGCTATTTTTGAGTTTTCCTATATAGCTTGTAACTAAATTCTATACTATAATGATTATTTCTTCCACTCTCAGAGGTTCAGGAATCGTTGAAACAATTAATATTCACTTCTTATATATTACGCCAACTCCCCGTAGTTGTTATGTTTTCTGAGCTTTCACAGGCATATGCTTCACAAACAAAGCCTGAAATTTCCGATCCATCTAACAGCTCGATCTTTCCGATGCCGAGAGGGGATGGTATTTTGGAAACAAAATCGCCGAACTTATTCACTGGCATCTCCCAGATTTCGATCTGTATTGAAGCTCCGCTGCTGTTGCTTTTCAGCAAGCCAGGTTTTTCAGGTGTAGTTGCAAGCCTAAATAACTGATATTTAGGGGCAGTCAATGCCTCACGAATAAATTGAGCTTCATATTCCAACATCTGCTTTTCAAGCGGAAATCCGCGCATGTGCAAACCACATACAGCGACTAAAAGGGTACTTTTTTCGAGTTTTGAATCTGGCTTTTTCATGCTGTTAGATTTCCTCCTTTGTTATGCCCGCTCTCTTTACTTGAGTATAGCAAGTTTATTAATAAAATTATAGACAAGTTATTTCTTTAGAAGATTATATAATTTAAACTACGAGATTAAAAGAGCGGTTTTACGGCGAAAGGCAAAAACTAAGGCAATTACGATGCAAAGGGGTGATAACATGAATCCGCTGATATTAATTGGTGAGATGGCTCGGATACACGGGATCTCAGCGCAGACATTAAGATACTATGATAAAATTGATCTGTTCAAACCTTCGTATATTGAAGAGTCGGGCTACAGATATTACGGCATCGAGCAGTTTGCCCATCTCGAATCGATCCTGTTTTTAAAGGGGACAGGAATGCCACTTAAGGAGATTAAAAGGCATTTTGAAAACAGGGGTTTAGATTCAATGCTGGCATTGTTAGAAAAAAGGGCAGATTTTATCAATGATGAAATAGTAAGGTTGAAGAATAAAAGGACGAAAATAGAATCCATGCTTAAAACAGTGAACAATTATCTTGATAAGAACATCCTGGGAAAATGTAGATTCCAGCAGCTGCCGGAAAGACAAATGTTGTATTTTACCTTCGGTAACGGCGACATTTTCTTGGAGCATGAATTGGGCATTAAAAAGCTGGGCATGGTAATAAAAAGCATAGATGAGCTTTATCTTAACCCTTTTGGTTCTGTGATCGATAAACATGATATTGAAATCGGGGATTATTCAAACTTTAAAGGCATTGCGATGGTCTTTGGGCAAAGCGTTCCAGCTGAAGTAGCTACCATCCCGCTACCTGAAGGGGTTTATGCCACAATGGTCTTTGTCGGAACCTATAAAGATATCGAGAACTATTTCAGAGAGATGACCCAGCAGATTGAGGAACAAGGATATGAAATCGCGGGGGACGGGCTGGTGCTTATCATCACAGATAAGGCTTACTCGGATTACGAATACGAGTATATTAGTGAAATTCAAATACCAGTAAAACTATAAATTATTTTCTAAGAAATAAAAACTGTTGACATTATAGTAGCTATAATGTTTATAATGAAGTTAGCTTAAAGATGCTTGCGAGCGGAATAAGCGTAGCAAAGGTGCTGCTTGCGAGCGGAATAAGCGTAGCAAAGGTGCTGCTTGAAGAAGTAGGACCTTTTATTTTTTTAAAGAGGTGAATAAAATGGTGATGATTGAGGCATTTGTCCGGCCTGAAAATGCTGATTTGGTTCTGGCCAGTCTGCAGGAACAGGGTTATTCTGCCGCGACACGAGTCAGTGTTTTAGGAAGAGGAAAACAAAAAGGCTTGAAAGTGAAGTCGGTTTTATACAGTGAGCTGCCCAAAGAGCTGATTATAGTCGTTATCGATGACCAGGATGAGGAAAAGGTTATTGCCACGATTATGAAAAGCGCAAAAAATGGTATCGACGGGACCTACGGCGATGGAAAGATTTTTGTGACGCCAGTCAGTACGGCTTACACTATCAGTAGCGGTAAGGCGGAATTATGATGTTCTAGCGAGTCTGAATAATTTTCTGAGTTATCAGGACCTCATATACAGAGCAAAGCGAGGTGGAGTTGAATTGAAAAAAGCAATGATTATCATAAGGCCCGAAAGATACCGGCAGACTAAGGATGCGCTAGAACAGGAAGGTTTTAGTGCCTTCAGCGTGATGAATGTCCTTGGCAGAGGCAAAAAGCTGGTGGAATTTTCGGCGGGTGACGGAAGTTATGATAACAGGACTGGGAGTTACCACCGTTTAATGACGAAGAAAATGATTATTGTCTACATAAACGATGAAGATGAAAGCCGGCTAAGCGCGACCGTCATCAAAGTCAACAAGACGGACCAGGAGGGCGACGGCAAAATATTTGTCATACCCGTCACGCGCAGTATCCGGATAAGAACCGGAGAAGAAAATGAAGATGCTTTAGTTTAAAAGAGAGGAAGGAATTGCATCATGAAGAAAATCATTGGTTTATTATTGACCTTGACGCTTGTCATTTCGTTAGGGGGTTGCGGTTCGGCACCACCGGCCAGCAGTTCTGCATCGAGCAGCAAAAAAATAACTATTGGTACATCGCCTTATCCCGCGTGGTATGTATGGTATATCGCGAAAGAAGAAAACCTGTTCCAGAAATACGACCTAAATGTGGACCTGGTATATTTCCCAGTCTACAGTGACAGCTTGCAGGCCTTTAATACAGGCAAGCTCGACATGCTCAATATTGCTGCCTGCGATATGATTGCTCCCTATAACCAAGGCGTCAAATTCAAAGCCGTCATGATCAATGACAACTCAAATGGGGCCGATGGCTTGGTGGCAAATACCAAGTACAAATCCATCAACGATCTCAAAGGCCAGAATGTAGTGACGGAATACGGCACCATAGAACATTTCTTCCTACTCAAGGCCCTAGAATCGGCGGGGATGAAGGAAACTGATATCAAGTATACCAACATGACTGTAAATGATAGCGGTACGGCTATGCTGGCGGGCAAGGTGAGCGCGGCCTGCGTGTGGGAACCTTCATTGTCGCTAGCTCTCGGTAGCAAGGATAATCATCTGCTGTATAGCTCGGCCAATACACCCGGCCTCATCCCCGATCTGCTGATTGCGAGCGATGATCTTATTAATAAAGATCGCAAGGACGTAACCAACCTCACCAATGTCTACTTGGATGCCCTTGAATTCTACAATCAGAACCCCGCTAAGGCTGTGGCCGATATGGCTAAGCAGGCAGATGTCTCTGTGGATGTCATGAAACAAATGATGGCAGGATCAAAGTTGTTCTCCGTCAAAGACAACATTTCAGCGATGACCGAAAAACAGGATAGCTATAAATACCTTCCTTATACCTTAAATGACACCGCTAAATTCCTCCAAAGCGTCAAGATGATCGATAAAATTCCGTCAAAGCCAGAGGATATGTTAGATACCTCCTTTATGCAAGAAATAAGCAAGACCAGAAAGGATTTTACACCACCAGATACCAAGGCTTTGGCGCAGAAGTAAGAGAGGATGTCGTCCTATGAGGAAACTATTTAGAATTCGCACTAAAATCGACATTAAATTATATAACGCTTTAGCATTGGGAGTTTTTCTGCTGGTTCTTATCCTCTGGACGATGTTGAGTGAAGGCGGTTCCATAAGTCAGATCTTTTTGCCATCACCTAAATCAGTGCTCACTTATCTGATTCATGTCTTTGGTTCTGGGCAGATCTGGCCAGATATCGGTATCAGTGCTTATCGCATATTCATGGGATTTGTCATCGCTGCAGTGATTGGCATCCCTCTCGGGATATTGGCAGGAACTTTTAACTTTGCTGAAGCCTTGATCCAGCCTTTGACCGAGTTTATTCGCTATATGCCAGTACCGGCGTTCGTGCCCCTTATCATGGTTTGGTTCGGTATCGATGAAAGCGCTAAGATAGCACTGATCTTTTTGGGCACGCTTTTCCAGTTGATCCCTATGGTCGCAGATAATGTCCGCGCCGTGCCGGAGGACCTGCTCAGCGCAGCCTACACGCTCGGGGCAAAACGGATAACGGTTATTATGAAAGTCATCATTCCTGCCATTGCGCCTAGGACTATGGACACGCTAAGAATCATGATCGGCTGGGCCTGGACGTACCTGATCGTAGCCGAACTGGTAGCGGCTAACAGCGGTCTTGGTTACAACATTTTGAAGGCGCAGCGTTATCTGAAAACAGATGCCATTTTTGGCGGTATCCTAATCATCGGTTGCCTTGGGCTTTTAACCGATAGGCTGTTTGCTTTGGCCAACCGGAAGCTGTTTCCTTGGGCTGAAGGAGGGAAATGATGTTCGGTAGAAAAAAGAAGGTCCAAACCCGGAGCGACGCCGTTATTGAGGCGCATGTTGCTAACAGCAAGATTGTGGTCAGCAATCTCCGTAAAGCGTATGTGACTAAAAGAATGGAAACTGTCGCCATTGCTGACGTGAGTATCGAGATACTGGATAATGAATTTGTCAGCATTGTTGGTCCATCCGGTTGCGGTAAGTCCACACTGCTCCGCATACTGGCGGGCTTGGATGAGGCCACGGGCGGTACTGCGATTCTCGATGACAAGCTGATTGACGATCCCGGCGCTGATCGGGGCATGGTGTTTCAGACCTACACCCTTTTTCCCTGGCTTACGGTGGAAGAAAACATCCACTTTGGGTTAAAGATCAGAAAAATCCCTAAAAAACAGGCGGACGAGATTGTCGACCGTTATCTGGAGATCATCAAACTTAAGCCTTTTAGAAAAAGCTATCCCAAAGAGTTGTCCGGAGGCATGCAGCAGAGGGTAGCAATAGCACGGGCTTTAGCTAACAGCCCTAAGGTATTGCTGATGGATGAGCCTTTCGGGGCTCTGGATTCGCAGACAAAATCCGAGATGCAACTTTTGATGAGGCAGATTTGGCAGGTGGATAAACCTACCGTGGTCTTCATCACGCATGATATCGAGGAGGCGGTATTCCTCTCAACCAGGGTGTATGTCATGAGCGGGCAACCGAGCGTGATCAAAGCGAACATTCCCATTTACCTTTCTTATCGGCGTTCACTTGAACTTAAAGATACCACTGAGTTTATTGAGTACAGGCACAAGATCACGGCACTGCTTCATGACAAGGAAGCGAATGCTGATGTGGAAAGTTAATAGAGTAACAACGGTCTTCTAGGGTTCCGTAGGGCGCGTTTTTGCGTTCCGGTCTGGTCCGAGAGAAGGCGCGTACTGTTGGGTACGTACACGGAGGGATAAAAACCCGGGAGAACTGATTATTTCAGCCTGCCCGGTTTTTGTTTGCTCAGATTCCCCAAATTCTGATTAAGGAGTTGAATTAATGTGAATACCATATGGAAGACGACCTTGCGTCCAGGTGAAAAATGGTCGGGTGTTATTGGCAGAGGCAAGTTGCTGAGGTTCACTGCGCTGGAAGCCGGGGCCAATTTGTCAATGTTACTTTATAATCGCCGGGATCTGACCGAACGGTATAACATGCCGGATACGCTCAAGGCCCAGTACACGTCGCACCTTACTAAGGGAAACGTGTTGATGAGCGATAACGGGCGTGTTCTGGCGAGCATTGTCGAAGATAGCCTAGGATGGCACGACACAATCTCCGGTGTTATAGGGCAAGAGCAGACGGATAAAAAATATGGTAAGACCGATTATCAGATCATGAGAAACGACTGGTTGCGCAGTGGATACGAGAATTTCATGATCGAGTTGGAAAGGAACGGCCTTCAACCGCGGGATATGGTTTCTCCGGTGAATCTATTCGCCAAGGTGCAGTGTAATAACGTGGGCGGTATGCATTATATCGAAGAACACTGCAAGCCGGGTGCAACGGTCACTCTGCGCACCGAGATGGATTTGCTGATGATTTTATCGAACACGCCGAATCCACTTGATATGCACAAGGAATACCCTTCAGTGCCTGTCATG
>DATCQU010000093.1:0-97178 GCA_036569365.1 Desulfosporosinus sp. | reverse complement strand
CCAATTGATCAATCGCTATGAGCTTGCCAAATTTCTTAGAAAGGTTTTGTACTACAAGCATCTGTTGTGAACAATTAGCTTCTATCAATGTTTCTCCTCTTTCCCTACAAACCTCAAGAATTCTTCAACCAGAAGGACAATTGCCTTATTATACTATTGGACATAATGTTTATAATTCCTTCTTTATCTACCATTAATTTGTATTTTTTCCCAATATCCGTTTGGCAAAATCAAATTTCCTTCAATTCCTTAGGAGCGTTCATTTCGGGAGTGGATTGAACGATCCACTTAATATATAGAGTCTGACAGGTTGCTCAAAAGCCAACTTGTCAGACTCTGTAGAAATATCCTTCTGCTTACGCCGCTTTGCTGCATCGCTTTTTCGCCTTTAGTAAGGACTTCTCGGATATCCCCGACGCATCTGTCCCCTCGTCTCAACCCCCCCGATGCCATCCGTTCCCGTAATCGTATGCGTCAAAATATCTTTTACAGAAACAATCTGGTCGGTCGGGGTAAAAGCGATTCTTTCCACAACAAACACAGGATCAAAGGCATGGATCAGCATGCGTTTGGGAGATGAAGCAAAATTGGCCCCTGCTGAAAGAATTGCCTCGTAATTGGATTGACAAGCCCCTGCAAAAATCACCAAGGCATCCCGGTTATGCTGAAAACGTCTGGCTTCCAGAACAGACTCCACAAAATAGCGTGAACTACGGTAACTATCCATACTATGAAAGTCTTTTTTCTCACTGATGAATCCATCATGACCAGTCAACACTAGGATGTCCGTCGGATTTTCTTGTAAAATTTTACGAATAACTTTTGGTTGTTCCATCTCTGATTTACATATTCCCTTAGCTTCAATTCCCATTTGTCGATACGTCTTAATACATTGGTCTAAATAATCCTGGTCACCATCAAGCTGTAACACCCGCCCCGGAATCTCAAAAAACTCATGTTTATGGTCCTGGCCAACTTTCCTTTGGTTGGTCAGTTTGTGTACTTTATTATAAATCATCTTATTATCTTCACGCTCATAATACGCAACCTCAATGGACGTCTTCGGAACAAGGTCCGAGATCGCAGCATCTGCGAATAACCTTAGATTAAGCCCTCTGAGAAACGCTAGGCGTTCTCCATTAAAGTTTAATATTATCTGATCGATGCGAAAGAAAATATCCTGTTGATGTGAGAGACGTGCAACAATATCCCCAGCTTTAAACATAACCTGCCCTCCTAATTGTAGTTTGATCTTTGTTGTTCGTAGTATGTGGTTCGAACTACGAATATCGAACTTCGAACTACGTTTTGCTATATATACTATGTCGAACCTGATCAAACGGCATATAGTATAACAAGTTAAGATTAAAGGGGGAACTAAGATGTTCGCTGTAATCATTCCAGCCAAAAATGAAGAAAAGAGCATCTTGGCAACTTTGACCACTATTTTACGACTTCCAGTCAATTATATCATTTTGGTTCTCAACGGTTGCACCGACAAGACCTTCGATCTTGCGCGCTCAATCCCCGATACTCGGATTCAAATTCTCTATTTTACAGACAGCTTAGGAATTGATATACCACGGGCAATCGGAGCACTCTATGCTCGTCATTTAGGTGTCAAGGGTGCACTCTTTGTCGATGGCGATATGTCTGGAAATATCTATCAAAATCTTGTTCACCTCCTTTCTTCCATTGAATCTGGAGTCGATGTTGCTCTAACAAATTGTTATCCCTACATTACGCATCGTCAAAAACTTGCTAACCTCGTCTTGAAATTCCGAGCAAAGCTCAACCGCGAACTTGATCTGTTTAAAAGCCTTGGGCTTTCAACCCCCACACACGGGCCCCACGCACTTTCTGAACGCGCCTTGCAGCTCCTGCCATTCGAAGCCATCGCCATTCCTCCGCTCACCTTGTATTGGGCAAAGAAAAGCTGCCTGAACATTAAGGTGGCGACCTCTATACCCCACGAAGCCTTGCGCTCTCCTAGTAAGCATCGGCGTCATTCCCGTCTGATCGCCGAAACTATCATTGGGGATTGCCTCATGGGATTAGCACTAATCCAAGATAAGCCTATGACTCGATCACTTGGAAAACACGAATTAATAGGCTACCACCCGGAAAGACGTTTTGATCTCCTTCAGGATTGGGAGCAGTCTCTAAAGTCCCAGCGACTTTGTAATGAGTTGCACGTCGTATACTCCAGATCTGAGAGCAGTCAACCATTATTTTTTAGCTAAATCTTTCTTAAGATCAATACCCTGATGCTTTAAGTAATCATCTATCTTTGCTTTTTCCTCTACCTTCACGTGCACAGTGGCCTGCATTTTTTCTTCTAGCACCCCATTCCATTTCAGGTAAATTAATTGCCAGTATGATTTATCCAAGATGGGATCCAAATACTGTAGATCCACAACAATATAGTGCGCGTTAATGCTAAATTGCTTGGGGTAAATCTCCTCACTAGGGATGGTCATGACTAAGCTTGACGATGAATCTTTAGGTATTTCGTTCACAATGGCTGATTCGTCATGATGGATCGGCTTTCCGGTGAGACGATCATCAAAAACGATCGTCTCACTTGAAAGATTAACAGCTGGATGCATTCCCACGTTGCTAAATTTTAACTCAAAACTAAGCTGATTGCCCAACTCGATTTTAGGCGACTCTTTTAATATGAAATACGGTCGTGCTGTCTCCTGTTGTACTTGCCATGCGGCTACCGTCAAATAGACCGTAATTAAAGCAGTGAGTGCTAACACTGTCGTCGCAATTGTCGCGATAATATTCGACCATTTCAGAAAGCTCTTCTTGCTAACTTTTTCCAACCTAGGCTCTACCTCCATTAATCCTGACGTCCTAATCCTAAACGCTTTGTTCCGGTTCATGTTAAATTAGGCTTCCTTATCGTTCGGAAATTACTGATCTTTTATACTTAACTATTGCAATTCCAAAAAAAGGACGCCTTCCAGAGAGAGACAGAGGGACGATTTTAAATCGTCCCTCTGTCTCTCTGGTTTCACTGAGTTTCTCTGTTATTCATGACTGAAAAGCTTTTGTAAGTACCTGAAACTCCTCAATGCTTAACGATTCAGCTCGCCGCCCATCCGATATACCCGCACCCTGCATCCGTTCAATGACGTCTTCTTTTTTTAGCCCTAACCCGCCCGTCAGTGAATTTCCTAAAGTTTTCCGTCGCTGGCTGAAGGCTGCTTTAACTACTCGGAAAAAGTCCTTTTTATCCACGTCAAACCCTGGGTAAGGGCGAAGGTCTAATCGAATCACGGCAGAAGTAACTTTTGGCGACGGCCAAAATGCGCTCGGTAAAACATCCGTTACTTTTGTAACTTGGGCAGAAATCTGAACCGCGATAGACAAAATACCGTAGGTCTTACTCCCTGGCGGCGCTGCTATCCGATCAGCTACTTCTTTCTGCACCATAATTGTCATCCCACTTAATCGATCTGCTTGATCAAGAAAATGCATGATCAATGGACTCGTAATATAGTAGGGTAAATTTCCGACTAAATACCCCATTTGATCTCCCCACAGTTCATTCAGGTCCAACTTTAAAGCATCTTGATTGACAATTTCTACAGGAAGTCCCTTAAGCTCTTTGTTTAGAATTCCTATTTTATGTGTATCCAACTCTACTGCCCACATTTTTTGGACCAAAGGAGCAAGAACTCGAGTTAATACCCCAAGACCCGGTCCGACTTCAACGAGTGGAACATCAGGATGTAACGTGCTGGCCGAGACAATGTGATTAATCACTTCATCACTCATTAGAAAAACTTGCCCCATCGATTTATGGGCACGTGCCCCACTCTTTACGAGACGTTGAGTATATTCAGCTGCGCTCTCCATGCCGGACCTCCTCTATTGCTTGAAAAAAAGACTCGCGTGATATTCCAAAACGGTTTAATCGATGTAGGAACTGTTTAGCATTTGTATCTCCAATCCCTAGCTTGCGCCCAAGTGCTAAGCGGTATTCACTCGCTCGGTTCGACCCCGCGAGACCAACTAAAAATAAATCTTCTATCGTAAAATTTTCAACAAGAATCTTCTGCTCTTGTTGAATATGGGCAAAAGCACGGCGGATTTCATGTAGGTCTGCATTTTCCACACCAATATCTCCCTGTTTTGTCGCTACTTTCCTTGTTAGGTAAGTGTGTTTAGCTTGGGGGACATAAGTCCTAATACGATTGCGGATCTGCTCTCCTACCGTATCCGGGTCCGTAAAAACAATAACCCCTTGCCGGTTTGCCATTTCTGCAATGTAGTCTAACTTTTTCTTTGTTAGCCCATAACCCTCCGTCCAAATTATATCAACTTCTCCGAGAGCCTGTCGTACCGCATGCGCGTCGTTTTTTCCTTCGACAACAATAAGTTCCTTAATCATTCCTAGATCCTCCATTTCCAACACTTATATCTTAACTGAGAATGTCCAAAGACTCAAATTTTTTGCGAGATAATGCATAAAGAGGACGAAAGATTGGCTCTTTCGTCCTCTTTATTGGTTTATTAAGACTGTTTTACGAACTGAAGGAATGTTTGTTGTCATTTCTGTTATTTTTTAGTTTTATTTGTTCCATACGTTTTCATGAGCGAATCCCAAATTGCGGGATCCTCCATTCCTAAACGCCAAATTCCTACGCCATGCAACTTGTGCTTGAGAGCATAATCCATTTTTATCCTCAAACTCCCCACGTTCTCAAAGAAGACTTCGTGTCGAACACCTTTTGCAGTATATATAAACTGTGGTACTTTAGCACTCGGATCAGTAAGGATCTCTACCCCTTGTTTTTTGGCCCGATCGACAGTTTGAATATAGGATAGATAATCTGGGATGAGCGGCTTAGCTGATCCCCAGTCAAACGAGTAAACAGGGAGACCCATCACAATCTTTTCTTTAGGTATCTTACCCACCGCAAAGGTGATGACTCGATCAACCCATCCTTGGGAAGCAATAGGACCTTGGGTTGTACCCAGCCCATGCTCATCATATGTCATTAAAATGATTTGGTCAGCGGCTTTTCCAATTGCTGCATAATCATAGGCACCTGACCATAGATCAGACGGATAATCAATAAATTTGGCTGGGATAGAAATGTTCAAAACTTTATCTTTTGCTTTTAACGCTTTGCCAAGCTCGGTTACGAAGGCCGAAAAATTGTTTCGATCTCCTGGTGGCGTTTTTTCAACATCCACCGAAATGCCATCCCAACCATCTTTCGTCGTCAGGTTGACTAGATTAGTCACTAAATTCGCTCTTTTGCCAGGGTTAGATAACACTTGATGAGCTAAATTCGCATCGAAACCAACTGTTCCAGTTAAGTTCATGTTATGCACCAAGGCATACGCTTTAGATCCATTTTTTTGAGCTATTTCTTTAATTTTCAGGTCCACTTTACCAGTCGGGACAACCTTCCCTGTTGCATCAAAGGAGTACCAAAAAAAGGCGACTTCATCTAGCAACTTTGCATTTTTGATCATCGACTCTTTCGATCCAGGGGTTGGGCCCTCCGGGTCAGTGTAAAATCCCATGACCACTCGTTTCTCTGCCCCTAATACGGAATCCCGGGTTGCGCCAGCCTCAGCTTGAGGCGGTTGTGTATTTTGCGTGGATTGCTGCGGGGTTGCTGGTGGATTGGCCGGCGGTACATTTGAACAGCCTGTCAAGGTGAGCCCCAACATCAGGGCACTACTCATTATAAAAGTCAGAAACCGTTTCATGCTACTCTTCAACTCCTTAATATAGATTCGGTAACTAACTTTATTTTCCCCGCTTCAAAGAACGTTATGTATGAAAATATTAAACGTTATATTTATCCAATTTTAGATAAATAATAGTAGGGGCACGACGTATCGTGCCCCTATGTTGAAAAACAGCCCCTAGATGAAATAGTTAGCAATTCCTTTGGCTATAGCGCGCGCCAATTGTTCTTGATACCATGATTGCTGAAGTTTTTTCTGTTCTGTAGCGCTAGATAAATAACCTACCTCCACGATAACTGCAGGCATACTCGTGTTTCTGATAACATAAAAATCCCCAGGTTTTGCGATCCTTCGGTTCATCCCTGGTATTTTTATCAATTCTTGTTGAATCAATTCAGCTAGCCCTTTTCCAAGGTCAGACTTATAGTGATAAAATGTCTCCGCACCGGAATTCTGCCCAGCCGCTGTTGCATTGACATGTAGACTGACGAAAACGTCGGCCTTTGCCTCGCTGGCCATGTCAATTCGATAATTTAGGTCAATTTGCTTCCTTGTCGTTTTTCCTTTAACACTGTTCGCGACATAGTCGATATCTTCTTCCCGAGTTAGAAAAACCTCTATCCCACTTGGCCGCAGCATCTCTTTAACTTTTTGGGCAACCTGGAGATTAATCGCTTTTTCATAAACACCCTGAGAGGAGATTGCTCCAGGATCATATCCTCCATGCCCAGGATCCAGCATCACAACGTGACGGTTTCCCAAATGACTTACAACAGCGGTAGAGCCCTGCCAAAATACAGAGAACACCAACATCCCCATCACACCAAGGACAAGTAAAATTGCAGACTTTTTTCCCAGTATTACTTCAGGCCGTTGCATCAGCACTCCCCCGTTTCATAGTCACTCTTAAAGAGTATGTGCTGATAAATAAAGTTATACTTTTCGACGACATAAAGGGAGCCTTCGCTAAAAAGCGAAGGCTCCCTGAAAAAAAATCGGATTATTTAATTGACATAGACCATAACGTCTCGAATACCCCATGCTAAAGCTGCTGCTTCAGAGTTCATGTAAAGATCGATGCGATTACCTTTGATTGCTCCACCCGTATCTAAAGCGCGAGCCTGTCCATAACCCTCAACAAATACGTTCTCTCCAAGAGAAATTACGCTAGGATCGACTGCAATGATGCCCCAACGGACAGCAGCCCCCGTTTTTGTTGTCCCTCCGGGTATACAATAGGCTGTTGCTTTCATGCGAATAGCCCGTTTAAAGTTAATGGTCTGCCCGCCCCGTGAAACTGAAGTTTGCGCACCACGAGAAATCACATTATTAGTCGGGGTTGTAACTACCCGCTGACCAAGTATCACACGGTCAACTTCTTTTCCATCCTCTAATGTCAGTTTAACTGTTTGCTCCTGAAGGCCATTTGAGCCGGTACTGACAACTTGGTCTGGTAATCCTACAGGATAATCTGCCGCCTGTATAATACTCTGATATGGAATTTCACTATTGACTGTTTCCACTCGTTCCGCAACCCGAACTACGTCCACGTGGTCATTTGCCGCCAGCATATGATCCGACGCCAGCGAAACCTTATCTTTCAGGCCCAGTGGAATGCCTAGTTTCTTAAGCGCATCTGAGACGGTTCTTGGCGCAATAAATGTATTTAGATCCTTGCCATCTGCATGAACGAGAATCGGAATAGCCCTTCGCACCTTGATTTCCATTTGGTCCGCGACAAGGACCGTTCGTAACACATTCACTTCATCCACGGCTTTAATCTGAAGTCCATAACGTTCCGATAGATCGGCAAGCGCATCACCTACAGTTTTTGCTGATGTCCGTGTGAAGAACGTTTGTTCATCCACTGAGAGATGAACTGGTACACTCCTCGTCACTTCTACTGTTAACCCCTTTGTGATCCTTGTGTCTCGAGAAGGATTTACGATATCTTCCGGATAAGTCGCTACATTCGAATGGGCGAGTGCCTGACCGACGGTCCCTGAGATCGTCGTAATGCGAACTGTTTTCCCGTCAATATGGGCATCGATTGTTTTGGCGTTATAACCAAGTGCCACAATTGAAATGAGAAAAATAGTAAAAACAGCCATAGCCATTTGGGCTATATGAGACGTCCGAACTAAGGCCAAAGCCCGTGTTCGAGTTAACTGAAACATTGAATCCCTCCAAATATCTAATATGACCTAGCAACTCCATTCTAAATGATAAGTAGTCTGTTGTCAAAACAATTTCCATTATGTGGTATTTAATACATAAATATGAACAGGTTTTCGTCCCCAGTCTGTACACTGACGGAGGGTAGAAAAGAACACATCAATGCGATTTCCGCGAATATCTCCGCCTGTATCTGCAGCTATGGCATATCCATACCCTTCGACATAGACCTTACTTCCCATCGCAATGACTCTCGGGTCTACTGCAATTAATCCTTCTCTTGGCTCAACCCCTGTAGCCGTTTTATTTCCAGTAAACGTGTAGGCCGTCGCCTCGACGGTTAGTGTTTTACTAATATTCGCTTGATTTAATCCAAAGTTTTCTTCCACAGCTAGTTTAGCGTTCTGCACAATTACTTGCTTCTTCGGAACTGGTTTGGAGTTTCGTAGAATCACTTCCTTTTTCGGGCTTTTTAGCTCCAATGAGGATTGTATTTGCTGATCGACAGGCTGCCCCCCAATCTCGAACGTCTTGACCACCTGACGGTATATACCGGTTTCCCCTTCTTCCTGTATTTCACTCGTGCCTGGAAGAAGTTCATCCGACTCGACATATTGCGTGTCAAATGGGATTTCCTTTTCTTCTACGTTGATTCTACTAGTTATCCTATCTCCAGCTCCTTCGGTTAGTACTGCTTGCCTTGGTTCTTCTTCGCTTGGCATTGCTTGTTTGACTAATTCTTGGCTAGTAAGGCCTCTGCTAACTTCACCGCGGCTGATCGTACCGTGACTGAATACTCCTCGATTAAGTGCACCCTGAATAACTATATCCTGGCTAATCGTATCCTGGCCGGTTGTACCCTGACTGGATACCCTCTTCCGATAGTCAGAAAAAACTACTTCTGTACTTGGGTTCTTTGTTGTCAAGGATTGTGTGGTCATCTGATATGGCAATTGCAACGTTTGCGTTCCATCTGGAGCTCCTAGAGCTGAATACCGCGTACCGGCAGCGAACAACGCCAAACTGCCTAGATATGAGGTCCAAATTCTGGTTGTACGCCAATAATCGGAAAACGTGGTAATCGGTAGCGAATACATTGAATCCCCCCTTAACAAAACCTATGAAGGAGAATAAAAAAAAGAACCTTCTACAGCGAAGGTCCTATTCTAAAAACGGTTTCTGCATTACGCATAGTTTGAGAAGCAACGTCTTCAAACGACAAGTTCTTGATCTCAGCGAGTTTCTTAACAACTTCCCGGACATAGGTTGGTTCATTACGCTTTCCCCGTCTCGGTTCCGGAGTTAAATATGGAGAATCTGTCTCTACAAGATACCGGTCCGTCGGGACATGGGACGCTACCTCAACCGTGTGGCGGGCGTTTTTATACGTTACCGGCCCTGCAAACGAAAGATAGAAGCCCAGGTTCAAAAGAATTTTTGCCATTTCCCATGACCCAGAATAGCAGTGAAATACACCACCGTACTCCGGGGGATGAGCTTTTACAATCTCCAGCACATCCTGATGGGCATCCCGATTATGAATAACAATTGGTAAGCCGACTTCATTTGCTAATTTAATCTGTTGAATGAAGATCTCTTTTTGAATTGGGCGTGGAGACAGATCGCGATAATAGTCTAGACCAATTTCGCCCCAGGCTAACACTTTCGGTTGTTTTGCCAACCTTAAGAGCTCCTCCCAAGTTTCATCCGTGACCCCTTGGGCATTGTGGGGATGAACGCCAATTGCAGCATATATAAAATCGAAGTTTTGTGCCAGCAGAACAGACCGTTCGGAAGAAGGAAGATCATATCCCACATTTGTTACCCGAGCAATCTCCGCTAACTTCATACGGAACGCGACTTCCTGGAAATCTTCCGTAAAGCCCGGGTCATCTAAGTGTGCATGCGTATCCCAAATCATTTGACCTGTGCCCCTCCAGGCAGATTCTTGTTGACTATTAGGACCTCCAAGACTTCCCCTTGTGATGCTGCCAAGATCATACCTTGGGACATGATTCCTCTCAACTTTGTTGGTTTCAAATTAGCAACCAATACAACGTAGTTGTTGACCAGGTCTTCTGGGGCATAGTGTTTGGCGATACCTGAAACCACCGTGCGCACAACGCCGGCCACTTCTACTTCTAGCTTCATAAGTTTATCCGTCTTTTCTACTTTTTCCGCACTTAGAACTTTTGCAACGCGCAAATCGATTTTGGAAAATTCCTCGATACTAATTTCATCTTTGATGGGCTCATATACAAGTTCAGGTGTTTCTGAGGTTTCTGAGGTTTTAGTTTGAACCAAATCCACTTTTTCCGTCTCCTCTGCTGATGTATATTGGGAAATATCAATTCTAGGGAAAAGCTGTTCTCCCTTTTGTACTAGCGTTCCATGATCTAATATGCCCCACCGATCCGCTTCTTCCCATCGGATCAACCCCACATCATTGCCTAGGAGCACACAAATTCGGGACGGTAATCCCGGCATAAACGGAGCCGTCAAAACTGCCATAATCCGAATACATTCCATAAATGTATAAAGGACAGTGTCTAATCGTTCCCGCTGATCTGCTTGTTTTGCTAAGCCCCAAGGGGCTGTTTCATCGACATATTTATTACAACGTGCCACAAAACGCCAAATATTTTCAAGTGCACTCGCCGGGTCGAACCTTTCAAAGCAGGCTTCGACCGCTTCTTTAACTTCATGACTCAATGCTTTCAGTTCCGTCTCCAGTGCACTATCCTGCCCTGGACGAGGTACAATCCCCTCCCGGTACTTGACAACCATCGCCAAACTACGCGATACAAAATTTCCAAAATCATTGGCTAGATCACCGTTTAGGCGTTCAACCACATTATCTTCAGAATACGTACCATCTGTTCCCACTTGCAGCTCACGCAACAAGAAATAACGGATAGCATCTGAACCATATCTTTGAATTAACTCAAATGAATCCTGCACATTTCCCCGAGATTTAGATATTTTACCGCCTTCTTTGCTCAAGTACCAGCCGTGACCATAAATAATCTGAGGAAGAGGAATATCTAAGGCCATTAGAATGATAGGCCAGATCACCGCATGGAAGCGCACAATATCTTTCCCCATTAAATGTACATTGGCAGGCCAATATCGTTTATAATTTTCCCCATCAGGATAACCAAGCGCTGAAATATAATTAATGAGTGCATCCAACCAGACATATACAACATGTTTTGGATCAAAAGGTACCTTGATCCCCCACTGAAATGTCGTGCGCGTGACGCAAAGGTCCTCTAGCCCGCCTTCAATGAATCGCAACATTTCGTTACGACGGGAAACCGGTTGAATGAATTCCGGATGCTCTTCAATGTGCTTAAGCAGAGCATCTTGATACTTTGAAAGTCGGAAGAAATAACTTTCTTCTTTTAGCAATTCCACATCACGGCCACAATCCTCATTAGGGCATTTGCCATCGATCAGCTTATTCTCCATCCAGAACGTTTCACATGGTGTACAATACCAACCTGAATACTCAGATTTATAGATATCACCTTGTTCATATAGCTTGGTAAAAATTTGTTGAACTACTTTTTGATGACGTTCTTCAGTCGTACGAATAAAGTCATCATTAGAGATATCTAAGGCTTTCCATAATTCTTTAAATCGTTTTACCACGCCATCAACATAAATTTTAGGGTCTGTATGATTGGCTTCGGCTGTCCGTACAATTTTCTGGGCGTTTTCATCCGTCCCGGTTAAGAAGTAAACATCATCGCCCCGTAATCTGTGATAACGGGCAATCGTATCTGCTGCAACCGTTGTATAGGCTGTTCCGATATGCGGGCTAGAGTTCGGATAAAAAATCGGAGTTGTTATGTAATATTTCACCTTTACGTCTCCCATCTTAATATTTATAAGAATAACTATAATTTGTTCAATTTATGATAAGTATACCCATAATACGGGACTTCGAGGCAATTTCGCTTTACAAATTATTCCTCAACTAGATAAAAATTACTAAAAACTACGAAAAAGGGGTTGACTTTAAATGGAACGATTGGTATCATAAGTCTGTAGTTTCCTGTCGAATGTTGTTGTTAAAAGGAGTGAGCAAATATGATGAAATCAACTGGGATTGTGAGAAAAGTAGATGAACTTGGTCGTATAGTTTTACCCATCGAGCTTCGCCGAACTTTAGGGATTGACGAGAAAGATGCTCTGGAAATTTATGTGGATCAAGAAAAGATCATCCTTAAAAAGTATGAGCCTGCTTGTGTATTTTGTGGTAATGCAAGCGATAATCAACTTTTCCATGGCAAGAACGTCTGCCGTGAATGTGCAATTGCTATGGGAGAAACCGTAGCGAATACCGTGGAATCAGAGTCGAAAGCCGTTTAATTTTTGTAACTGGTTACATAGTCGACAACGGTTATAGGACAGATCAATCTATGAAATAATTAGGAAGGCCGTGAAGGCCTTCTTTTTCTATTGTTCAGCTTCGTCGAGAAGCGCCTGATAAACCTCTGGTTTTCTTACCCCATAGCGCTTGGCTACTTCTTTCATGGCATCTTTCTTATTCAATCCACGGCGGATCCCTTCTTTGACCTCTTGACACCATTCTGCTGGGCCACCGACTGGTTTGACAGGAACGTAGGGCGCAAGAATGATGCAACACTCTCCACGAGGTGCAGTCAGCTCGAAGAATTCTTTTAACTCTAAGACCGTTCCACGGTGTACTTCTTGATGCAGTTTCGTTAACTCACGCACCACGGCTGCTGAACGGTCTCCAAAGCACTCAGACATCCCTCGTAGTGTTGCCACCAGACGATGAGGGGCTTCGTAGAAAATTTGTGTCTGAGGGAGCGTCGCCAGGTGTTCTAGGTTTCTTTTGCGTTCACCTGTTGCAGAGGGTAAAAATCCATGAAAAGCAAAATGCTCCGTCGGCATTCCAGATAAGACCAGCGCCGTGAGTGCTGCATTAGGTCCAGGTAGGACATCGACCGGAATATTCTCCGCATAACAAAGACGAATTAGCTCACATCCTGGATCTGAAATCCCTGGTAGACCTGCATCCGTAATGAGCGCAACCGCTTGCCCACATTTAAGTTTCTCCACCAGTTCAAGAGATTTTTTCTTCTCATTATGCGCGTGATAACTGGTCATATGTGTCGTAATCTGGTAGTGTTGCGTAAGCTTTCGAGAATGCCGCGTATCCTCAGCAGCAATCAAATCCACTTCGCGTAACGTATCCAAAACTCGTACTGTTATATCTCCCAAATTTCCAATTGGCGTTGCACATACATACAACGTACCTTTAGCCAACATAACTTAGACTCCTTGCCTGGAATATATTAATCTTTCCTCAGAAAACCCATGCAGAACAGGCAATCCCCTTCTAATGGTTGCCCGAAATGCAGGTGGCAGACATGGAAACCTTCTTGATATAGGCGCACAAGATTATCATGGGCTACCCCTTGAATGTGTTCAGCATTGGCTATGACCCGCTCAGTTTCCTTTTCTGGAAGAGTCCATTCCCGTTTTAACTTAATATTTTCTTCCTCCAAAGCTTGAACATAAGGTTTTAAGCGGTTAACCTCTTCAAGAAGGGAGCGTAATTTTTCTTCCACTTCTGTAAGCGCTTGGGTCAACTGACTCATACTCTCTCACTCTTTCCTTTGGGCTTTTCCCCTTTCCTATTGCAACGCAGTTTGCCGTTGGCTTTAGCCGATAAGGAACTGTCTGCTGAAGAGTTAGCTCCTTCTAGAGTTTCCGCCGTTTTTTCCCCTACTTGAGCGTTGTTACGACAACAATGCTCTTTGTCTTCGGATTTATAACAACCATTTTCATACTTTAAACAGCACATAAGACGACCGCAAATTCCAGAAATTTTAGTCGGGTTAAGAGAGAGCTTTTGATCTTTAGCCATTCGAATCGAGACCGGCTCAAAATCTCCTAAAAATGAAGAACAACAGAGAATCCGTCCGCAAGAACCGACTCCTCCGAGCATTTTGGCTTCGTCGCGCACCCCAATTTGACGTAGCTCTATGCGCGTCCTAAATAAGGCTGCTAAGTCCTTGACCAATTCTCTGAAGTCAACTCGTCCCTCCGCCGTAAAGGAAAAAATAATCTTATTTCCGTCAAATGTATATTCAACATCGACTAATTTCATCGGCAACTGATGCTCTGTAATTTTTTTCAGACAGATTTGGAAAGCGTCAGCTTCCTTTGTTTTATTATGTTCGACGAACTGCTCATCCTCTGCAGTCGCTTTTCGCATGACCTGTTTCAAAGGCAGAATCACTTCCTCGTCAGCAACTTGACGAGGGGGAATGACCAATTCCCCAAATTCAATACCCCTTGCTGTTTCAACAATCACCTTATCAGAAGCAGCAAGTATAAGGTCTCCCGGGGAGAAATAGTATATTTTCCCGGCGTGTTTAAAGCGGACGCCTACAACCTCAATCACAGAGAGCCCCTCCTTGTTGGAATAATTCTAAAGCTAACACTTCGATCACAAGCCTCGGATTTACTTGTTGCCGAAGTACATCAGCAGCTTTTCCGATCGCTAAGAGTTCAAAAGGACGAATAGCACCTTTTTGAATCCCTTCTTGCGTCTGTACCGCCATGACTTGCAAATAAAGAACGGCTTGATTCTTATCGATTGGGAAAAGAGGAAAAAGCTTAAGAAAATCTTTTTCTTCCACTGCAGTACGAAACTTTTCAATCCATTCTTGCAGCATTGGTACACCATGCTGCAGAATCGCTGTCGCCAAATTTTGGTTCTTCCCACTTAGCTGAAAGGCTCGAGTTGCTTCTTGCTGATCTACCTCTCCCAAGCCAGTTAGCCAAGTTTCTTCAGAAAGATTTGGGAAATAAACCAGCTGTGCGCGACTCTGTATCGTGGGTAAAATCCCCTCTGCATTCTCGGCGCTTAATATAATAACGGTCCGCTCCGGCGGTTCTTCAATAACCTTTAAGAGTGCATTTGCTGCTGGTAATGTTACTGCATCAGCTTGCTCGATGACCGAAACCTTATAGTTCCCCTCGTAATGCTTAAGATATACCTTTTGTTGCCATGCCAGGACCTGCTCAATTCCGATGGTCGTTTTAAGCGGTTTCAACCATAAGACATCCGGATGATTTCCACTGAGAATCTTACGGCAAGCCGAACAACTTTGGCACGGACCCTCCGGCGTAGGCTGACTACAGTTTAATATCTGCGCTAACCGAAGAGCCACTTCCCTCTGATGCAGCGCACTTCCACCGTGGAACAGTAAGAGATGTGCCAATCGGTTTTCACGTGCCGCCTTCTCCAAAAGTGCTAACTGTAGATTCATATCGTCACACCTTTATAAACTGTTCAACATCCAGAACGAATACCGTCGCTCCACCGACCGGAACTTCTATAGGGAAGGGAATATAAGCGTCCACCGGCCCCATAATAGGTTGGGCTTGAGTCAACATCTCTTCCCGTTGGTGACATGTCTCGCGGATCATCGAGAGAAGGCCTTCTAATCGTGCCTCTTCTACCCCGAAGAGCAACGTCGTATTGCCTGAACGTAGGAACCCTCCCGAACTAGCCAAACGCGTTGCGCGTAATCCAACTCGTGTCACACTTTCTAGAAGCTTACCAACATCCTTGTCTTGAACAATCGCGATCACCATTTTCATCCCTTAACCCTCCTCGACAATCCAAATTGTTTGACTTTCAAAACCGTCCCACCCTTGCCAACGACCTTCTCCTGCAGTGAGTAGTTTATCCAGAACTTCGCAAGTCATTTGTTCACCCATCACAACGACAGGAATTCCAGGTGGATAAGGCGAGATCGTTTCTCCAACAATATGTCCTAAACTTTCCTTAAGAGGGATTTGGCGTTTATGGGCAAAAAAGGCTTCCCGTGGGGAAAGAACTAGATGAGGTAAAGGAAGATTCCCAGCCCGGTCTTGCACTCTCTTTATTGATTCAGAAAAGCCAACTGAAGAAGTGAAACTTGCTAAACTTTCTAACCCCTTCGTGAGCCTTCGGATATCCTCCGGCGTGTTCCCAATTCCTAACATAAAGAGAATGTTTTCTTCATCCCATAACTCCGGTTCAATGCCGTAACCTTCTCGAAGGTACTCCACACAAAGAGGGGCAGGGACCCCCATCTCCAACGTATTGATAAGAATTTTAGACCAATCTACCGTGTGAATGCCATACGCTCCAACATCTTTTTGCGACAGAATACGGAAACTTTTACCCACTTTCCGATGTAGCTCGGCAACTTCTTCTCTCAGACACTCCCAACGTCCAAAATCTAACGCAAATTCTCCGGCCCGCTCTAACGAGGCGAGAAGCAAATAACTCGGGCTTGAGGATTGTAGAAGTTCGAGACTTTGCTTTAACCGGGTACGAGAGACTCTAGACCCTTGAACATGTAGCATGGCAGACTGAGTCAAGGCGCTTAGAGTTTTATGCGAACTATGTAAGACCAGGTCTGCGCCAAGCTTCAAAGCACTTGGAGGAAATAGTGGTCCAAGATAATGTGAACCGTGTGCTTGATCAACAAGGATCGGTGTATTAGATCCCAAACGCGTTCTTTCAGCAATTAATCGATTTAATTCAAAGGCTGTCCCATAATAACTAGGATAAGTGACATGGCAGGCAGAGACCTCTTGCCATGGAATCTGTTGCTTCTCGACGTCAAGGCCCAACGCCAGGTTAAAGTCAGGATGAATAGTAGGCATAATGTATTCCGGCTTCAATCCACTTAAGACCAATGCCGACATAACGGAGCGATGAGAACTTCTCTCCACAACAACTCGTTTAGAAGTGGTGTCTTCCAAGCCAAGAAACATCGCTTGATTTCCAACCGTTCCTCCGTTGATAAGGAAAAACGTTTCCTCTGCTCCGAAAATTTCAGCCGCCCGTTTTTGTGCCTCAGCAATAATACCACTCGGCGAATGAAGCATATCAAGTCCAGGAAGCTCTGTTAAGTCAAAACCCGGAAAGTCCGAGCCATTAAAAAACTCCTGTCGACCTTTATGGCCAGGAGTATGGAAAGAGCAAAATCCTTGTTTCTGATAATGGCTCAATCCCGCTCCAAGATCACCCACCAACGATGAACCTCCATTTATCTGACTTATTCACGTTAAATTATAGTTGACACATGGCATTCCCTATAGTTTAACATAAATTAGGAAAATTATCATCTACAACCTAAGGGCACGATTGCATCGTGCCCTTACGCGCAAAATTCAGTTGGCACACGGGGCATTAGGCCCTTACAAAAGAATTTCTTTGATTAAAAAAATAAATTCTTGATATTCTGGGGAGCCCTGCTCAGCTGTGAACAGCTCTAGTTGGCAATCCGAACAAAAAAACATCCCCTCGACCCGGAAACCGTCGTAAAGCCCATTTTTTGGGACTTGAGCGCAACGATAACATACTGGGAGGATCTTCCCCTCGTTCGCAAAGGTTTCATGCTCTGTTACTTTTTCATGATTTTCTTCAAATATTTGTGTTTGGGTATAGCTATCCTTCATCATTGTTATATTCCCCCTATTTGCTTCTATCCCTATTCTTGCCTCTCTGACGTTGAATTAATCACGCTGTTGTTTGACATTCCCGAATGATGAACTGTAACTTCTACATTCACTGAAACTGGGAAATCTGCGATCTTTTCTGCCCACTGATCCTTCACAGTCTTCCAATACGCTGAATTTCTCTCTTCGATGTGACGACCAACTCCCAAAAAATCAAGGTTCAACTGTTTTTCCTTCTGAATAGAAAGCTCGCATTCTTTCTCAATCACCTTGGCAAAGCTTTTTTCTGCCCCTTTCATAAGCTCCACCCACTCCGTCTCTGACAGTTGTTCATTCTGTCCCAGAACTTCCTCGACAGCAACACTTGCTTTGATCTGGTATTGTAACTCTATTTTCCCGTTCGTATCTGCCACTTTGTATTTTGTCGTGGATTTTAGGACATGCGCACTAAAGTTAACTTTACTTTCTTCGAGACCCACCGTGTTAATAAAGCGATGCACGACATTGTTCTCTAGCCACATGTACCCTTTGGTTTCTTCGTCCGTCAAAAGATCAACCAAGCGATCCCCTCGAAATACCCCCGCGCCTTCTAACTGTATCTCTTCGGCCCCATCCTTTCCCTCGGCTTTGTATTCGATGCCCCCGTCCCCGGACTTTATACTCTTAACCAACGGCATGATTGGCGCCGTACTTTTTCTACCTAAAATAGTTAAATAATGTCCCAGACGGACTGTAGGGAAGCTGGATAACTCATCTCCTTGTTCGAGGTGATTTTTAATACTCATAGCTGGCATTTCTCCATTGCGCAATTTCACATTTAATACATCTTGAGCTTTCCCTTTGGTCAAAACAAGGTAGATTGTCCGACGGAATTCAGAAAAGCGTTGTGTGAAATCCAACATATCCTTAAAACCTGCTTTCGCCATATCCTCGCCAATGACGATCACCTTCACTGAACCATTAAACGGTGTGCGATTTAAGATCTTGTAAGTCATCTCATAGGCCTCCCTGAGACTTGAAGCCTCAAAGCTCATCGTCCAGTCTTTTACTTCTGCCCCTGCTGCACCTTTATTTGGCAAGGCATATTGTCCAGTTACTAGATAGGTATTGGGTTTCTGGCCAAGATCGAATCCAATGGAGATGAGAGGGGCTAATTCCTCCACTTCCCGTTTTCCCCAGCACCCCGTGATAAATAAAAGCCCTGTAATCAATATTAATACCAGTCCCACTCTGCAGCCATTTCGTTTCATTGAACACCCGCTCCCTTCTTCCAGCGAGAGACTCCCCAAAGAATAGGTATCCAAACGGAGGCAAACGGCAATATCAGATAGTCGTCGACCAAGGTAATTTCCACAAATAAAGAATGTCCTCTGACAAACCCAAAAGCGATCCCTAAAAATACAGCGCACACTGCCAAGTTCCACTTTACTCCCTTGAAGCCGAAGACAGTTTCCAGGCCCCAAGTCACCGTGAAGAAGAAAGCGCTGATTTTTACGACTGAGGCCCCAAGCCAAACCCCCATAAATAGGGATTCAACCCCTGAGACCGTCCTACTTATTTCCACAATCTTCCCTAATACAAGTAAACCGTACACCAAACGGTTGACTTCTTCAGGCCCAAAAACAAGAATTTGAATTAGGACAACCAACATGTCAAGAATTCCCACCAAGAAAACAGCTCGCCAAACCCCGTTCTTCAATTGAGCAAGCTCTTTTTTACTGTTGGGTAGAAAAGTCAGGATCCCCGCTAAGAAGAGGATATACTCCATTGCAAATGGCATAATTTTGAATGCCCCGGAAAAAATCGGTTTAAGACCCTCACTTAAAATAGGCAGAAGTTCTCCTTGTTCCATCCGCGGTATGGAGAGCCCAATATTCAGAACCAACGCGATGACGATCATAGGAAAAACAATTTCGGAGAAACGAGCAAACACTTCGACCCCAGAGCTTACTGTGTAGAAAACAAGTAAAAGCCCTCCTAGATAGAACAGCCAAAGGGGCGTTAATGGCATAATCGATCGCTCATATATGTCCCCGCATTGACTTAGCAACAAGCCGCCAAAATATCCCGTAATAGAAATATAAATGACACCTATACATTTTCCGATCCATTTTCCTAAGAGAGCTTCTGAAATTTGCAACAAATTCTTGTTCGGATATTGTGCCAGCAGCGAAAGTACCATTAAACTATACGGAATGACCATAGCAAATCCTGGTAAGACGCTCATCCACCCATCCCGCCCACCTGCTCCAGTAGCGATCGAGGCGACTGGGAGAAACGTTGTACCCATGAGAACTGCTGCCCCCAAGGTCATAAATTGATGTGTTGAGATTCTTTCCATAGTTACCCTTTCTTTCCTGATCGGGGTTCCTCAACGTCAATAAGTTGAGGACGGCGCTTTAACGCCCACCATGGCGCCCGAACAAACGTATCTTGCAACAAGGCCCGAATACGTAAAGGCGCAATCGGACTTAGATAAGGCACTCCGAAAGAACGAAGGCTTAACAGATGAATTGTGACCACATAGAGACCCACAGAGACCCCGAAGAAACCCAGAAAACCCGCCAAAACCATAAATGGAAATCGAATGATCCGAACAGCCAGACCCAAGTCGAAGGTCGGAATTGCATAACTCGCTACAGCTGTCAATCCAATCATAATCACCATCAGGGGGGTGACCAGTCCGGCCTTCACTGCAGCATCCCCGATAATAAGTGCCCCTACAATTCCGATGGTCTGTCCAATCGGTTTTGGCAAGCGAAGCCCTGCTTCCTGCAATATTTCTAAAACAACTGTCATAGTTAAGGCCTCTAAAAGGGCTGGTAAGGGTACTCCTTGCCGTCCTACCGATATGCTCATCAGCAGATCTGTTGGTATAATTTCCTGATGAAACGTTGTCACCGCTATATAGATGCTAGGGGCCAACATAGCTACAAATGCTCCTAAATACCGGACAAAGCGAGAAAGAACTGCAACCATAGCCCGTTGGTAATAGTCTTCATTGACATTTAAAAACTGTGTCATTATTGCTGGAACCACAAGTACAATGGGAGTTCCGTCGACAATAATGCCCACTTTCCCTTCCAGAAGCTTTCCCGCCAGGACATCTGGACGCTCCGTAAAGGCGATTTGAGGAAAGGGCGAATAGGGATTATCCTCAATCATTTCTTCGATATATCCATTCCCTAGCATGCTATCCATCTTAATGGTGCCTAGCCTTCTGAAAACTTCGGCGACGATATCTGGACTTGCTACTTTATCGATATAAGTAACTACGAGATCGGTATTCGTCAAGTTTCCAAGTTTTAACGAGATTATTCGTAAGGAGGGATGTTTGATCTTGCGCCGCAAAAGTGAGGTATTCGTTCGGAGAGTTTCTGAAAATCCCTCACGCGGACCTTTGACAATCGACTCGGTGATCGGTTCAGCAACGCCGCGACTAGGCCATCCCCTCGCACCGAAAACAAGAGCTTCCGTGGTATCGCCGAAGAAAATAACAGCATCACCGGACAAAATTGCATTGATCGCTTCTTCCATTTTCGTTATCTTTTTAAACTCGAGTCCTGGAAGTATACTCTGGAGTGTTCTATCCACAACATTTGCTAATGTCAGTTGAGTTACTTCCGAATGTCCCGCCAAATCCACCATGAGAGGCTTTAGGATAAACTGATCCAATTGATTTTTGTCGACCATTCCATCCACTGCCGCTAATAAACAGGGAATGCGTTCTTTTCCTTCTATAAAGAATTCCCGAAACACGACATCGCTACTACTCCCTAGAATCTCCTTCACCTTTATCCCAGATAAAGGCTTCTTCATGTCCTCGTCGAAAGAATACGAGGGAGACTTCCGTATCTGCCGTTCTCCCTTTGGACGAATGGTAAGTTCTTTGATCATTTTCAACCAACTGCGCACGTTTTCTCCCTCCCTACCTATCGAGCTTATTTTGTCCGACAACGAGCTGATTATTCGGAGGAAGAGGCAATTCCTGAATCCCTACGTGATCCGTGAACCCTACCCCCTGACACTAAGCCTTAATACATCGACTATGGTTATCCTCATTACCAATGCCTCTGAGTAAAAGGGGTGTAATATTTTGTAATACGTCGAAAAAAGAGATGCAATGCATCTCTTTTTTCGAGTCTTTTTTATACAGTAAGTCTGATGTTGTCGAAAAATAAAATAACCATTGTGGAGACTAATACTAAATTCCAAGTAACTGCAACACAGACAGTGCCATAACCCCAGGAAATCCCAAGAAACCGACGAGTAAAATTGTGAAAATATTAATTGGAATATCTAACCCAAAGACACTTAATAGTAAATCGCAAAGCCAAAGTCCAACAATACCACCCAAAATATGTATTGAAACCTTAAGCAATACTCGAGGTTGTCCTAATGAGGAACGAACAATTAACACCAATAAAACAATAAATAATCCTAAAAAAACAAAGGTCATGGAAATCCTCCTTTGCCTAAACATAGTACATTCTATGCATGTTAGAACAAAGTAGAACTGCTCCAAGTCCGAAGGGAATGAAGAGTAGGCATTGCTTAAGGATAAGTACAAAAAAAGAGAGCAGATTAACCTGCTCTCTTTCGAATCATGTTCTTTTGCTAATTCTACGATTTAAGTTCTAATCCCACTTTTGCTCAGCCAGACGTTTGTAGGAATCATAGCGAATCTTTGCGTACTTTTCAGCACTCACAAAAAGATCCTCTGCACTATCTGGGAAGGCACTTAGCAAGGAAGAGTAACGAACTTCGCCCATGATGAACTCACGGAAGGGCGTCGTCGGCTCTTTAGAATCTAGGCTAAATGGATTCTTGCTTTGATCCATCAGATCCGGGTTAAAGCTATAGAGATGCCAATAACCAGAGTCAACGGCTTTCTTCGCCTCTTGTACGCTCTTGCTCATACCTGCTTTGATACCATGATTGATACAAGGAGCATAAGCGATAATCAACGAAGGTCCTTTATACGCTTCTGCTTCTTTAATCACCTTGAGCGTTTGAGCCATGTCTGCACCCAACGCAATTTGCGCTACATAGACATAGCCATAACTCATTGCAATAGCCCCAAGGTCTTTCTTGCGAATCTTCTTACCAGCTGCCGCAAACTTGGCAACTGCTGCGCATGGAGTCGATTTAGAGGATTGCCCGCCGGTATTGGAGTAGACTTCAGTATCGACTACTAGTACGTTCACATCTTCTCCCGAAGCTAAGACATGGTCTAATCCCCCAAATCCGATATCATACGCCCAACCATCTCCACCGATGATCCACTGAGATTTTTTAATGAGATGATCTTGCTTAACCAGAATTTCTGCGAGGACTTTGTTATCGCCAACGTATCCTTTAAGACTCGCCAAAATCTTCGCTGCCGCTGCTTTGGAGGCTTCCGCGTCATCCCAGCCCTTAAGCCATTCTTGGCAAGCTTCTTTCAGCTCAGAGCCAATTTCCATCTCAGTTGCTTGCTTCATCAAATCCACGAGTTTTTCACGGATTTGTTTAACGCCCACATACATTCCATAACCAAACTCGGCGTTATCTTCGAATAAAGAGTTAGCCCAGGACGGTCCTTTACCTTCTACATTCGTCGTATAGGGAACAGCAGGAGCGCTTCCAGCCCAGATAGAGGTACATCCGGTAGCATTGGCAATCATCATGCGGTCGCCGTAAAGTTGCGTAATAAGTTTAATATATGGAGTCTCACCGCACCCTGGACATGCTCCACTAAACTCAAGTAGAGGTTGTGCAAACTGACTTGCTTTTACCGAGGTCATGTTGAAAAGCTCGCCCTTGTTAGTCAGGGTAGTCGCATACATCCAGTTCTTAGCTTGGCTTTCGATTTGTTCATCGGCTGGTTCCATAACAAGTGCCTTACCTTTAGCAGGACAAACTTCAACACAGTTGCCACACCCGGTGCAATCCAACGGACTCACTTGAACACGGAATTGCAGACCTACTGCCTCTTTACCATTCGCTTTTTTGGCTGTGAACGTCTCAGGAGCATTTTTCACTTCGTCCTCGTTCATTAAGAACGGGCGAATGCATGCGTGCGGACAAACATACGAACATTGATTACACTGAATACATTTATCCATCTGCCACTCAGGTACGATGACCGCGATACCACGCTTTTCGAAAGCCGCGGTTCCTAGAGGTACAGTTCCATCTTCACGACCTAGGAAAGTACTGACTGGTAGGCTATCTCCTTCCATAGCATTTACAGGGCGGAGAAATTTCGTGATGTATTCAGGCTCTTCAACCGCAGCTGCAGCTTGAGTCTGAGCGTTGTCTGCATTGGCCCAAGACGCAGGAACCTCCACTTTAACAAGGGAAGATACCCCGAGATCAATAGCGGCAACGTTCATGTCCACAACATTTTTACCCTTTTTGCCATACATTTTCGAGACGGAATCTTTCAGATAGTCAATGGCCTCTTCGACCGGAATCACGTTGGCAAGTTTAAAGAAAGCTGATTGCATGATCAGATTTATGTGAGAACCTAGGCCTATTTTATTAGCGATTGCTATAGCATCGATAATGTAGAAATTAACCTTTTTATTGGCAATGGATTGCTTCATAGTAGTTGGAAGTTTTTCTTCCAGTTCTGCAGCTGTCCAGTTGCAGTTCAAGACAAAGTTACCATTTTGTTTCAGGCCTTTTAAGAGGTCATATTTGTATACATACGTTTGATTAGAGCAAGCGATGTAATTGGTTCCTGTGACATAATATGGTGATTTAATGGGTTTCTTGCCAAAGCGGAGATGGGAAATCGTGTTCCCCCCGGATTTCTTACTGTCGTATTGGAAATAAGCTTGCGCATAAAGCTTGGTGTGATCCCCTATGATCTTAATCGCTTGCTTATTAGCCCCAACAGTTCCATCTGAACCAAGACCCCAGAATTTGCAGGAAATAGTTCCTTCAGGTGCAGTATCGATAATCTCATCTTCAGCCAACGATTTAAAGGTTACATCATCCACGATGCCGATGGTAAAACCAGTTTTCGGGCTATCAGACTTAAGATTTTTGTACACCGCTAGTATTTGGGAAGGCGTCGTATCTTTAGAACCTAAGCCATAACGGCCGCCGACGATCACTGGTTTGATATCGTTAGCGTAGAAAATTTCTTTAATATCTAGATAAAGAGGTTCCCCTAAGGAGCCTGCTTCTTTGGTACGATCAAGGACCGCAATTTTCTTAACGGTTTGTGGTAATACTTTAAAGAAATAATCACTGGAGAATGGACGGTAGAGGTGGACTTTAACAACTCCAACCTTTTCTCCTTTTGCTACGAGGTAATCGATAGTTTCCTCTATCGTGTCACAGACCGAGCCCATGGCTACGATGATATACTCAGCATCGTCTGAGCCGTAATATTGGAATGGATGATATTCACGGCCAGTGAGCTTCTTATATTCTTGCATATAATGTTCGACCATGTCAGGGATCACATCATAGAAAGGATTGCACGCTTCGCGGCCTTGGAAATAGATGTCCGGATTTTGAGCTGTTCCACGTAGAACAGGATGCTCAGGGTTCAAACCACGATCACGAAAGGCTTGAACCGCTTCCATATCTAAAAGTTTTGCCACTTCCTCATATTCCGGCACTTCAATTTTTTGGATTTCATGAGACGTACGAAATCCGTCAAAGAAATGGACGAACGGTACACGCGATTTAATCGTTGTAAGATGAGCGATAAAGCCCAGGTCTAATGCTTCTTGTACGTTATTTGAGGCAAGTTGAGCAAAGCCCGTTGCGCGCACAGACATGACATCCTGATGATCGCCGAAGATAGAAAGTGCGTGTGCTGCCAAGGCACGGGCACTTACATGGAATACGCACGGCAGAAGCTCACCAGCAATTTTATACATATTAGGGATCATTAAGAGTAAGCCTTGTGACGCGGTGTAAGTAGAAGTTAAAGCACCAGCCTGCAGTGAACCGTGTAACGCACCGGCAGCGCCACCCTCAGATTGCATTTCCACAACCTTAACTGTCTGACCAAAGATGTTTTTCCGTCCATAAGCAGACCATTCATCGACTAATTCAGCCATCGTAGAAGATGGGGTGATGGGGTAGATGGCGGCTACTTCCGTAAACGCGTAGGACGCGTGGGCTGCTGCTTCGTTACCATCCATAGTTTTCGTTGCCATTATTTTCATCCTCCTATCATGTGATAAATTTAATTAAAAGCGTTATAAAAGGTAATTCTTTTTTTATCTCCCAATTTTTAGTTCGGAAAATAAAATAATGGTTTATAAAAAAGCAGTCAGACCTGGTCTGACTGCTTGACCATTCAATTCTTAGTTTAGCACCAACCTGTAGATGCTCATCATTTATTACTGCGGGGTAACTCTTCACATTTTATCTGAAGTAGCTTTCTTTATTCTGTTCTTGTACAGTTATTGCAATTATCTTTGTTATAGTATACCCCTGATCTGTTTCATCTGTCAAGAATTAAATTCAGAATAATTAGAACGTTCTCGCCCCAAGTTAGAAGTCCACAGAGGAATCTCCATATCCCAAGAACAAAGGCATACACACTTAAGAATCTATTTATAACAGCGTGTATGCCCTATTGATCGTTCTAAATTAAAGCAGCCTTCGGCCTTCCAAAGCTCGAGCAATCGTAACCTCATCCGCATATTCAAGATCTCCACCTACTGGTAAGCCATGCGCTATGCGGGTTATCTTAATCCCTAAAGGTTTTAAAAGCCGCGCCAAATATAAGGACGTTGCCTCTCCTTCGACGGTTGGATTGAGCGCCATGACCACTTCCTCAACTCCATCTAGACGCTTCAAGAGCTGATTGATGGTTAACTGCTCTGGCCCAATCCCGTCCATAGGTGAGAGCACACCGTGCAGAACATGATAACGCCCTTTAAATTCCCTCGTCTTTTCTAAGGACACTACATCTCGTGGATGCTCAACAACGCAGAGCGCGGTTTGATCTCTTTGCGTATTTTGACAGATTGCACACGGATCCTTATCTGTAAAATTTGAACAAATAGAGCACTTCCTGATATCCCGATTAGCCACAACAATGGCCTTGGCTAAATCCTCTGAAACCCGTGGTTGTTGTAGAAGGTAAAAGGCCAATCGTCCAGCTGTTTTCGGACCAATCCCCGGTAGACGGGCCAAGCTGCTGATAAGATCTGCCAACGGTTGTGGGTAATGTAGAAAATCCATAGATCGCCTAGAACAATCCGGGGATCTTTAAACCACCGGTTAGTTTACCCATTTCATTGTTGGCCATTTCTTGGGCTTTTCTTAACCCTTCATTTAATGCTGCCTTAATAAGGTCTTCCAGCATTTCAACGTCCTCGGGGTCGACAGCTTCAGGCTTGATTTTCAACTCAACTAATTCCATTTTACCACTTACGATGACCTGGACCATTCCTCCGCCAGAAGAGGCATCAACTGTTTTAGACTGAAGTTCTTCCTGTACTCTCGCCATATCTTCTTGCATTTTTTGGGCCTGTTTTAACATCTGGCTCATATTACCACCCATGCCGCCGCCCATTCCCTTTAAACCTGCCATGTTTACACATCCAATCCTTTGTTTATTCCAAGACACCCACTTCTATAAGTGGGTGTTCCTTACCGCGTTAGCGCAACGAGTTCACATATCTATGCTATATTCTAAGCCCGTTCCCTGTGTTATTCCTCATTGACAACCACGAGATCGGGTCCAAACATGTCTTTGGCTTTATTGATCAATGCCTGCTCTTGCTTTTTCAAGTCTTGGCTATCCGGAGTCTCTTTTGTTTTAAACTCATTTTCCATGAAATTTTCTAAAGCTATGGCAACACCGAATTGTTGCTTTAAAACTTCTTCAATCGTCTGTCGATTTTCGTTTTGGTTGACCTTATCTTTATGAAAGGAACATCCTTCACGAAAAAGGATCGTCAAGGTATTCTCCTCGAGTTGAACGGGTTTCCCTTCCATTAAAAAGGCTTGGGTGGATTTTTTACGTTTTTTGACCTGGTCTAAAACGTCATTCCATCGTTCCTGAATAATCTCTATGCTTAAGTTGAGTTGGGACCCCTTCGTCACGTCGCCTAAATCAACCGTTTTGGCATCGACCTTAGGAATACTCAGGGGTGGAGATAGTTCTTTCGGAATCGCCCGCCCGCTTTTAGAACTGACGGGAGGCTTCCCTCCAGGACCTTCCCTAGGGTTTAGGTGAAGATCTTGAACCCTCAGCTCCATTGCAGCTAAACGTTTCAAAATGTCTTCCTGCCCACTGATTGATGACGGTTGACTCTCATGAATGGTCTGAACTAACAAAAGCTCTGCAGCCAGCCGGGCGTTAGACGCATATTTGAGCTGTCCCTCTCCTTGTAATAGTATAGCGATCCAGCGTAACAAACGGGGCATTTCAATCTGTTCGCTCTGTTTGACCAACTGTTCTTGAAGATGGGGTGCGACGAGAGGCGTTTCTCGAGTAGCCGCAGTCAAGAGTATTTGGCGAAGATAATCCAAGAGTTCCCTAACGATTTGCCTCGGATCCTGTCCTTGTTGTATGCCCTCAGACAAGAAAGTTAAGCTCTTACCGTAGTCAGAGGAGAGTAGCGCGTCCACTAACTGGGCACTAAAGGCCTCACCAACCATTCCCAGAACCTGATACACTTCTTCCACACCGATCGGGTCATCCTGAAGGAGACATTGATCCAAAATACTCAAGGCATCCCGAAGCCCACCTTCTGATTTTTGAGCAATGACCAATAGAGCATTTAAGTCGACTTGTCGTTTTAAAGACGTGCATACCTCAATCAATCGATTCTGGATATTCTCCACTGAAATTCGATGGAATTCAAAACGTTGCACCCGAGAGAGAATCGTCAAAGGTATTTTTTGAACCTCGGTCGTCGCCAAAATGAATACAACCTGCGGAGGAGGTTCTTCAAGTGTCTTAAGTAAGGCATTAAAAGCCTCTGTCGTCAACATATGTACTTCATCAATAATGTAAACTTTATGTTTACCTTGTATTGAGCTTAATTTTACATTTTCACGCAAATCACGAATTTCATCAATTCCTCGATTTGAAGCGGCGTCAATTTCAAAAACCTCCATGGCTGAACCATGGTCAATACTAATACAAGAAGCACAATGATTACACGGTTCCACGCCCTCTGGTTGTTCACAATTCAAAGCCTTCGCCAGAATCTTGGCCGCGGTTGTTTTACCTGTACCTCTAGGTCCACTAAATAAGTACGCATGGGCAACCTTGCCTTGCTTTAAAGCATTAACTAAAGTTTTCGTTATATGCTCTTGCCCAACGATCTCATTAAACGTTCTTGGACGCCATTCACGGTAAAGTGCTAAATAAGCCATACTTTCAACCTCGATAAACAGAGTGTGTTTATACCAAAAAAGATGGTACATTGACCACCTTTCTTTTATTTTATAAATAGCCGTACACCCTTGATTGAACTATCACCCCCGAACGTTACCTTGGTCAGTAAACTCGATTCAGGCAACCTCACGGCACACAGAACGCTCTCCTTAGTGCTGCTTCCGTCAAGATCTGACACGGTTCGGAGTGTCCTGTTGCGTAAGACCCAAATCTCATCGCCACCAACCAAAGACTGCTTCACGGGTGAAGCTCTACCGCGGGAATTAAACCTTGCTATAGCGGGCTGCAAGTTACAGGGAACCGCTACCTCCCCATCTAGTACGGCTAAATCAATTATAGCAAAATAAAAAGCCTAAGTCGAATACTTTGGCTTAGATCTAAATAAACGTAAGTTTATACTTTCTGACTAGTCCTTAAAAATGGCGGAGAGAGAGGGATTTGAACCCTCGACACAGGTTGCCCAATGTACCCGCTTTCCAGGCGGGCGCCTTCGACCACTCAGCCACCTCTCCATGCACATTAAACCTCAAAACAATATTAAATTATTTAGACATTTAGTGAACAAAAGGAATTATACCGCAAAGCGACGAGCTAGTCAATGGCTAAAGTGTTGTTAATAAATGTAATGCACAAAGTCCAAAGTTTTATTAACCCAGTTTTATTAACCATAAGATAGATTCCATCTTAAACCAGGGGGAAGCTAACAAAAGTCGCACTTAACAAGAGAAAAGTCGTTTTATCATTTCCCAGAAGAAAAAATGCACTTTCGGTGAAGATACCGTAGATTTGGCCGTCTGTTTTATAGGATAAACTTTAGATTCGTTCTTAAGCGGGATCCCCGGTTTTCCATCCACTTGAACAGCCGTGGAATGATCAATATCGACAAAACAGAGCGGAGGAAAAAGCACACACCACCAGTTCGAACCTTGCCCCTCACCGACCACAACGCGCAGCGCTTCATAATCACCCGCCGGTAGAACCAATGACCCATAGGATTTCGTGGGAAAGCTAAAATGCCCATACTCTGTATGTACCGTATAATTCTTACCCCAAGCTTTTACAACCGAGCGCCCAATCTCCTCCATATCGGGTCGAATCTTCTTAAGAATTAGCCGTGATTCCTCTAATGACTGAGAAGTTGCCAACTGGGGAGAAACTTCTTTCAGAATGGCATCTCGCACAGCACGTTTCAACGCTTGGTCCTGGTCACTATCTGAATTCGCCAGAACGTGAAAACGAATTAGTTGGTTCGGGGTCAGAGCGGGCACCGTCTCTTCATTGAATGATTTATTAATACTATGGGGTTCCATCGCACTACCTTCATGGATAGGCCCCCATAAAGCCCCAATTATTAAAAATACAATCATGCTGATAATAATCCCTGTTGCTCTCATACCGCCTAAACCTCTCTCTCCTGAACATCTTGTATTAGTAGTCTTTGGCAAGAGTTTCTAAAAAGCATCTTAACCTCTAATACCAGTCTGCACAGGAATGTGAAGATTTAAACAAAGTAAAAGCCTCAAATTTTGCAGGCCTTCATTTAAGGAAAGGGACTTCGCCTTCGCGAAGCCCCTTAGGGTTTAAGAACTAAATCTCTTCAGCATTTTAATGGTTTGAACATGTATGCCTTCGTGATACATAGAAAATGTGAGAAATTCGCCAATCGTCTTGAGGGTTAAGCCTGAGGGCATGGTGAACGGGTTTTCAACAGCTTCGTCTAACCGGTTATCTAGCTTCTCTTTAATTCGACTCGTTTGATCCTCCAATAATTTAATCAGCTCCGGTAATATTGGCGGTTGTGCCTTCCACTCAGAGGGTCTGGTGTCACGACCAAATAGCTCTGTAAACCCCAATGGCATATGCATGGGTTGAGGTATGAAGGCAAAAGCAAATTTTTCTTGAACCAGATAAATATGGCCGAGATTCCAGCGAATGTTATTATTGAATCCTTCAGGTACCGAATCAGCCTGACTTTCACTGAGTTCTTTCACTGCATTAATAGTGTTACTACGGATAACCTTTAGTTGGTTAAATAGAAATTCTCTCAAATCTATCACCCCTTCATGATGATTATATAAAACTCTATTCGATAAGCCAAATAATAGAGCACTTCTCATATTCCTAAGCAACGGGCAAAACGAAAGATTATCTTGATTATATTATTGCAATTGTGGCCATTTAAGTAAATAATACTTCTGTAGTACAAATGAAAATGAGGGCAAGTAATGTTTGAACCATCATCCATTCAGACTAAAGACCTTAAATTGGGGGGGTACATAGTACTCTTATTGTCTTCGCTACTCTACGGAGGGAATGTTGTAGCAGCTCGTCTCATTTCAGGAGATATTCCACCCGTCGCTTTGGCAGTGCTGCGAGGGGTGTTCGGGTTGTTAGTTCTATTCCCATTGGCCCGGCGTTCCCTACGCCAAAGTCCCACACCGAGCAGACAAGATTTATACCGCTTTGCACTTATGGGGTTTCTAGGGATAACGGTCGCTTATATTACATTTTTATGGTCAATACAATATAGTACAGCTACAAATGTTTCGATTATTTTCGCCACGACACCGGCAATTACTATTACTCTCTTAGCCCTTGGCTGGGGAATCATTCCCTCAAGGTTGCGAGTGTTTGGGATTGCACTTTCCTTTTCAGGCCTCTTAGTCGTCATTGCTCAAGGATCCTTCACTCGGCTACTTTCTTTAAACTTAAGTCCCAGTGACCTCGTTATGCTGATAAATGTTCTGGCAGTTTCTTTATTCACAATCCTAGGTCAAGGCGTAATGGCCAAATTTTCACCTTTAGTTACAAGTGTCTATTCTCTCCTCTTCGGTACAATTTTCTTGATGCCCTATGGAATATGGGAAATGTTTCATAGAAACTGGCATTTTACTGCCACAAGCATGGTCGTCTTACTCTACATGGGGTGTATCGTAACCGGTATTGCCGTATTGCTGAATTTTGAGGGAATCAGCCGACTTGGCAGTGGTAAAGCCGCTATTTTTGGAAATCTAGCACCAGTGTTCGGCATATTATTAGCTTTTATTCTTTTGGATGAACGTTTGTCCTTATATCACTGGGTTGGATTTACTCTTGTACTCATCGGAATAGGCTTATGTCTATGGACGAATGAAAAGTTTGATCTGGTGGCTAGCCGTAGTAATTGATATGGATAATTAAATATCAACGAAAATAAAATCCCGCCGTCTGGTTTCAGCGGGATAGTGCTCATTCATATGATTCTGGACTATTTAACAATGATCTTACCTTTCATAGAGGGATGGTGTGTACAGATATAATCGTATGTTCCGATTTCAGTAAATGTGAAAGAAAACGCTTGTCCATTGGCTAGGTCTTGACTATGTAATACCCCACCCACTACAGTATGCGTTGCCGAGTCCTCATTCGTCCAAGTTACCGTATCTCCTTTGTTAATGGTCAATTCTGCGGGACTAAAGGCAAACCCTTTTATCGAAATGCTTTGAGCAATAGCTATGGGAGGCGCGACGACAGCCGAACCCATCCCAGTCCGTACAGCTTCAGGAACAACGGCTGTGCCACCGATTGCAGTAATGACACTGCCTGCAACGAGTTTATCTTTCAGGAAAGTGGCGACAGCAGGAAGTGTCCCATCCGTAAGAACAATAGCTGACTTTGTCTGAGCTGCAAGTGGTGCACCAGCAAGGGCATCTATACCGGTCTCGCCGTTCGCCACATAGACATTACCATAGGTCAAGGAAGCGTCGAAGTCTTGAATGACTCGATTGTTAGTGTCATATGCAGTATTTCCAGCATGACGGGTTGCGCTTGGAAGCAATGCTTTTACAGCTTCACTAATCACGCCCGTTCCGCCAATAACATCACTTGTTATGATGCCAGGGTTTTCAGCTAGGTATGCTCCTACGCTGGCTGGAAGTGCGTCTTTTGTAGTTAAGAGAATTGGTTCGTTAGCAGCAGATGCAACAGCCGCTATGGAAAGCGCATCTTGCAAGCTGTTTGCGACAGCCACTTTAGTTACACCAACCATTTTATCGGCAATATTTACCGATGTTTCGTATTTGTCAACTCCACCAAGGGGCACGACTATAATCCCCATAGTTATTAACTCATTGAGAACTGCTTGGCTGATTACAGCAGTTCCGCTTGTCACATACACTGTCTTGACAGCGAGCTTAGTGAGTTCTGCTTTGGTGTCGGCATCCAGTGCACCAGCCCCTGTGAGAAGAATAGGAGCATTTAGGTATGAAGCGAGTGGTCCAGCAGTCAGAGCATCAACCATCCCATAAGAAACTGAGGATGCTAGAATCGCGTTGCCCGTCCAACCTGTTTGATCTGCGAGCGCCACTGCAGTTTGTGTAGCAGTTGTACCAGCTATGCGAATTGGAACTGTACCAGTTGCTAATGCATTTAAGGGTACCAATGTAAGTGCCATACCTGTGATAACTAAGGAAGCTAAAACTTTTTTTGTTTTCTTCATGTATTGATTTTCTCCTCTCGTTACACTACTTCCCTTTTCTAAATTACTTTTCTACTTCCATAATTCCACAATTAAGGTTAAAATCCTTCAAAATTTGATTAAATTGATAAAATAATTCTTTATAAGTAGATGTCAAAAACTGCACTCCGTCGATATTCAATAAAAAGGGCCTTCGCGTTAAGTTGCGAAGGCCCTTTGATTTATCTATGTAATGGCGGAGGAGGTGGGATTCGAACCCACGGACGGTTTACACCGTCAAACGATTTCGAGTCGTTCTCGTTATAACCACTTCGATACTCCTCCGTATATAGCACGCTGGTCATGGAACCAATGATGGCGAGAAGGGACGTTCCTAAACTAACTCTGTGACTAGTGTAAAATAACGCTGAAAATCAGCGCAATCGTTTGAAGAACAATTTTAAGATATCAGAGCATTCTTCTTCCAAAACCCCCGCAACGATGTCAACCCGGTGGTTCCAAAGAGTGTAGTCCAAGACATTCATTACTGAACCTGTAGCTCCGCCTTTCAAATCAGCACATCCATACACAATTTGCTTTAAGCGGGACTGTATAATAGCTCCTGCACACATCGGGCAAGGCTCTAACGTCACATACAAGATAGCATCCGTTAACCGCCAACTTCCGAGTACTTCAGTAGCTCGTTGAATTGCTAAGACCTCAGCATGTGCTATAGGATCATTTCTCTGTTCTTTTTCATTATGCGCTGACGCAATCACTTGACCATTATGAACAACAACTGCTCCTATCGGAACTTCCCCTTGTTCAAAGGCCCTCTGAGCTTGTATAAGCGCAAGACGCATCCAATCTTGATGAAGCATAGTTACCTCGATTTTGTTGGTGACCCCGGGAGGAGTCGAACCTCCGCAAGACAGGGTTTAGGAAACCCCCGCTCTATCCACCTGAGCTACGAGGCCTTAGTTATCCTCATAAAGGAAATTTACTAAAGAATTAAGTGGTGCGCCCGGAGGGATTCGAACCCCCGGCATTCAGATTCGAAGTCTGACGCTCTATCCAGCTGAACTACAGGCGCATATATGGCGGAGGGGGTGGGATTCGAACCCACGGACCCCTTGCGAGATCACTGGTTTTCAAGACCAGGTCCTTAAACCGCTCGAACACCCCTCCATGTAAAACAACCGAAAACCAGCATAACATATATATTCAATAAAAACAACTATCGTTTTCTAATAAACTACAAAATATATTTAAATGGGTATAATTTCCACCCAATCATCCGATATATTTGACGCCCATATAAGGCTGCAGTGCTTTAGGAACACGCACCTTACCGTCGGCATCCTGGTAATTTTCTATGATAGCTGCTACCGTACGCCCAATCGCTAAACCGCTACCATTCAAGGTATGGACAAACTCTGGTTTCTCTTTAGGGCCTCTCCGAAAACGGATGTTTGCCCGACGTGCTTGAAAGTCCTCAAAGTTACTGCATGAAGAGATTTCTCTATAAGTATTAAAGCTAGGTAGCCATACTTCCAAGTCATAGGTTTTAGCGGAAGTAAACCCTAAATCACCTGTTGATAATGCCATCACGCGGTAGGGGAGTTCTAACTCTTGAAGAATGCCTTCCGCATCCTTAGTCAGTAATTCAAGTTCTTCATACGAATTCTCAGGGAGAGAGAATTTGACCAGTTCCACTTTGTTAAATTGGTGTTGGCGTATCAGCCCCCGTGTATCTCGTCCTGCCGAACCGGCCTCAGAGCGGAAACACGAGCTATAGGCACAGTGGCGAATTGGTAACTGGCTGCCGTCTAAAATTTCGTCACGATAAAGGTTTGTTACAGGTACCTCAGCCGTAGGGATCAAGAAATAATCCGTTCCCATAACTTTAAATGCGTCTTCTTCAAATTTGGGAAGTTGACCTGTACCGATCATTGAAGCTCGATTAACCATGTATGGCGGAAGTATTTCTGTATATCCCTTTGTAGTATGTCGGTCAAGCATGAATGATATGAGTGACCGTTCCAGCTTAGCACCTAACCCTTTATAAAATGTAAAGCGTGCCCCTGTGACCTTAGCCGCTCTGATGAAATCAAGCACATCCAAATTCTCGCCGATCTCATAATGTGGTTTAGGCTCAAAGTCAAATACACGAGGGGTTCCCCATGAGCGCACTTGAACATTGGAACTTTCATCTAAACCAACCGGCACCGAGGTATGAGGGATATTAGGAATCTCATAGAGCACTTTTTCCATCTCACGCACAATATCCGCTGATTTTAGTTCCAAATCTTTAATAGATTGACCAACTTCGCGCATTTCTACAACGAGGCCTTCGGCATCTTCCCCGCTCTTTTTAAGGCGTCCAACTTCTTCAGAAACCGTATTACGACGGGCCTTCAACGTCTCAACTTCAAAAAGTAATTTGCGGCTTTCTTCTTCTTGTTTTAAGAAGTGGTCTAAACTAATCGAGACATGACGCTTTTCCAATGCTTCCTTTACCACTCCGGGATTATTTCGAACAAACTTAAGATCCAACATGCTAAAAAAACCTCCCATGCCTTAGAACACGTTCTTACTTAGCCCAATGTTCATCGATCATGTCCAAAAAGTATTTATGGACCCTTTGGTCCGGGGTCAGTTCCGGATGAAATGCACTAGCCAATAAATTTCCTTGCCGTGCAAAAACAATCTTGCCTTCATATTCCGCCAGAATTCCTACATTGGGAGCAACTTCCCGAAGGTAAGGTGCTCGAATAAATATCGCACGTAGAGGATTAGTGCCCATGGCAGGTACAATAAGATCTGTCTCAAAACTTGCCACCTGCCTCCCAAAGGCATTTCGTTCTACGCTAGTATCCATAAGATTTAACGAGTATTGATCACAGCCGATTATAGTTTTACTGAGTAGGATCATGCCGGCGCATGTACCGAAAATAGGTAAATCTTTAGCACCTAGCTCTTTAATTTTTTCACCTATTCCATCGATCATCAAGAGTTTACCAATAGTCGTACTTTCCCCACCCGGGATAATTAGACCATGGATTCCTTCAAGATCACTTGTTTTACGCACTTCAACAACATCGCAACCCAATTGTTCTAAAACCAGTCGGTGCTCGCGGAAAGCACCTTGCAGTGCCAAAACGCCAACACACTTTTTCATTTTACCAACCCCGATCTTGCATGCGCTGTGAATCAGTCAGCGTCGAAATCTCTATTCCGGACATGGCTTGTCCTAAATCTTTGGAAATCTCCGCAAGTAGTTTTGCGTCCTTGTAGTGGGTAGTTGCTAAAACAATCGCCTTAGCACGTGCTTTAGGATCATCGGATTTAAAGATTCCGGACCCCACAAAAATACCATCACACCCGAGATGCATCATCAACGCTGCATCAGCAGGCGTAGCTATACCACCCGCGGCGAAGTTAACAACCGGTAGTTTCCCGTGCTCGGCAATATATAGAACCAAATCATAGGGAGCACCCATATTTTTGGCAGCTGCCATAAGCTCTTCTTTCGGCATTAAGGTCAAAGCACGGATTTCGCTCATGACGGTACGCATATGCCGAACGGCTTCGACAACATTACCCGTTCCAGGTTCTCCTTTAGTACGAATCATCGCGGCCCCTTCTCCAATTCGGCGCAATGCTTCCCCTAGATTACGGCAACCACACACAAAAGGCACTTTGAAGTCATGTTTATCGATATGATAAGAATCATCAGCAGGTGTTAATACTTCAGATTCATCAATGTAATCCGCACCTAATGCTTCTAGGATTCGTGCTTCTACGAAATGCCCAATACGTGCTTTCGCCATGACAGGGATAGATACCACCGCCATAATACTCTGAATAATGGTAGGATCTGCCATCCGAGCGACCCCACCTTCAGCCCGAATATCCGAGGGCACACGTTCTAGAGCCATTACGGCACATGCCCCAGCCTCTTGCGCGATTATAGCTTGTTCAGGAGTCGTCACATCCATGATGACGCCACCTTTTAGCATTTCTGCAAGTCCCGTTTTGACTTTCAATGAAGCAATATCAGTCATATCTATATCCTCCTCTAATTTTTTTGTAAGAATCATTCGTCATAAAATACTACTTCTATGATTCAGAAATGGTACCACCAAGCTCGAATTTTGTCAATTTAATCCTCATTTTCGGAGTTTTCAACGTCTTCTGAATCCTCAGACTCTTCGATTTCTTCTTCATCTTTCATCAAAACCTTAGCCATCGCAACGACAGTACTTGCACCTGTTCGCATAGCTAAAACTCCCTGCGCGGAACGGCCTTGATTAGAAATACTGGAAACTTGAATCCTCAACATGATTCCATTATTTGTGATGACCATCAGCTCATCTTCCACTTGAACAACCTTGATTCCCACAAGGGTACCGGTTTTGGCATTCAATTTCATGACAATGATTCCTTTGCCACCACGTCCTTGAACACGGAATTCCTTAAGATCGGTACGTTTGGCAAAACCATTTTCACTCATGGTTAATAGTTCGCCCTCATCGCCGATCACATCCATACCGACAACCTCGTCGTTTTCTTCAAGCCTTATTCCTTTCACCCCACGCGCCGTACGTCCCATATACCTCACATCGGCTTCCGGGAAGCGAATCGCAATTCCATTTTTCGTGGCGAGGAGAATATCATCTAACCCTTGGGTTAGTTTTACACCGATGAGCTCATCCTCCTCATCGAGGGTTAACGCAATTAATCCATCCCGTCGTGACGAATCATATTCCTGGAGCGCCGTTTTCTTCATGATGCCCTTCTTAGTTGCTGTGATCAAGAAGTAATCGGAACTATAATCCTTGATAGCCATAACGGCCGTAATCATTTCATGCTGGCTCAAATTCAAGATATTAATCACGGCTGTTCCCTTGGCGGTCCGACTGGCCTCAGGGATTTCGTAGGCTTTCAAACGATACACCTTACCCTGTGATGTAAAGAAAAGAATATGATGATGCGTCGTCGTGGTAAAGAGATGCTCTACAAAGTCCCGTTCTTTCGTAGCCATCCCATTAACGCCCTTACCTCCTCGATGCTGGCTCCTATAAGTATTCAGAGGTAAGCGCTTAATATACCCGTAATGGGTTACTGTGATAACCACGTCTTCCTCAGCAATAAGATCTTCAATGTCCATCTTACTGACATCCACTGTAATAAGTGTTCGACGGGCGTCTCCAAATTTACGATTGATTTCTTCCAGTTCAGCCTTAATAATTTCAATAACCATACTCGCCGAAGCAAGAACTGACTTCAAGTAGGCAATGGTATTCATCAGTTCCTGATATTGGTTTTCCAGTTTTTCACGTTCGAGTCCAGTCAGGCGCTTCAAACGCATATCGACAATGGCTTGGGCCTGTCTTTCACTCAAACCAAAACGAATGGTTAAATTTTCTCTGGCATTCGATTCATCTGAGGACGAACGAATGGTTTCTATGACCTCATCAATATGGTCGAGGGCGATCCGCAATCCCTCAATTATATGCGCCTCAGCTTCCGCTTTATTGAGCTCAAATCGAGTTCTTCGGACAATAACATCCTTTTGGTGTTCAATAAAATAATAAATCATATCTTTAAGTGTGAGAGTCCTGGGCTGGCCATTCACGAGCGCCAGCATATTTACGCCAAACGTTTCTTCCAGCTGAGTATGTTTATAGAGTTGGTTCAAGATAACTTGTGGATTAACATCACGCCTTAGCTCGATCACAATACGCATTCCAGACCGATCTGATTCGTCCCTAAGGTCAGTGATACCATCTAGCTTTTTATCACGTACAAGATCCGCTATTTTCTCAATCGTTCTGGCTTTATTGACCATAAACGGAATTTCTGTAATAAGAATTTGGGTTTTCCCGGACTTTTCCATGCGTTCAATTTGTGCTTTTGCCCGTGTTTTAACCGATCCTCTTCCGGTTGTATAGGCAGACCTGATTCCTTCATAACCCATAATCGTTCCACCGGTTGGAAAGTCGGGACCTTTGATATATTTCATTAGGTCATCAATCGATAATTCTGGGTTATCGAGTAGAGCAATGGTCGCTTCGATAACCTCTGTTAAATTATGAGGAGGAATATTAGTGGCCATTCCTACTGCAATGCCTGACGACCCGTTCACGAGCAAATTTGGAAATTTGGCAGGCAGTACCGTGGGTTCATCTTGTTTCTCATCGTAGTTAGGGGTAAAATCGACGGTCTCTTTATCAATATCTGCCAACATATACGTCGCCATTTTAGCCATGCGAAGTTCAGTATAACGCATGGCTGCGGCAGAGTCTCCATCAATCGATCCAAAGTTTCCATGTCCGTCAATGAGCGGATAGCGACTGGCAAAATCCTGATCCATACGAACAATAGCATCATAAATTGAGCTGTCCCCGTGGGGATGAAATTTACCCATACAATCCCCAACTAGTCGTGCTGACTTACTGTACGGTTTGTTGGGAGTAAGACCCAACTCATGCAGAGTATATAGGATTCTTCGATGTACCGGTTTAAGCCCGTCTCGAACATCGGGCAAAGCACGGCTAACGATAACACTCATCGAATAGGCCATAAAGGATTTTCGCATTTCATCCGCAATTTCAACGGGAAGAACTTTTCCTCCCAGAATTTCATCCGACATGAATGAGCACTCCTTTAAGTATCTAAATTACGTACATCCTTAGCATGACGATTAATAAAGTCACGGCGCGGTTCAACTTTATCTCCCATCAATACCGTAAACATTTCCTCAGACCGAATAGCATCTTCCATCGTCACTTGTAAGATCATGCGATGGGCTGGATCCATCGTGGTTTCCCACAATTGATCTGGATTCATTTCTCCCAAACCTTTATAACGCTGAAGTTCAACTTTTTCTCTGCCTATCTTATCTAATATTTTACTGAGTTCTCTATCAGTATAAGCATATTGAATGTCTCTTCCCTTTTTAACCTTAAAAAGAGGGGGTTGCGCGATATATACATAATGATTTTCAATTAGAGGCCTCATGTAGCGATAGAAAAAAGTCAATAAAAGTGTCCGGATATGAGCACCGTCCACATCAGCATCTGTCATAATAATCAGTTTATGATATCGTGCTTTAGTAATATCAAATTCATCGGAAATACCCGTTCCCATCGCGGTAATCATCGCTCTAATTTCAACATTTCCTAATATCTTATCAAGTCTGGCCTTTTCGACATTAATAATTTTCCCACGCAGCGGCAATATAGCCTGGAACCGTCGATCTCGCCCTTGTTTGGCAGAACCACCAGCACTGTCACCCTCGACTAGATACATTTCGCACAAATCCGGTTCCTTCCAAGAACAATCAGCAAGCTTACCTGGGAGAGAAGTTCCCTCTAAGGCACTCTTACGTCGGGTTAATTCACGTGCTTTACGGGCTGCATCACGTGCTCTAGCTGCTTGAACTGACTTATCAATGAATTTTCTTGCGATCGATGGATTCTCTTCAAGAAAAGTACTTAAGCCCTCTCCAGTTGCAGAGTCCACAATCCCACGTATTTCACTGTTCCCCAATTTTGTCTTCGTTTGCCCCTCAAACTGAGGATCAGGTACTTTGACAGAAATAACAGCAGTTAATCCTTCGCGGATGTCATCTCCCGTCAGATTTGAATCAGTCGCTTTAATTATATTGCCCTTGCGAGCATAATCATTAACCACCCGTGTTAAAGCAGATTTAAAACCAGCCTCATGGGTTCCACCTTCTTGGGTATTAATATTATTGGCATATGAAAACAGATTTTCTGCATAACCGTCATTATATTGCATACAAACTTCAACTTGAACATGATCCTTCATTGTTTCAATGAAAATGGGTTGGGGATGTAAGACATCTTTACTCTTATTAAGATACCGAACAAAATCTTGAATACCACCTGTATGTAAAAAGGTTTCTTTTACGTTTGTCCGCTCATCCGTTAAATTAATCGTGACACTTTTATTTAAAAAAGACAGCTCTCTAAGGCGATGGGCTAAAAGATCGAAATCATAGATTGTCTCCTCAAAAATCTCCGGGTCAGGGGTAAACGATATCTTAGTTCCATTTCCCTCAGTTACCCCAATATTGACTAGCTCAGTCGTTGGTTTACCTATGGCATATTCCTGATGGTAAACGTGGCCCCCTTTAGAAACCTCGACAACTAACCATTTTGACAGGGCGTTCACAACACTTAGGCCTACTCCATGAAGGCCACCCGAAACTTTGTAGGCGCTCTCACTCCCGCCAAATTTACCACCAGCATGTAATACCGTCAAAGCAACTTCTACAGCGGGTTTTCCTGTTTTCGGATGTATGTCTACGGGGATCCCTCGGCCATTATCTACAACAGTAATGCTATTATCCTCACGGATAAAGACATCAATTTGATTACAAAAACCGGCTAAAGCCTCATCAATACTGTTATCGACAATTTCATAGACTAAATGATGGAGGCCCCTGCTACTCGTCGTACCAATATACATACCCGGACGCTTACGAACAGCCTCCAAACCTTCAAGAACTTCGATTTGCCCTGCATTATAACTATCACTAGGATCCTGAGCTTGAATATCTTTGTTTTCTTGCAAAGCTGTTTCCTCCCAATAAATGCCTTCAACCGTATTATTATACCCTAAATAGTTAGCCGTTTCAATTAACTGATAACGTAGTCGATATTAGAACGTCATCTATCACATATTTCTACCGTTTCAAGAGCCAGAATACAGTGTCACACGAGCGAAAATGCCTTTATGTAAGCAAAAGAGCAAACTCAGTTTAAAACGGCCCCAGCGACAAGACGCGAGCGTCGCGAGACACGTCCTTGACGATGCGATCGACGTACCGAACTAAGGCTTTAATCCTTTATGCAAGTGGGTAGCGACCCAAGCCCGAGACCCGAGACGGTGCACATGAAATGTGCCGTCTCCCCCGTTCGTACTTCCGTACTTCCGTTCTTTCGTGCTTTCGTGCTTTCGTTCCCCGACCCAAGCCCAGGACGCAGTGTCTCACGAGCGCGACGTCTTTACGTAAGCAGCCCAGCAAACTTCCGTTCAAGCGACCGACCCCAGACACGGGGCGGCGTACAAGGACGTACGCCGCCGGCCATGCGCCAAGGACGGCGCATTGGCCGGGCACCCCGCTCCCCAAAGAAGGAGCTTGAACGGTTAGTTTGCTCTGCGTCGTAAGCACCGAGCGCTGTGTGACACAAGTCCTCTACACTAGTTCAGTCGATCTCTTAAACAAAGTTGTAGAAGATATAGGTGATAAATAATACCCTTTAGACGTAATAATTAGTGTTTTTTCTTTTCCCGGTGTAGAAACATAATTAATGTTTTTAATTTGCTTTATATTATCTAGAAATTTTGCATTAACTTTACCTTCTGTGGCAGTTTCTAAGTCGATAATGGCAACTACTTTATCTTTTTTAATTAGAATATCACCGCCAAGATGTAAATACATTTATAGCATCCTCCTTATATGTCCCTGTTCCACATGGTAAAGTGCGCCTGACTCAAGATGAGTTTCAGCACTTGTCATAGTTATTAAAGTTTGAATGTTCGATGACTCAATAAACTTTATTAAGTAGTCTCTCCTAAAGTTATCCAGTTCAGACAACACGTCATCAAGTAGGAGGATGGGGTATTCTCCTTTTTCCTGACGAATAAGTTCCAATTCTGCTAGTTTTAAACTTAAAACTAGCGAACGCTGTTGTCCTTGTGAAGCATATAAACGTGCAGGTTTATCGTTCAAAAGAATTTGTAGATCGTCACGATGTGGACCTATAAGTACCATTTGACGTTCTATTTCTTGCTCTAATTTATCATTAAGTAATTGTGGAAAGCTAGATATGGCTTCAGTTATATCTTTTTTACCCAAAGCAAAGTAAACAGCCTGCAAAACTTCTTTATGAGAAGATAAGTTACCATATATTTCATCAGCGGCAACTTGCAATCGTTGCGTCAGTTCAGATCTATTGCGAATTATCTTTACTCCCAACTCGATAATTTGTTGATTCCAAAGCTGTAATTGTGAGTATTTGAGAGATTTTTCGACATATGATTTTAATAAAGCGCTTTTTTGCTGAATGACTTTATTATAGGCGTTAAGAAGGCTTACATGACCTGGACGCATTTGGGCAATATGTAAGTCTAAAAATCGTCTTCTCTCCGAAGGCCCCCCTTTGATAATAATAAGGTCATCCGGTGAAAAGAAAATAACGTTAATTGTACCGACAAAATCGGATAAACGTTGACAAGGTACTTTATTAACTTTCACTATTTTCTTTTTATCTCTATAGTGACTCTCCAAAGAAACTTTATGCTGGGACATCAAAAAATCCCCGTAGAGATGAAACTCGCTTTGATTCCAACGTAAGAGTTCTTGTTCTCGTTGAACTCTATAAGATTTCCCCGTCAAAATATAGTAAATGCCCTCTATGACATTAGTCTTACCCTGACCATTATCTCCTACAAGTATATTAGTACCAGGCATAAACTGTACTAATTCATCTTCATAGTTACGGAAATTTTGTAGGCGTAGGTTTTTAATCATCATAATATTTTATTTAAGACGTTCTAACCGGCAAAACGAGATATAGGTAGTTTGGATTGTCTAAGGGCCGCATCACCCCAGGACTAAACGGACCGGAGAGTTCAAATATAATTTGTTCACTATCGATAACTTTCAACGCATCAATAAGAAATTTGGCATTAAATGCAATAATTACATCTTTACCTTCCATTTCGATGCCTATCTGTTCCGCTATTTTACCTAATTCAGACGATTGGTCAATTCTTAATTGAGTTGTCTCTACATTTATGCGGATAATATTGGCTCCAGTCTTATCTCTAGAAAGTAACGACGCCCGTTCAACCGCCTCTAAAAAGCTTTTAACGGATAGATTTACTTTGGTTTCACATGTCTGAGGAATAACTTGTTTATAGTTTGGAAATTGGCCTTCGATAAGCCGCGAAACTAGATAAATTAACCCGAAATTAAAGACCACTTGAGCATTACTAAAACTAATGGTTAAGACTTCATCTTCATCCCGAAGTAGGCGATATATTTCAGTTAAAGTTTTAGCAGGGATGATTCCGCTGAATTGTAATTCTTGAGGATTAGGTATTTCAGAAATACTATAGGCCAAACGATGTGTATCTGTTGCCACTAAACGAAGACTTGAACCTTCAATTTGCAAAAGGGCCCCAGTAAACACAGGTCTGCTCTCTTCTGTAGCACAAGAAAATACGGTTTGGCGAATCATATTCTTGAATATTGAAGTGGGTAATGTAAACGATATAGGATCCAAGAGATCTGGAAGTAAAGGAAACTCCTCCGGATCATACCCATTAATTACGATAGTTGATTGATTATAACCTATGGTAATCGCTTTATCTTTTTCTTCTAAAGTAATTGTTGTGTCCGGTAATTTACGGACCACTTCCGTAAAAAGTTTAGCAGGAACAACGATTACCCCTTCTTCGCTAACTTGAGCTGGAACGTCACAGCGAATCCCCATTTCAAGATCAGTCGCTGCAAATTGTAAAGACTGTTGTTCGGCTTTGATTAAGACCCCTTGAAGGATTGGTAATGTGTTTTTATTAGACACAGCCCGTTGAACAGCATTTACACCGGATAGCAGTGCATCTTTTGAACAGAGAATTTTCATATGAACGGATCCTCCTAAAAATTTATCGTTACTGGTTCTAAATCGGCGTATTAATAATAAGATATTAAAATAGTAGTTATAGTAGTATCCCTTGTCAACATGTGGATAAGTATATAAATAGTGCTAGGATACTGAGAAAAAGGATGTTGAAAAAGATGTGGACAAGCAGGGAAAGGTTATACACATGTCCACATGTCAAACTAAATTTCTAAGTTAGTAAGATAATATTAACAGGTTATACACACTGGCTTTATTCATAAAAAGATAGATTTTATTCAGATTGTATCCTCTGAATCATTTCGTTAACCTTTTTTTCTAATAACGGATCGTTACGCAGGGCTTGTGTGATCTTATCATGAGCATGCATTACAGTGGTATGATCTCTTCCTCCAAATTCGTCTCCGATCTTAGGCAGGGAGGAATCAGTAAGCTGACGTGAAAGATACATTGCAATTTGGCGGGGAAAAGCCACGGCGCGCGTTCTTTTCTTAGCTTTGAATTCGCTTTGAGATAAGTGAAAATAGTCGGCAACGGAATGTTGAATGATATCAATCGTAATTAGTTTGGTATTATTTGCTGGTAAAATATCTTTCAACGCTTCTACAGCAACATCTGCAGTTATCGGAATCGAACTTAGGGAGGCATAAGCCATAACACGAATAAGTGCCCCTTCTAGTTCACGAATGTTGGAATGGATTTTATCAGCAATATAGACCATGACCTCGTTAGGCACCTGTAAGTTTTCCAGCTTGGCTTTCTTTCTTAGGATGGCAATTCGGGTTTCCAAATCCGGGGCTTGAATATCTGTAATAAGTCCCCATTCAAAACGAGAACGTAAACGGTCTTCTAGGGTTGGAATTTCTTTGGGCGGACGGTCAGAAGAGATAATAATTTGCTTATTTGCTTCATGGAGCGCGTTAAAGGTATGAAAGAACTCTTCTTGGGTACGCTCTTTGCCAGCCAAAAATTGAATATCGTCAATAAGAAGTATATCGACGTTACGGTAATGATTACGAAATTCAATGGAGTTTTCGTCTCTGATGGAATCAATCAACTCATTAGTAAATTTCTCACTGGAAACATAAAGTACCTTAGTATTCGGAGATCGTTGCAGGACATGATGACCAATAGCATGCATAAGATGGGTTTTTCCTAACCCAACCCCCCCATATATAAATAGAGGATTATAGGATTTAGCTGGCGATTCGGCCACAGCCAAAGACGCAGCATGAGCAAAACGGTTGCTGTTTCCGATGACGAACGTATCAAAGGTATATTTAGCATTGAGGGAATTAGGCATAGGTTCAGCGATTTTTGGATTTACGGAGGCAACTGGTACTGTTAGAGTTGGATCTTCTCCGTAGGATCCTTCTGGAGAGGGTATAATAAAACGGAGGCTTACAGAATGCCCTAAGATAGATTGAACAGAAGATCGGATCAGGGGCGCATAACGGCTTTCTAACCAATCTTTTGCAAATTCATTGGGTACACTAATGATTAGGGTATCACCATCAATATGAAGAAGCCGAGTGGAGCTTAACCAAGTTTCAAAACTCGGCTTAGAAAGTTCGTTTTTCAGTTTTTCTAGCGTTTCCTGCCACAATAATTGAGGTGAGATTGGTTGTGGTGGCATGGACGGACCTCCCTTGTCTAAGAATGTAAGAATGTTGACAATAAAAAAGTTATACACAAACTTATACACATTTGTGGATAACTTGACCAGAATTCGTATTGTGTATAAAAGATTACGCGGTTTATGTTGTCGCAAGAAGGTATAGCAATATAATATCAAGTTTCTCGAGGGTTATCAACAGGTTCATATCAGGTTTTACGAAATTATTCACAGTGGATAACTTTTTGACGAGTTAGGTTATCCACAATCTTAAAAGTCATTTGCTTGACAGATTAAAAAATATTAGAGTATAATCTCTAAGTAAGTTTGATTGCTTCGAAAGGTTTTTTCGTTTGTAATAAAGGAGGTGTCGTTAAATTGAAGAGAACATACCAACCGAAAAATCGGCGTCATAAGCGCGTTCATGGTTTTTTAAGTAGAATGAGTACGCCAACGGGGCGAAATGTTATAAAGCGCCGTCGATTAAAAGGTCGTAAGAAATTATCTGTTTAAGGCCGCAATTATGTGGCCTTTTTTTAAATAAATTTTTATTACGTTTTAAACGAACACCAGAAAACGTTTAAACTTAGGCTTTAGGAGTTAGAATATTACTGGATCATAGGTATGTAAGCCTGGAGGAATTATGCTAAAAAGAATATTTCGCTTGCGCAAAAAATCTGGCTATCAAGCGGTATTTGCGGATGGCAAAAACTATTCTGTCAAACACGTCGCTATTTATGTATTAAAAGGCCCTAAACGATTCGGTTTTATTGCCTCGAAGAAAGTAGGTAATTCAGTTCAAAGAAATCGTGCTAGGAGACTCATGCGGGAAGTAATTCGCCTTCATTTGTCGGAAATTAGGAATGATATACAAATAATTCTCATTGCTAGGGTAGGAATCAAAGGAGTTTCCTATGCGGAAGTCGAAAAGTCTATGATGAATATGTTAAAGAATGCAAAGGCTTTGATTAAAAGTGAGTAATCTAATGAAACATCTATTAGTTGTTTTGATACGTACATACCAAAAATTCCTATCTCCTTTAAAGGGGCAAACATGCCGCTTTTATCCAACTTGTTCGGAGTATTCTGTCCAAGCCTTACAAAAGTACGGTTTTGTCAAAGGAAGTTGGAGATCAATTAAACGAATTTCAAGATGTCACCCGTTTCACCCCGGAGGGCATGACCCAGTTTAAGGAGGGCTTTTGTGAATATTTTCAATACTCTAATTCAAGGGATGACGTATCTATTAACCATACTCTATAATTTGTCTGCTGCGGTCGGTCTTCCTTATTACGGTGTTGCGATCATCCTTTTGACCATTATAATAAAAACGTTGATTTACCCTTTAACTTATAAGCAAATGGCCTCCATGCGTAAAACGATTGATCTACAACCAAAGATCAAAGCTATTCAAGCAAAACATAAGAATGATAAGGAAAAAGCAAATGCTGCAGTCATGGAGCTGTATAAAGAGCATCAAGTAAACCCTATGGGCGGTTGCCTACCTATTGTCGTTCAATTGCCAATTTTTTGGGGCTTATATAGCACATTACGCAATTTCAAGTATGATCCTTCTAATGCTGCCGCCCATTGGTTTTTAGGTTTTGATTTAACTAAGATCTATGGCTTCGCTCTTACGCCACATATAATTTTGCCGCTCTTTGCTGCAGCGACTACATACCTGCAAACAAAGGTAACGAATCCAAATGCTTCGACAGACCCAACTCAAAAGACAATGTTATATATCATGCCAGTATTTTTTGCGTACATTAGTGCCACTGTACCGTCTGGATTGGCTTTATATTGGGTAACTATGAACGTTGTTTCGATTCTTCAGCAACTTTATATTAATCGTAAACTAACGAATCAGAATAAGAGCGCGGTATAGGTATAGTGGAAGACGTGAGGAGGATCGTTCATGAGGGTTGCAGAAAAAACCGGAAAAACGGTTGAAGAAGCGATCACTGCTGGGGTTCTAGAGTTAGGCGTTGATCGAGCTCTTGTAAAAGTAGAGGTTATAGAGGAACCTGCCAAGAAAGGCCTTTTCGGTCTATTTGGAAAAAGTCTGGCGAAGGTTAGAGTTTCTTATGAAAATGATCCTGGAGTATTGGCTACAGAATTTATCCATGATATTTGTCTCACTATGGGGGTTAACGCAGATACACAGGTGAGTAAAGACGGAGAGAACTGGCATGTCGATATTAACGGTCCGGAGTTAGGAATTCTTATCGGGCGGCGCGGAGATACTTTAGATGCACTACAATATCTCACAAATTTGGCTGTTTCTAAAAAATTATCTGAGCGCGTTCGTGTTATTGTTGATGTAGAAGGTTATCGGCAACGACGTGAGGAAACTCTAGTGCGTCTTGCAAAACGATTATCTGAAAAAGTTAAGCGGACAGGAACAAGGGTAGTGTTAGAGCCGATGAACCCTCATGAACGGCGGATTATTCACACTTCCCTACAGGACGAAACGAGGATATCTACGTTTAGTGAAGGTGCTGACCCCAATCGGCGTGTCGTCATATCACTGAAAAGAGGATAAGTAAAATTGAGGGGGAAACCTCTCTTTTTTTTTACTTATCAGAAAGTACAACTTAAGTTACATACTGCAAGAAGGCTAATACGTGCGAAGACAGTGTCTTCGTCTGTAGCATAAGAGCATCTAAGGAGGCCGCCGTTGGCAGTGGCTTAGCGCCAGCCAAGTTCACTTTAAGTTTTCTATATGCTGAAAGCATCAAAAAGTATTTAAAGGCGAAAGTCAGAAAAATATAAAGAACGTTTTTCAATGTTATTTGATGGAGATGATCAGGTTTGGAAGATACAATTGTTGCTATGGCAACTGCCAAGGGAGAAGCAAGCATTCATGTCTTAAGGCTAAGTGGTTCTAAAGCAGAATCAATCATCGAGGAATGCTTTGATCCTCAGAATAAGGATCGTTGGTCACAAAGAGAAAATTTCACCCTAAATCTCGGCGTTTTTAGGGATGGAGATAGAGTCCTCGATGAAGTTCTTGTGGGCAGAATGTTGGCTCCTGCCTCTTATACAGGTGAAGATGTTTATGAAGTAAATTGTCATGGTGGTCCTTTTGTTGCCCAGAGAATTTTGCAAGCGTGTATCAGTCATGGTGCGCATCCAGCTGAGCCTGGCGAATTCTCCAAACGTGCGTTTTTAAATGGGAAACTTGATCTGGTTCAAGCTGAGGCGGTTATTGATTTAATCAGTTCAAGAACAGAAACAGCAGCGAACTTGGCTATAACTCAATTGAGCGGAGGACTTTCAGAAGCTATTCTAAATTTGAGGCAAGAAATTCTAGAAATACTTGCCTTTATTGAGGCGGGTATCGATTTTCCGGAGGATGATGTTGAAAATCTGGATCGAGTAACACTGGAATCTAAAATAAATATTGCTCTTGTTGATGCCATGCATCTTTTATCAGGCAGTAAAACCGGTAAAATATTGAGAGATGGCTTAGTCACTGTCATTGTGGGTAGACCGAATGTCGGAAAATCAAGCATGCTTAATGCACTATTACATGAAGAACGTGCCATCGTGACCGACATTCCAGGGACGACACGTGATGAAATTAGAGAATCCGTCAATGTGGGAGGATTCCTACTGCAACTTGTGGATACTGCTGGTATTTGTGAGAGCATCGATCTTGTCGAACGTCTTGGGATTGAGAGAACGTGGAAAGCCGTAAAGACCGCCGAGCTTATTTTGTTAGTAGTCCAGGCAAACGTCCCATTAACAGACGATGAATACCATATTATGGATAATTATCCAGAGAAGGTCATTGTGATTGTCAACAAGATTGATTTATTGGAGGATGAGTCATGTTCTTCGATGCAGCGTGAAGGGATTTGGATTCCATTTTCTGTACTTCAGCACAGAGGTTTTGAAGAGCTTGAGGCGGAAATTAGAAAGAGAGTTTATCAAGGTGAGACTGTTTCTGCAACAGACCCCCTCCTCTCGAATGTTCGGCAGATAGCCTCTTTAGAGCGTTGTTATGTCTCTTTGACTCAAGCGTTGGAGAGCTTACAGCAGGAAATGCCATGGGATATCCTTTCAATTGATATTCGACAAGCATTACAATATGTTTCGGAAATAACGGGACACAATGTTCAGGAATCTCTTCTAGAAGAAATTTTCTCTCGATTTTGTATCGGAAAGTAGGATTTACTTTGGAATACTTTGCTGGAAAATACGATGTCATTGTTGTCGGAGCAGGGCATGCGGGCTGCGAGGCTAGCCTTGCTGCGGCGCGATTAGGGTGCAAGACCCTCTTGATAACCTTAAGCCTTGATACGATTGCTCATATGCCGTGCAATCCTTCACTTGGAGGACCAGCTAAGGGGCATTTGGTTCGAGAAATAGATGCCTTAGGCGGTCAAATGGGAATCGTTGCAGACGAGACATCCTTACAGGTAAAGATGTTAAATACCAGTAAAGGACCTGCCGTTCAAGCATTACGGATCCAATCGGATAAACAGGCGTACCACAGTCGGATGAGGAATATATTATTAGATCAGCCCAATTTAACAATAAGTCAAGGTATGGTAGAAAGTCTCGTTGTTGACAATAATAGGATGACAGGCGTCGTGACGCGTACGGGTGCTCGTTATGAGGCTGACAATGTTGTATTGACTAGTGGCACATATTTGCGAGGCAGGATTATCATTGGGTCTGCTATGTACCAAGGCGGTCCAAATGGACAAATGCCTGCGATGTCGCTATCGGATTCTCTAAGAGACTTTGGGGTTGAATTAGGGAGATTCAAAACAGGCACACCTCCACGAATCCATCGCCAGTCGGTAGATTATTCTAAGTTCCGCATCCAGCCGGGTGATAATACTCCTTGGCGTTTTTCTTTTCTTCCCACGGAGAGTGAATTCTGGCATAAGGATCTTTCAAAGCAGGTGCCATGTTGGTTAGGATATACTGCCACAAAAACTCATGATATTATTCGAGAAAATCTGTATCGTGCGCCCATGTATTCGGGAGAAATTGAAGGGATTGGCCCACGCTATTGCCCTTCAATCGAGGATAAGGTGGTACGTTTTGCTCAACGAGAAGCGCATCAGATATTTTTAGAGCCTGAAGGCTGGCACAGTGACGAACTTTATGTGGCCGGCTTATCGACAAGTATGCCAGAGGAAGTCCAAGTTCAAATTTTACAGAGTATCCCAGGATTTGAACAGGTAAGGATGTTGCGTCCAGGGTATGCTATTGAGTATGATTATGTCTTACCCCATCAGCTTTCCCTTGCTTTGGAGGTTCGACAGCTGCCTGGGTTGTTCACTGCGGGTCAATTAAACGGAACATCAGGCTATGAAGAGGCAGCAGCACAAGGATTATTGGCTGGGATTAACGCCGCACTTCGGGCTTTAGGAAAAGACCCTTTTACACTCCGCCGTTCGGACGGTTATTTAGGTGTATTAGTGGATGACTTAGTAACAAAAGGCGTGAAGGAACCTTACCGTCTTCTGACTTCTCGAGCCGAATACCGTTTAGTACTTCGTCAAGACAATGCCGATTTACGATTGACAGAAAAAGGACGATCCATTGGGCTGGTCAGTGAGGAGCGTTGGCAGCGTTTTCACGTTAAAAAAGAGAATTATCAGATTATTAAAGAACTATGGAGATCGACCGTTTTCTCTCCGTTAAGAGAGGACTTACACCAGGTGATGGCTGAAGCAAAATCTACTCCGATTCGTGGAGGAATTAGTGCCGAAGATTTGATTCGCAGACCTGAGATTTCCCTTTACCATTTAGTTAAACTTCTTCCTGAGTTAGAGACTTTTGATCAGGAAGTTTTGGAAGAGGCAGAAATAGAAACGAAATATGCAGGCTACATTGAAAAACAAAGGGCTGATATTGAGAGATTCTCTAAACTAGAAGCTCGTGGTCTTTCAAAAGCGTTCAATTATGAAGAGATTCGCGGGTTATCAACGGAAGGTAAGCAACGTCTCACGGAAGTTCAACCACAAAATCTAGGACAGGCTTCAAGAATTACTGGAGTAAGTCCGGCTGATATTTCAGTCTTGCTCGTTACTTTAGAACAACAGCGAAGAGGGAGAAAATAGAATGTTCCTTGAATACGCATCTTTTATTAAAGAGTTGACCTATAAACACGTGCAAGAAGAATTATCGGATCTACAGATTAGTCAACTTTGTCACTTTGGGGATCTATTACTGGATTGGAACCAGCGTATGAACTTAACCAGAATTACGGATCCTCATGAAGTTATTTTAAAACATTTTATAGACTCGATGATTTTATCGAAATTTATTTCTGGTGAATCTTTTGCAGATTTAGGGACAGGTGCTGGGTTTCCGGGAGTTCCATTGAAAATACTACGGCCAGAGCTAGATGTTGTTTTGATGGATTCTCTCAGGAAACGATTGGATTTTCTAGATGTTGTCATTAAAACGTTAAATCTAAGCGGTGTGAAAACTGTTCATGCGCGGGCGGAGGATTTTGGTAGGGATGTTCTCTACAGAGGGCATTTCGATACAGTGAGTGCACGTGCTATGGCTCGCCTTCCGGTTTTATTGGAATACACATTGCCAGTTCTCAAAGTCAATGGACTTTTTCTTGCCCTAAAAGGGTCGCAGGTTGATGATGAATTGGTAGAATCGACAAACGCTCTGAAGTTATTAGGGGGCTCTGTTGAAGGCGTTGAACATTTTAATCTCGGTGAAGGTGCGGAGCATCGAGCGGTTATTTTAATAAGAAAGACTAAGGAAACACCTTTACAATACCCTCGTCAAGCAGGGACTCCCTCAAAGGCTCCCATAAGTTAGAATGTTGTCTTTATCGCTAGCACTTTATTCAGAAAAGTAATGCACTATTTTATACCTACTCAGTAAAGGAAATAGGAGAAGAACGTCGAATAATAAAACGTAGTAGTATTTCAGGGTTGACTGTAAGGGGGTACGTTTTGGAAGATCCACACGATCCAAGGGTTAGCCGAGGTCATGAACAGGCTGCGGCTACCGAGCTATACGGAGAGGAGAAAAACTCGAGTAGAAAGCGCTGGTTAGGCTTTAATCGTCATATGAGTCGAAAGACGATCTTTACTGCTGCGGGACTCCTTTTAATTACTTTAGTTTTAATCGGAACTCCATTACTGGCCTATACCCGGGATCAACATATAATTGTCAAAGGGGTTAAGGTATCTGGAATTAATGTGGGTAATTTAACTCAGGTTGAGGCTAAAACAACAGTTGATAAGGAAATACAACGTTTGCTGAATCAAACGGTGAAGCTGAATTCCGGACAAAAATCTCCTGAGATTAAATTAGAAGATTTAGGTCTTTCAGTATCTGCTGATTTGGCATTACAAGAAGCTTACGATATCAGTAGGAAAGGTTCATTTCCGAACAAGCTAATTGCAAAAATAACCGCAGCCAAAGGTATAAACTTTGACTTATCTCAAAAGTGGGATGACCAGAAACTAAAGGAAAGTCTCGATCAAACTTTAGGAGAATCTGGAAATCCAGCAACTGACGCTTCTTTCCAAATCTCAAACCAAAATACAATGATTATTAAAAGTGAACATGCAGGGACAGCCTTCGATTCTGAGACCCTTATCAATCAAATTAAAGGAATAAATATATATAAGCCAGTTTCTGAGATCAAAGTTGATTTAAAAGAACAGCTTCCGAAGTTAACTGCTGTACAATTAGAAGCTCAGAAAATCACTGGTTTGATCGCAAGCTACACTACACGATTTGATCCATCCCAATCAGAGCGTACGGAAAATGTTCGAGTAGCTACTAAGGCTTTGGATATGACGGTTGTTAAGCCGGGTGACACTTTTTCTTTCAATAATATTGTCGGTGAAAGAACTGTTGCAGGTGGATATAAGGATGCCTATATCATTGTTGATGGTAAGTTTGTCCCAGGTCTGGGCGGCGGAATATGCCAAGTATCCAGCACCTTATATAATGCTGGTTTACTTGCAAATCTTTCTGTTGTTCAGCGCAGTAACCATGATCTTGCCATTTCTTATGTTCCACTTGGGCAGGATGCTACTGTGGCCTACCCAGATCTTGACCTCAAATTCAATAATAATTCAGGAGGATACCTTCTTCTCAGAACATGGACTACTGATAATACTCTTACGATTGAGCTGTATGGTAAGGTTAAGCCCGGGCAGACGGTGTCTATTACGAATACGACAGAGTCTATCATTCCTGCCCAAGAACAGCGCTGGGTAGATGAGACATTACCACACGGAGCAACTGTTCTAAAGCAACAAGGGCACGCTGGCTCAATTGTAAAATCTGTCCGTACCGTTAAACTCAATGGAAATGTTGTGAGCAGTGAGCCACTCAAACAAAGTCGTTATCTTTCTGTACCAACAATTTATAATGTTGGGTCATAAAGTAACCTAACTGCAGAATAAGTTTTATACATTGAGGTGTAGATCAACTTTCCATAAAGAATACTTTAAGTATTTTCAAAAAAAGCGTTAATAGCGCTTTTTTTATTGTGGAGGGTTTGATACTATCTAGAGTATGAGTATTCGTCAATGTCTAGGATTAGGTAGTAAAAGGAAGTGGGCTCTATTGATAACTAAAGTAATTGCTGTTGCCAATCAAAAAGGTGGGGTCGCTAAGACGACAACGGCGATAAATTTAAGTGCTTGTTTGGCGGAACTGGGTAAACGAATCCTTCTTGTTGATTTAGACCCTCAAGGGAACGCAACAAGTGGACTTGGAATTGCTAAGCAGAAACTAACCTACTGCATTTACGACGTATTAATAAACGACGTATCCCTTGATCAAGTTATTCAAAGAACAGATCATAAGAATCTTTCGATTGTACCAGCAAGAATTGAGTTGGCAGGAGGAGAAATCGAATTAGTCTCTCAGACTTATCGAGAAGGAAAATTAAAGAAGGCCTTAGAGAGCATAAAATCTGATTACGATTTTGTCTTTATAGATTGCCCTCCGTCGCTTGGTATTTTAACTCTAAACGCCTTAACTGCTGCAACGGATGTTTTGATTCCTATTCAATGTGAGTACTATGCTTTGGAGGGTTTAACCCTCTTGATGAATACATTGGAAACTGTTCGAAAACATCTCAATCCTCAACTGAATATTATCGGGGCGCTGATGACTATGTTCGATGCACGTACTAATCTCGCTATTCAGGTTGTTGATGAAGTCAAAAAGTATTTCCCTCAAAAAGTTTTCAGTACAATAATTTCTCGTAATGTTCGCCTTAGTGAAGCGCCTAGTCATGGAAAACCTATTAATATCTACGATTCCCGTTCTAGGGGGGCCGAGGTTTATCGAGATCTTGCAAAGGAGGTTTTAGAACGTGTCTAAGAAAGCTTTGGGACGAGGACTTCAGGCGTTACTGTCAGATGATTTAGGCGATCATCCAAGTATCAAGGAAATACCCATTTCGGATATCGTACCAAATCCTGAACAGCCTAGAAAAGAGTTTGACCCCCAAACTCTTAGAGATTTGGCTGATTCAATACTTGTCCACGGTCTTTTACAGCCAATCTTAGTCAGACCGTTTGGTGAACAATATTCTATTATAGCTGGTGAAAGACGCTTACGTGCAGCAAAAATGGCTGGTCTTACAAAAATTGCTGTCATCGTACAACAGTGTACTGAGCAAGAAATGGCTGAACGGGCACTTATCGAAAATATACAACGGGCTGATTTGTCTCCGGTTGAAGAAGGGATGGCCTATGCTCGGCTTATTGACGACTATGGAATGACTCAAGAGCTTGTTGCTCAGCGCGTTGGGAAAGCTCGGGCCACTGTGGCTAACCTATTACGCGTGATTCTACTTCCTGAGGCTGTGCTTGACTTACTTAGAGATGCAAAGATTTCCTTGGGACATGGCAAGGTATTGCTTGGTATAAAAGATACATCTTTACAAGTCTTAGTTGCACAAAAGGCAGCTAAAGATCAATTGTCAGTTAGACAAACCGAAGAGCTCATTGTTAAACTCTCTGAGAGAACAGAAACAAATAAACCTGCCCGGAGCTATTCCCCTATTCTCCACAATGTAGAGGATCGCTTGAGGACGAGCTTCCAAACAAAAGTTCTTCTAAAAGGAGATTCCAAAAGAGGCAAGATTGAAATTCAATATTTTTCTGAAGATGAGCTGAATCGCCTCTTGGAATTGTGGAACATCAGAATAGACTAAGTAGAATGTTCCACGTGGAACATTCTATGAGAACGCATCAAATAGATCCGTTAACGTGTGCCCCCGTGAAGTATTGTCCTCCCTAAATGTTCCTCGCAATTAGATAATGTTCCACGTGGAACATTATCTAATTGAAACTTCTTAGAGAAGTTGACTTATATCTAATAATTATTGAAGCATTGGTAGGTTTACGCATCACTTTGTTCCACGTGGAACATTGCACCGTCACGGCGGTGAGGGCTGCAAGCTCTTTACAGCAATCTTAATCAAAAATCGTAAATATTTAGCAATCTAATCAGACGTGCCCAATACCTTGCTATAAGATGAGTAGAGTGAAACGGCCTATAATTGTGTACTTAACCGTAAAGCACAGTGAGGTGTTCTTGGAAAGTATTTTGCACATCGAAATCTAGTACATTTACTTCCCGACTCATTTCACGGCCTGGCATGAAGAACCGGATATCTGATCTAAAAAGGCATTGTTTAAGATAAGGAAGATTAAGTATTTCCAACTCCCTTCCGGGAGCAACATTGAAATTTGTGTTATCACTAATGCGCAGCTCCGGATAACCATTCAAGAGATCAAACAAAGACTTTCTCCTAGCGGTGCTTGCCCTTAAATATATCGGAGTGCAACAATTTCAGTAATGTTCTACGTGGAACATTACTGAAATTGTTGTCGTAGGAGTATAATAAAGAAAGTGTGAGATGTCGTCTATCGGAAAGTAATTTTGAAAATCAAATCATCAAGAAAGTGTGATCGTCGAAACTAGACAAATAAGTTACGAACTTCAGTAAGCTGGCGATAAGATAATATGTTCCACGTGGAACATATTGACTTGGCGGTATAAGTTAGATAGGCTATCTTAAGTGAATGCGACTTAGCAAAATACCAAGACTTCAATGTGCATGAATTTTGGATTCGCTATAGGTCATGTATCTCCACTTGTAGGAGCGGGTGCCAGGGCGGAAAATTGGGATAAGCCCAACTTGGAAGGCGGATGATAGATTGTTAGGAACTATTGTGAATACTTTAGCAATTGTATTCGGGGGTGCATGTGGACTCTTATTCGGACAGGCCCTTCCTGAAAAAATAAAAAAGACCGTTATCCAAGGGATCGGTCTTGCCGTCTTGCTTATTGGGGGAAGTATGGCGTTGCAAACAAAAAATCCATTGGTTGTCATTTCTAGCCTAGTACTAGGTGCAATATTGGGCGAAGGAATTGACATTGAACTGCGTTTACAGCACCTGGGGGAGTGGCTCGAACAGAAATTTGCAAAAAATGGACAAGGAACCGGATTTACGAAAGCATTCGTAACAGCTAGTCTGATTTACTGTGTCGGAGCAATGGCTATCATGGGCTCCCTAGAGAGTGGACTAACGGGAAATAATAATATACTTTATGCGAAATCGATGCTAGACGGTATCACAGCGCTAGTATTTGCTTCTTCGATGGGGATTGGCGTTTTGGTATCTGCTGTCCCAGTATTTATATATCAAGGCGCTATTACCTTAGCAGCAGGATTGCTCCAAGGAGTCCTCTCTTCTCAAGTGATTGCTGAAATGAGTGCGGTCGGAGGCCTGCTCATCCTGGGAATAGGTATTAATATCCTAGAGATAAAAGAAATAAAAGTGGGTAATCTATTGCCAAGTATTTTTATCGCGATCCCGATAACTCTTTGGTTCATTAAACTCCATTTAGGCATGTAAACTCGTGAAACATGTTAGGAATAATTTACAGTGGTCTGGTCTCATTAAGAGTGAACTCGCTCGACTGAAGCTGAACGCCGAGACTTCGGTGGGGAGCTTTCCGGCACCGAAGCAGGTAATTTAAAGGGGGATGACCCGTGTCTATACTACTGGGCATTATGCCTTTAATCTGGTGGAGCATTTGTGCCTTGCTAATGATGTTGCTTATTTTATCATTGATGACTATATCACTTTATCGTCGAATGAAACGTTTTGAATCCTCCTATGTGACCTTGCAAACATTTATGTCAGGTCAGCAACTAGACACACTCTTTCAAGAAGTTATTGATAGAGTGGCTGGTCAGGAACAAAAACTTGAGAATTGTGATATGAGACTCACGCGGGCTGAAGGAAAAATGCGTGTCGGCGCTGATCGCGCTGAATTACTCCGTTTTAGGGCCTTCGAAGACATTGGAAGTGACTTAAGCTTTGCGTTTGCACTCTTGAATCAGCAAGGCAGCGGTGTAGTTCTCAGTTCTATCTATAATCGTGAAGAATCGAGAGTCTACGCTAAACCGATTGAAGAAGGGCAGTCTACGTATCCATTGACTGATGAAGAAAAACAAGTGATTAATAAGGCTATGCAAGGAGAAAAGATATAATGCGTCACTTACACCGCGTCCTTAGGTAAGAGTGTGTAATTAGTGAACTGATACTCTCCGACATCCGCCATACAAGGTTGAGGCGGGTATTCTGCAATACCATGTACTCCATAAATCCTCCCACGTTTACAATTCCCGTCAGATGTGCTTCTCCGACTTCAGGAAGCTGCTTGTGTACACCTGCGCCGGGCTTTAAAGGCCCATCCGAGAGTGTAATACACCCAATAGAATCTAAACGTCCTAGGCAGGCATCGACGGCGATAACAAAGGGATTAGAGAATCGTTGCTGAATAATTCGAATATTTTCCTCTAAATTGGTTGCGTGAACCGGCTCATCTAGCGTACCGTAAACTTGAAGCTGAGGTAGATTTAGGCGTGAAAGGTGCGTCCCAATTAAAGGGCCCAAGGCATCCCCCGTTGAACGATCGGTCCCAATGCATAAGATTACGGCGGGGCGCTTCCGTGAGGACACAAATAGATCGGAAAGCCGTCTTTCCAATTTCACTTTGGCTGACCGGTCGTCTACGTGGGCTTTTATTTTTTGAGGGTCCATTAATATTGAAAATAAACTCACAAGCAGCCCCCTAACACCGAAAATAATAATACATATATATTATTATTTTCCAAATTGTATACTTTCTATGCATGAGATTACTTTTCTAGCCATAAGGATGTGGCGAGGAGGGAAGCGACATGCAATGGAAAACAATGTTTCAAGTGGCTGCAACATACGTGGGTGCCGTTATGGGAGCGGGGTTTGCCTCTGGTCAAGAAATCCAGCAATTTTATGCTAGGTTCGGATATTGGGGCTTAGTTGGGATCGTTTTAAGTGCTGTTCTTTTTTCACTGTTAGGCTGGGGTATGTTAGATTTGCAGGACCGCTGGAAGATCTCATCCTATCCGGAGTTCTTTGATTATCTACTAGGTCATAGGTTGGGGCGATGGGCCGATGGGCTAGTTAGTATCTTGTTGTTCGTGGGAATGCTGGCGATGATTTCCGGGAGTGGAGCCCTCTTTTATGAATACTTTGGCTTCTCAAGGTGGTTAGGCATATTCTTGACGGTTTCGGTGATTGCTTTAGCTTTATGGTTTCGCGGAGAAGGAGTATTATGGATTAATTCCGTTCTCATACCCTTGAAATTTGTTTTTTGTTTGGGCATAGCAACTGCAGCTATTTTCATAGCAACCACAGGGGATGGGGAGGGTATAGCGATTCTGCCACATCCAATTATTAAACATTGGGCACTTTCAGCCATTCTATATGTTTCCTTCAATCTAACGTTGGCAATGGTTGTTTTTGCATCACTGGGGCAGATAGTTCAACGGGCAGGGGCACGCATGGGTGCAGTTCTAGGTGGCGTTGCGTTAGGCCTATTTGCATTTGTCATTGGGGCCGCATTATTGCGTTTTCCAGATATTTGGGGATTGGAAATTCCTATGGTTGCGGTGGCAGGAAAGTTAGGTGATTGGCCAGCTTTTTTCTACGTAGTCGTCTTATGGTTAGCTATGATTACCGCTGCTGTCGGCAATGGGTTTAGCCTTGTCAGTCGAGTGGTTGATACAGGAAAGTTAGGATATAGCCATGCAACAGCCATTTTACTTCTCCTGCTTTTACCAGTAGCAGGCGTAAAATTCTCTCAGATCGTGCAGCTTGTTTACCCACTGTTTGGCTATATAGGACTAATATTCCTCCCGACAATTCTGTATTTCTGGCGAAAAGCGTAAAAGACAGTTCCTTGTTCTCATGTTAATCAGGGCACGAATCACCTTAACCTAATGACTTAATGATCATAGTCAGTTGTTAAATTGTGGGATTTAATAATTTGTATGTTATACTATGTTTAACTTACTATAATATGCGTCTAGGTCATGAAGTAACAGATTAATTGCCCCAAAAATACTAGCGTACTCCTGAAAGACAAGTGAATAAATTGTCGTCACTTAGAATAGTGGATGTCTCAGAAATTGATCAATTTATCAGGAAAATAAAGGGTGATTCTATTGAGTCTGTTATATGATAAAGCTATGCAACATATGGATGCAGGGGAATTGGACGAGGCTGAAGAGACCTTAAAGGCCTATCTTTATGGGAATCCAACAGATGCAATGGCGCATAATAAACTGGGGGTTGTTTTCGTCAGACGACCGAACCGTGACGAAGCAAAACGGTGTTTTGAAGAGGCGCTGAAACACGATGCCAAACTCGTCCACGCTCTTAATAATCTTGGAAATGTTGCACGAGAAGAGGGAGAATTAGAACGAGCGATTGAATATTATCGTAAGGCGATTCTTATCGATCCGGATTATTCATTGCCACATAATAATTTAGGTGTGGTATATAAGCAACTTAATCGCTACGGGGATTTTGTTCGTGAGATTAAGACTGCGAAACGCTTAGAGAACAGAAAGGTTCTTAACACTGAGAGGAAACGAACCTTCCGAGATTGGTTAGCTAAGATTTGGTCTAAACCTAAGTTGTAAGGGGAACAGAAATGGATGAACGACACTATCTAGTAGGGACAGCAGGACATGTGGATCATGGCAAGACAGAGTTGATTCGGGCACTTTCCGGCATGGAAACAGATCGACTGAAAGAAGAGAAGCAACGGGGTATCTCCATTGAATTAGGGTTTGCCCATATGACGCTGCCCAGTGGGCGACAAGTTGGCATAGTGGATGTTCCAGGGCATGAACGTTTTGTTCGTCAGATGTTGGCTGGAGCCAGTGGCATGGATGTGGTATTGCTTGTTATTGCAGCGGATGAAGGGATCATGCCTCAGACTCAGGAGCATTTGGATATTCTGACCTTACTGGATATTCCTAGAGGAATTGTAGTGATTAATAAGGCTGACCTTGTGGATGAAGAGTGGCTTGACCTCATGGAAGAAGAGATACGCGAGGAGCTAAAGGAAACGGCATTTCGAGAAGCACCGATTTGCAAAGTGTCCGCCTTGACAGGTGTAGGCATACCTATCCTGCGTCAAACGATTGATGGGTTGCTCTCAGAGGTCGAGAGTAAAAAGTCGACAGGACCGGTCAGGATGCCACTTGACAGGGTCTTTAGCATCCAGGGCTTTGGTACCGTTGTGACAGGAACACTTCACAGTGGAACCGTGAAATTGGGGCAGGAGTTGGCGATTGAACCAGGCCATATTCATGCGAAAGTTCGCTCCCTACAGGTTCATAAAAATAAAGTGAATTTTGCAAGCGCTGGACAGCGTTTAGCGGTCAATCTTGCCGGCGTAGACGTTGCTGAAGTGGAGAGAGGTTCAGTACTCGTTATGCCTGACGCTTTTAAAGTGGGAAAAATTCTGGATTTAAAGGTTCAAAATCTTTCCTCGGCAGATAAACCCTTAACCCAGAGGCAGCGTGTTCGCTTCCACCTGGGAACAACGGAAATCCTAGGACGCATTCATCTATTGGAACAAGAAGAATTAGCACCTGGTCAAGAGGGGTTTGCGCAAATCCTTCTTGAAGGATCTGTTGTTGCTGCACCAGGGGATCGTTTTGTACTCCGGTTTTATTCACCGGCTCACACTATCGCAGGTGGGAAAGTACTTGGAGTTGCTGAGTTCAAGCAGAAACGCTTTAAAGAAAGCGTATTAGCGCAGATGAGAGTGAGAGATCAAGGTGACCCGCTTGACCTCTTAGAAAGAGAAATGGATGAACCTCGTCTAGGATCAGATTTAGCAGCACGCTTACATGTTAGTGCAGACGAACTAGAAGAAAGTTTAAAAACCTTGGAGGAATTTGAACGGTTAGAAGTTTGGCTGGAAGATGAAAATCCACTTTACTGGGGAAAAGCGGCAGCGGAGGGTTGGCGTTCAAAATTAATAAATATTATTAAGATGTACGAAGGATCCAATCCTCTACGCGGTGGAATTAGCAGGGAAGAATTGAAAACTCGCCTCGGCATCTCGTGGACACATCGCCGGTGGCAAACAATTTTGGAACAAGGCTTCATTCATGGGTTTTATCGCATCTCTGGAAGCAAAGTCCAAACCAATGCAGGTGCAGAAATACCACCGGAGATTCTAAAACGCTTGGAAGCCTTGCGTTCAAAATGGCAAAGTGTTGCCCTAATGCCGCCTGATCTAGTGTCAACGGCTGAGGCCTGTGGAATTCCCAAGTCCGAGGCTCCAGAATACGCGCAGTATTTGTGCGAAATCGGAGAATGGGTACATATTGATCAATTTTACTATAGACAGAAGGACCTAGAACCTGCTAAAGAGAGCTTAATCGAATTTCTGAAGGCGCATGGTGAAGTAGGTGTTTCTGAGGTGCGGGAAATGTGGAGTACATCTAGAAAATATGTCGTTCCTCTACTTGAGTTTTGTGATAATCAGAAAATAACCAAGCGAATTGGTGACAAAAGAAAACTATACTGAAATCTATGTAATAATATAGAATTTATTAATTGACACAATGGTGTAACAGATATAAAATAAATCAAAAGAATTTGGGATTTAGTCCATATCTGTAGTATAACTGTTAAACTAGTATCGAATTTAAGTAATACTAAAAGTGGAGGTAGAACGATGCGGAAAAGTAAAGTTTTGTTAGGCGTAGCAGTAGTAATGTTAGGCCTGGTCACAGGTTGCAGTAGTGCGGCAGCTCCAAAAGCTACTGAGGAAATTAAAATTGGCGGTGACCTGGAATTATCAGGGGGAGTGGCGACCTATGGGCAGTCTGTTCTTAACGCAGTAACTCTTGCGTTCGAGGATCAAAACAAAAAAGGCGGAGTTCTAGGAAAACAACTTAAATTTGTCACAGCTGATAATAAATCAGAAGCTGGAGAATCAACGTCAGCGATAACAAAGCTCATCACCCAAGATAAAGTGGTAGCTGTGCTCGGGGCAGTTACAAGTTCGAATACGAAGGCTGCAGTACCAGTTTCAGCAGACAATAAAATCCCATTAATTACGCCAACGGCGACCAATGCAGAAGTTACCATTAATAAAGATGGGTCACTGAATAAATGGGTTTTCAGAAGTTGCTTTCTGGATCCTTTCCAAGGGAAAGTCGCAGCCAATTTCGTAACAAACACTCTCCAAGTGAAAAAAGCTGCCGTCTTTATTGATCAAAAAGATGATTACTCTAAAGGGTTAGCAGCCGAATTTAGTAAAGTCCTGAAAAGTTCTGGGGGAGCCATAACAGATACAGAAAATTATGTTGGCGGAGATAAGGATTTCAAATCCACACTGACCAGAATCAAAGCCAGTAGCCCTGAGGTCGTATTTGTCCCCGGTTATTATAGTGAGGTAGGATTGATTGTAAAACAGGCTCGTGAATTAGGGATAACAGTTCCATTTGTCGGAGGAGATGGCTGGGATTCTGCGAAATTAGCAGAGTTAGCTGGTGCAGCAAATCTAAAGGATACGTACTTCGTTGACCACATGTGGACTGAGGATCCAGCTACCAAACCCTTCGCCGATGCGTATAAAGCAAAATATAGTGCAGAACCGGATGCTTTAGCAGCTTTAGGCTATGATGCCGCCGAAATGCTTATTGCGGCAATCAAGACTGCAGGTGGTACAGATCCTGAAAAGCTGAGAACGGCCTTGGAAAATACTAAAGATTTCCCAGGGGTTACGGGGGTCATTACTGTTGATCCAAAAACACATAATCCTGTGAAGAGTGCGGTTATCATAAAATTGGTTGATGGTAAAAAGACATTATTAACGCACGTTAATCCATAATTCGCATTCATCAGACAAACTGTTATATTATAATAGAAATTCCATTGACTTAATCTTATACTAAAGCTAAAATATCCTTAGTATTGAACTCGTATTCAGACTTAGGATTCTAAGGATTGAATGCTCTTGGCGGCAATGAAGCCCCAGTCACGATAATTTAACGTTGACTGGGGCTTTTTAAAAAGATGGGAGGGAATTGGAGAATTTAGAAATATATCTAGGAAGAAACCAGTAGAATCTTAAGTCGCCTATATATGAAGGAGGAGAAAGAATGAAATTATTTAGCAAGGGCTTTTCCCTTGGCATGATCGCTCTATTAAGCGTTTCATTAGTTGCCGGATGTGGAACTACACAAAAAGCTGGATCGAGTGATGCCAGTGCACCTATTAAGGTAGGTGGTAATTTGGAGTTGAGCGGCGGAACAGCAATGTTTGGTCAAGCGGCTCAAAATGCCATTAATTTAGCCTTTGAGCAGCAAAATGCTAAAGGTGGAGTCCTAGGTAGAAAATTATCCTTAGTGGCAGCGGACAACAAGTCAGATGCTGGGGAATCCACCTCTGCGGTTACAAAGCTCGTCACTCAGGATAAGGTCGTGGCAGTTATCGGGTCAATGACTAGTTCCGTTACCCTGGCAGCAGTGCCGGTTGTAACAGATAATAAGATTCCAATGATTTCACCAAGTGGAACCAATGCTAAGCTCACCGTAGATCCTGCTACAGGACAAGTACGTCCTTGGATTTTCCGAGCGTGCTTTATTGACCCGTTCCAAGGTCAAGTTGGCGCCAACTTCGCTCTGACGAATTTAAAGGCCAAAACTGCAGCCGTAATTATCGATCAAAAAAGTGATTATTCAAAAGGGTTGGCTGAAGCCTTTGTAACTAATTTTACAAAGGGAAATGGTCAAATTATTGGAACTGAGCAATATGTCGCTGGAAGCGATAAAGATTTCCGGTCGATCTTAACTCGCATAAAAGCTAAAAACCCAGATATGGTATGGTTACCAGGTTATTATCAAGAAGTGGGCTTGATTGTTAAGCAAGCTCGCGAACTAGGTATGAAGATGCCATTTATGGGTGGAGATGGCTGGGATGACCCACAACTTTTCAATATTGGTGGGGCCGAAGCGATGAACAATACGTTCTATGTCGATCATGTGGCAACAGATGATCCTGCAATGGCAACGTTTGTTAGCGATTACAAAGCCAAATTCAATAGCGTGCCGAATGCCATGGGCGCTTTGGGTTATGATGCAGCAAATCTCTTGGTTAAAGCTATTGAAAATGCTCAAAGCACCGACCCAGAAAAGATCCGCACTGCCTTAGAGACCATGAAAGGATTTAAAGGCGTAGGCGGAGAAATCACGATTGATCCTAAAACGCATAACCCACAGAAGAGCGCCGTGATCAAAGCCAATAAAGACGGTAAACCAACGTTCTTAACACGCGTTGCTCCTCAGTGATAAATAGCAAGTAACTCTACGGGATATATAGCTGGTATAATGGTCATCCTGAAAACAGAGAGAGGGAGGGAACAGATTCACCCTCTCTCTTCTAATTTGGAAAGGTTTAGCTGAAAAGGGAGTGAGTTTATGGGGAGTAGTATCACACAACAAATATTTCAACAAATTGTCAATGGATTGTCCTTAGGAAGTATCTACGCACTCATCGCCTTGGGCTATACAATGGTCTACGGTATTGTGAAGCTGATCAATTTCGCGCATGGGGACATTATGATGGTAGGAGCCTATTCAGGCTGGTTTGCTATAACAGTCTTACATTTACCTTTTCTGCCCGCCTTGATTTTCGCCATGGTCTCTTGTGCCTTATTGGGGGTAATAATTGAACGGATCGCTTATAAACCCTTGCGAAACGCCACTCGTATTGCAGCCTTAATTACTGCAATCGGGGTATCGTTATTTCTAGAGTACGGTGGCATGTTATTGGTGACGCCACAAGTACGAACCTATCCTCCGGTCTTCCCGGAAACCATGTATTCAATATATGGAGTGATCTTTAAATACGGAGATATTGTTATGCTTGTAACCTCTGTTGTGCTGATGGTGCTTTTGCATATTACCGTACAATACACGAAAATGGGTAAGGCCATGCGAGCGGTATCGTTCGACAAAGATGCTGCGTTATTGATGGGAATTAACACAAATAATATAATTTCATTCACCTTTGCGATCGGTTCAGCTCTAGCGGCTGCAGCCGGGGTACTGATGGGGGTCTACTTTAATACCATTGACCCGTTGATGGGGATTATTCCTGGGTTGAAAGCATTTGTAGCTGCCGTCCTCGGCGGGATTGGAATTATCCCAGGTGCAATGGTCGGAGGCTTGATGTTAGGGTTGATCGAATCGATTGTGAGCGGCTTTGGAGCTTCAACTTGGCGGGATGCCGTCGCCTTTCTCATCTTGATTCTCGTTCTTATTGTTAAACCAAGTGGACTCTTTGGTAAAAACGTTCGTGAGAAAGTGTAGGTGAAGAAAATGCGCAACTGGTTCAACCGCCAAAATATAGTGGCACTCTTGGGGATTGTTCTTTTATATGCTGTTGTTCAGGGGCTGATCGTGTTTGATATCATGCCTCCTTTCTACAAGTTGACATTAATCCAAATATGTATTTATATTATTCTCGCTACCAGCCTAAATTTAATTAATGGGATAACGGGTCAATTTTCGATTGGACATGCAGGGTTTATGGCCGTGGGGGCCTATATTTCGGCAATTATTACTGCTATTCAGCACGGACCGTTATTAGTAGGCCTTCTGGGTGGCGCAATTGTGGCGGCCTTGGCCGGCTTTTTGGTCGGGTTACCGACGCTGCGTCTTAAAGGGGATTATCTGGCAATTGCAACCTTGGGATTTGGAGAGATAGTGCGTATTATCTTCTTGAACACCGAGTATGTTGGAGGGGCCGCAGGGTTCACCCTACCAAGCAAGATTACCTGGACCTGGGCCTTTGCCTTAATGGCGATCAGTGTTGTTCTTATGAAAAACTTCGTTGGTTCAACCCATGGCAGGGCGTGTATCTCTATTCGTGAAAATGAGATAGCTGCAGAATCCATGGGCGTAAATACGACTAAATATAAAGTTATGGCCTTTACGATGGGGGCTTTCTTTGCCGGGCTAGCGGGCGGAATTTATGCGAACTATTTTTATATTATCCAACCGATGACCTTCAACTTTTTACTATCCTTTAACATTCTTGTTATGATTGTGCTTGGGGGCTTAGGAAGCATGACCGGAGGAATTTTGGGAGCCATTGTTATGACCTTGGCTTCTGCACTCCTAGCGGGTGTCCCCGAGTGGCGTAATATAATAACGGCAGTGTTATTAGTCTTAATGATGATCTTTAGACCGACTGGAATATTGGGGACAAAAGAATTCAGCTTAAGTTTCTTGGGAAAGAAGGGTGATAAAAATGCCGCTTCTAAAAATTGATAATCTCTCTAAGTCGTTTGGCGGTTTGAAAGCAGTTTCAAATCTAAATATTGAGATTAATGAAGGCGAATTAATCGGTTTAATTGGACCGAACGGAGCAGGAAAGACTACCGTTTTCAATTTACTTACGGGAGTTTATGATAAGACTGAAGGTAAGATATCGTTTCTAGACAAAGAATTAAGTGGACTGAAGCCATATCAAGTTACTCAGCTGGGAATGGCACGAACCTTTCAAAATATTCGTCTGTTCAGTGATTTGAGTGTCATCGAGAATGTCAAGATTGCATATCATCAACGGACGTCATACAGTCTAGCGAGTGCTCTTCTTCGCCTTCCAAGCTATTACGTAGGGGAAGACGAAATGCAACGCAAAGCGATGGATTTATTAAAGATATTTAAGCTTGAAGATAAAGCAGAAGAGACAGCTAAGAACCTACCCTACGGAGAACAACGCCGCTTGGAGATCGCCCGTGCCCTCGGAACTGAACCTAAACTTCTATTACTCGATGAGCCAGCTGCGGGAATGAATCCCCAGGAAACACAGGATTTAATGAATCTCATTCGTTGGATTAGGGAGCATTTCAAGCTAACCATTCTCTTAATCGAACATGATATGTCCTTAGTGATGGGGGTCTGTGAGCGCATCTATGTTTTGGATTATGGTATGATTATCGCGGAAGGTGCACCAGATGAAATTAAAAGCAATCCCAAAGTCATTGAGGCTTATTTAGGGGAGGAGGTTGTCTGATGCTTGTACTGGAAGATGTTAATGTTTACTACGGTGCCATTCATGCTCTTAAAGGTATCTCCTTCGAGGTTAATCAAGGGGAGATCGTAACCCTTATTGGTTCAAATGGCGCAGGAAAAAGCACAAGTCTGAAGACGATCTCAGGATTATTGCGCCCTAAGAAGGGTAAAATTACGTTTAAAGGTATGAATCTGGCAAGTGTCGCTCCCCAATTGATTGTGGCTAAAGGGATATCCCAGGTTCCTGAAGGACGGCGCGTGTTTGCGAATATGACCGTTATCGAAAACTTGGAACTTGGAGCTTATCTACGCAAGGACAAAGTAGGAATCAAGCAAGACATGCAACGTGTCTATGAGTTGTTTCCTCGTCTTTTAGAACGTAATACTCAAATTTCGGGTACCTTGTCCGGTGGGGAACAGCAAATGCTGGCCATGGGACGAGCCCTTATGTCTAAGCCCCAGCTCCTTCTTCTAGACGAGCCTTCAATGGGTTTGGCTCCTATTTTGGTTAAACAGATCTTTTCGATTATCAAGGAGATCAATGCAAGCGGGACGACCATTTTACTTGTCGAACAGAATGCTCATATGGCGCTTTCTGTTGCCAATCGGGCCTATGTACTTGAGACCGGAAAGATTGTACTTTCTGGAGATTCCAAAGAATTAGCTGCAAGTGAAGAAGTCCGTAAGGCCTACCTCGGGGGATAAGATTCCACTGCCGGAGATAAGATCACGACTATGAGAAAGGGGCAAGATGATATGTATGTTCGTCAATTCATGACATCTCAGGTTTTTACGGTAAGCCCAGAAGAATCAATAGCAGATACGATGGCCCTCATGCGGGAGAAAAAAATCCATAAGTTGCCGGTTGTAACTAAGGGTAAACTCGTAGGTTTTGTGACAGATGGGGATCTCCGTGAGGTCTCTCCGTCGCCCGCCACGACGTTAAGTATTTTTGAACTCAATTACCTCATAGCTAAAACTCCTATCCGAGAAGTAGCTGTGAAAAAGGTGATAACCTGTCACCCCGACACTCAGATTGAGGATGCTGCCTTGTTAATGCGGGAACATAATATTGATGGATTGCCGGTACTTGACGAGGGTGAACTGGTCGGGATTATTACAGGAACAGATATTTTGGATGCTTTCTTAGATATTATGGGCTTTCGTAGTCCGGGCCAGCGTGTAGTTATAGAAGCAAAAGATCATAGCGGTGTTATGCTGGACCTTGCTTTGACGATTAAAGACCATGACGTCAATATTTCGAGTCTAGCGGTTTATCATCTTAAAGGTAATCAGGTCCAGATTCTCGCTCGCCTTCAGGGTGAGAAAGTGGCTGAGGTTAAAGTGTCCTTGGAGAAAAAAGGCTATAGTATTACCTAATGACGCACTTATCGTTCGGTTCATCATAAGGCTGCGCAGTGGTTTCACAGCATAAAGAAAAGCAACTGAATGAATTGTCATACAATTGCTTTTCTTTTGCGTGCACTTAAGAATGAATTATGCGGAATTCAGCTCCCATTTAAAGAGGTGGGAGACTTCTTCTGGCATTTTGTCAAATAACTAATGAGGAAGTTGAGGCGACTGACTAGTGTATCTTTTTAACCGATCTATTTCTGTAAATGTCCGTTCGAAAGACGAGAAAACGGTAACGGTAGATGGAGTTTTTCTGGACAGTCTTCATGAACTCTGTTTAACCCTCGAAGTTGACCAGGAAAGTAATATGATTACTTCTGCGAAAGGCGAACTTCGTCGTGCTCCTCACTCAGACTGCGAACAAACCCAAAAACTGATTAACAATCTTGTAGGAGTGGACTTAAACCGTAATGTTCGTAAGCAGGTCCAAGTGGCCGTAGGGTTAAATTATGGATGCACTCATTTAACGGACCTCACGCTTGAATGTGTCAAAGGCTTACTTCAAGCTAAATTCCAATTGATGCAGTTTACAATGCAAAAGGAAGGAATTAAGGGCCGATTCGAGCAATATTTAGAACAATATTTAGAAGGAAGCTGCTTGCACTATACAAAAACTTGAGCGTTCGTAGTAACCTTTATTTACCGTTTTGGATTGGCATAAGCAATTAAGACGGTGTCTTGACCCTTTGCACGAGCTGCGTTGAATTTAGTTTCTAAAGCTTTAACTTCTTCAATTTGATCCTTCGTTAAATCAGAAAATAAGACCTCTGAGCGATCCATTTTATCACCTCTTTCTTGAATAATTTACGGCAGCGGGACAACATTTTGCATTAAGTAAAAATGCATTGCTACTTAATGATATAGTGCACAAGTAAATGGAAATTTATACCTTATAATCTTAAATAGAGAAATAATTTATGTTTTGTTCTTAAAAATTCACTTCCATAATAGCAATGAGTGTGGTAGTATTATTGTCGACAATGGGGATGGATGGTGGCTGGTGCTGCTCCCGGACTTCAAATCCGCGTGTCGGGACGCAGAACGTTCCGAGGTGTGTTCGATCCGCACGCATCCCCGCCATTAGTTGAGGTTAGAGGCAGCGAGAAGCTGTCTTTTTGATTTTCCTGTTGAACCAACAGTACTTGGAGAAGGCCAAGTTTTCTTTACAGCAGGATTTTCGATGGTTTGAATCGAATATAGGTTTAGTTAACAGTGACAGAAGAGCTAATAAAAGAGTTAAGAAGTAAGCTTATCAAGTTAATAATAATAGGGAGGACTTCATGAATCTTATAGATATCCTTATTCTAGGGTTTATCTTATTAGGTGCGTTACATGGTTATCAAAAGGGCCTAATATCCAGCATCGTAAATTTATTGAGTAGCATTGTGGGTTTTTTGATAGCATCGTGGCAATACATGGCTGCGCTTCGCTGGGCTGAACAATATTTTCCATTACAGCAATGGGTGGAGCCTGTGGTCTATAAAGCGCTACTTCCCGCTGTTCAGTCTAAGGCTTCCTCTTTGCAACATCAAGCATTAGGTAATATTCTGGGGGCACTACCTCCGGAATGGCAAAATTTATTGGGGGATCTATCGGGTGCTCAGATACCCCAAGCCCTTGAACAAGTCACACACCGTTTGGCAGGGATGTTTACCGAGAGCATCTTGGGTCTATTCGCTTTTGCTTGTGTTTTTTATATTGTGGTGTTTATTATGCAGTTATTGTTTTCTATACTCCTTCGTCCCTTTGGTAGTTGGGGTGGATCTTTAAATCGCGGAGGAGGTCTTCTGTTCGGAGGGCTCAGTGCGCTTATAGGTATGTCTGTTATGGCGGGGTTGTTTTCGCCCCTCTTACAATTGGGGGTGGGTGGAAGTTTTAATGCGCTCATTCAGAGTTCGTCCTTTTATCCTTATCTGTTGGGGATCTTCCGTGTCTTGGATCAAGTGTTTGCTGCACAACTTAGTCAGAAGCTGCTGGAACCACTGTCACAGGGCCAGGGAGTCTGGTTCTAGGTATATGTATGAAATAACTCGTCAAGGCCTTAATACATAAATCAAACAGTGAAGTAGAAAACTTAATATAGGTGGCATAGCCATCGGATAAAATTAGTTCTAGGGATATAGAGGAGATTATCTGATGAGTTCGAAAAAAGTAAAGTTGGCTTGGGATGAACTTGAAATGTCCGAGCGGGAACGTCAAACGATTGCGCAATACCTAGCGTTTCTAAGTGAAGGAAAAACCGAGCGGGAATCTTGGCAGCTCTTAGAGAGTTGGGCCGCAAAAGCGGGCTTTATCGCGCTTGATGAGGTGAAGGGCTTTAAACCTGGGCAAAAAGTCAGTTTGACAGTGCGAGGAAAAGCCGGCATCTTGGCGATCGCAGGTATTCGACCGTTAAATGAAGGATTTCGATTGGTTGCTGCGCATCTCGATGCTCCACGGTTAGATATAAAACAGCGCCCTCTTTACGAAGAGGAAGGACTGGCTTTTTTAAAAACTCATTATTATGGCGGGATTAAGAAATACCAATGGACTGCGCTCCCTCTTGCTCTTCATGGGGTCGTTATCCTGCGCGATGGACGTAAAGTCGAGATCGTCGTCGGGGAAGCGGAGGATGACCCTATTTTAACGATTACTGACTTGCTTCCGCATTTAGCAAAGGATCAATCAGACAAAAAATTGCACGAGGCCATTACTGGGGAAGGATTAAACCTATTAATTGGACATGATCCTTCCAATGCGGATGGAGAAGAGCGTGTGAAACTGGCTATTCTCGTTCTTCTGAAGGATAAATATGGAATTGAGGAAGACGATTTTATTAGTGCAGAATTAGAGGCTGTACCAGCGGGTAAGGCCCGCTATGCGGGATTAGATCGGAGTTTTATTGCGGGATATGGGCAAGACGATCGGGTCTGTTCGTTTGCTGCTTGGAAAGCGATTGAAGAGATTGAGCAACCGGAGTGGACAACGATCGTTCTATTCGCCGATAAAGAAGAGATCGGCAGTGAATCCAATACGGGCATGAAAGCACGCTATTTGGAGAATTTTATTGCAGAGCTTATCTCCTTGCAAAATGGAACGTATGACGGATTGATGGTTCGACGTGCGATGGCTCGGGCCAAAGCGCTTTCGGCGGATGTCACCGCTGGATATGATCCTAATTATGCAGAGGTGATGGATAAACGAAATTCAGCATTCCTGGGCCGTGGTGTGGTCATGAGTAAATATACTGGTTCGCGTGGTAAATCCGGGTCGAGCGATGCGAACCCGGAATTCATTGCTGAGATTCGCCGAATTTTTGATGAGGCCAAGGTTTCTTGGCAAACTGCCGAGTTGGGAAAAGTTGATCAGGGCGGCGGTGGAACGATCGCCCAGTATATGGCCATTTACGGAATGGAAGTGTTGGATTGCGGTGTAGGTATCCTGAGTATGCATGCTCCTTGGGAGATATCCTCAGTCGCAGACTTGATCATGATGATGCGAGGGTATCACGCCTTTTTGGTGTGTAAGGATTAACGGACAGAACAGAAAAGGGCGTTTTATACAATGAATGTTTCTTGGATACCAGATAATTTTAGCAATTTTAATTGGCAAAAATTCGGATTTTCGGCTTTGTATACAGTAATTTATGTTGTTGGTATCATTGTCCTAGCACGTGTCGTGTATGGATTCCTTATTTATCTGCTAAGGCGTATGTTAGTGGATCGAAAAGTAAAACATCTTTTGGATGAACGTAAAGCAAATACGATATTTTCACTCCTCCAAAGTATGTTATTTTACGTAATCACCTTTACGGTTTTTTTGCATGTTCTGGAACGGCTTTTTAACTTTAATACCGGAACATTACTGGCTTCGGCGAGTGTTTTGGGAGTTGCACTAGGTTTTGGTTCACAAAGTTTAGTTAAAGATATTATTGGCGGTTTTTTTATCCTATTTGAGAATCAGTTTTCGGTAGGAGAATTAGTGAAGACGGGGGAATTCACGGGTACGATTGAAGAGACTGGAATTCGGACCACACATATAAGGGCCTGGGGTGGGGAACTCCACATCATTCCAAATGGTAGTATTACGGTAGTTACAAACTTTAGCCGTGGAAAGATGTTGGCCAAGGTTGAAATTCAGATTCCCTATGATGAAGATCTTGATCGTGCGATGAGTGTGATGAGCGCTGTTTGTGAAGAAGTCACAGTAGAGTTTGGAGATAGAATCATTGAAGCTCCCACTGTTCAAGGTGTAACTCAATTTGGGGAGCGCAATGTAGTCCTTCGGGTTGTTGCCTTCACTCAACCCGATGAACAATGGAGTTTAGAACGTGAACTACGTCGACGAATTCACAGTGCGTTTTTGAAAGAAGGGATTCGCACGCCGCAGTTTCAAAGCATTATTGTGACTGATCCTCTGAAAAGTTCTTCCGATGACAAGTTAGACACTATGATGGACCCTAGTAAGACTGAAGATAAATAGAGGGGGGCCAACAGATGATTCCTTTGAAGGTCGGAGATATTGTTCGTCTTCGAAAACCGCACCCTTGTGGAAGCATAGATTGGAAAGTGATGCGAACGGGAATGGACTTCCGGATTCAGTGCTTAGGCTGTCAACACCAAGCCTGGATTCCCAGAGTTAAACTCGAACGTAATTTAAAAGAGATACTACAGAACACCGAAGAAAATTAGGGTTTGCGGAGTTGCAAAACATCACATATAATCTGTAGAGACAGCTTGTCAGTGGATAAAGAGGAGGTAAAGCATGACATTACATGCAGGAATTGTTGGTTTACCAAATGTTGGTAAATCTACGCTGTTTAATGCAATTACTCAAGCGGGTGCTGAGGCGGCAAATTACCCATTTTGTACGATTGAGCCAAATGTGGGAATGGTTGAAGTACCTGATTCCCGTTTGAAGAAACTATCTGATATGGTTCATCCTAAAAAGATTGTTTCAGCCACAGTCGAGTTTGTGGATATCGCCGGACTTGTAAAGGGAGCGAGCAAAGGAGAAGGTCTAGGGAACAAATTCTTGTCCCACATCCGCGAAGTCGATGCCATTGTGCATGTTGTACGTTGCTTTGAAGATGAGAATGTGATCCACGTCGAGGGTAACGTTAACCCTAAACGGGATATTGAGACGATAGACCTTGAGCTGGTCTTAGCGGATATGGAGAGTGTGGAAAGACGAGCGGATCGTTCGTCGAAACTCTTCAAGACAGGGGATAAAAAGACTCAAGGTGAAGTAGCCCTTTTGGAACGGTTAAAGGAAGTCTTTAATCTAGGAAAAGGGGCTCGTTTTTTGACTTATACGGATGAGGAACGAGCAATCCTTAAGGGCTTTTCACTTTTGACTCTAAAACCAGTGCTCTATGTGGCGAATGTAAGTGAAGATGGCCTCTCCACGGCGGCCGATAATCCCTACGTTCAACAAGTAATGGCCATCGCAAAGGAAGAAGGTGCAGAAGCCGTTGTGGTATGCGCCCAGATTGAAGCGGAGATAGCAGAACTTGAAGAGGACGAGAAGGAAGTATTCCTGCAAGACTTAGGCCTCGAAGAGTCAGGCTTAGACCATTTGATTCGGGTTGCCTTTCATTTACTGGGGCTTATGACGTTCTTTACTGCGGGACAGGTGGAAGTTAGAGCGTGGACAATTAATCAAGCAACTAAGGCTCCTCAAGCAGCAGGAGTGATCCATACCGATTTTGAACACGGATTTATTCGGGCTGAAGTAGTCGCGTATAAGGATTTCGTCGAAAACAATGGAATGAATGGTGCCAGGGATAAAGGTTTGGTACGCTTGGAAGGAAAAGAATATCTTATGCGTGACGGAGACATTGTTCACTTCAGGTTTAACGTTTAAGGAAAAGTTGCTTTTTTGAAAATATAGTGGTATAATTTCTGCTTGTTAGACTAAATATTCCCTGCTCCGTTTAACGGGGCCGTTTAGTCCGGGGGGAGGTGCAAATATGAAAGCGTACGAATTACTTTATATCATTCGGCCAGATCTAGATGAGGAAGCAACCACAGCACTGGTTGAACGTTTAAGTGGGCTCGTAGCCAGCAATGGCGGCGACAACTTGACGGTCGAAAAGTGGGGTAAGCGACGGTTGGCTTATGAAATCCAAGATTACAAAGAAGGCCAATACATCCTTATGAACTTTGAAGGCGAAGGACGTACATCCATGGAAATCGAACGGGTTATGAAAATTTCCGAAGATGTCATCCGTTTCCTGACGGTTAGAAAAGAAGACTAAAAGGACGGTGGGGCTCACATATGTTGAATCGAGTCGTTTTGATTGGCCGTTTAACGAAAGACCCCGAACTGCGCTACACGCCAAATGGTGTAGCTGTAACTAACTTTACTTTAGCAGTTGATCGAAATTTTAAAAATGCTCAAGGTGAAAAAGAAACTGACTTCTTTACATGCGCAGTGTACAAGCAACTTGCTGAACTTTGTGCTAACTATCTTGCCAAAGGGAAGCTTGCTTCGATCGATGGACGAATCCAAATTAGAACTTACAATGATAAAGACGGCCAAAAGCATTGGGTTACAGAGATCATAGGGGAGAATGTTCAGTTCCTGAGTCCCAAGGATAGCGGGGGCGAGAGCACAGGATCACCCTCTTCAAGTGGAAAAGGCTCGTTTGGACATGAAGTAAATTTGGATGATGACATCCCATTCTAATAAGGGAAGGGGAGAATTAGTATGAAACGTGAACGAGGACGACGCCCACGTAAGCGGGTATGCAGTTTTTGTGTAGATAAAGTTGTCTCTATGGATTACAAAGAGACACACAAAGTACGCAAATATGTAACGGATCGTGGCAAAATATTGCCCCGTCGTATTTCTGGAAACTGTGCAATGCATCAGCGCCAAGTAACCTTGGCCATCAAACGTGCACGCAGTATTGCCTTGTTACCATATAGTATAGAGTAGAAGAAAGGGAGCGTGAGCTCCCTTTTTCAATTTTTAGCAAACATTCTAGATTCAGTCGTGGCCAGCACTGATTATTAAAGGGGTTGGCTAAATTTTCATATGCGTGAAGTGCAGGATATTTGTATGTTTATCACGAACTACCTTATAATAAGTAGTGTTATAATAAATGACAATGATTGAGAAATATGGACTTTTAGGAGGGGGCAGCCCTGGAACATGTTGAAGTTGATGTTGTAAAAGGCCTAAGGGCTATTGATGAACTAAAGGTTAATTTAATTCAGGCTCAGTGGCTTATCCAACATGGGACACTGACTGGTTCTGAAGCAGAGATGATTCAGGGACTGGCAGATCTTGTAGGGATGAGTTATTTGCTAGCAAGGCGACTGGGTTTTGACTTTTCCCGTCTGGACCGCATGCTTTTACAGCGTCTTGAGGGATTAAAAGATACGGATGACATGAACATTGAAAAGCATTGGGGAGATTTAAGTTTGCTCTTGAGCTATCTCGCCCCTGAAGACTAGGAGAAGAGGTAAACATGTTTTTAAGCGATGAAACGGTAGTGAACTATTTTGCTGGGGCCATCCTTGTGACCTTTCCTTTGCTGGGGATCGCTTTAGGAACTTGGGGGTTTATTTGGGAAATTCTCATGTTACTCGCCGTGTTTTTGATCGGACGTAGAAGGGGGTTGCCTTTAACTACGCTTTTTTTGTTAATGGGCTATGCTGCACCGTTGATAGTCTATGGAACAATAGCCTTCGATCGGATGAGCCTCATTCCCTTAGCTGGTTTAATAGGGGTTCTAGGAGGGAGTAAGCATTGGCCTGCGCGCGTGACTTTCTTCTGGGGCGCTGTTGTTGCTGCAGTTTTAGGGGCAATCCCAACTCTTCAGTTTGCGTCAATAGGACTTGATGCTAAAACTGCGAGTGATATGGTTAATGTGACTGTACAGCAATACAAAGATACGGGCTTACTGGTCGCATTGCAGCAACAAGGAATTACCGAGTTACAGTTCCGAGACGTCTTGCAACAAGTCATTCACTTTTATGCGTTAATCGTTCCTAGTCTTGCAGCGATTGTTGCCTTTATCGAGTTCGGACTAGTTTTCTATAGTGTGAGGCGCTGGTTTAAAGATGACGAGGGACGGATTCCCTTTTCTCGTTGGCGTTTGCCCTGGTATGCGGTTTGGGGTGCAGTTTTAGGGATTTCGTTCTATCTTATTGGTGATCAATTTTCTTGGACTGTTCTGCGTGGATTAGGAATTAACTTGATGGTTGTATACGGGGCATTAACCTTGGTGTTAGGGACCTCGGTATATCTGTTCCTGTTGCAATCGCCAAAGATCCCGCGCTTTCTTAAGTGGGCATTAATCATAACCAGCTTTCTCTATTTCTTGTTCAGTGTTGTCAGTATAATAATGTTTGGGTTATTTGACCTCGTTTTTAATTTTCGTCATTTACCAGAAGAATCATAAGGAGGAATTCACATGAAAGTTATTCTTCATGCAGATGTTAAAGGAACAGGTAAAAAAGGACAGGTCCTTGAAGTTGCAGACGGATATGCACGGAACTTTTTGTTTCCTAAAAAGTTAGCAGTTGAAGCGACGACCGGAAATATCCAGGACATCTCACATAAGAAAGCACTGGAAGAGCGCCGCAAGGAAAAAGAAAAACAAGATGCAGTTGATTTAGCCAGTAAACTGAATGCGCTCCTAATTGAAGTCAAGACGAAGACGGGTGAAGGTGGACGCTTATTTGGTTCAGTAACCAGCAAAGAGATTGCCGATGATTTGAAAAAACAGCATGGGATAGAAGTGGATAAACGCAAGTTGGAGCTGAAAGAACCGATTAAGGCGCTAGGGAATTTTGAGGTTAATGTAAAAATCTATGCGGATGTGATCGCCAAGCTTAAGGTACATGTTGTTGCGAAATAAGTGAAACTGATCTCGTGAAAGGGGATCGCCTAATGAAAGGGCTTCTGACGAAATGGCTAGATCAAACGAATCCAGAAGAGCGGTTGCACGATGAGGAAGCGTGGCGCAAGGAAACCGATGCCCTCTATGTGTTGCTATCCAATTATCATGGAACTGACAAGCTGATTCTCAAGGCCAGTAGGTTAGAAGCTCTTAAACTTATGCGTTCGGAACACCTTGTAGACCGTGTAGCTGGATTACGAAAAATTGTCTCCGATGACCCTACACTTCAGAAGGTTCCGGAGCTGGAGGAAATCCCTCAGATTTTAGATGAAATCGAGGAGCAGCTCGCGGAGCTTCTAGCGAAGCGTTCTGTGGAAGAACGTCTGGCGCGTGTTGTTGCAGAAAAGATGCAGGCACGGCATAAGGATTACGTCAATGAAATTAAGATTCAAGTCCTCCATGAGACTGCCGGTCCGGAAAATGCTCAAACATTGAAAAAACTAGCGATTCTCGAAAAGATGAATACCGTCAGTTTAAAGCGTTCTGCTGCGGATGTATTGCGACCACAGACTGTAGAAGAGATCATAGGGCAGGAACGTGCTGTGCAGGCCCTGTTGGCCAAGCTGGCAACTCCTTACCCCCAACATATTTTAATTTACGGTCCACCTGGAGTCGGCAAAACGTCTGCAGCCCGGGTCGCTTTAGAAGCGGTTAAGAATCATGCTCATTCTCCTTTTGCCAAGAAGGCTCCGTTTATCGAAGTAGACGGGACAACGTTAAGATGGGATCCCCGGGATGTAACCAATCCCCTCATGGGATCGGTACATGACCCTATCTACCAAGGGGCGAAGCGTACTTTAGCAGATACAGGTATACCGGAGCCTAAAATGGGGTTGGTGAGTGAGGCGCACGGCGGTATTTTATTCATTGACGAAATCGGGGAAATGGATCCCTTGCTTTTAAATAAATTGCTTAAAGTACTAGAAGATAAGCGTGTACCGTTCGAATCTTCGTATTATGATCCAGGTGACCCTCAGGTTCCACAGTGGATAAAGAAACTATTTGATGAGGGGGCTCCCGCTGATTTTGTTCTTATTGGAGCCACAACACGGTCTCCGGGAGAGCTTAACCCAGCCCTTCGTTCACGCTGCGCGGAAGTCTTCTTTGTACCACTCGAACCGGGAGATATTCAGCATATTATTCGTCAAGCTGCCCAAAAACTTGGAGTGGCATTGGAAGATAATGTGCCTGAGATAATAAGTGACTATGTGATTGAGGGACGGAAGGCCAATGGTATCCTGACGGATGCCTATGGCCTGGCAAGATATCGTCACCCAGATCAGGAAGAAGTTAGGGTAACGAGTGCTGATGTTTATGAAGTCCTGCGCTCGGCTAGACTTACCCCTTATATCTTCAGAAAGGTCCTGCCAGGCTTAGAAGTCGGAAAGATCTTGGGACTAGGTGTATCTGGCTTTCTGGGATCCGTGTTGGAGATCGAGGCGATTACCTTTGCTGGACGGAATGGTAAGGGAGCGGTTCGGTTTAATGAAACGGCAGGGAGTATGGCTAGAGATGCTGTATTTAACGCCACTGCGGTTCTTCGTGAACTGACGGGCGAAGATTTGCTCGATTACGATGTTCATGTCAACGTGGTCGGCGGGGGAAAAATTGACGGTCCTTCGGCGGGGTTGGCAACCACGCTGGCGATTTACAGTGCGTTGAAAAAGCTGCCTCTACGTCAAGATGTCGCTGTCACCGGGGAGATTTCTATTCAGGGGAAGGTTAAACCAGTTGGCGGTATTTATGAAAAGATATTTGGAGCAAAGCAGGCTGAAGTCCGCAAAGTTTTGATTCCACTGGAAAATATGGCCGATGTGCCCTCGGGCTTGCGTGGCATCGAAGTGGTGGCAGTCAGTACGATCGAAGAGGCGTTGAAGCAAATTTTTATAATTTAAAAAGTTTCACTACAGTTCCATTGAGTGTGAGTATGACCAGGAGGAGAGAGGATATGGAACTGCTAAAGGTCCCACCCCATAATTTAGAAGCAGAGCAAGCGGTCTTGGGCGCCCTGATGCTCGAACCAGACGCTGGAAGTGCTGTCTTTGAAATGCTTCAAGCCGAAGATTTTTACAGAGACAGTCATCGCTTAATTTTCTCAGCCATTCAGGATCTCTTTGGAAAAGGAGATCCTATTGACCTTGTTAGTGTCGCAGAGATTTTGCGCCATCAGGGGCGTCTAGAACAAGTAGGCGGAATAGCGACGATTTCTGAGATCGCCCGATCTGTCCCTTCGGCAGCTAATGTGGAATATTACGCTAAGCTGGTGACAGAAAAGGCCCTTCTTCGTCAACTCATTCGTGCGACAGGAAGTATTTTAGAACGGGGCTATGAACCAGGAGAAGAGGCACGTGGCCTTTTAGAAGAAGCAGAGAAACTTATCCTCGAGCTCTCTCGGCGCCGGGTTAAAGATGGATTTAGCTTCATTCGCGACGTTTTATTAGAGACTTTCGAAAAGATCGAGTATCTTTATGCCAATAAAGGAAATCTCACTGGCGTTCCCACCTTTTTCACGGAATTGGATCGAATGACGTCGGGGTGGCAGCCGTCAGACCTGGTAATTATTGCTGCGCGACCGTCCATGGGAAAGACCGCGATGGTCTTAAACATGGCACAAAATGCGGCAGTTCGTGCTAAAGTCCCGGTTGCCATTTTTAGTTTGGAGATGTCTAAAGAGCAGTTGGTACAACGGATGCTTTGTGGGGAAGCGATGGTCGATCAACAGCGCGTAAGGACAGGGGAATTACTCGATGCTGATTGGCCGAAGCTGACCCGAGCGGTGGGCCCACTGTCAGATGCCCCGATCTTTATCGATGATACCGTGGGAATTTCGTTGGCAGAGCTTCGCTCAAAGGCTCGCCGTTTGAAAATGGAACATAATTTGGGCATGATCGTTATCGACTATCTTCAGTTATTGTCGGTTGGAAAAAAGACTGAAAGCCGGCAGCAGGAAGTAGCTCAAATCTCCAGAACCCTCAAAGGGCTTGCCCGGGAACTGAAAGTCCCAGTCATAGCCTTGTCACAACTTAACCGAGGTGTTGAACAACGCCAAGACAAACGTCCGATTATGTCGGATTTGTTGGAATCTGGGGCAATTGAAGCTGATGCAGATGTAATTTCGTTCATTTACAGGGACGATTATTATAATCATGACTCGGAGAAGAAAGGCATCGCAGAGTTGATTATTGCCAAACATCGAAATGGCCCGGTCGGAACGATTGAATTAGGCTTTCTTAAAGAATTTACTAAATTTGTCAATCTCGAACGTCAACATCAGCCAGCTTAATTTGAAGCACTTCCCCCTTGCCAATTCAAAGGCTGGGGGTTCTTTATGTCCCTCTTAATGTCGAATGTTTATTGTATATTTATAATGATTGTTCGACTGTAAGATTGACAAGGAGGAGGAGGATTGTTAAGATTAATTTGTTTGTGTCTAGAGGTTCTCTGCCAGTGGGTAATAGTGAACAGCTCTAGGAGGCGATACAATTGAAACATGAAGTAGATGTCTTAATTATCGGAGCAGGCCCGGCCGGAATTTTCACGGCCTTGGAGTTAACAAAACACAATAAAGGTCTAAAGATTCTGATGGTAGACAATGGGAGAGCCATCGAAAAGAGAACCTGTCCTGCCCGTGTTACGGGAGTTTGCGTTGGCTGTAATCCTTGTGCAATTACCAGCGGATGGTCGGGTGCAGGGGCCTTCAGTGACGGAAAACTGTCGTTGAGTCCTGCAGTCGGCGGTCGTTTAACGGAATATATGAAAGAAGAACAAGCTCAGGAACTGATTGATTATGCAGATTCCATTTACAAACGGTTTGGAGCACAGGAAACGGTGTATGGGTTAGATAGCCGTCGTGTTGAAGAAATTCAATATGAGGCATCTCGCCACAATATTCAACTGATCCATTGTCCTGTACGTCATCTGGGAACAGAGTTGGCCTATGACGTGCTTAGAGGCATGTATGAGCATCTTATGAAGAAGACGAATACAACCTTTTGGGAGCTTGCCGAAGTTAAGGATATTTTGGCAGATTCAGAAGGGGTCATAGGGGCAACCATTCAGCGCAGGGATAGTTCTGAAACGGATGAAGTTCTCGCTCGTTATGTGGTTGCAGCCCCAGGCCGTGGGGGTGCAAGTTGGCTTGCAGAGCAGACCATTCGATTAGGTGTGGTAACCGAAAATAATGACGTGGACATCGGAGTACGTGTCGAAGTTCCGAATTCCATTATGGATCATCTCACTCGGGAGCTTTATGAACCGAAGCTGGTTTATTATTCGGATACGTACGATCTGAAAACACGGAGTTTCTGTGTCAACCCGGGTGGTGTAGTTTCTGAGGAGCACTACGATGGTGGTATTGCCGTGGTGAATGGGCATAGTTATGCTGATCCAGCCAAAAAGACTAAGAACACAAACTTCGCTTTATTGGTATCGACTCATTTCACAGAACCTTTTAATCAGCCGATTGAATACGGGAAATATATTGCCCGACTCGCAAACATGCTAACAGGTGGCGGGGTAATGGTTCAGCGCTTAGGAGATCTATTAAAAGGAAGGCGGACAACTGAAAGCCGCCTGCGCAGGTCGACGACCATTCCGACGCTCATCTCTGCAGTTCCGGGAGATCTTAGCTATGTGTTGCCGGAGCGGTACTTAACTTCGCTGATAGAGACATTAAAAGCTTTTGATAAAATCGCTCCAGGTATGTACTCGAAAAATACGTTACTCTACGGGGTAGAAGTTAAGTTCTATTCTTCCAAAGTAAAAGTTAAAGCAAACTTTGAGACAGCGATTCCCCGCTTATACGCCATTGGGGATGGAGCAGGCATCACCCGTGGCTTGATGCAAGCTTCGGCGACAGGTATTGTTGTCGGGCGAGATATAGTGGCTAAAGATCACCTATTTGTGACAAAATGACAGGGGGCGAAGTTGGTTGCTCGATCGATATACTCACCCGGATATGGGAAGATTATGGCAGGACGGATACGAATATGAACGTTGGCTGGAAGTCGAACTAGCGGTCGCTGAGGTGATGGCAAAGCGGGGCGAAATCCCTCAGGATGCGATGGAAGAAATCCGGGCTAAGGCGAAAGTGAACCCCAAACGTGTCTTGGAAATCGAGGCTGTGGTACGTCATGATTTGATCGCCTTTTTGCAAGCAGTTGTAGAGGAGATTGGGGAGGCAGGAAAATACCTTCATCTCGGATTGACCTCTTCAGATGTGAAGGATACCGCGTTAAGCCTTGTCTTAAGAGATTCAGGTCGTCTACTGAAAAAAGATCTTCAAGCGTTTCGAGCGGTGTTGGTCACCCGTGCCTTGGAGAGTAAATATACAGTGATGGTCGGTCGAACCCACGGAATTCATGCTGAACCGCTGACCTTTGGTTTGAAGTTAGCTTTATGGATTGCCGAGATCGATCGTCAAGACATACTTCTCGATCAAGCGATCGTTTCGGTAAGTGCCGGAAAGATTTCAGGAGCAGTGGGAACGTTTGCCAACGTCGCACCTGAAGTTGAAGAGGCGGTCTGTAACCACTTAGGGTTAGCGGCTGCTTTGGTAAGTAATCAAATTTTGCAACGGGATCGGCATGCACATTTCATGACCACGTTAGCGTTAATCGGTGGTTCCCTAGAAAAAATTTCGACGGAGATTCGTAATCTGCAACGAACGGATATACTTGAAGTTGAGGAACCCTTTGCTAAAGGGCAAAAAGGATCCTCAGCGATGCCGCATAAACGCAATCCGATCATGTGTGAACAAGTGACGGGCATGTCGCGACTATTGCGGGGCAACGCGTTGGCGGCTATGGAGAATATTGCACTATGGCATGAACGCGATATGAGCCATTCCTCAGTGGAACGAATCATACTTCCGGACAGTTGTATTCTTTTAGACCATATGCTCCGCCAGATGACCTACGTGATTTCTGGTCTCAAGATTCGTGAGGATCAGATGAAACGAAATTTACAAAAGACGTTTGGATTGACGTCCTCTCAACGCGTTCTCTTGGCCTTGGTTGAACATGGATGTATGCGAGAAGAGGCCTATGCTTGGGTTCAACAAGATGCTTTTCAGGCCTGGGATAATGGGCAGGACTTCATTGATGTTGTGTCAGCGGATATTCGAGTATTAAACTATCTGACCAAAGAAGAAATTCAGGGCTTGTTTGATTTAAAGTATCACCTACAACACGTGGACGATATTTTTAGACGACTGGGATTAGAAAGCTAGGAGGAATAATAAAATGGCTGTTGTTGTGTTAATTGGTTCTCAATGGGGAGACGAAGGAAAAGGCAAGATCACGGACTTCCTGGCCGAGAAAGCTAATGTTGTTGTCCGCTACCAGGGTGGAAACAATGCGGGTCATACGGTTGTTGTGGATGGAGAAGAGTTTAAACTTCACCTTATTCCATCGGGAATCCTATACGAAGACAAGACCTGCGTCATAGGTAATGGTGTGGTGATCGATCCAAAGGTTTTGTTAGATGAACTCGATTATCTTGCTAAACGAGGCATTAAGACCGGTAAACTACTGATTAGTAGTAATGCCCAGGTGATTATGCCCTATCACTGTGTACTCGATGGTTTGGAAGAAGAAGCGCGCGGCGAGCACAAAATCGGTACGACGAAGCGTGGAATCGGCCCTGCTTACATGGATAAGGCGTCACGGATTGGGATCCGCATCATTGATCTCTTGGACAAAGAAGAGTTCGCTGATAAACTTCGTCGTAATTTGGTTGAAAAAAATAACTTGTTCGTGAAAGTTTATGGTAAGGAAGCGCTTGAATTTGATGGGATTTATGAAGCATACCTAGGGTATGCCGAACGAATTCGTTCTATGGTGGCAGACAGTTCACTGGCGATTGATGTCAGCATCCGAGCGGGGGAGAAAATCCTCTTTGAAGGCGCACAGGGTACCTTACTTGACATTGATCATGGGACTTACCCATATGTAACGTCTTCTCATCCGATTGCAGGAGGAGCGTGTGTTGGCGCAGGCGTTGGACCAACCCGTATTGATCGAGTGATTGGGGTAATAAAAGCCTATACCACGCGCGTCGGAGAAGGCCCTTTTCCTACAGAGCTTCTGGATGAGACGGGAGAACAAATGAGGGCTAATGGACATGAGTTTGGAACTACGACTGGCCGGCCACGTCGTTGCGGTTGGTTCGATGCAGTGATTGCTCGCTATGCTGTTCGAGTAAGCGGAATCTCTGATTTTGCCGTTACAAAACTCGATGTCCTCACAGGGTTTGATACATTAAAAATTTGTGTAGGATATCGTATCAACGAAGAAATCATCTCTGAATTCCCGCAAAGTCAAAAGATATTTAAGCAATCTTACCCAGTTTATGAGGAAATGCCCGGTTGGCAAGAAGACCTGACTCAAGTACGTCGCTTTGAGGACCTACCTCTAGCAGCGCAAAATTATATTCGTCGGATTGAAGAGCTGACCGGTGTACCAGCAACGATAGTTGCGATAGGTCCAGGACGAGAACAAACGATTGTGCGCGGTGAGATGTTTTAGTTCTTGGCGAATAAACAGGTTTAACCGATTAAAAGTAATATTAGACAAAAGTCTTGACAGATATACAGCTTTAGTGTAACATATGAATTCGTGGTACACTTATTCGGGCCATTAGCTCAGTTGGCTAGAGCACCTGACTTTTAATCAGGGTGTCCCGCGTTCGAGTCGCGGATGGCCCACCATTATTACGGCCCGTTGGTCAAGCGGTCTAAGACACCGCCCTTTCACGGCGGTTACACGGGTTCGAATCCCGTACGGGTCACCACTAACTAACTGTTTGCCTCGGTAGCTCAGTCGGTAGAGCAGAGGACTGAAAATCCTCGTGTCGGCGGTTCGATTCCGTCCTGAGGCACCATCTTAGCCTTGACGAATAGGCGAAGCTTATTTATAATAAGCATGTTATATCCTGCGGACGTGGCTCAGCGGTAGAGTATTGGCTTCCCAAGCCGAGGATCGCGAGTTCGAATCTCGTCGTCCGCTCCATAAGTATTATTAAGCCAACAATGGCTTTAACGTAGAGTTTGAGGTATATTTGCGATTTATTCGTAGGTGTACCTCTTTTATTTATTCCTACGGAAGCCGTGGGTTTCTCATAGGGTAACGGCTACAGCCTAAATTTAAAAAAAGGCGGTAAAATCAATGGCTAAGAGCAAGATTAAGATGAACACTAAGCCGTTACCTATCGAAAGTAACAATTATATGTCAGTATTGGATTTCGTCAAATTACATGATTCTTTCGTAAGTCAAAAACTCGTCGAAGGCTTAGCACAAAGGACTTTACAGGATTACAAGAAGCACATGGATTATTTCATTAAGTGGCTTGAGGCTGAGCAACGGTTATCAGGAAGCCATTGGCTTGATAAGTTACTATTTAATGGGTATTCCGCACATATGATAATGAACAACTATGCACCAAACACAATTAATATTAGGCTTAGAACCATTAAGACATATCTTAATTGGTTGCGTTCTGAGGAGTATCTCACTGAGGATTTAGCGAGCAAAGTTAAGTACGTGAGAGTGCCTAAAGATACGATTAAGCCGTTATCTACAACGGAGATAAAACGAATGCTAAATGCCGTTGATAAATCTAACTATGCAGGATTTCGTGATTACAGTTTGATGATAATGATATTGGACAATGGCATACGAATTAACGAGGCAGTAAATCTAAAGTTGGATGATGTAGATTTAAAGCGGAAAGTGATAACCGTACGGAGTCAAACTGCCAAGACCCGTTGTGAAAGGTTGCTCCCGATAAGCAAAAAAACTGTGGGGTTATTACAACAATTAATTTCAGTAGCACGTGACAATAACGAGGAGTACCTATTTTTATCATCACTTGGCGGGAAAATAGATACCTTAGTTGCTATCAAAAACTTTCGTAAGTATGCAAAGAAAGCAGGGCTAAGCAAAAAATGTACGCCTCATGTATGGCGGCATACGTTTGCCGTTAATGCAGTTAAGGCTAACATGGATGTGTTTACCTTACAAAAGATTCTTGGACATGCCTCGTTGTCTACAACACGTCTTTATATCCAACTTGACGATGAATTTATTTCCGCCAAACATTCCGAGGCAGGAGTATTGGACAGGTTCGTTTAAATTTAAGTGGTTCAAGTGGTGGTTCCGATTTCTCCTTCATTTTGGGGACTTTGAAACCATCACTTTTTTATCAACTTGCTAACAGAAAAATAAGGAGAGTTGATAAAATGCCCCAACCATATCCTAGATGTTGGTAATCCAATTTAAGCCAGGGCAGTTTGTTGTGTACCGTACATACTCCACGTCTATTTTCCAATAATCACCTAATGACTATTATTTTTAAAATGTTAAAATTGAAATTGGTTTAATAGACATGTATAAGGGCTATGACGACTCTGGTTGTTGTGGCTTTTTTTATGTATTACATTTATTGGCAATGAAGCTGAATATTTGGAAAGGGGATTAGTTAAAATGGCAGACACTACAAATGCAGATTTTCGTGATACTTTTCGTGACACACCAGAATTTAAAAGACAGATAGAGCATTTGGCTAAGCTAATCACTGAAGACCAAACGGGTAGAGGTAAATTCGTTGTCCTCGGTGTAGAAGCAGGTGCAGGAAAGTCTAGAGAAACAGACCGTATCATTGCCGAATACTTCAACAACACAGACCCTGATAGATGGGATCGGAAGTTCCTCATTGTTAAACGGTTCGTCGAGGATGCCGACAATTGTGCTGACGATATTAACTCTTATGGTTGGAATAGAATGATTGCCGTGAGTATCTCATATGGCAATTGGAAGAAGTACCAAGAAGATTTGAATTTGTTGCAAACCTATCCAGTTGTAATCATTACTCATTCAAGATACAGTCGGTTATGCCAGAATCCTCAACTGAGGAAGTATTTTGAGCAAGGAAGAAACACGTTGATACTCGATGAGCAAATGGACATTCCGATGTTTTCCTTCTCCAAGAGACCCTACAAGGAAATTCTAGCTTCTTTGCCGACCCATCTAGACTCCAAGTTCATTGCTCTTTGTGAAGGGCTGTTCAAATTGATTACAAAGTTGAAGCAAGGCAAAGTTAGTAACCGTTTAGTCAAAGTAAAGGCAAAACCGGAATATGATTTGGAACTATTGTTGGAGTTTGAACGTGAAGTAACGGCCAATTGGTTTCATTTCAAGGATGAGGCAAGGAGCAAGGTATCAAACTTTATCAGTTTTTTAAAGGCATTGGATGGCAAGACCCTTTGTCTGTACAATAATGAACGATTGAGTGCTTTTCATGGCAATTCTGAACGATGGACATTGGAGAACAATATAATCCTTGATGCTAATGCTGAAATTGACAGACGTTACCACTATGCAAAGGACATTGAGGTAATTGGTTTCCCGAAAATCTTTAACCATTCAGATACAGTTTTCCACCCAGTCGACTTCAACGCTAGTAAGAGCAACATTTGGAAGACGACAAATTATTACGAGGAAATTGCAAAGGCCATAGAGGAAAAACACGACTACATGCACAAAACTCTGATCATCACTCACAAAAACGATGAGCCCAAACTAATTAGCTGCCTCAAGAGTGTTGGCTTAGAGGATATAGGCCGTGGTGAGAAGTACAACGGTGAGGAAATTGCAGTGGCACACTTTGGAGCAATTATCGGTAAAAACTACTGGAGGGAGTTCACTCAAGTTTGGGTGATTGCTAGCCCAAACATCCCAATGGAAATTTATCCACTCTATTGGTGTTATTTTGCTCAATCGGCAATCCGTAATCACAAGCTAGCAATGGTTGGTTCCCCTGGCAAGTATCAATTTAAAAATTCCATGTTCGAGGATATTCGTTTTGGATGTATGGTGTCGGAAGTCTACCAAGCAATTAAACGGATTAACCGAGAAGTTACGATGTATGCAGAAATGTTCGTTGTTCACGGTGACCCTAACGTATTTGATGCTGTGGTGAATCAGCTAAATAATGTCAAGGTTGGAGAGGCAGTACAACTAGGCATCGAGTACAAACAAACCGACAAGCAATCGGAACCAAAGGAAAGTAAAGCTAGCAAGTTGGCAGCCTTATTACGTACTTTACCTCCAAGACGGTATTTGAAAGATGAATTATATGTCCGGCTAGGTTGGAATAAAGATGGTAACATGTCCAAGTATCTAAAGGATAAAGATATAATCGAAATGGAAATGGCTGGACTAATCGAAATTGAACACAAATGGATTGTAGTTAATGCCAGAACTGCTGCCTGAAAATCTCTGATTCTGAGTGGAAGTTCGGCTAAAGCCTCACTATCCACTCCTATTTGAAATAAAACTTGATCTCTTGATCCAGAACTTTCTTCTCGTATTTCTAATCGTTAGTTACTATTTATATGGAGAAAATTACGACTTGACCTGAAACCCTTGGTACAGGCTGGTTTGAGGTACTAACGTAAAAACAAGCTCAAAATCAACCTTAAGAACACTATACAAATTCCAGAATTTTCGAGTAAGGGAGTCCTTTAGGACGACTGCTCGGCAGCTTTAAGCTGAGAAAAGCAGCTACAGGCTAGACATTCAAACATGTATGTCAGGTTAGGACACATTACTAGCTTGTCTAAACGGTGGTTACAGCTAGTACGATCTTGACACTGTATTCGATGTGCTAAAATTAACGATTCAGGCTATGATTGGCGTGATATTTAAGGTAGGGACGTTGTTCTGAATTGTACTAAGCGTAATGGAAGTATGTTCCGTGGGCTAACCTTGAGTAGCGGTGGCCCAGTGTTAGCGTTAAGATGGCAGTCATTATGAAACTGGAGGTCAGAAGCCTTCTTTTCTTTTGTCCCGTTGGTTTAATGTTGGATCGGCAGACTTCGTAAACACCTTTGGCTGAGTAGAGGATGTTCTTATACTTTTTCCGTCAGTAGTAAACATTTTGTTTATTACTGAAAAGCCATCAAACTATCATTGTGAAAGCTAGGAGTCCACTATTCCAAAGCTGTCCAAATCTCGTGTCATAAAGTCATTCCCTTCATTGTCTTGGTAAAAGTTACAAGTAATACTTCCGAACGATGCAGCTTTAACCTAGGAATATGTATGGCTAGGGTTGGATCGAATAGTCACCAGTCTCCTCAATGCTTAGCAGAACATTATGGTTAACCCACTGTTGGAAGTTCTTGGCTTCTGGTTTATGACTCAAACCGATTAGAGCATATAGCCACGGCTCATTTACAATGGTGTCATATTTGGGTTACGACTCAAAGTGTGTTTTAAACAGATAGTTTGTTTCTCATCAGAATTATACCTTCCCCCAACTGACCCACTATTTGTAGTACAGTTCTTAAATCCTGCATTCCCGAATTAGAGTAACGAGAATGGCTACACGCCTTGAAAACACTGGGTTCTCACTTCGTTACATATATTCAGCGTAACGAGGTTAATTGATATAGATAAATCCCCGCGACTATTGGATTTACTAGCTTTGGAAGGGATTCCTCGTTACATTTTTTCGGGAAGGCAGGTTAAATAGGGTAAATCTCACTTTCCAAGATCAGATTGAATCGACCTATTGCATCCAATGTCTGTTCGGACAATAATCTATTTACAAACGGGTATATACGTTTCTCTGCCTAGTGAATCCAATGTCACAATCGGACAATAATTGTACCTGAGAGAATGGTGCTTGGTAGTTGACCAGGAGATTGCCTGAGCCAGCCAATAGAGTCTTGCATCGTTTTTCCGTACCTCTCAGTATTAACACTTAGAGGAGTAGAAGGGACTAGTCTCTTTTCAGTGGCATACAGAAGGGAGATCTCCCTTCTGTGATGGTTACTTATCCCCAATCATACTTTGGATTTGGCTTAGTGCTGGATACTTGACCACCCCAACTTTGGGTTCGTTGGAAGAGCCTATTTAACCAACCGAAAGTTCGGTTCGTTGGGTGGGTGGCTGACCTATCTTACTCAATCCAATTTTGGATTCAGTGGGATCTATTCTATTCACCCCAAATCTGAGTTCAATAGGGCTTCGTCTATACTTCAGTTGAACTTAAGTTGTGGGGCCAGCCTTTCTATTCACTCCAACTAGGATTCAATGGGGGAGCATATTTATTCAGCCGAATTTTAAGTTTAATGCCTTATAAAATCAACCAGATCAAATTTGAGTTGGTTATAGGATAGCTCAACTTTGGACTGTCCAATTTTTTCATTAAAGCACTTACTTCTCCCCATAAAATAAAGAGTGTTGTGCTATTGCAATCGGATCTTCAATCATATAGCTATCCCTTACTTGTGCGAGGAGGGATTTTTCCGTTTTTTCAAACCGAGTGACGTAGGCTGCTGAGAAAAGAATCCCCTTTTTGCCAGTGAGTCTAGTGGCAATCATTTTACAACCTTTTTTCGTGACTAGGAAGCAAGGGTGACTTCTTTTGCCACTTTCCGCACGGTAACTACTTTCGATGAAATAATCAGTAGAAGTCACTAGTGCCTTTTCTAAAGTTGGTAGAAGTCCTTTCGATAGGTTTAACCAACTCAAATTTGAGGTCGTTAGAAATATAATATTTATTTTCTAAATCTCAACATATTGAGTTATTGTTTACATGTGCTCTCTATGTATATATAACAGTATAATTAACTTAATAAGAACGTATATCTTACGTTTATATACGTATATGATCCGTCAACGACTAGCCCCCACTTAGGGAGAGAGAGGACTAGTCCCTTTTATTAAATCTTACAGAATGCCGTCTGTGAGCCACCAAGGGATCGTTCTGGCACGATTATGCCCGTGGATCAGTCAAGGCTACCTCTAGTGTAGAGGGGCATTTCTTTTTGTTGGGACTAAGAGGAATTTTAAGGAAACGTGTGGAATATTAGATGATGAAGCTGGTTGACGTTGATTTCGCATATGTGAGTAATGCGTTGGTTGAGAAGATCGAAATCCTGAAGAGCGGGATGAGGGTGAAGAATAGTATTTGAAGAATAAAGAAGGATTTTGTATGTTAGTTCAGAATACTATTATAAGGAAATAACTAGAAATAAATCCTTGTGAGTACTTCAGACGAAAATTTCGGATATTCGGTACGAAAGTGTTGATTTTGCTACGGGATAGCCTTAGTCTTCTTGTAAACATATTTTTTCGAACTGGAGGGAAATTCTATATGAAAGATGATTATTACAAACAGTTAATGGAAGATTCACCGATAGGATATGCCTATCACAGAATAATATGTGATGAAGAAGGTATTCCACGTGAATATGAATTTATTGAAGGTAATGTCGCCTTTGAAAAACTTACAGGACAAATTCGTTCAGACATACTTGGTAGAAGAGTTACTGGAATTCTTCCAGGAATAAGAGGGTCTGAATTTAATTGGGTAGAGCTTTATGGAGATATACAAATTAATGAGGATAAAAAAGAATTTGAGCAGTTTTCAAAACCTTTAAATAAATGGTATAGGATAAATGTATATTCTCCAGAAAAAAATTATTTAATAACACATTTAATTGATATATCCAGGGAAAAAGGGCAATTAGATGAACTTAAAAATCTCGAAGAAGAGAAAGAAGAAAGGGCAGCAGAGTTAGTTATTGCTAATAAAGAGCTTGCTTTTCAAAATGAAGAGAAAGAAGAAAGGGCAGCAGAGTTAGTTATTGCTAATAAAGAGCTTGCTTTTCAAAACGAAGAGAAAGAAGAAAGGGCAGCAGAGTTAGTTATAGTGAATGCAATGTTGGAGGAGGAAATTCCAGAACACAAAAAGGCAGTAATAGAAATAAAGAAATTGAATGATGAACTTGAAGTGATGATATCTGCACGAACATATCAGCTCGAAGAAATGAATGCTGAATTCAAAGACACCAATGCAACACTGGAGGCAGAAATTTTAGAACATCGAAAAACGGAGTTAAAATTACAAGAAACAAAAAGAGCAGCCGAAGCGGCTAACAAAGCCAAAAGTCAATTTCTTGCAAATATGAGCCATGAAATCAGAACACCGATGAACGGCATTTTTGGGTTTCTAGAATTATTAAATCATTCCCAGCTATCACATGAGCAACGAGAATACATTCGTGAGGCAAAATCTTCTTCAGAAACATTGCTACACCTCATCAATGATATTTTAGATTTATCTAAAATAGAGTCTGGAAAACTTACTTTCGAAATAATAAACTTTAAGCTAAGAACTGCTGTAGAGGATGCCGCGGCATTATTTGTGCCAACTGCTTATGAAAAGGATCTTGAACTGCACACACTGATCAAAGCAAACGTACCAGATGAAGTGAGAGGCGATCCAGCAAGACTCAGACAAATATTAAATAATCTTATCTCTAATGCTTTGAAGTTTACTGAAAATGGGGAAGTATTGATTGTGGCCGAAACAATTGAAGAAAATAATGGTTTTGCAACGATTAAATTTGAGGTTAAAGATACTGGAATTGGTATCAATGAAGAGGACGCTGAAAGGCTTTTCAAGCCCTTCGCACAGGCTGATGCATCTACAACGAGGAAATTTGGAGGAACAGGGCTGGGCCTTGCCATAACTAGAGAACTTGTAACGATGATGGAGGGAGCGGTCGGCCTTGAAAGCGTGCCAGGTCAGGGCTCTACATTTTACTTTACAGCACGATTTGAAATTATTAATAAAAAAACTACTTATAGTGAGTATGCCAGCCTAGAGAACGTTAATGTTCTTATTGTGGACGATAATGATAACAATCGCAAAATAGTGAGATCATATCTTGAAGATGCAGGATGCAAAGTAATAGAAGCCGAATCTGGGAATAAAGCTATAGCAACCATACTAAATAATGTATATACGGAAAACAAGATACAGCTTGTACTGGCAGATTATCAAATGCCAGGAATGGATGGGTATGAGTTGGCGACAACTTTAAACACGATTCCCTCTACAAAGGATTTGAAGCTAATATTATTAACCTCTGCTGCACAGGCGGGTGATGCTGTAAAAGCGAGAGAACAAGGTTTTTCAGGGTATCTGACGAAACCGATAAGAAGAGATGATTTACTAAATTGTATGGCGATTGTTTTAAGCTTGAAACGAGATACAGAGGAAAGCCAGCAAGTTGTCACAAAATATACTCACCGTGAAAGTCAGAGTGGCTTGAAACCAAAAATACTGCTGGTTGAAGATAACGAAGTAAATCGCAAAATCATCGTAGCAATGCTTCAATCCCACGATATGACCTGCGATTTGGCAATGGATGGAAATGAAGCTTATCAAGCAGTACTAAATAAGCACTATGATTTAGTTTTCATGGATTGTCAAATGCCAGTGATGGATGGGTTTGAAGCCACTAAAGAAATCAGAAATGCTGAGGGAAGCAACAAACATACCAAAATTATTGCAATGACGGCAAATGCAATGGCGGGTGACAGAGAAAAATGTCTTAAATTTGGAATGGACGATTACATCAGCAAACCTATCGACTTTGAAATAATGTTCAAAATGATTGATGAAACCACTGTGTATCAAGCGGAATGAAAAGACTATTTTGATATTATAGACCAATACATGGATGTTTTTTCGGCTCAAACAGGACTTGGAATAAAAGATACAAATGAAATATTCGAAGTATATGTCAAGTACTTACCCGAAATGATGAAAAATATTGAAGAAGCCATAGTGAACAATGATTTTAAAGAACTTAGTAAGATTTCACATCAACTTAAAGGATCTTCCGGTAGTCTAAAGATCAAAGAAATCTTTGAATTGGCAAAGAAGCTTGAAACATTTGCTCTGGCAGAAGATAAAAGCGATTGCGAACTAACATTTTTAGAAATGAAAAAATTATCTAATGCCAAATAGAGTGTTTTATGACTTAGCTTCCTACATTTTAAACAGAGACCACTTGCACGTCTGCAATTCAAACTTTAGTTTGAAAGGCTTTAGCTGTCCATCTATCTCACTCTGGCAACGATAAATCTTCATTCTGTTGCCAGCCAGCTTTTCTTCTGAAATATTGGACACCTGATGAACTTTGTAACCCTCACCATAGAAAGACGTACATTATTTGTGAATGGTCGCCAGAACATGAGAAGATGGGCAAAGGAGTTACGTTATCCGACTAGGAAGTGGCGGTGCTTAAAGAATTACTGGGACAAACTAATTTGTAAAATATTTAAGTTAGGGGACTTTGGACGACGATTAACCATAACTTACGCTAGTCAAATATCGACACGTCCTGGGCTTTTGTTTTTGTTCGCAGTAAAAGGAGAAGATGGGGCTTTTAATGATTTTCAAATCTTTACGCTCGGCTCTCGCCGGAAACGGTTGGGACCTTTATATTTTATCGAGACATGTTTCCCCTAATTTCGCGAGAGAGTTATGATATAATTCGGATGTTTACAAATACTAAATGGCTTATCTCTATGGGCTGGTAGCTCAGTTGGATAGAGCGTTTGTTTACTAAACAATTGGTCGCGGGTTCGAGTCCCGCCCAGCTGCTATTATTCCGAGGATTATATCCTCGGTTTTGTATTTTATGACTATTCTACTGTTACGAGAGGAGAGCCAATTGCGAATTTACCTTTAATTGTTTTATGCAAAGAAGTGTAGGAGGTCTCTGAATGGAATATGAGAATTTAGGTCAAGAAGATTTCGACGCAATAGTTACGGGTGAATTAACGCATACCTCATTGCAGTTGGAAGATGAGTTGAATGGAATTATTACAGATTATTTTATTGAAAACAATAATAAGCTAAATACATTTAAAAGTCTTCTTCTATACAGGGATGGTTTAACGTTTCAAGACAAGATGGAAATTGTGCTGGGAATGATTCATTTATAGCCTCTCGGGATTACGGGAGCTAAAACGAGAAAATTCCCAAAATATAACTGGGAATTAATGAAACTCAAATAGAGATGCAGTAAACAGCGATGCTTTCTAAAGATGAGCATGGCAAACAAACGTCACAGTCCCCC
>DATCQU010000092.1:0-14330 GCA_036569365.1 Desulfosporosinus sp. | reverse complement strand
TCCACCAGCAACGACCGCAGGCCGTTGTTTACATCCCGTATTTCTTTTTAAACCGATCAACCCGTCCGCCGACGTCGACAAACCGCTGTACCCCGGTATAGAAGGGATGGCATTTCGAACAAATTTCCACTTTGATGTCTTTTCTTGTACTTGCTGTTGGGATAATTTCCCCGCAAGCACATGTCACCGTGGTTTGTTCGTATTTCGGGTGAATTTTTTCTTTCATGTCTTCACCTTCTTTCCCGTTTGGATCAAGGCGCTCTTTTGTAGCACCTGCTAAATCACTATTTCAGCCAACTCCTACTATATTAGCACAAATATCACAGTAAGGTCAATAGAATTAACAGCCTTTCATGGCATATTTAGGTTTCTTGTCAAAACTGTGACGTGCTTCGATAAATCGAACCGTCCCCGTTTTCCCCCGAATGACCACGGTATGTGTTAATGCCCCTTTAGAGGTGAAGGTAACTCCACGAAGCAAGGGGCCTTCAGTAATTCCAGTAGCTGCAAAAAAGACATCATCACTGCTTACCAAATCGTCCATCATTAATAACTTATGGACGTCATCAACCCCCAAGGCTTTAGCCCTAGCGACATCTTCATCATTTTCTGGCCAAAGACGCCCTTGCATCTCTCCCCCCATGCAACGAAGGGCTGCAGCGGCAAGAACACCCTCAGGCGCTCCACCGATTCCCATCATCATATCCACTCCCGAATCTTCAAACGCGCAGGCCACAGCCGGAGAAACATCTCCATCTGTAATGAGACGAACCCTCGCTCCGCAAGCACGTATCTCTTGAATCAGTTTCTGATGACGTGGGCGATCCATAACGACGACTGTCATATCTTCCATGCTTTTCCCTAACGCTTTAGCCACATTTGAGACATTTTCGAAAACAGATGCATCCAAACTTATTTTCCCCGCAGCAGAAGGACCTACCGCAATTTTATCCATATACATATCAGGAGCATGAAGTAAGCAGCCCTTTTGGGCAATCGCAACGACGGCGATCGCGCCAGGAATCCCTTTGGCACAACTGTTAGTTCCCTCAAGTGGATCAACAGCAATATCTAATTGTGGACTTTCACCATTTCCAACACGTTCCCCAATGTAGAGCATCGGGGCTTCATCCATTTCCCCTTCTCCGATCACTACCGTACCATCCATGTGGATCGTGTCAAAAACTGCCCGCATCGCTTCAACTGCAGCATTATCAGCAGCATCCTTATTCCCTAGTCCCACCCAGCGCGCTGACGCTAACGCCGCAGCTTCCGTCACTCTAGCGAATTCCATTGTAAGTTCTCTTTCCAATTTCCAACCCTGGTTTCAAACGCATATCTAAACTATATTGATATGCTTTTTTCTCCAGGGGTTCACCTCTTTCCTCTTGAATTTATTGACCCTAGCTTCCAATTACCGATGTGCACAATATATCTTTACCTTTAATACAATTGTAGGCATTTATCATTATGTCATCATATTTATCATTATATCTTTATTGTGACATACTTTTAAAGCGTTTACAACCGCCGATAATAATGTAGGCTGTCCTTAGGCACATATGCCTTAAAGCTTACAAAAAGGTTGGCACCTGTCTATCTGAAATTCAGCTAGGCAGATGCCAACCTTTTTGTTCAAGGCCTCGAAATCGAGGTAGTTCAAGTCGATCGTATTGCACGACTTTCTTAACGTTTCTTCCAATCCGCCAAGAATTTCTCAATCCCAGCATCCGTCAGAGGATGTCGGAAAAGTTGCCTTAAGACGCCGAAAGGAACGGTTGCATAATCTGCTCCTAATTTCGCAGCTTCCGTGACATGAACTGGGTTTCGAATGCTCGCGGCAATAATCTTGGTTTCGATATCATTGACTTGGAAAATCTCGCACATATCTGCCAACAAATTTAACCCATTCTCGCCTATATCGTCCAGTCGCCCCAGAAATGGGCTAACATAGGTTGCCCCTGCACGTGCTGCAAGTAACGCCTGATTCGCTGCAAACACGAGTGTCACATTCGTCTTGATGCCCTCTGCGCTTAATATCTTTACAGCTTTAAGACCCTCTTCAGTCATCGGGATCTTGACCACAATGTTCGTATGAATAGCTGCGAGCACACGCGCTTCCTGCAACATCCCTTCATTATCGAGGGCAATTACCTCAGCGCTGATAGGCCCATTGACAATCCCTGTCACTGTGTTTAGCAGTTCATGGAAGTCTCTACCTTCCTTGGCCACTAAACTGGGGTTCGTTGTTAGTCCAGCAATAACTCCCATATCCCAAGCTTGTCTTATTTCTTCAACATTTGCAGAGTCTAAGAAAAATCGCATAACGTTGCCTTCTTTCTAAATCGAGCGAAGCGAATTCGCTGTCGCTACTTACGCCTTCCCGGTGCTACCGAAGACCCTGATTTTCTCGCGAATGATAGCAATTGCAGCATCCCTAGCAGGGCCTAACATTTTACGTGGATCTATTTCATTGGGGTTTTCCTCGAGGACAAGGCGCGCCGCTCTGACGAACGCTTCACGAATATTGGTGTCAATGTTAACTTTGCATACCCCTCGTGAAATTGCTTCGCGTAACGCGTCATCCGGCACTCCGGAAGAACCGTGCAACACAATTGGTGTTGTAATCCGTTCCCTGATTTGAGTTAATCGTTCAAAATCGAGTTTTGGAACCCCTATGTATTGACCATGAGCAGTCCCTATAGCAATCGCCAAAGCATCCACCTTAGTCGCTTGAACAAAGTGCTCTGCTTCAGCAGGATCTGTAAACAATGCCTCGCGCTCACTGACCGTAATGTCATCTTCCGTTCCGCCAATTTTGCCCAATTCGGCTTCTACCGAAACTCCACAAAGCCGAACTGCTTCTATCACTTTGTTGGTTAACGCAATATTTTCTTCCAACGGAAGCTTGGATCCATCGATCATTACTGAAGAAAATCCGTTGCGGGCACACTGCATGACTTGTGCGAAACTTGTCCCATGGTCTAGATGAAGGGCAACAGGGACCTTTGCTTTTGATGCCGCCACGTTCGTCAAAGCCGTAATATACTCGATTCCCGCATATTTTATGGCACCTTGACTTGCCTGAATAATAACAGGCGCATTTTCCGCCTCTGCAGCAGCCACAATAGCTTGCACGATCTCCATATTATTGCAGTTAAAAGCCCCTACTGCATAATGCCCTTTTTGAGCCTTTTGTAATAACTCAACCATCGAAACTAACGCCATTTCTTTTCCTCCTCGTTCGCCTTTGAGATATGTTGACCTCGCAGTGGACGATTAATAAGCCATGTCTTATTTTCATCCAAATACAGCGAATTCATACCTTCGATCTGGTGAACATTATCTGTGCTGTCCGCATAAATAACTCCCACAGCTTCACAACACTCACAATAAAGTTCAATACGATCTTGTAATAGCTCAAAGGTTAACTGTTGGTTTCCACAAGCGCACCCTAAATTACCTTGCTTCGCCAGACGGTGAAGATGATCTAAAATTCGAAGCATCACTTCAGGATTCTCGAATTCTTCCTCATAACCCAGTTCTACCGCTAATTCTCCAATGGATTTCTCTCGCTCATGACAAGCCTGGGTTACCTTCTGCTTCGGCCCAATATATCCGACCGAAGCCATCACGTCAGGACAAGTCAGCGAAAAAGCCTCTTTTCCCCAAATGGCCGGCCGATTTAATCTTAAATAATGGGTCTCCCCACAATAAGCACAAGCGTATGTGGCGTTGAACTGCTGACGGTTCCGGCTGGTTATTGTCATAAGCTGAGCACCGCAACTACAAAGCAGGCTTTTACGCCCTCGTCCAGAAAATGCAAAGAGAGAGAGGGCATGAAATTCCAACTCGCCGCATTGGGAACATTGTATGGCTATCGTCGTATTTGTCTTTAGGATCATAATTCCCACCTCTTCCTACTAACCATATACTTCGTCATAGAAAAAGATATTCCTGCCTTTCAGTTGAACAAAATATGTACCGGCGCAACAACTGATACTGCAGCTATCGAGACTATTCTGCTAGACAAAGAAGTATATGTTGAAGAAAAGACAGGTCCAAAACTATGTCTCTGATAATATCTCTCTGACCCGATCTCGCAACTCAAATAGATCAAAGGGCTTACCCATATAATAACGAATTCCGAGTTCTTTGGCTTGCTCCATGTTCTGAGCATCACCGTAAGCCGTCATCATAATCACATCGACCTGCTGGTTTGAAGCACGAATCTGTCGTAGTGTTTCAATACCGTTCATTCCAGGCATCTTCATATCCATCAATATGAGATCTGGCACATAGTTCTTAAGTAACTGTAGGGCTTCTGCCCCGTTCGCTGCCATTTCAACCTCGTGTTGATCTTCCCTGAAGGTCTCCAAGAGCAGTCGACAAACACCAAGCTGATCATCTACAACAAGAATTTTAGCCACTACTTACATTCCTTTCTCTCTGGCACATTCGAGAAAATAACAAATCAGTATGCCAATCTATTTTCTTTCATATGCCTAACCTTCTCCTATGACACATTCGAGAAAAGAACAAGCAGTACGCTAATCTATTTTCTTTCATATGCCTAAGAGTGGATATTCTTGATGGATATGTGAAATTCCTTCTTCTAAGGTCCGCTCTGACAATATTTGTCCACCTTGTATATATTTTCTAGAGATCCGTGGATTTGCTACTGTCCGGCGCAAAGGAATCTCGACCTCATCGCCCAATGCGCAATCCTGTATTCCCACATCAATCACGGTAAGCTGCATACCGATTTTCCCTGCAACACGAACAGTTTTCCCCTTCAACTCAACTCGTTCTTGTCCCACGAAAATACCGAATAATGCCGCTAGATTTTTGATCACTATTTTCAGGAAATCAATCCATCCCTGAGGGGTAAAATGTGGCTCCAGCCCAAACCCATCGGAATAACCCACAGGAATCACCGCAAGCTGAGTTTCAACCTTGGTGCGATAAATACTTTGATACCCCACATAGGTCCCTTTAGGAACTTTGCGCAAATGAACGATTCGGCTTTTAGCAACCCAAGGATCATTTAAAGTCAGCTTCCCGCTAAACCCTTGCCCCGGGTAATGTCCAATCAATAATGTCCCAATACGCACAAAGTCGTGGTGCCACTGGGGATAGTCGAGAAATGCCGCGCTGTTGCAGACATGCTTCCAAGTCGGACAAATCCCCAAGGCTTCAAGACGATTGACCGAGGCACCAAAACGCTCATATTGCCCCGATGTGTAGCCTTGATCCCTTTGAGCAGCTCGGGCAAAGTGGGTATATACGCCAACAACCTGAATATGAGGAGCTTTCTCTAAGGCTATTGCCAGACCGTCAATTTCAGAAAACCGGAATCCAGTGCGTCCCATACCCGTCTCTAGTTTAAGATGCACCTGCACCGGAGCCTGACATTCCTGCTCTGAAAAGTTCTCATTAAGCTCCTCAATCCAAGATAATTCAGAGAGAGTTAACTGTAGCCGTGCAGAGATGGCACTGGACCATTCTTCCTTCACGGTTGGCCCCAAGACAAGGATAATTCCCTTGATCCCATGCTCACGTAGGATAAGCCCTTCTTCAACCCTTGTGACCGCAAATGCATCACATCCCGCTCTTTCGAGGGCGCGCGCAACCTCGATTGCGCCCAAGCCATAGGCATCTGCTTTGACCACTGCCATACATCTGGCTCCAGAAGAAAGGTGCGTTACAACTTCCTGATAATTTTCCACTACAGCATCGAGATCAACCTCTATCCAGGTTCCGGCCATGGTGCTATCCCCTCCGCGCTCGCCGTATCTTACCGATTACGCCCTTGACAACATCGGAGTAGATCGGTTCGAAATGATTCCAAAGAAAATAGATCATTGGACGATACACTAAGTCCCATTCTCCGATGAACTCCGTATACTCTCCGTTAAACCCCTTCTTAAAGCGGTAAAGACCGTAAAGCGGGTTATCTTCCGTCAAAAGCCCCGGAACACCCCGGAAATCATAGAGTGTGCAGCCCAGAGATTTTGCCCAAAGAATCATTTCCCACTGAATTAAGTAATTGGGCATGACATTGCGATGAGCGTTTGACGAAGCTCCATAGATATACCAAGCCTTATCTCCAATAACAAATGCCAACGTTCCGGAGATGATCTCCCCTTCATACTCGGCAATAAATAACTCTCCTAAGCCTACCGGAACCAACGAATCATAAAGGTCTTCATAATAAGAATAGGCGCGCACCAGGAAGTGGTCGCGTTCAGTCGTTTCAGTCAAGACACGATAAAATTCCGGCAAATCTTCACGAGTCCCGCGTCGGATTTGCACCCCTTTTTTCTGCGCAAGGCGTATATTATAGCGTGTTTTTTGATGCATATTGGCTAGTAACGTCTTTTCATCCGGAGAAATATCCAAACGAAACACGTACTTTGGTTGAACCCCTTCAAAGCCCTTACCACTCTCGGCGGAATGAAATCCCTTGGAAAGCAAATACTTCTCCAACTCTTTTTCTGACGACGGAATATCTGGATCTATCTTTAAGAAGATAGCCCCCCGTTTTTTCGCCAACTTACGAATCTCCGCCAATACCAAATCAAATAGCTCGACATTTCTCCAGTCCACCACCGGTCCGCGAGAAGCATAAAAAATAGGAATGCCCACTACCGGAATTTTGCGTTCAAGAATAGTAGCTACAGCTACAATTTCTTTGTTCTCTTCTATAACCAACCGCCAGGGTATCCATCCTGTACGACTCTTAATCTCTCCCCACTCCCACGACTGGAGCACATGTCCTTTTATATCTTTGGCCAAAAAAGCATTAAAGCGTGTATGTTCACTTTCATCGATCCACCTTGCAATATAGGCCACTGGTTCAGACCCCTTCCTCTTTCCATTCTTTCAATTCTTGCCAAGGAATTGCTTTATTAATCAGCAACTCAATATTACACGACTTGTGTGACACTGCGTTCAGGCTCAGAACGCAGAAGATTTAGTCCTGCTTTGTATTACACAGGAAGAGTTCATGCTAAACCTTAATTCAAGGCTTAGCAGAACTCTCCTCAGTCAAATTTCCATCGATTATCTCATATCTGTAAGCCAAAGTCCAAGGTTTGAATTTTCTACCTGAGCAGAATAAGAAATTCTGCGAAAGCGATCCCAGTAAAAGACGGTGCACATGAACTGTGCCGTCTCCCAAAACTCTCGTTCCCAGGAAGCCGTGGAAGGGCACGATGCATCGTGCCCCTACAAGTCGTGTAATCGACCCAAAAACAAGACGGCGCACATGAAATGTAACGTCTCGCCCATGCAAGCAAGAACCGTCCCGTCTCCCGCTCTACGTCCCAAGCCCCACGTACCGCCCGGGACGCAGTGTCACACAGGCGCGACGTCTTTACGTAAGCAGAATAGCAAACTTCCGTTCAAGCGACCGACCCCAGATACGGGGTAGCTACCGCCCATGCGCCAAGGACGGCGCATTGGGCGGAACACTCACCCGTGTTCCGCCCCGCTCCCAGAAGAAGGAGCTTGAACGGTTAGTTTGCTCTGCGTCGTATGACCGAGCGTTGTGTCACACAAGTCCTCTGCGTCGTATGACCGAGCGCTGTGTCACACAAGTCGCATGTCCTGATATTTTAACGCCGCTCGAATGAACTCTCTAAAAAGTGGATGCGCGCGGTTTGGACGAGATTTAAACTCTGGATGGAACTGGGAGGCCACGAACCAAGGATGGTCCGGATATTCCACAATTTCCACCAGTCGTCCATCTAACGATGTCCCGGAGAACTTCATCCCGGCAGCTTCAAGTTCAGTGCGGTACTGATTATTGACCTCATAGCGGTGACGATGGCGTTCATAGACAACTTGATCTTGATATGTTTTGTAGACGATGCTACCCTCCACCAACTTAGCTGGAGAAATACCCAAGCGCATGGTACCGCCCTTTTCTTCAATGTCTCTTTGCTCTGGAAGGATATCAATCACCGGATACAATGTGTCTGCATCAAATTCAGTGCTATTGGCACCCTCCATGCCACAGACATTTCGGGCAAATTCTATGATAGCTGTTTGCATTCCTAAACAAATTCCAAAAAACGGGATCTTTCGTTCTCGTGCATAACGGATCGCATCGATTTTCCCTTCGATTCCTCTGTTGCCGAACCCTCCAGGAACAAGGATTCCATCAATTCCTTCTAGAAGCTTTTCAACGCCTTCTTCTTCTATGGTCTCAGAATTGACCCACCGTACGTTCACTTTTGCCCCATGCTCAGTCCCTGCTGAGCGTAAAGCTTCAGCAACACTCAAGTAGGCATCAGGGAGTTCCACATATTTTCCCACAATCGCAATCTCGGTCTCCCGAGTCGGGGATTTAATTTTCTCCACCATGGCTTTCCACTCGGTCATATCAGCCGGCGGAGCCTCAATGCCTGAGCGGCGAAGAACAATATCGTCAAGTCCTTCTTCTTGGAGCTTCAGGGGAACTTCGTAAATGGTTGAGGCATCCAATGCTTGAATGACTGCTTCAAGGTCGACGTCACAGAGCAGAGCCAATTTCTCCTTCATATCGCTGGAAAGCTCTTTCTCCGATCGACAAACAATAATTGTCGGTTGAATGCCGATTCCCCGTAATTCTTTCACAGAGTGCTGAGTCGGCTTAGTTTTCAATTCTCCCGACATAGGTAAATAGGGGACGAGAGTGACATGTATGTAGATGACATTCTCTCGCCCAATGTCATTTTTCATCTGCCGAATTGCCTCTAGAAACGGAAGGGATTCAATATCTCCCACGGTTCCGCCGATCTCCGTAATCACGAAATCAGGGTGGCTCTCCCGTGCAACGCGGTAAATCCGTTCTTTGATTTCATTGGTAATATGAGGAATGACTTGAACAGTCCCTCCCAGATAATCCCCTTTACGTTCCTTTCGTATGACTGACCAATATATTGTGCCTGTCGTTACATTACTGTTTTTTGAAACGGGCACATCGATAAAGCGCTCATAATGGCCTAAATCCAAGTCCGTCTCCGCCCCGTCATCCGTAACAAATACCTCACCATGTTGATACGGGCTCATCGTTCCAGGGTCAATATTAATATAGGGATCGAATTTTTGTATTGCCACTTTAAGACCCCTATTTTTAAGAAGACAACCCAAGGATGCTGCTGTGATTCCTTTTCCAAGGGAAGACACAACGCCGCCCGTTACGAAAATAAATTTTGTCATGCGCTTTACCATTTCCTTTCAGACTCTGTTATATCTATACCGAGCGGGCTCCTCTATTCTTAAGCAATAGCCAAACCCATCACTGGGAATATACTCTGCACAACAAACATAAATAAAGCTAGTCCGTGTTCCGCACTAGCTTTATTTTCCCACTGTTCTTTATTTTAGCTACACTTCTAATAGATGTCAAGACAAACAACATCCTAGCAAATAGTGTCGAACTTATTCAGGCAAGGTTTTTTTCCTCGCTTTGAAATGACTACCACTTTTCTCTGCGTAATCCCTCATCCGATTCGTCTTCGTCTATATCGGAGATATCTTCATCTATGGAGTCCAAGTCATCCAGTTCTTCAGCGTCTGACTTATCATCAGAGGAAGACGATTTGGTCATTAAGGTTACGGGCTGCGACCGTCGTGGTACTTTCATCGGATCCCAAACCTTCAAACCCCATTCACCCCGACCAAGAAACGAGAAGCGAGTATCTAGGTTAATCTGGGTAAGAGCCGCTGCAATCCGGATGGCTTCCTGTGGAATTCCTAAACGTCGGAGTACTTCTTCAATTAAGCCCTGATAATACATGGGGTTCCCCTGAGCTTTCAGAATCTCATAAGCCATATCGGCTTCCGTCGGCTTTGCTTTGTTGCTACTTAAAGAGTGGGTCAAAAATCCACCGCCCTTCGTCGTTTTGAATATCAATATATTCGACCCACTCCTAAATATCTCCTGCTCGCCAGTCGTTTAAACATAAATTTTTAAAATATTTATATTCTACATTCTTTCTGGTGCACTGACGCCTAGAATACCCAATACATTACTAATAACTTGTTTAACAGCACGCACTAAGCTCAAACGGGCTCGGCGCAGTCCCTGGTCATCAACAAGGACACGCTGGCTATTATAAAACGTATGGAAAAGAGCGGCCAAATCTAATACATAACGAGCTAAGCGATGGGGTTCCATCAGACGTGCTGCAACAGTGATCTCACTTGGTAAGTCAGCTATCTTTTTGAGCAGATCCCGTTCTTCTGTGCTATCTAAGCGTTTTAAGTCTTCTTCAAGAGGAGGTATTCCAGCATCACCAAGTTCCTCAGCCTGCCGCAAAATACTACACAGACGGGCATGGGCATATTGGACATAATAAACTGGATTATCTGAGGACTGTGCTTTTGCCAGATCAAGGTCAAAGTCTACAGTAGAGTCAGGATCCCGTAGGTTAAAGAAGAAACGTGCTGCATCTTTTCCAACTTCGTCCATCAGCTCGCGTAACGTGATGTACTGACCAGAACGTTTAGACATTTTAACCACTTCGCCGTTCTGTATGAGCCGCACGAGCTGCATCAGAATAATTTGAAGATTATCTGAGTCATACCCTAAGGCGGATACTGCTCCTTTCAATCGAGCCACATGTCCATGATGATCAGCACCCCAAATATTGATGACCCGATTAAATCCACGATCAAATTTGTTGCGATGGTACGCAATATCTGCCGCAAAGTAGGTTGGCGTTCCATTGCTTCTGACCACCACTTCGTCTTTCTCATCTCCAAGCAGAGTTGACTTTAACCAAAGCGCGCCTTCCTTTTCGTAAATATATCCCTTTTTCTCGAGCTCTTCCATAGTTGAGCGGACGGCTCCCGAATCATGCAGAGACTGTTCGTTAAACCAAACATCATATTCGACTCCGAAATCGTGAAGGGTTTCTCGGATATCTCGCATTTTTTCGTCTAACGCATACCGTACCAAAAACTCACGTCGAAGTGCGGGTTCAATCGAAAGATATTTATCTCCAACTTTGACAATAAGGCCTTTTACCGTCTCGATCAAGTCCTCGCCATGATATCCACCTTCTGGGAAAGGTGCATCTTGACCTAGCTGCTGTAAATACCTTGATTCAAGTGACAATGCGAAATTATGAATTTGGTTCCCCGTATCATTAATGTAAAACTCACGGGAGACCTCATACCCTGCCGCTGAGAGCAACGATGCGAGGGTGTCACCCAATGCTGCCCCACGAGCGTTACCCATATGTAACAACCCTGTAGGATTTGCGCTCACGAACTCGACTTGAATCTTTTGACCTTTTCCGATATCCACTTGCCCATAGCTTTCCTCGGCCTTTAGCACCTCGCCAATGACTGACGTAAGCCATAGCGGATTTAAACGGAAGTTAATAAAACCAGCTCCAGCTATCTCCGAGGATTCTATCCACGTTCCATTTGTGTCTAGGTGTTTAATTAGAGTGGTAGCTATCTCCCGGGGTGAACGTTTCGCTTGTTTAGCCAAGACCATTGCCAGATTTGTTGCCAAATCCACATGTTGCCTTTCCCTTGGTTCTTCCAAAAAACAACTAGGCAACTCCGTAAAATTTAATTCTCCAGCCGCTTTCGCGGAGTTCGCGGCTTCTACTAATTGATCTGTAATCCGTGCTTTTATACCCTCATAGAGACTCATTGGGGAAGATCCTCCTTTATGCTTATCAACAGCTTATTATAACTGACCAAATTATCATCGACAAATAGATCATATTCTAGAGTAATACGTCCCCCATGGACTGTCAAGTCATACTCTACCTTGTGGGGCATTACACTCAGCCACAATTTACCGCAGGAAGTGGTATATACACTGCGATTGAGCACATCTTTTTTAAATTCTTGCCTATTATCGATCGCACCTTGGCGATTTAAGCCAACCACACCATCCTTAACACTTAGAAACGTTGTAATCCCCTCAAGTTCTATATTTCCACTATCGCACTCTTTATAGACCACATAAGAAATACCGTTTCGTTCATAATACGTTCCCACGGTCATCAATTCCTGCTGATCTTCATGTCCTTGTTGATATTTCTGTTTTCCGTTGATCTGGATGGTCACGTTTCTTTGCATTGCCATTCACCTTTATTTCCTTAAATCAAATAGAACGTTTAAGAGCCTATTCTCGTTTACATGGAAGAAATCCTCTTTACTCTGAATTAATTACCTCCACAATATAAACAACAGCGAGAGGAAACTTTTTCCTCTCGCTCATTATTGCCTGCTAATTCTACTGGAGATATTCGCCACGTGGCGTCTTGATAATCCGTTGGATCTTTTCTTCTGCGCCAGTTGAAGCATTTAAGTATAGGAGATATTCCTCTCCCTGATACCCACCGCGAAACTCATAACTGTAGACCTCTTGATTGCCACTTTTAACAATGACCGCCAAGCGACCCTCTATGACCTGGAAATTCGGACGCAACTTGCGCACCGCCTGTTCCAGCGTTATTTTAGCTGGGAAGGTTCGGGAATGATGAAACGAGTAATAAGGTGCCGCATCCAATCCAACAAGCTGACCATTATCCAACGCGATCATCAAGCGCACTTTATCCGGGTAAATCCTAACCCCATCTTTTTCAACGACAGCATCGAATTGAACATACGAGCCAAAGTCCTCACTGGATGTTAATGCCAATTGCCAACCTAAGGTCTGTAGAGCCTGCTTTGCTTTATTAGAGGCTTCTTCAATACTCAATGTCTTAGGTGCGATCGAACGTTGATCTCGATAAAATGTAATAACCCCACCCTGGTGGCTAACTTCCAAATCAGCTTCCTTATATTTCCACATATATCCACCTAGTGCCCCTTGCGACTCCCCTGAAAATTTGGGAGTTGCATTCGGATAGCCTACCTTGCCTAAAAAGTCCCGTACGACAGCTTGTGCTTTATCACGGGTTACTTCCCCAGAAGGGAGTCCTAACGGCTTTGGTACAACGCGCGAAGCGTATTCTCCAGTATACGAAAATGGGGGAAGCTTTTGTAGGCTCGCATCCAATTGGTCTAGACCCGACCTTACCGATTTGGCAGAGACTTCAGACCCATCTGCAGCTGCTTGTGCAACCTGCGGCCCACCAAAACCTAGACGTTGCCTTATCGTCGGTGCTGGATTTGTCCAGGCTAAATTTTCCGAGTCCATTCTAGTCATTATGTCTTGGACTTTTTGGTTAACTGGCACGAGACGCTCATGCATGTCTCTTAGGGTCTTTTCCTCTTCTGTCGAAATTGACCCTCCACTAGCGACTTGTTGTGCCAATGTCCTAGCAAAATCACCAGATTGAGTTAAAAACTGGCCTAAGTAACTAAGGCCCACCTGCTCGGCTGGTATTTGGGCAAAGTCCTTGAGTGCTGCATCACTTTTACTTGAGACTTGGCTCAAGTAAAGAATCTTTTGGTTCGAGTTACTGACTACATCGCCTTTTGCCATATCCGTTTCCAGTTGGTCAAGATGACTAGCAAAATCGGTCAAAGCACGGTGATTATTGTTTTCTGCGACAAGACGATATTCTCCCGCCAGACGATATTCATTAAAGCCCCAGCCCAGGGAGATCAACAAAGCTGCCGCTAAGGTTCCAATCCAAAATTTTCTATTCATGCCTGTCCCCCTACTTTGTAAACATGTGATTTCCGATTTGTTTGATCTGTGGTCGTGACCAAATATATTTATTTTTTGTCTTGGCTGGATTAAAAAAGAAGACAGCCCCCCCTGAAGGGTCCGAACCGCTTACCGCTTCTTGTGCAGCACGTAAGGCGGATGCTGAAGGCGGCAAATTAATTTGACCATCATTCACGCTTGAAAAGGCTTGAGGCTGATAGATGATATCTGCAACTGTTTTAGGAAATGCCGGATCTCCAATACGATTGAGTATTACTGCAGCCACCGCAACTTGCCCAGTGTAAGGTTCTCCACGTGCCTCTGCATTTACGCAGCGAGCTAAAAGGTTTGTGTCAATGTTTTTGTAACCAACAGCCTTCCCTGATGCATTCGTACTTTGCGCTGTTAAGCGCTTTAATTCTTTGATGGTTTGCGTTCCCGCCAACCCATCTACTCTTAGCCCGTGGTCCTTTTGAAAACGCTTTATTGCCGCCTCTGTTGTCGAGCCAAACTTTCCATCGATTGTTCCGACTCCATAACCTAACTGAGCCATTTTTTTCTGCAACTCTGTGACCTCAGGACCTTTACTCCCCTTACCAAGTAAACGGTCTCCCAAAGCCGCATACGCAATTCCTGAAAGGGCAATGCTGATTATCAAGCCGATGGCTAGAATGCTCCCCCAGGATTTAACGCGTATTTTCATACCCTCACCTCA
>DATCQU010000091.1:0-12923 GCA_036569365.1 Desulfosporosinus sp. | reverse complement strand
CGAACAAGAGGGTCTCTGGAAACATTCCATGCTCACCGCCATGGCGGCAAAACGTCTGTGTCAAAACCGTAAACTTCCTTATGGGGATGTTGCCTTTACCGCAGGCTTACTTCATGATATCGGAAAACTGATTATCTCGATCTATGTTCAAGAAGTGGGTCCTTATCTTATGGAAAAAGTGACTGAAGCTAAGCTTTCCTATGTTGAACTTGAGGAAAAGGTCATAGGGTATAACCACGCGACGGTCGGTGGTTTCTTAGCTAAAACTTGGAATTTACCGGAAGATCTCGTCGAGGCTATTTCTTACCACCATGCCCCCTCACAGTCACCATACTTTGCGGAACTGGCAAGTGTTGTTCACATTGCTAATGGGCTTGCGAGCTTACTGGGCATTGGCGGCGGAGTCGACAGCTTTTTAAACCCTATACAACAAGAAGCTCTCGACCGGCTAACCCTCAAAGAGTCCGACCTCGAACTTCTTATGGCTGACCTTGGAGAGTTTCTTGTGGACCCTACCTTATTTAGTTAGGGGCACGATGCATTGTGCCCCTATGTTTGCAGATCACACAAGATTTCGTTGAGCAGGGTTTCCCTATAGACATCCAATTGGTCAAAATTTACAGCATCCATATACAGTGCCTTTAGTTGAGACCTTTGTGTTTGCCAGGACGCTAAGGTCTCAATTAATTTTTGGCTGAAGGGCCGTTCTAGTCCTTGATCGCCTAAGTTTTCCGGATTTCCCTGCCAGATCGCCAGATGCCTTTCTGGGAAAACGATTCCGATCACTTCATCTGGATTGAGCGGATGCAAGACAATCTCAATCAGTTGTCCTAATTGTTGCGCTTCGCGCAATACCCAATCTAGGGCATCCAACGTCTCATCCCCTTCGAGTCGAATTTGATCGAAGTCCGATAGGAAATGGGGTGCAAGATTGAGCCACCCCTCGGCAGTTAGGCCGTGCAAAAAGTACGGATTAATGACACTTTTTTGCAGCATCTTGAGGGCATTTTCCGCGAGAGGCCAAGGACCCGTTTGCTCTTTCTTGACTTTTAGATGGGCAGAATTTCCCAATATCCAGGAAAGATCTTCTTTTTCCAGATGAGGTTTATGTGCTCTATTTCCGATCAATGAACCAAGTTCTGCGGCCAACTCTTCCTCCAAGGTCATTTGAAGCTCTTGAATTTCATTTTCAATCTTCAAAATCTGTGAGCGTTGCTTCTCTAACTTACGTTCATCACAGAAAACCCTGAAGTCAATAAATTTCTCGACAACTCCCGGGGCCCGCCAACGCAGTGGAGAAACCTCCATAGCATCTAACATTGCTAGCCCCGTACGTGGCATGATAAAGCCCGCAATCGAATCTGGATCCCTTGCTGAGCGCAAGAAATCAATGTCATATCCCCTATCCAGTAATTCCAAGCCAATAACCTTGATCAAGGTCGATTTACCGGTCCCAGGCCCCCCCAATAAGACATAAGCTCGTTGCCAGCTTGGCATCATGTTTGGCAACAAAGATATGTATCCTCTTGTGGTCATTCCTTCTGCAAAGTAGTGTCTCACCCCAGTCTTATTACCCATACTTGTTACCCCCGTCGTTTTTTATGGTCAGCGTAGTCTATGCAACAACGCAAACGACGGCTACTAATCGTGGTTCGCAGTTCTATCTTCGTAAGCGAAAAAATAGGCACGCCTTAATTAAGGCGTGCCGTTCAAAACCCTTATTTTAGTTTTCCTTGTAACGTCTCTAGGGCTTTTTGAAGCTGTGGATCGAAGTTCGTGTCTGTCGGGGAAATGGTGGCTATTTGCCCTTTATTTAACTCCACCTTCACATCAGGTTGTATCCCAATTTTGTGAATAGACACCTTATTCGGAGTCAAGTATTTAGCTGTGGTTAATTTGACGCTGGTCCCCGAATCCAAGGGGAAAATCGTTTGTACGATCCCTTTGCCAAACGTTTTCACGCCGACAAGACTCGCAGTTGCTTTATCCTTGATTGCACCTGCCACAATTTCTGCTGCGGAAGCACTTTCTTCGTTGACTAGAACCACCATCGGCATCCCCAAATACGTACCAGTTGCCATTTTTGTATCAACTTTTCCTTGTTTATCTACAATATATACAACCGGTCCCTCTGGGATAAAGTAGCTAGCAACCTCCACGGCTGCATTCAGCTCACCTCCATGGTTATACCTCATATCCAAGACCAGTCCCTTAAATTTCTTGATACCCATATTGTTCAAGGTGTCTTTAAGTTCCTTCCCAGTATCTGATGCAAACTGTGAAATATTGATATAGGCTATGTCCGGTCGCCCCGGCAAGGCTTCCCCATCCACTGTGGGAACGGTAATATTCTCTCTCGTTAGGCTCACCGTTGTGGACTTCTTTGTGCTCTCCCGATAAAGCCCTAAGGTTACTTTCGTTCCGGGATTGCCGCGCATTAAACCTACCGCTTTGTCTTGCTCCATACTGATGGTATCAGCATCATCAATCTTGACGATAACATCACCGGGTAGAATGCCTGCCTTACCGGCCGGTGAATTCTTGATTGGGCGCAAGACCACGAGCTTCTTCGGATCCTTCAGACTAAGCACAATTCCTACCCCACCGAACTTTCCTTCCAGCACTTGAAAAAGTTCTTGGTTTTCCTTGGCATTCATATAGGTCGAATAGGGATCTCCTAAGGCATCTACAATGCCTTTCGTTGCACCTTCTACGAGCTGATCGGTCGTCGACTTATCTAAGTAATCACTGTGAATCAGTTGCACAACGTGAACTAATCGCCCTACATTATCTACGTTGGTAAGAATAATCCCTCCTACCAACATGGTAACCAGTACAGAAAATACCAGAAAGACGACTCCAACGTGTCTAGCTACTCTTTTCCAGTTCCGTTCCGTCAATCAAGTCAAACCCCTTCCCTCAAGTCTCGCTCTATTATATGCTTATCTCTGTCTATAAATACTGCTTATCCATCAAGGCATATGAAAGAAAATAACGAGTCAAAAATGCCTTGGATATTTTGAGTCAGTCAAGGAGGTATGTTTACCTAATAGCGGGGCTATTAGGTAAACATGCCGACGCAGTATGACACAAAATAGACTGGCATACTGACTGGTTATTTTCTTGAATGTGCCTAATTAGGGAAAAAGCGTAAAGGGTCTGTAGGGTTTCCGCCTTCCCGGACTTCAAAATGCAGATGGGAGCCTGTACTCAACCCTGTTGAGCCAACATATCCTATGACTTGATTTGCTTGTACTGATTGCCCTTCGGATACAGCTAAACTCGATTGATGTCCATAAAGGGTGGATACGCCATTACCGTTATCAATAATCGTCATATTCCCATACGCCGAATTCCAACCGGCCACTAAGACAACCCCTGCTCCCGCTGCATGAATCTGCGTTCCAGTCGGAGCGACAATATCCGTTCCAGTATGCAAACTCTGTTTATGTGTGATGGGGTGAGTCCTCCAGCCAAAGGGGTCACTTATTTCGTAAAAGCCTGGCACTGGCCAGATTGAGATTGATCCACTGACGCCGCCTTGGCGCGTCGGCTTTGCTGCTTGCGCTGCCTGTAATTTCCGAATTTTATCGCCTAAACTATTCGCTTCAGATTCCAATCGGTCAACATCATCATATGCCGCTTGTTGAGTCTTCTGATTTTTGTCCAACGCAATACGTTGTTCAGATTTACTCTTATCAAGCTCTGCGCTGACTGAGACCGCCTGCGCTTGGAGTTGAGCGGCTTGGTCCCTTTGACTCTGCAATTCGCGTTTTTTCTGTCCAATTTGTTCCTTTTGGGATTTAATAACCGACAATAACTGACGGTCATTGTCCACTAGTTTGGAGAAATACTCCATCCTCGTAATAAAATCACTAAGGTCCGAGGACTGAAAGAGCAGCTCTAAATAGCTAATCTGACCACTCTCATAGATTCCCCGGGCCCGTTTCCCTAGAGCACTCTGGCGACCTTCGAGTTCCTTTTGTTTTTGCTCCAGTTCTTTTTGAGCTATGTTGACTTGCGTTTGGGCTCGGGTAAAAGCGGCCCGATTCTGACTTAAACGGGTCTGTGCCGCAGCGATTTGTGTCTCTAGCAACGCCAATTGGGCCTTCATTATATCCGCTGTAAAGGTTAACTTATTCAACTGCCCCTGGGCTTGTTTCTTCTGATTTGCAAGGTCTTGCTGCTGCTGAACGGCATCTCCTAGCTCATTGGCTCGAGAAGGCAATGCCGATGTCCCAAGCAAAAGAATACTAAGTACCGCAATCGGTATCACTTTCTTCCGGAACAAACGGCCCACCATCCTTACTTAAAAATCGCGCCTTAGGAGCGAAGGAACTTCTGCAAGGATAACCCACTTCCAATGGCTCCCATCGCCATGCCGGCGAGCAAAAGGCCTACTGAGATCTGACCGAAGAGGTCCGTATTCTGCACAATTGGCAGAAAGGTTAAGGTTGATTGAATATACATACTTAACCAATTGTAGCCTGTGCCGACCAAGACGGCCGCAAGTGCTCCCCCGATGAAGCCCAGCGTTAAGCCCTCAATGAGAAAAGGCCAACGGACGAAGCTGTTACTTGCGCCAACTAATTTCATAATCTGAATCTCGCGGCGTCGGGAAAAGACATTCATTTTCACATTAATGGAAATAAGCACAATCGAAGCGATGGCAAAAGCGCCAACCACGGCAAGTCCAACCCATCTTAACCATCGTGTAAATGTCAGAAGTTTGTCCACATAGCCCTGTCCATAACGCACCTTCTCGACTCCCGGGAGGGTAGACAACGAATCGGCTAGGACTTTGACCTTCTGCGGGTCCGTTGCTTTAACCGTCAACTTATCTGGGAACGGATTCGTTCCTCCAAGATCAGTTACCAGACTCTTTTGAGTTCCACCCATCGTTTTGCCGAAATCTGCAAGGGCTTGGTCCTTTGATACGATGGTTACAGACGCCACTCCTGGCATTCCTTGAATTTGACTTTGTAAGGCCTGTACTTGTGCTGGGGTTGCGCTGTTTTGCACAAATGTGGCAATCTCGAGTTGAGATTCGAACGATTTCGCCATATTGGAGGCGTTGGCCAGGAAAAAGACAGAGAAGCCAAGAATCACCAGAGAAACCATAACGGTTAATACCGACGCAATGCTAAGCCATGGATTGCGCTTCACCGAATGTAATGTCTCACGCAGAATATAGCGAGTGGAGTTAAGCGTCATAGCCATATCCCCCATTCTCTTCATCGCGCGCAATTCGTCCGTTTTCTATCGCGATCACACGTTTCTGCATCTTATCTACAATCGCCCGGGCGTGGGTGCCCATAACCACCGTCGTCCCTCGTTTATTAATGCTGTAGAGTAACTCCATAATTTCCCACGCTGTTTCCGGATCAAGGTTGCCCGTTGGTTCATCCGCCACCAATAATGCCGGATTATTTATAACCGCTCGCGCCACACAGACACGTTGCTGCTCCCCTCCGGACAGTTCGTGCGGAAAAGAGTTCTCTTTGTCCGCCAATCCGACAAGTTCCAACGTCGCGCGCGTACGGATTTTAACATCATTTTTTGACACTCCAATCACTTCGAGCGCAAAAGCAACATTTTCATACACTGTTTTATTGGGCAACAATTTAAAATCCTGAAAGACTACCCCAATGCTACGCCGTAAATAAGGCACTTCGCGTTCTTTCATCCGCACCAAATTCTTGCTATTAATCTGAACCTGTCCCCGCGTCGGGGTTTCATCACGATATAATAATTTAATCAGCGTAGATTTACCAGCTCCACTGGGACCCACTAAAAAAACAAACTCTCCTTTGCCAATTTTAAGATTGACATCAACAAGAGCTTTGGCACCGTTGGGATACGTTTTGGACACATTTGTCAACTGAATCATACTGTCCTCCTTGGTTTTTGCACGCCTCACCCTTTTTTCTCCATATCACTTAGAGCTTTCGACACTTGTCGAGGATTTCCTGTTTCTAAAATTAGACAATCTAACATTTTGTTCCGTAACTAAGGGACGAGCATCCCTAATATCGCTCGTCCCTTATTCATTAGTAACTCGAGGCAAGTGAACTCGTTCAGCTAAAGCTGAATAAGGAACACCCACTTGATAGAAGTGGGTGTCTCGGAACCTCAAGAAGGCACGAGGGTTTGCACTTATCCCTGCTTTTTAGCAAGAACCTCATGAACAGCCTTGACTAAATCTCCCTTGGTTAAGCCATATTTCTCAAGAAGCTCCTGGGGACGACCGGACTCGCCAAACGTATCTTTAAGCCCTACTCGAACCATCGGTGTAGGCTGTTTCTCACCCAGAACCTCGGCAATCGCGCCTCCCAGTCCACCAATGATGTTATGCTCTTCGGCCGTAACGACGGCTTTAGTTTGCTTGGCAATCCGCACAATAGTTTCTTCGTCCAACGGTTTCACTGAAGCAACATTAACGACACTCACGCTAATCCCTTCGGCAGCAAGCTCAGCAGCTGCTTCTAAAGCCATGGCTACCATCACGCCGTTGGCCATGATGGCAACGTCGGTTCCTTCTTTAAGGACATTCGCCTTTCCAATTTCAAAGTGATAATCTGCTCCGAAAAGGAGTGGCACCGCCAATCGCCCCATCCGAATATAAACTGGGCCGATGTATTTGGCAGCAGCCATGATTACTTGGCGTGTTTCCTCACCATCGGCAGGAACTAACACCACCATATTTGGAACAGCGCGCATGATGGCCACATCTTCGATGGCCTGGTGCGAACCACCGTCTTCGCCTACCGTGATTCCTGAGTGAGTCGCTGCAATTTTGACATTGAGCTTTGGATAAGCAATGGAGTTGCGGATTTGCTCAAAAGCACGTCCCACAGCAAAAATTGCAAAGGTACTCGCAAACGGAATTTTGCCTGCTGTCGCTAATCCAGCCGCTGTCCCCATGAGGTTTGCCTCGGCAATACCCATATTAAAGAACCGCTCGGGATATTCTTTACCGAAGTCAGCGGTCTTGGTCGACTTCGACAAATCTGCATCTAAGACAACCACATTGGGGTTTTCAGCCCCTAACACTAGAAGGGCCTTGCCATACGCATCACGTGTCGCAATTTTCTCAGCCAAGGGTTAACGCCTCCTCCCGTAATTCTTTCAGTGCTTGCTCGCCTTGTTCAACGCTAGGCGCATTGCCATGCCAACCTGCAACGTTCTCCATGAAGGAAACCCCTTTGCCCTTGACAGTCTTCGCAATGATAATGGACGGCCTTCCTTTGACTTGTTTTGCCTCAGCAAACGCTGCCAGCAGTGCCTCGACATCATGCCCATCGACTTCGATTACATTCCAGCAAAAGGACCGCCACTTTTCTGCCAGCGGCGTCGAGCACATAACATTATCGGTCGCTCCATCAATTTGCAAGCCGTTAAAATCCAAGACGGCTGTGACATTATCCAGTTTATAGTGGGCGGCTGCCATCGCAGCTTCCCAAACTTGTCCCTCAGCCATTTCGCCGTCACCAAGCAGAACAAAGACTCGATAATCTTTGCCATCCAGCTTTCCAGCGAGAGCCATTCCATTAGCCGCTGAAAGACCTTGCCCTAAGGAACCTGTGGACATATCTACACCGGGAGTCTTTTTCATGTCAGGATGTCCTTGGAGCATACGGCTAGTTTGGCGAAGCCCTTGCAGCTCCTCTTTGGGGAAATAGCCCTTCTCGGCAAGAGCCGCATAAAGCACGGGGGCTGCATGCCCTTTAGAGAGGACAAAGCGATCTCGGTCTGTCCAACGGGGGTCTTGCGGGTTTATTTTCATTTCATGGAAGAATAACGTGGCCACAATGTCGGCGGCGGATAAACTTCCACCGGGGTGCCCGGATTTTGAAGTTACAAGCATGGAAATTATGTCTTGACGGAGCGCATTGGCTACACGCTTTAGTTCAATGGTGGTCAAGTGATTCCCTCCTTTAGCTCATTTACTGTGATTTAATTAATTCCGAGACACCCACTTCTTCAAGTGGGTGTTCCGATTTCTGCTTCGGTGGGGGTAGACTCCCCCACCGAAGCCCCGATGTTCAGCTTTAGCTGAACGAGTTCACTAATTGATATTACTTAAGCTAGGTTTCTACTGCACGGTCTTAGTCTTCTGGAGAAAGGCTGCTATGAATGCATCAATTTCTCCATCCATTACGCCTGACACATTCCCTGTTTCCACATTGGTACGGTGGTCTTTGACCATGCTGTACGGATGGAACACATAAGAACGGATCTGACTTCCCCAAGCAATCTCTTGTTGCTCGCCGCGAATTTCGGAAATCTCGGCCTCTTGCTCCTTGCGCTTAAGTTCCAGTAACTTCGCCTGCAACACTCGCATGGCTGAGGCTTTGTTCTGAGTCTGAGAGCGTTCACTCTGACACTGTACTACGACCCCGGACGGCAAGTGGGTTATCCTGATGGCCGAATCCGTCTTGTTAACGTGCTGGCCACCCGCCCCACCCGAGCGGTAGGTATCGATCCTTAAGTCTTCAGTATCAATGGTTATTTCGTTATCTTCGGTCACTTCCGGAATAACATCCACGGAAGCGAACGAGGTATGACGACGTCCGGAAGCATCAAACGGTGAAATTCGTACTAACCGATGCACGCCTTTCTCAGACTTTGCATAGCCGTACGCATTTTCCCCACTAATGGAAATGGTGGCACTTTTGATGCCCGCTTCCTCCCCAGTCAAAAAGTCCAAGGTCTCCACTTTATAGCCGTGCCGTTCTCCCCAACGTATATAAAGCCGATAGAGCATTTGCACCCAATCTTGGGCTTCAGTGCCCCCCGCTCCCGCATGTAGAGTCAATATGGCATTGTTCCGATCATACGGGCCACTGAGTAGTATTTCTAGCTCCAAAGCTTCAAACCGAGCCTGCAGTGACTTCACCTCTTGCTCGATCTCTCGCTCAAGACTCACATCATTTTCCTCAGTCGCTAACTGCCAGAGGGTCTCTATCTCCTCAAGTCTTAGCGCTAATTCGTCGTAAACTTTGACTTTACTCTGATGATAGGCGAGCTCTTGCATAATTTTCTGAGCTAAGACAGGATCATCCCACAAATCAGGCCGTTGAAACTCCCTCTCCAGAGCGCTTATCTTTTCTATACGCTGAGAGACGTCAAAGGGAAGCCCTCAAATCTACCAAGCTCGATGTTAACGTTTCCAGTTCTTTTTTCCAATCAGAAAGCACTCTATATTCACCCTTCCAAAACCTATTTCTTCTTCTCTGCCCCACAACACTTCTTATACTTTTTCCCGCTTCCACACGAGCAGAGATCGTTGCGTCCGATCTGGTCTCCGCTGAGTACTGGTTCGTTGGGTTCACCTTCATAGAGGTTCTCTGTCACGTTGCGAGGTTGTTCCGAAACTTCTTCCCGGACTTGAGGCGTCACCCGCATGACATAGCGGATAATATCGTCCTGAATGGAGTCAATCATTGCTTGGAACATTTCAAACCCTTCACGTCTGTATTCAACCAACGGATCTTTCTGCCCATAGGCACGCAGACCAATTCCCTCACGTAGCATATCCATCGCATCGAGATGATCCATCCATTTACTGTCCACAACCTGAAGCATCACGGCACGTTCAATTTCCCGCATCAGCTCAGCGCCAAACTGTTCTTCACGACTTTGGTAAAGCGCTTTGGCTTGTTCGAGTAGCATCTCCTCGATTTCTTCTCTCGACAAGTCAATGAGCTGTTCAGGTTTTACATGAATTCCTGGCAAGTAGAAACTTTCGATATAATCGGATAAAGCCGACAAATCCCATTCCTCTGGGAACGAGCTTTCCCCACTAAACATACTGATGCTGTCTGTAACCGCTTTTTCCAACATGTCCTTAATGTTGTCTTGAAGGTTTTCGCCCATAAGAACTGCACGACGCTGACCATAAATCACTTCGCGTTGTTGATTCATGACATCATCATAATCAAGGACATGTTTACGAATGTCAAAGTTGCGATTTTCCACACGCCGTTGGGCAGTTTCTATGGAACGGGAGATCATCCTAGACGTAATCGGCATGGAGTCGTCCATCCCCAATTTATCCATAATGCCCATGATATTATCTGCACCGAACATGCGCATCAGGTCATCTTCTAACGAAATAAAGAATTGGGTGGATCCTGGGTCCCCTTGACGACCGGCACGTCCACGCAATTGGTTATCAATTCGCCGAGATTCATGTCGTTCTGTCCCAATGATATGCAACCCGCCAAGTTCGGTTACACCCTCACCTAGGATAATATCCGTTCCCCGGCCGGCCATGTTCGTGGCAATCGTAACCATCCCACACTGTCCGGCTTGGGCGACGATTTGAGCTTCTTTTTCATGGTATTTAGCGTTGAGAACTTGATGTGGAACTCCGCGCACCTTCAATAGATCACTTAAATGCTCGGATTTCTCGACGGAAACCGTTCCTACAAGAATTGGTTGTCCCTGAGCATGACGTTCGATTACACTGTCCACTGCCGCCAGGAACTTTCCTTCTTCCGTTCGATAAATCACATCCGGGTCATCGGCTCGAATCGCTGGCTTATTCGTCGGAATTTCGACAACATCTAGTTTATAGATCTTCCGAAACTCCGGTTCTTCTGTCATAGCCGTTCCTGTCATTCCAGAGAGTTTTTTGTACATTCTGAAATAATTCTGAAACGTAATGGTGGCCAAGGTTTGTGATTCCTTTTCGATCTTCACGCCTTCCTTGGCTTCAATTGCTTGGTGCAAGCCTTCACTATAACGACGACCAATCATTAGGCGTCCAGTAAATTCATCGACAATGATGACTTCTCCATCTTTAACCACGTAGTCGCGGTCTCGTTTGAAGAGGGTTTGTGCTTTCAACGCCTGATTAACATGATGGGCTAACTCCGTATGGATATCTTCATAAAGGTTATCCACGCCCAGCATGCTCTCCACCCGACTGACCCCTTGTTCCGTGAGAGTAACTACTCGCTCTTTTTCTATGACTTTATAATCATCTTCAACTTTCAAGCGAGGAATAATCATGGCTACCCGGAAATATAATTCTGTGGGCTTGTCTGCCTCGCCAGAAATGATCAGTGGGGTCCGTGCCTCATCAACGAGGATCGAGTCCACTTCGTCTACGATCGCAAAATTGACTTCACGCTGGACCAAGGCTTCCGGTCGGGTGACCATATTATCCCGCAGATAGTCAAAGCCAAATTCATTATTGGTACCATACGTAATATCTGAAGCGTAGCTGTTCCGACGTTCCTCATAGTTCAAGCCATGGACAACTAAGCCAATGGAAAGACCGAGGAACTGGTGAATTTGTCCCATCCATTCACTGTCACGACGTGCCAAGTAATCGTTGACCGTCACAATATGAACGCCTTGCCCTGTTAAGGCATTCAAATAAGCCGGTAACGTAGATACGAGGGTTTTCCCTTCCCCAGTGCGCATCTCAGCAATCCGACCATCATGAAGTACCATACCCCCAATCAGCTGCACATCATAGTGTCGCTGATCAATGACCCTACGGCTAGCCTCTCTAACAACGGCAAAGGCCTCCGGTAACAAACAATCCAGACTTTCTCCTTGATCCAAACGCCCTTTGAACTCCGCGGTCTTACCACGTAATTCGTCATCGCTTAGTGCTTGGATCTTCGGTTCAAAGCTATTAATCACTGCAACGCGCTTCTGATATTTCCGTATTTCTCGCGCGTTATCATCGAACAAATCTAAAAACCCCATGATATCCACCCTTCTTCAATCATCGTGTATTCCTTAAGTTTAACATTCTAGCGAACCCACTGCAACTGAAGCGGGCGATTTACTTATGGATCTTTTTTCCGGTACGCCAAAAGGCCCGCTAATGCGGGCCTTTTGCTTGAAGTGAATGTTTAAGTTTGGGGTTGAAGTAACCCATAGTCACCATTGTTACGAAGATAAACAACGTTCATTTCTTGACTTTCCGCATTCGTAAAGACGAAGAAAGTATGTCCAACCAAATTCATCTGCATGATTGCTTCTTCTACCGACATAGGCTTAGCAGGAAACTTCTTATTCCGAACAACTTCCTCTTTCGGTTCATCGTTCACGACTGGTTGCTTGGGTTCATGATCCTTCAAGACTTTAGAACGCATCCGTTTATTAATTTTTGTACGGTATTTATCGATTTGGCGTTCCAATTTTTCTACGACCATATCGATCGAAGAATACATATCTTCGGTTTCTTCTTCCCCACGTAAAATCATACCATGGATTGGGGCCGTTACCTCCACCCGATGCCGATCACGCTCGACGAGTAAGGTGACTTGTACGTCCATAAACTCATCGGAGTATTTTTCTAACTTACCCACCCGTTTCATGACATACTCTTTAAGTGCGTCCGTCAGTTCGATGTGTTTACCGCGAATAATAATGTTCATTAACTCAACCCCCTTCTAAGATGGTATATATGTAATATTCCCGATTTACGCAAAAAATCCTGCTAATTATTAAGTTTAACGCTGATTATTTTTTGATAACCCCTTAGACAAACTCATTATTGCAATTTCCAGCGAGTTTTTCTGAGGCAAGATTCATTTATTACTGGACTTTAACGTTAGAAGCTTGTTCACCACGTGTTCCTTGAATGACATCGAATTCAACGGCCTGTCCTTCTTCCAGAGTACGGAAGCCTTCTCCGATCACGGATTGAAAATGCACGAAAATGTCTTCACCATTCTCCTGCTCAATAAATCCATACCCTTTTTGCTTGCTGAACCATTTGACTTTACCTAACACCAAAAACTACCCCCTTGAATTGTCAAAGTTCCGAAGCTTAACTCCTCAGACTTGACTCATACCTGTTAGGAGGATAACCAGCAATGTCCTGCTTTATGCGTCGGACTTGTGTGACACAGCTCTCGGTCATACGACGCAGAGCAAACTAACCATGTAAGCTC
>DATCQU010000090.1:0-20773 GCA_036569365.1 Desulfosporosinus sp. | reverse complement strand
GGAGTAACAGGAGTAACGGGAGCGACTGGGGCGACAGGAGCAACAGGCGATACAGGAGCAACAGGAGTAACAGGAGTAACGGGAGCTACTGGGGCGACAGGAGCAACAGGCGATACAGGAGCAACAGGAGTAACAGGAGTAACAGGAGCAACAGGAGTAACAGGAGTAACAGGAGTAACAGGAGTAACAGGAGCTACAGGAGCAACAGGAGTCACAGGGGCAACGGGAGCAACAGGAGCAGGTTTGGCTGCCTTCGGTTATGTTTATACACTTGACGCAGTGGCCCAAGTTGTAGCTGCCGGAGCAAACGTGGTATTTAGCAGTAATGGTCCGCTTGTAAACGAAACCCACACTGCTGGCACCGCTCCGGTAACCGTTACACTTGCAGGTAACTATCAGATTGACTATAGCGTAAGTATAACGGTAGGTGTAGGTTCGGAAATAGCTATTGCAGTGAATGGTGTAGTTAATGCATCCACTACAATTACGGCGTTGGCAACTGCAGGTCAAGTAACTGGCCAGGCAATTTTAATACTTGCAGCGGGTGATGTCATTACACTTAATAACCCCTCTGCTACTCCGTTTACACTAACTGCTACGCCCGAGGTTGGCGCACAATTGACTATTGATAAATTAGATTAATTCATTCTTAGTCCCTTGGTTACGCCAAGGGACTTTTCCTATACCAAGTCCGACAGTATTAGTTTCGGGTGGCATAAGTGCAACTTGGTGGCCACCTTCGCCAGGGCTCGGCGCCAGCTAAGTTTTCTTTATGCTGTTTTTTATTAATGAGCTTCCCAAAAAATTTATTTTGAATATAAATATAGGGATCATGTTTTAAAGGAGATTGAAAATGAAGGAAAAGGAAATAACCATAAGTCTATGCATGATTGTCAGTAACGAAGAGAATACGATTGTGCGCTGTCTTGATTCCGTCAAAGGGATTCCTGATGAAATAGTAATTGTTGATACAGGTTCCTCAGATTGTACGAAAGAGATTGTCAAAGGATATACTGACAAAATCTTGGATTTTACTTGGATCGATGATTTTGCGGCTGCTCGAAATTTTGCTTTTAGTAATGCTACTAAAGATTATATCCTTTGGTTGGATGCAGATGATGTCTTAGCCGATTCTGATCGTGACCAGTTTCTAAAGCTGAAGAAAAATTTAGATCCATTAATGGACGTTGTCAATATGCCCTACCTATTAGCGTTTGACCAGTCTGGCGCAGTTACTTTTAGTTTAAGAAGAAACCGCTTGGTCAAAAAGAGTAAGAACTTCCGTTGGATCGGGGCGGTGCACGAGTATTTAGAGGTGTATGGACCTGTTTTAAACTCAGATATTTGTGTAACACACAAGGGCACGGAAAGCGATGATTCTGATCGCAACCTGAAAATATATGAGAAGCGTAAGGCCAGAGGGGAATCATTTTCTCCAAGAGATTTATTTTATTATGCCAATGAACTTTCTGATCATCAATTAAATGAACGAGCGATTGAAGCTTATCAAGAATTTTTAAAGACGGGACTGGGTTGGGTTGAGGATAACATTTCTGCTTGCGGAAAAATAGCCGATTGTTTTCAGAGGTTAGGTGATAAGGATAAAGAACTTGAATATATCTTGAAATCCTTTGAACATGCGACCCCAAGGGCTGAATTTTGCTGTCGCTTAGGTTATTATTTTCTGCGCGCTGAGAAATATGAGAAGGGGGCTTTCTGGTATAAACTAGCTACTCAATTGGAAAAGCCAATTGACTGCTGGGGGCCAATGATTGAAGCCTGCTGGACGTGGTTACCGCATTTACAGTTGTGTGTTTGCTATGACCGTTTATGTAAACATGAGTTGGCCTATGAGCATAATGAGATTGCTAGGAAGTATCGTCCAGAAGATACTCAGGTTCTGTACAACAAAAATTATTTAGAAAAGGTGTTGGGAATCGGATCTCCAGAAAAGAAATAAATCACTTATTAAGTGGGTTAAAGGGGGATGACCTAGCTGTCTATCTGATCGTTTTTTCGTTATAAGATAAAGCCCTCTTGGGCAGAAATGCATTATTGGTGGAATGCAATAATTTTATTTTTGGTAGCAAGGCAACTGTATAATTCATACTATATATAGCTATTTTTGCGTTGAAATTAGGAGCCATTGTGAGTCCTGACTAACTTAATGGACAGCTCAGCACATCGAGCAAATATTCTCGATCCGCGGATAACTCATGATCTGTAAGAATCGCTTATATCCGTACGAAAATATACATTCAAGGATTTCTTATGGGAGGGTGTTTGGGATTGTACAGATATGATGAAATGTAGTTGAATAAAAATTGTAATAGTGATGGTGTGGATAAGACAGACAGTTAATAAAACAGGTGAAAGGAATAAGATAAATATGACTGATCTGACAGATATGTTAAAGGCAATTGAAATTGATAGTATAGTCGAGGCGGATCAATACGCTACAAGATTTATTAGACAATCTGACCCCCAAACAAGCAAACTGATTTTTAAACTTCCATCTACCTGGTGGAGTAGGCCCTATGAGTACGCCTGGGCCGATCAATTCGTTGAAGCTGGAGACACCGTGCTGGACGCAGCTTGCGGAATCGCGCACCCTTTTAAATTTTACCTTGCCGACAAATGTTCGGCTGTCTATGCCTGTGATATGGACTACCGCCTATTAATGCCAGAACAAATTCGCCAAGATATTGTTGTTACTTTTGGTCAAGAAGCGGCGGACACCTTTCCACAAAGCAATTTTGCTAAAATCAAATTCCACTTAGCAGATATCAAAGAACTTCCTTACGAGGAGGAACAATTTAACAAAATCTACTGTATTTCAGTTTTAGAGCACCTAGACCCAGTCGGTCAAAAATTAGCACTAGGAGAATTTCAAAGAACACTTAAACGGAATGGGCTCTTAATCTTAACTTTTGATTACCCTACTATTGACCTGCATTATTTTCAGGATATTGTGGCAGAGAGCGGCCTGAGTTTTAGGGGATCTGCAAATTTTGCCCTTCCAGTAGATGCTCTTAACAATGACATTTATGGCAGACTCTATTGCTTTAGAGCGATTTTGAAGAAATTAAATAATTATTAGATTCGAATAACTTGGTTAGATTTTTTACCCTATCGTCCCAAGCAGCGGTTCAAACATGGTCCCAATTACGCTCGGAACTGGAAAATATGCATCTGATCGAACACCAATCGGCTGAACGGCAAGGTTGACATACGTCAAGTTATCTGCATGTGCCTCTAGCCCTTGAACCACAAGGTTTTGAGGCGCTTTTTGTGCCTATAGACTGTCGAACCCGAGGAATCCCTTTAGCAACGCAGGTTTTGTACAGCCTTATCCTGTAGAAAATGTACAATGTGCCCCAAGGGCGCATGGGAGTTTGTATACAAAGTCATAAAGCATACGTTAATATCAATGCAACTAGGCCGCCACCTTTGGAGTATCACCCGGAAAATACCCAAGTTCTTTACAACAAGAGGGTGTGTTGGGATTAGGATCTGCCGAAAAGAAAGAGATAAATGATGCAAATTGGCAAATCGTTGCAGATTAATTATTCTTCTTAAGGATCTTTTTTCGCTAAAAGATAAAGCCCCCTCGCGTCAGATCTTTCTGACTGAGGGGGGACTAAATTTTGTATCCATTATTCCTCCCAGAGGATTAAATTAGGCTGGGGGTCAAGGATGGATTCGTATTGTTCCGCGATGCCGTAGACAGCATCGGGATCAAGTTGCTTGTAGCGATTGTATTTGAAGAGACGGTCTTCCTCTTTCATCCAGCCTAGGTGTTTAAGTCTCAGTTGGCTAAGCGCTCCAGGTAATTGGTAGATGTTTAGGGGAAGACGCCCGCAGTGTTGGGGAGTTTCTCGCCAAACCCAATTACAGTCCGCAACGTACCTCACCATAAAGGGGCGATAAACTGTATGAGCTCTCCAGTAAGTGTCTTCTCGGTATGAATTTTCCTTCCACATATCGTATAAACGGAAAGAATAATGGTCTACCTCCTGGACTTTAGCTAATTCCTTTAAAACCTCAGATGCTTTGTCTTCAAAGACTTCGTCAGCATCCAAAATCAAAATCCAGTCGGGCTTGGTGGCAATGACTATTTCCCAAAGCTGTTTTCTGAGCACAATTTCGTTATTAAATCCTGTCTCTGGGTTGGAAACAATGGTCAAAGCAATACCCTTAAGAGCAGTCTTACAGATCTCTATCGTGTTGTCTTCGCTAGCATCGTCTAGAATAACTGCTTCGTCGATATAGAGAGAAGCTTGTTTAAGAACGCTTTCCAAATATCTGCTAGCTTCATTGCGCACTAACATGGCTAGAGTAATTCTACTGCCTTTTATTGCACTCTTAGGATCTAACGAGACAGTTGTCTCGATGTCCAGAGGTTCAACGTTGATACCCAGTTGTTTTTTATATTCCTTAAGTCCTTCCAACTCAGATTCACGGTATATGTGGTAGGGAGGATAATGGGTATCAGCGTAGAGTTCTAAATTTAAGGCAGCAGCCCGGATACAGAAGTGCCGATCTTCACCCCAAAGTTCCAGGTTATAGATTTGGCTGAAAGAGACTCCCAAGGATAGTGCTTTCCTGCTGATCAAAGTGCATGCTCCAAGCATGCCTACTTTATACGTGCCTGGTACAGAAAGCATTTGGAGAAATTCGGTAGTACTCTTATTGATTTCTTCCTGATTTATCGTCTCTCCCCTGGGGGCAGAGTACATTTGATAGTGACCTGTAACCCAAACCTGAGGGAGAGGGATCGTGTTTGGCTGCCATCTGGTCCAGAAAACCTCCGATACGATGTCTTTTTGCAAAGCTATGAGGTGTTTCAGGGTTTGGGGTTGTACGTAAAGATCTGAATCTATGAGAAAAAGGTAATCATAGCCTTCTTCAAGAGCAAGTTTTATGAATTGATCTTTATAGGCGGCGATCTTCCAGATTAAGTTTTCCTGCCAGTAGTGAGTTATCTCATCGCAAACATAAGAACCCTCAGGGCTTCCAGGGAAAATTCGAACGTTCGACTTTTCTGACGAATATCTGTTCAATAAATCATGCTCGTTATGGTCATCAACAAAAGTAAAGTCCAGATCCACTCCTGTGCTATCCAAGAGATTGAGCGATTCCAGAAATTGTACCAGAACATGTTCTTTCTGGCGGACAGGGCTTGCTAACAAAATACGATGTTGCATTGAGATACTCCTTTCATCCACAGAACTCTCGGATTTTAGCGAGAATAAAGTCCAGCATCTCAGATTGTAAAAACATGGGCGTTTGAGAAGTCTTCCGGCAAAGAGAATGGGTTTGTATTCCGTTGCTAAGGCTTTGTTATAATATGTCAGCGTAAGGTAGAGTGTTAATTAAAAATCCTTCTTCATTCTCTATCTGATTGTCGAAAGGATGTTAGTTTTAAAGCAGTAAAGACAGACTCACAAAATCGAGTCTGTTTTTACTGCTTTTTATTATAATTTTTAGAGGCCCAGCAACAGTGCCTCTACTTGATCTGCAGTGCGTTGCCAAGACCAAGCTTCAGCGAGATGAGGGCCTGAGGCAGCCAGACGCTGACGTTCAGAATCCGTGGTTAATAGGCGATAGATAGCTGAGCTTAGCTGTTCAACGTCACTTGGAGGGGTTAACAGACAGTTTTCACCGCTTTTAACGTAGTCACGAATTCCGCCACAATCGGTGGTCACAACGGCAGTACCGCAAGCCATCGCTTCAAGGGGAGGTAAGCCAAAAGCCTCGAAGTAAGAGGTGTAAACAAAGAGGTCTGCTTGCGCATAAAGCTGGGCCATTTCTTGATCAGTTGTCGCAGTCGTAATCCGGCAAGGAACAGGGCTTGTAAACGTGCCCTGCTCAGGAATCGCAACTGTTATTTCAAAATTAGCCTGATCCTTTAAAGTGGTTATGGCTTTTAAAAAGTCTGAGCCTCCTTTCCAAGTATACCCAGAGCCAGGATCACGCATGATGTAAAAGATGTTCTTGCAGCCTGTTTGCTCAGATTGCTTAGGATAAGGATGAAAAATCGAAGTGTCTACTCCTGCGGAGATGACAGTGCTTTCAAGGCCGGTTTCTTGGAGCAGGAGTTGGCGGTGCCACTGAGAGATAGACATGATTGGGACGCCGATCAGATAGGTTTGCTTGGCAATTTCCGCATCTGGGACCCAGAGCGGTTCATACCCAAGACTGAGCCGTACTACTCGACCTTTTTGGGATTCCCAGGCTGGCCTAACAGTGGGATAGAAATTCGGTAGTATAAAATCGGCTGAAGGAATGGAGGAAGGGGTTAATTCTTTTACTCGTCTAAGTTTGGTGCGCAATGGCCAGACTTGGGCTCCTTTTTCTGGCATGACGACTTCAATATCGTGGCCTTTATCTGCAAGGGCATTAGCTAGATGATAAATAAAACGAGCACCCCCGCCCATTTCTAAACTTAGAACGGGAAACACGATCTTCATTGTTTGTCCTCCCTTTTGCTTTAAGTACTACAGATTATGCGTTCTAGTGGGTGATTTGTGTATCAGATGGTACTTTAATGGAATATCTGAATAACATATTTAGAAATTAACGATTGGAAGGATGTTCAGCCAGTGACCGTAAATGTCGTAAACCATAATGATTTCTACGTTACGATAAATGAACTCCTGTCAGATTCCCATACGATCCTAGATGTTGGTTGCGGTGTGGGCGCGACCCTTACAAAATTTTGTTGTCCTATAAAAATCGGTGTGGATGCCCATCGACCCTACTTAGAGAATCCTAAAGAAGGTGAGCAGTTTATTAAACTTAATTTTATGGCAGAGCGCCTTAGCGAGATATTCCTGTCTAATTCCCTAGATAGTGTAACGTTGATTGATGTAATTGAGCATTTCGAAAAAGAGATTGCCTTTAATGTCCTGCACCAAGTGGAGGAGATCGCTGCCAAAAAGGTAATCGTCTTTACTCCACGGGGTTTTTTTCAACAGCTAGGCGTTGATCATTACGGTTTAGGGGGAGAGAGCTATCAACGGCATCGATCGGGATGGGAGGTCGAAGATTTCCAAAATCTTGGTTACAATGTTGTTATTTTCAGTAAGTACCACGATCAGAAAAATGAAGCTTTTTTGCAGGTCTATGGTGAAAACGCTGAACCTATCGATGCCCTATTAGCATGGAAGGATTGCAGTCTAACTGACAGAAGTCAGCTTGGGCAAGTTGATTCGGTGCATTCTATTGAGTTAATAGATGAGTTAGTGCAAGGCTAAGTCGAAAGACTCGGCCTTTTTTAATTCCCAAGCTGGAAAAACAGTGGCATAGAAATTAAGAGTGGGAGAGGAAGGTAATTGACACGCCTGCCAAGGAGATGGAATAAGATGGAAATAACAAAGAGTTAGTTTGAAAGCTTGCCTAGAAGGAGTTGTCGACTTTGAAATTATTAATTTTCGGAATTGATGCGGCAGATCTCGAAATCATCTTAAAACATCGTGATATCCTGCCGAACCTAGATATGATGTGTAGCCAAGGGTCATATGGGCGGGTGCAAAGCCTATTTTATTCTTGTGATATTTGGACATCTTTCTATACGGGCTTAAATCCGGAAAAACATGGGGTTCAGTATTTGCGGTTAAGCAACCCAAAGGCTAATCAACCGGTTAATTTAACAGCACCCTATTATTTGTGGAATACACTTAACCAACAGAGTTTAAGTTTTGGAATGATCGAGGGGCTGTATACCTATCCAGCTCCGGCAGTAGATGGCTTTTTTTGGAGCGGCAAACCTAGATTAGGAAATGATTATACGTATCCCGATAGTTTAAAGGATTTTTTGGCTGAAGGGTATCCGGAGGATCTAACACCTCCGCCTATTTCCACTTATGGAATTAACGAGCCCTTTGCTTCGGCTCCCGTAGAAAAGCTGCAGGAAATCCTAGAACAGAACTATTATGCGAATTACCCAGAACATTTGACTCGTAAGTTAGGCTGGTATAGAAAAAAGATTAAGGAATTATCTGAGGCATACCCTGTTGATGTGTTATTTTATTACACTACAGACCTTGATCTTTTCGGACATTTTACCCAACATCCGGCCTGCTTGCCTGTGACACTCCAGACGTATCAAGCGTTAGATCGGTTCCTCGGTGAAGTAATTGGGGATTGTGAACCAGAATCTGTACTCTTTATTTCGGATCATGGGATGCAACCAACGGCAAAAGTCTTCGATCCTAAGGAACGGGCGAGCGTAATGATTGGAGATTATCAAGGTTTTGAACGTATTTTGCCTGACGGTACCTACGTGACACCTTGGACGAATCAAAGTCTTGCCACGGGTGTCCATTCGGACGTTGGGTTTTATGCTTTTCGTGGGCCGCAGCTTAAAAGTAATCATTATCAAGATATTAGTTATCTTCAGGCCTATCCAGTTATTTTACAGGCACTTGGGTTAATGATCCCTTCTCACATTGAAACAACTCTTCCTGATATTTTCGAATGTTTTAGTCAGAAACGAGCAGATGGGTATAACAAACTCCAATGGGCTAATGATCAGAAACTGTTGGAAAGGTTATTGTCTTTTGCCAATTTGAGATTGGAAGATGAAGTGCTAGATGTGGGGACGGGCACAGGGCTAGTTGCTGCGGCACTTCAAGAGCGGTTTGTGAAGGTGACAGGTATTGATTCATCTATGGCGATGATAGAAAAGGCTAAGAAGTTGCATCCAGACTTAGATTTAGCTCAAGCGGATATACGGGCTTTGCCTTATCCAGAGGGAGTATACAATAAAGCCATTGCCCGGATGGTCTTGCACCATATAATGAGCGGTTTGCCAAAGGCCATGTCTGAGATATTTCGGGTTCTGAGGCAAGGTGGTGAGATCGTGGTTTGTGAAGGGATACCTCCTTTGCCAGAATTATTACCAGATTATCAAGCGATCTTTTCTCTAAAAGAAGTAAGGCATTGTTTTTTGGCTGAGGATTTGCGTGAATTATTAACGCAAGCAGGTTTTCTAGAAATTAAAGAGGAAACGTTCGTTGTTCCTCAAGTTAGTGTAGGTAATTGGTTGGAGCATAGTGGACTACCAGGATTTACGCAAAAAGAAATTTACAGACTCCATTCGCAGTCTTCAAATCAGTTTAAAGAAGCCTATAATCTAGTGGAAACTGAAAAAGATATCTTTATAGATATGACCTTTTTATTTATCTCAGGAAAAAAACTTCAATAATTGTAAAAGCAAAAAATAATCCCCGTGTCCCTAGATCACGTTTATATGGTAGTCCTCTAATCGCGCTTTTGTGTCAACATGGGGGGGACTGCCATACCATATAGTGATGAGCTAGGGGGAGGATGGATCCAAAGATGAAAATTTGTGTAGTTGGTTTAGGTAATATTGGCTTTAATCTTTTCACTTACCTTTGTCAGGAATTATCAGGAGAGGTCATTGGGGTAGATGTGAATGAGAGTAGGGTCGACGAACTACGATGCCAGGGTCACAGGGTGACTGAGGATTATCGGGATTTAACAGGGATCGATGTTTGGTTAATGGCTCCTTCCACTGGTAATCAGGGACAAAATTTATTTGCGGCCTTAGACCAGATGATAATCTGTCCAGGTGCTTTAATTTCCATTGAATCGACGTTGCCTCCGGGAACAATGCTGCGCGTGCGAGAATTTCTGGAGGAAAAAGGGTTAACTTTAGGAACTGATATTTTCTTGATCCATGTACCCCATAGGGTAATGTTTGGGGTTGATAGAACCGTTTGTGATACTCCTCGGGTGATGGGAGCATTTACAAGCACCTGTCTGGAAAAGGGACGTCAGTTTTATACTCCGTTGGTTCCCCTTCTGGTTGAAGTTCCCGATGTCCGTGTGGCGGAGTTGTCTAAGGTGGTTGAGAACGTCAAGCGATATATTGATGTAGCTTTCGCTCAGGAAATTTACGGCTATTGTGTCGACCAGGGAATGGATTATGACGATCTAAGACGGGCTGTGAATAGTAAAAATAACGTCGAACTTCTAGGCACCGACTGGGGAATTGGTGGGGAGTGTCTGCCCAAGGATATGAGTTTCTTAAGAACTGTTTGTCACTCAACTTTATTGGAAGGGGCGGAACAGGCAGATAGGGACTATAGAGATAGGATTGTGCAACAGGTGGGCAGTGGCAAGCAGGTCTTAGTCAGTGGCTTAAGTTTTAAAACTGGAGTTAAGGATCTTAAGCATAGCAGAGGGGTAGATTTGGTCAGAGCCTTAGAAGCGGCAGGGAACACTGTTTGGGTGGAAGATCCCTTATTTACTTCTGATGAGCTCAGTGGAGCGGGCTTTGCGTCTAATGATGACGAGATCGATCAGGGGAAAGAAAAGCAGGATAACGCAGCGGATAGGGTCGTGCTGGAGCGGCAAAGGGCCTTAAATATAAAATAATTTAAAAAATCCCTTAGTGATAATTTGGGCGAAAAGGAGCAAATAAGATGGGCAAAATATTAGTAATCGGTAGTAAAGGAACGTTAGGTTCGCGATTAGTAGAAGTACTGCAAACTCGGGGACATGAGGTTTGGGAAGTTGATTTACAACACCATCCGGGGGATAAATATTTTAGGGCTGACATTGCTGAATATCGCCAGTTGGAACGTGTTTTTGAGCAAAACTATGATTATGTCTATCTTTTAGCTGCTGAATTTGGCCGCATTAATGGAGAACATTATTATGACACGCTTTGGAAAACAAACGTCATCGGGACGCGTAACATTCTAGAATGGCAATTGAAGAAAGGTTTTAAGCTGGTATTTACAAGCTCATCCGAAATCTACGGAGAAGCGGCGGAACCCCTTTTGACCGAAGATTTACCTTTAAAAAAGACCATTATTCAGCATAATGACTATGCCTTAAGCAAGTGGGCAAATGAAGTCCAAATCATGAATTTTGAAAATAAATACCAATCTCCAATTGTTAGATTGCGTTTGTTCAATGCCTACGGTCCAGGAGAATATTATCATCCCTACCGTAGTGTTATTTGTCTCTTTGTCTATCGGGCGTTAAGGGGGATACCTTATGATGTCTTTGAGGGATACTACCGCGTCTTTATGTATGTCGATGATTTAATCCCGACCATAGCCAACGTCGTTAATAATTTTAAACCAGGTGAGGTTTACAACATCGGTGGTACGGAATACCGCAGTGTCAAAGATTTAAGCGAATTAGTGCTTAAATATACGGAAGGTGATCCGAAATTAGTCAATTATCTTCCAGAAGACAAGCACAATACGGTCAGTAAACGACCAGATATTCGCAAAGCGACGGCGGATCTTGGACATGACCCCAAGGTGGTTCTAGAAGATGGATTACCCATAACCGTGGAGTGGATGAAGAAGATTTATGGGGGGAACCGTTAATGCTACCGCCTAAGGTTAGTGTAGTCATCCCCACGTACAATCACGCCCGATATCTCCCCTATGCGCTGGATAGTGTAATTAATCAGAGCTATCCAAATATTGAGGTCTTAGTGATTGATGATGGCTCAACGGATGAAACAGCCGAAATTGTGAAGCCCTATAGTTCAATAATTAATTATATTTATAAAAAAAATGGGGGAACACCCAGCGCCTTGAATCTAGGGCTATCAACTGCAACCGGTAAGTATATTTGCTGGTTAAGTGCAGATGACATGTTAATAGGAGGAAAAGTGTCTAAACAGGTTGGACTAATGGAAAGTGATCTGAGTCTAGGTTTTAGCTACACGAGCTTTATGGTTATTGATGCCAACGGCAAAAAGCAATATGATGTGAATTCATTTTATTTTCCCGACAAGCAGGATATGGTGAAGATGCTCATGGATAACTGTTTTATTAACGGATCTTCCGTGATGATGAGAAGTTCGGCCTTAAAGGAAATAGGGTATTTCGACGAAAGTCTGCCTCAAGCCCATGATTATGACTTGTGGTTCCGTTTTCTTCGTCATTATTCCTGCGGGTTTCTGCCAGAGCACCTGTTGGCTTATCGCTGGCATGGTAAAAATATGAGTCAAAACCCAAATGAAGCGTGTTCTGTGATCGTTAGAGAGAGAGCTAAACGACTTTTTCCCGAGTGGTTAAATTAACCTCAATCGCTGTTGGGGGAGAGGGAAGATGGGGGATTCATGATGGATAGACTGGACGATCAGAGCAAAAGGAACCTATTAACCCTCCCTCAGGTTGTCGGGGTAGGGTATGGCTTTAAAGAAGTTAAGGGCGTTAAAACTGATGAGGAAGCTATTGTTGTCTTAGTGACTAAAAAGCTTCTTCCTGAACAGCTTGCCAGCCATGAACTTGTACCCCAGAATGTTAACAGTATGGTGACGGATGTCATTGAAGTTGGCGAACTTAAAGCGTTGAAAGTCGAAATGCTAGAACCGCTCCAAAGTCGCACGGAAAAGGTAAGACCCGCGCCTCCAGGAGTGAGTATTGGTCATTATTTAATTACGGCTGGGACTTTCGGTGCAGTGGTTTATGATAACTCTACTGCGCAGCCGATGATCCTATCAAACAATCATGTCCTAGCGAACGCTACTAATGGCAACGACCATAGGTCCAGTATCAATGATCGGATCTATCAACCGGGTCCTTTTGATTTTGTCCACGTTGATTTTGGCTATGCAGATCGACAGTATATTATTGCCTGCTTGAAAAGATTTGTTAATTTAGCCGATTCCCCGGCTATTAATGTTGTAGATTGTGCCATTGGAGAACCTCTGGAAAATAGCATGATCATTCCAGACATTCTCGAGGTCGGCCTGGTACAGGGAGTTACTACTCCAGTCTTAAATATGGAAGTCAAAAAATCGGGACGCACTTCAGGCTTAACGTTTGGTCAGATTACAGTTCTTGATGCAATGGTCGATGTGCAGTACGAGCCAGGACGAATTCTGCGTTTTGATCACCAAATCGTTACCACCAATATGTCCGCGCCAGGAGACAGCGGCTCCCTCTTGTTGGATGACAACAACTTGGCAGTCGGCTTGCTGTTTGCCGGTTCCAATACTTCAACGATACACAATCCAATTCAAGATGTTTTGGATTTGCTGAGTGTAAATTTCGGTTAAAGCCATGACGAAGCTGCAATTAATAATTGTAGACAAAGCAAAGGGGAGGCCCTGAAAAATGTTATACGTAACGACGGGCATCTTGGAAAATACAGCTGTAGCAGGAGTGAGGCCGACGGCCACAGTTAACTTAAGAATCACTAATGACGGTCTAATTAACGATTCGGTGCAAATCATTGGTTTTTATATTGAAGGGACGACGAAGGTGCAATATGTCAGTGAGATTATCACTATAGTGCCGGCGGGAGCTCTGAACAGAAGTTACTATGCTAATTTTGATGCTTTTGAATTTCAGTTTATGACTGTCAATAATTCTATGGAGATCTCGGTCTGGGGAAAAAATGCCAATAATAATCTAAATCCAGCGCATCGGGTATTACCTTCAGAGCTTAATGCGATTCCGCTCTGAAAATAGGGATGAAGTATCCTCGGGTAGGATATAGGAAATTTGAATTCAGCCAAGCAAGGATTTTCACCTAATCTGTACGTCATTCATATAACTCACGGTCATGTTGATAATAGGACAGCAACTTTTGTTTATCACGAGTGGTTCCTGTCACTGTTCAAGAAGCTCTGGATCAACAGGTCATACCCGGGCGATCGGACCCACTGTAGTAACCTTTAATGAGAACGGCGATGAATTTATGCGCATAATTGATAGAAACGTTAAAAGCTAGAAAGGAACTCCTGTGATGAAGATAATGACCGTATTAGGTACGCGTCCAGAAATTATTCGCTTGAGTCGGGTCATATCACTCTTAGATAGCCTTTGTGAGCATATTCTCGTGCATACCGGTCAAAATTTTGACCGGACATTAAGTGATATATTTTTTACTGAATTAGAGCTACGATCTCCAGATTATTTATTCGATTGTAGATCCTCGACTTTAATGGGCCAAATTGGAGAGATACTCCGCGGGTGCGAGCAGGTGATGCTCAAGGAAAAGCCGGATCGCCTGCTTATTTTAGGGGATACCAACAGTGCCTTGTCGGCAATGGTCGCCAAACGGCTAAGAATTCCAGTGTACCATATGGAGGCGGGCAATCGTTGTTATGATGACCGTGTGCCAGAGGAAATAAATCGTCGCGTGGTCGATCATTGCAGTGATATATTATTGCCGTACACGGAACGAAGTCGGGCTAATTTGCTCAGGGAAGGGATCGAAGGAAAACGAATTTACGTCACGGGCAACCCTATTAGGGAGGTCCTCAGTCATTACTCAGATAGAATTGCCCAAAGTCGAGCTCTGAAGGAGATGGGAGTCGTCTCCAAAGGCTATTTTCTAGTGACCTTGCACCGGGCCGAAAATGTCGACGATGAGGAACGCCTGACCCGATTTATCACCTCGCTGCATAGGTTATCGGATGAATACGGGATACCCTTTATTTGCAGTCTTCATCCCCGCACCCGTTCTCAATTAGAGAAGCAAAGCAGGACTTTAAGCGGAACAGGCATTCATGTCGTGGAACCGCTAGGGTTGTTTGATTTTGTGTGTTTGGAGCAAAAGGCGTACTGTGTTCTGAGCGATAGTGGAACTGTTCAGGAGGAGTGTTGTCTCTTCAAAATCCCGAATGTAACACTGCGTGATGTGACAGAGCGGCCGGAAACATTGGAGTCAGGGAGTAACCTGATTGCGGGATGTGAGCCAGAAGCCATCTTGCGAGCTGTGAAAACGGCTATAAGTCAGGGGTGTGACTGGGAGCCTCCGTCGGAATACTTGGTCCAGAACGTAAGCCGAAAAGTCGTGAAAATTATAATGGGTGGAGGTACTTGAAAGCATGTCAAATCGTAATTCTATCACCATACCTGATTTCATATCCCTAATTAAATGGGCAGGGTGTCTTCGGGAATAATAATTTCAATGTCGTGTCCTCGGTCTGCTAGAGCATTAGCCAATCGACAGACAAAGCGTGCTCCTCCGCCAGTGCCCGGGCTTTGGTTAGGAAAAGCGATTTTCAAAGTTGCCTCCCACCTTTTGTATACGGCACTTCATATTATGCGCTTAGGTAGGTGATTTGTGTATTAGGAGCACTTCCTGGGGAATTTTGAATAATATATAAAAAACGAGTCGAGCATACTACTCGACCCGTTTTGTTGGTTTAGCCGTTCATTATAAAGAAAGAATTAGTTGCCCAAATTTCAATAGATCCGCTAGGTTATTCTCGATAATTCCTTGCACAATGCCTAAGTCAACTACCTGATAATTGTGGACGGCAATATTGCGGAATCCAACCATTGCTTTAAGTTTCTGAGCGAGATGTACGTCGATAATTCCAGCTTGCTGGACTAAGTCAAAGGCCTCACGACTTGACTGTGGAATACCTAGACCCTTCGAAGCCACTAAATGCATCGCAAGATCAATGCTTGCTTCACAAGATCGGTGGATATTGAGTATGATTGAATCTTGCTTCGTATAATTCTCTAAGTTCAAAAAATTCCCTAGGTACTCTTCTTGAATGCGACGGATACAACGTTCAATAATCGCGACTTTATTGAGCACAACATCATGCACCATATACACTCCCTCTGGCAGAAATATTCCTGAGGATTTCTGCTCTTTCTTCATTAAGTAAGGCATATTCTTTGAGGGTCCGTATTTGAATTTCAGCTAGTTTCTTTGGGTCGCTAGAATAGATAACTTGACCTAAGCCAAGAATTTGCGCCTTGAAAACGGCGGATGCTTGGCTAAAATCAACTAAATCAACTTCCCGACCGACCTCTAGAACGAGAGCCTGAGCTAGGATATAAAGATCATAGGACTTAACTTCATCACCGCTTATAAAAGCAATATCAATATCGCTATCTTCTCTAAAATTACCCTTTACGGATGAACCAAAAAGGATCAAAGTATGGGGCTTTAATTCATTAACAAGGTACTCTGTAATTTTACTTAACGTGTTATCATTGATATTCAATCTGGCCCCTCCCTGCAATTACCGCGGGGTTCACTGATATTTTCCAATATTTACAATTTAATTATATCATAAAACTAAGTTGACTTCCACGGAGTCTACGTTGCCTCCTGGAACTGTGCTACTCGTGCGTGAATTTTTGGATACTAAAGGATCTAATGTAGAAAATCAATTAAATGAGAATGTCAGTTGCATTTTAAGGTTTTGTGCAGATGGAGTAGAAAACAACGATGGAACTCAAAAGACACGGTTGAGTCAAAGACTTCATATACTACTTTATAGTAGAAGTGAATTCATCCCATCTTATGACCTTTGTGTTCATACCATCGAAATAGGCTTTAATAATCTTAGCTTATTATTAATTATGTGGAGTGATCGATGTGCTGCAATTAACCACAGGCCTAATACAAAATCCTCTTGCTCATGCAATGGACATGACCCCAACTTGCGTTGTTCCTATCAAATCCGTCTCCGCTCTGAATAGATCGAGTGTTACCTTAGGCGTGAAAATCTCAAATGGCGATACTTCTGATATTAGTATTGAAATTAAAGGCTTTTACATGAACGGAACTACTAGGGAAGAGTACGTATCAGATATATTTTCCATTGATTCCAAAAATGTAGCTTTACGCCAATACTATATCCAATTCGATGCTTTTGAATTTCAGTTTCATTCGAGTTCACCAGCAGTAGTCGTATCCGCTTGGGGCATAAACTCGGCTGGCAAATCGACGATCCTCTATCGATTGCAAGCGATGGATGATGATCGTTATGCAGGAGCCACAGTTGTAACAGGACATAATGAGGTTGCATCAACGGAACCAACGGAACCAACGGAACCAACGGAACCAACCGAAGCAACGAGCGAAATCAGTACAACAAGTGACCAAGGAACAACATGTGTCCAGGGTGCAACCGGGCCCCCCGGTCCTAAAGGGGATCAGGGTGCTAAAGGAGACCAAGGTCTAATGGGAGCAACGGGTCCAGTAGGAGAAACAGGAGTCCCTGGTCCAAAAGGAACGACAGGAGAAAAAGGAGACCAAGGTCCAACAGGAGTCCCTGGTCCAAAAGGAACGACAGGAGAAAAAGGAGAGCAGGGTCCAACAGGAGTCCTCGGTCCAAAAGGAACGCCAGGCGAAAAAGGAGACCAAGGAATAACAGGAGTCGCAGGTCCAAAAGGAACAACAGGAGAAAAAGGAGACCAAGGCATAACAGGAGCTACGGGCCCAAAAGGGACGCCAGGTGAAAGAGGGATTCAAGGTGTAGAAGGTCTAAAGGGAGACCAAGGCGTAGCAGGAACTCAAGGAGCAAAGGGAGACCAAGGAGTAGCAGGAACTCAAGGAGCAAAGGGAGACCAAGGCGTAGCTGGAATTCAAGGAGCAAAGGGAGACCAAGGCGTAGCTGGAACTCAAGGAGCAAAAGGAGATCCAGGAGTGACCGGGACTCAAGGCGCAACAGGAGCCCCCGGTCCAAAAGGAGACCAAGGTTTAAAAGGAACGCCAGGTGAAAAGGGGGCCCAAGGCCTAGCAGGTATTAAAGGTGATCCAGGGGTAAAGGGAGACCCAGGTATTAAAGGAGCCCAAGGAGTAACAGGAGTAACAGGCCCGACGGGGTCAGCCAGTCCAGGATTTCCGCCCATAGCTCCAAGTAGTTCTAGGATGGTTTATGTTAATAAAGGTGGTAATGATAATTCCGGAGATGGGACAATTAACAATCCGTTTGCTACAATACCTAGGGCTATGACTTCAATCGTCGACGCTACTCCATCTAAACGTTATTCTATTATGGTGGGCCCAGGGAGCTATATGGAGAGCTTTAGTCTGAAAGCTAATGTAATGGTTATTGGCGTTGATTCGATCTTAGTTCGTATCGGTTCAGACAGAAGTTCTTTCGATATCGATGATCCAACATGGTTGCTAAGTGGAGATAACAGGTCAGGTTTTAAAAATGTTGCTTTGGTTGCTTCTACCTTATCTTTTGAATTCACCTCTCAATCAGACGGCAAAGGTGAGTTATCTTTTGATAATGTCCGGTGTAATAACATTTGAACCGTAAGTACACGCAATGGGTTCAAGCATGCTGTAATAATGCTCCAACTCTTTTAAGCAGTAAAGATTACAATAAGAGTAAGTCTTTACTGCATCTTTTTGGCATTCCTTAAGGTTCACGTATTTTTTTAATGAGAATATATAAAAGATTCAACTGAATTACTTAGCGTTTCTGTCCGCTACCATCGGAATAAGCTTTGATAATTTTAGCTTATGATTAAATATGTGGAGTGATCGATGTGCTGCAATTAACCACAGGATTAATTGAAAATACGTTTGAGCTGGCGATTGACATGACACCAACGTTTATTGTTCCGGTTAAATCGCTTTCCAATCGTAATAGATCTTACGTAACGCTAGGAGTTAGAGTATCGAATAACGATACTGCTGCCGTTAGCATAAAGATTAAAGGCTATTATCTGAACGGAACGACTGAGGTAGAATATATTTCAGATGCGTTTTACGTTGATGCTGGAAATGTTGCCACCCGTCAATACTATGTTCAATTTGATGCCTTTGAATTTCACTTTTTTCCAAGTTCACAAGCTGTAGAAGTATCCGCCTGGGGTATAAACTCGGCTGGTAGATCGACCAGAGACTTCCGCGTTCTACCAATGGAAATTAACTATTCGGCTAAACCAACAGATGGCGTCTGGTTATCCGAAGTGAAAGGACTGACGGGAGAAAGCAGAGCTGACAGGACTCCAGGAACACTTATTGCGACAGACTCAAATGGCCCAACCTCCCCAGAATTTCCCCCAATAGTTTTGAGTCGTTCTCAGATGGTGAATGTTAGTAAAGGCGGTAATGATATTACCGGAGATGGGACGATGAGCAATCCTTTTGCAACCATTGCAAAAGCGATCGATTCAATTGACGATGCTTCTCCGACTAAACGTTATTCAATTATGGTGGGTCCAGGTGACTATATTGAGGGTTTTAGTTTGAAAGCCAATATCATGATTATTGGTGTTAATCCGATCGTAGTTAATATCGGTTCAAGCGAAAGTTTTATTGATATCGATGATCCATCATGGTCAATAGGTGGAGATAACAGGTCGGGTTTTGAAAGAGTTTCACTTGTCGCTTCCACTTTAACGTTTGATTTTACGGCTCAATCAAGCGTGGAAGGTAAAGTGTATTTTTATAATGTCCGGTGTAATACAACGCCTGTGTTCACAGCCTTCAATAGTACGAACCAAGCTTTAATTCAAAATTGTATGTTTTTTACGGGATACACTCAAACTGGGATGTTGATTGTGCTGTCTAACACTGACTTCGTTGCTGGAGGATTGATTACAGTAAATTCAAGTGCTTTGGGCGATACTACTGTGCTCGCAACAGGCGGGGGCTCTGATGGATCATTAATGTCCATTTACACGTCAGGTACGCCTATCAGCATCTCTTTAATAGGCTTTACTATTCTCGGTACTCTCTCTGCCTCGGGATTCTGTAATGTAAGGGCTGTTGCCAATAGCATACCTGCAGGTATCAGCTTCACAGGTGGAGCCTCTTTAACCTTTATCAATGATGCCCATTCTCTGGCTTATTCACCAGCGAATCCTGCCAATTGGAGCACGGTGCCCGTTACTGTTCAAGAGGCTTTGGATCAATTGGCTATTCGAACTACGAGCCGTGTAACAGGATCCAGAGGAGTTATAGGAACAACTGGTGATACTGAGACTATCGGACCCACGGGAGTTATGTTTTAATAGGAACGGGGAAAACTTAAGTTGAGGTCATTAGATTATTTGCTAATCTAAACGGATCGATAAATTCTAGTAGAGTACGGGCGGGATGACTGCTCATACTCTATTTTCTAGAAATTTGCCCCCAAGCGGCGAAGGTAAATTGTTTTTCTACGGTGTCCGTTGCAATAACACACCAGTTTTTACTGCCTTCAATGACATTAATCAAGTTACAATTCAAGACTGTATGTTTTTTTCGGGATACACTCAAACTGGTACGGTACTAATTTTGTCTAATACAGACTTCGTTAATGGCGGATTGATTACAGTAAATTCAAGTGCTTTGGCTAATACTATTGTGCTGGCGACAGGCGGGGGTACTGATGGATCTTTAACGGCCACATACACCGTAGGTACGGCGATTAGCGTTTTCTTAATCGGATTTGCTATTCTCGGTACGCTCTCGGCCTCGGGGTCCTGCAATGTAACGGCTGCTGCCAATAGCATTCCAATCGGTGCCAGTTTCACAGGTGGAGCCGCCTTAACCTTTATCAATGATGCACTGCTTTGGGTTATACACCGGCTAATCCTGTCTGTTGGAGTCCAGTTCCTATCAGTGTTCAAGAAGCTCTGGATCAGTTGGCTTCTCGAACCCCCTACCGGTGCCTTAGTAGCAGTCGGAGTTACTGGAGCACCAGGTCCTACCGGGGCGATTGGATTTACTGGAGTAATATTTTAACAGGAACGGCGATAGATTTAGGCACAGAATTCATAGAAAATTAAAAAATAGAAGGTAACTTCTAAGCTGATGATAAGTCCTAAGAATGTTAAAGAGTCCCTCGGTTAACGCTGAGGGGCTCTTTTCGCAGTAAAGAAAGTAAATATTTGTGGATTCCTTATGATTTAACTGGATGTAATAATATTTAATAGCCTCTCGGGATTACGGGAGCTAAAACGAGAAAATTCCCAAAATATAACTGGGAATTAATGAAACTCAAATAGAGATGCAGTAAACAGCGATGCTTTCTAAAGATGAGCATGGCAAACAAACGGCACAGTCCCCC
>DATCQU010000089.1:0-2673 GCA_036569365.1 Desulfosporosinus sp. | reverse complement strand
ATATCTCCCATCCAAATAGGAGTTGCATTCTTCGGGCAGTCCGCGCAAAGCACGATGCCCATTTGCTCTACAAACGCCAAGTTATCGCTAAACGTCAAGGCTACTTGAGGGGTTGCGTATGCTTTAAAACTCGCCTTCAAGTGTTTTTTCAGGGCTAGCGCACACGCTCCCCCACCCATCAGATGTCCGTGCAAAAAAATTGCCTCGCCCAACTCAGTCGCTTTCCGAATCTGCGCCGCCACAATTTGTGTCCGACTTGGCACGATAAACTTTGGACAATTTTCTATCGTTTTCCCTGGTTGATATAGAAGAATATCCTGTGTACCGGACCCTACATCAATAACTATCATACTTTCTGTCATTTACAAAACTCCTCTTCCTCAAAAAGACATAACTTTTGAAGACTACTTCAGCAACTTTCTCCCAAGCCAGGGCTTGAAAATCTTGACAGCCTGATGTGGACAGAGCTCCTGACAGCAAAAACAGCGAATACAGGCTTCTAAATCTACAATCGGACGCTGATGTTCATTCATCATCAAAGCCTTAGGAGGACATGTATTGACACAATCCCTGCACCCCACACACGCCGAATGCTCGAAAAGCGGACGAGGACGCAAACGGTTAAGCGTAAATTTCTTAACGCTACGAGGAAGAGGAACCATATCTAAAAAATTGGCAGACACTGCCTTCGGAATCACGAAATTTTGAATTTGCCAAAGTGACCGTGGGTCCCCGGTTAACTCTATTTCATTAAAATTACTTGTTAGACCACGCTGACGTGCTGCCATCACGGTCGGAACCTTCTCTGGCTTTAAGCCAATAAGATCCGCGGCCACAACATCGAGCGCGAAGGGATCCGTGCTCACAATAAGCGCTCCGATATTTCGGGGTTCACCGGCCGAAGGCCCGTCCCCCTCCATGCCCACAATCCCATCCATAATACTTAAAGCCGGACTTACCCAAGTGGCAATATCCACCAGGAGATCGGCAAAGTCCGAAACTTTGAACATTTTTAAATGATACTCGGCTTTTAGTAGCCCAGGAATGACTCCAAAAAGAACCTTTACAGCTCCAGTGAAGGTCATCATGCCATGAGTTTTCAACTTTGAAATAGGGATGACAACATCAGCATTTAAGACACAGTTGGTAACAGTCAAACTTTTGGCAAGTTTTCCTTCTGGGTACTGAATGGTCGTTTGTCCAACATCCTCATTGAGAATTGCTCCCGTCCGTTCTGCAACCTCACGTAGCCCCGACCTTGTATAAATCGCCTGGAGTGCACTCACTGTGTATGGTCCGCCCGGACTGTCTCCAATAATCGGTATCCCGCCAGCTTCTTGAACGAGATGAACCACTGCTTCTACGACACTGGGATGAGTCGTGACCGCTTCTTCCGGCCGTTTTTTCATAAGCAGGTTTATTTTTAGTAAGACCTTCTGGCCCGGCTTAACGAATGCAGACATGCCACCCAATTCTGCCAGTCCATCTCTCAAATGCTGTTCCACGTTCATTGTATAGTCCGGACAATATTTCAGCACAACTTTCGCTTGCACTTAATCTTCCACCCTCTCCAAGTCCTGAAAGAGATCCGTACCCCGTCCTGGAAATGCACTCATCTCGTCATCGCATTGAAAATACTCCTGCTTAAAATAATCCAGTTTCATCGTTTCCTCCAGCGCCTCAAACTTTCGGCGAGAAAACAGTTGAGTCTTATGCTCTAAGACAGCGTGCCATTTTTTCTCCGCCCAGGGTTCAGTCAAGATAATATAGTCAACTTCTTGCCGTTTGTCCTTGGAAAGCCTCCAACCCGGTTGGACGTAGCACAGACGAGGCAGCGTATAGGAAGTTCCCCACTCCGGCTCGACAGATTTCTTGGCCAGTCCAATTGCTGCCTTTGCAAAGTGATGAATCGCCCGGTGGTCACGATGTCCCGATGCGCCGTCCGCTCCAAAGGTAATCACAACCTGAGGACGGATTTTTCGAATAATCCGAACAAGTTTCTCTACGATTTCTAGGGGTGGTGCCATGGGAACTTCCTTATCACGATATCCCAGAAAAATAACTTCCTTAATCCCCAGAACATCAGCTGCGCGCTTAAGTTCCTTCTCTCGTAAGGGTCCAAGTTCTTCCGGCTTGCAAATCCCAGCTGCTTTGCCGGCTTCCCCCTTCGTGGCAGCCACAAGGGTGATCTCCACCCCTTGTTCGGCATATTTAGCGATAGTTCCACCCAAAACAAAGGATTCGTCGTCAGGATGAGCAAAAATGAGTAGCATTCGCAGTGCCATACTTGCTTCATCCTCTCTTTTCAATTATATAGTTATCTGTTACTCACTAGCCTAATATTTCTGTCTAAATTCCATTTCAAGAACCGAAGTATTTATCGACGTATTTATTGATATGTTACGCTGTATTATACCTCTTTTTAAGCATAGAGGGAAATTCATCTCGTTATTTCGACTGTAAGAAACTACCGTTTCCTCTAGCTAACTTGCAATGTTATACTACAGTTGTCTTCGTGAAAATTCCCACTGATTAATAGCCTCTCGGGATTACGGGAGCTAAAACGAGAAAATTCCCAAAATATAACTGGGAATTAATGAAACTCAAATAGAGATGCAGTAAACAGCGATGCTTTCTAAAGATGAGCATGGCAAACAAACGGCACAGTCCCCC
>DATCQU010000088.1:0-4537 GCA_036569365.1 Desulfosporosinus sp. | reverse complement strand
TATGTCTTAAACAAAGGAGGAAAAACAAATGGCATTTGCTAATGAAAATTGCGGTTGTGGTTGCGAAGGACACGGAAAAGGTATCGGTTCAGGAATCGCTGCAGTCGTTATAATAATTCTTCTTCTGATCGCTATGGGAATCGTATTCTAATTTAAATTAAAAGGAGGAAATTCTTATGTACGGAATGAACCAAGGAATGATGCAAACAATGCATCCAGCAATGCAACAAACATGTTGCCCTCAACCAGTTGCTCCTGTCGCTGCTTATGGCGTAGGCGCTGGTGTTGGCGTTGCAGTAATCGCAGTGGCCATCTTGATTCTTATCGCTTTAGGCTTGATCTTCTAAATATATAATTTCGTATGAAGTGGCTATCACCTTAAAGGTGATAGCCTTAATTATTTCAATAAGCTGGTACTATGACTCAAATACTTGCATATAATAGAATCCGGCTAATGCCAAGGAATTGATATAGTTAAGTAAAAGTTGTGCATTATTATTTTTTCCATGGCTAAAGTAGGTAAGGAAATTGTAAAATAATTTGCAACTCTATGTCTTCGTTGAAATAAGCTTCTAAAAAAACCTTCGGCGTTCTCATGCGAGGGCGCCCTTTTATAGGCCGTGCGTGGCTTACCGTCTAATTGGAAAGAGCCGAGGATGAATTCCTCGGCTCTTTCCAATCTAATAATGATTTTTACAACTAGCTATATAAATTTTGTCATCATCAATTTGATAAATTAAACGGTGAACATCTGTAATGCGACGACTCCACGATCCCGATAATTCATGTTTTAGGGGTTCAGGCTTGCCAATTCCTTCGTTCCCATTCTTTTCAATATCTCGTATTAACTCATTAATTTTTTTTAATATTTTTTTATTCTCTGTTTGCCAATACAAGTAATGATTCCATGCAATATCTGAAAATATTTTAATCATCCAGCAATTCCCGTCTCTTTCCTTTGCCACTTTTAAGTTGTTCTATGGACTTAAGGAGTTCATTGTAATATTTGGGATTGCTTCTCACGTAAATATTTTCCAAAAGATTGTTATATTCAGCCTCTGAAATCATGACCACGTTCTCTCCACGTTCGCGAGTGATAATAATAGTCTCAAAATCGTTGGTAGCCTTTTCACAGTATTCTTTGAAATTTTGTCTTACAGTCGAATAACTTGTTGCTAACATAATATAATTCACCTTGCTTTATTGTACAATATATTGTACAATAAAGCAAGGTGTGCTTAAATAATTGAAATCTACAATTCCATTGAAAAGTTGATAAAGCTTTTTGGCTTCCGGCGGGCATGGGTGAATTTCTGATTAGTTGTCCGGGTGCCACGAGGGATACCGCAGATCCGCAGGATTGAGGATATGCTCGCCGGCATCCCAGGGACAACGGACGCAACGAATAAGCTGAGGACCGAAGGGACATTTTCCTCCGCAGGGGATAAATGTTTCTTCGGGCCAGCGCCGAGCGTAGGTCTTGCTTTCGTTGTTCTTCCCTGCAAGGGCGCACGACTTTATGTAGTAAAGTGTAGTGTGTTACACTTTACAAGATGAAATTGCGAACGTCAGTAGAGCAATTTTCAGGTTGGGGAGTGTGGAAGGGGGCGAGCGAGACATGAGTTATTCTATATGTAGAATAGCGAAGGTAAAGGCGAGTGGGGTTACGGGGATACAGATTCACGATCGCAGAGAGAAGGAATCTGTATCCCACACGAATAAAGATATTGACTGGAATAAGACTCATGAGAACGTCGATCTGTTAGAGCAGCGGGAACGGTTTCGGACGGTGATATCCGGACGAATCGCTGCATTGAATTTACCCAGGGCCATCCGAAAAGACGCAACGGTCATGTCTCAATGCCTTGTTACGTCTGATTCTGCATTTTTTGATAAAATGCCCAGGGAAGAGCAGACGGACTATTTCCGTAAGAGCCTTGATTTCATTGAGAAGCGATACGGCAAGGGAAACATGGTCTCTGCCACGGTCCACTACGACGAACAAACACCCCATATGCACGTTAATTTCGTTCCAGTGACCGTCGATGGACGGTTGTCTGCTCGTGATCTGTTCTCCCCAGCGAAACTCCGAAAGCTTCAAGACGACTACAACAGGATGTGTCGCGAGAATGGCTACGACCTTGAACGCGGTGAACTACATAGCAAAAGAGAGCATTTGAGCGTTGAGGAATACAAGGTTTCAACTCGTTATGATGAACTGAAGGTGAAACAGACCGAACTGGAACGGCTTGAAGGCATCGACAAAGAGGCGAACCTACAGGCTGAAAAGGGTAGACTGACTTATTCAACCAAAGACGTTGAGGCTATAAAAGACCAAAATCGCTCCCTGAAGGTGGATGGATACAACAAGGACAGCCGAATAAGTGAGCTCAAGGATAAGGTGTCACGGGTTCGAAATAGTCTTCTAGAGGCTCGATCCGACCTCAAAGGTGTTAAAGCACCCCTTGAACGCCTAAAAGACCTTGAGAGCGAAAATAAAGCGTTACAGGCGTATTCTGAAAAGTGTCCTGCCATGCAGAAGGACATGCAAACCTTTCATGACCTAAAAGAAAAGGCTTATCAATTTGGAGATAGCCTGGTGAAACGCAAGACGCAGTATCGCCAGGCTATGGAAGAACACCACAAAAGCATTGAAAAAACCAAAGCCTTAGAAGTTAGAGTCCAGGAACACAACAGATCCGTTTCTGACCTTAGACAAAGGCAAGGTAATCTTAATACTTCTTCGGAGCGTTTAGACGGCTTGGAAGGGCAACTAGAAAGTACTAAAGGGATATTTAAGATTTTGCAGAGGAAAGAGATACAAGCTGACATAGACAAGGAAAAGGTTATCCTGCAAGAGTTAAGTGATAACCTGAAAACGGATTACAGCATTGAAGCCGATGCGATACCTAGCGGGGTAGAATCTCTCCTGGACAAGAAAACAGAACTCATTAAGGAAAAGCAGACGCAAATCGAATACACGAACAAATGTGAGCAAGTGAAAGGTATTGTTATTCAGGAATATAAGTACACCAAAGCCTTATCAGACACTCAAGACAAAGATTTTCGGGAAATTTCAGCGAGGCATGATGCCTTGGAGAAGCTTCCTGATCGCGACGACGAGAGACATTTTCGAACAAGTCGAGATGATCGTGCGTGGATTGTTGACCGAATGCAGGAACAACATCCACAAAACGTCGAGCGATGCCAAGATAATTTTGCTCAAAAAGACCTACTAGACAGGGGAAAGATGGCGAAACAGGCCATTAAGAATAGGGATATGGGCATAGAACGATAAAATAAGTTCGGTTGAACCAGAGCGTAAATTGCTTACAAGAAAAAGCCCCCGTGTAAACGGAAGCCGAAAGGAGGAACAAAATGTCTCAAGAAAATTATATCGGAAGTAAAGAAACTGCACAATGAGTGTAAAACATATAACTATCGCTAATCCCCTCGGAATAAGCGATATCCTTGGATTTAAGCAAAGTTAATATAACACATAACACTCTTTTATCTTTGCTGGTCAAAGGGAACAAATGAAAGAGCGGGCAGAACGGAAAGGAAAGGAAAGACCCAGAAAGATAGAGAGATTAAACGAAAATAGAATTGAAAGCCACTATCCACTCGCCCTTTTCGTAATGTCAGCTAACAACTAATCCTGTAACTCTTTTGGACAAGCAAACATAGTTTATATAAAGTCGCACTTACAAGTTATCCGTTCCAGCAAGGGGATCTAGGGGGATCTACGCTCTCCCTTGCTTACATCTCATTCTCTCTAGGGAAACATATTGGGGTATCGCCAACAAAACCGGCAAACTATCAACAAAATGTTTAGTTATTGGTGATAGTTTGCAAACTCAAATCCTATTGCCCTCATTAATCTTTACCCCCTACGATTAGTTGTCTTAGATTACCATCAGTGGCACACATTACCTGAGTATAACTTCTCTAATAGGTTACATTAGTCTCAGTAAATTAAATAAATATTTTCGAGAGGAGGGAATAATAATGGCTAAAGCTAATCTCGACAAGTTCAAAATGGAAGTTGCTCAAGAACTAGGAGTCACTTTGGGTGCTGAACGCACGAGCCGTGAAAATGGTTCAGTTGGCGGACAAATGGTTAAGAAAATGATCGCTTCTTACAAAACCAATGCGTAATTGTGTGTTCAACCTTCTTTTTCAATAGCTCATTAGTGGGACGGTCACCACTAATGAGCTTACTTGAATGGTGCAGGTTTTTATGGAATAAACCCAATTTCAGATGGATATAGGACTACTTTCGAAACCTTCGCAATATACTTGACAGTTGAGTACATCCTTTTTCTCTTTACAATCCGTTGATGTTTAACAAGTGGCATCGACGGATTTTTTGATTGTGATCCATTTTGCTCCTTGCGTCCTAGTCACGGTAGAGATACCGGTTACCCGGCACCCCCCGCACAGATCCCGGCGTGCGGAATTATCGCACCGGGCTCCTCAAGAGTATTCGCTTCCATATTTCCAGCTTTAGAAATCAAAGTGAAGTTGTACTTGGTTT
>DATCQU010000087.1:0-3918 GCA_036569365.1 Desulfosporosinus sp. | reverse complement strand
CAGAATAATAAGCCCTATGGACTATGAAACCCACCAGGGCACTTATGAGTTTAAGACCGATCATCCAGAAGATATCGCTAAAATTACTTTCTATGGTCATGAGTACGAGCTTATGACGGATTATAAGTTTGATGTTGAACTGAAATAGATTAAATTTCTAGGGGGGAGGAGTCTATATCGAAAGACTGGATTTTTTAGTAACAGCCATCTGCTTCTCTGTTATAGGTTATGGATTATGTTACCTTGCTCTTTCATGTAATTACAAAATCAAAAACGCAAAAGGGTAACTTGAGAATTTGGCTGATTTATCTATGGCGAAGAAGTTCTCAGAAGGTTACAAGATAGGTTCCTTTTGGGTCCGATTAGGGTTACGTTAAACAACAGCTCCCTCGTTCTGACAGAGGGAGCTGTTGTTTAACTATGAAAAAAGGTTCTTTATGCTTCTTCGGATGACTTACCAGACTATTATCATGATTTCTTTTAGTGATACGATGGAATAAATATTACATTAAGCTTACCCAGCTTATATATATCCTTTGGGATTTGGGAACCAATAAAGGATTTATTGCATATTACAGGTGAATGGCAGGTGAAAGAAAGTTGGAACATAGAAAAAAACTACTGGAAACATGGATCGACCTCTATGGACATCGCCTTGTACGTATTGCAAATACATACGCTCAAGATCCTTCAACAGCTGAGGATCGAGTTCAAGACGCATTTATCAAGGTCTATGGACAATTTGATAAATTTAAAGACGGTTCAGATCCTTTTCCTTGGCTTGTCCGAATTGTTATAAACGAATGTAAGATGGCTTACAGAAGTAATTGGCGTGAAATTGTATCGTCGATGTTACCTGAGAAGGAAGTTGTCAGCTCGGAAGACGAGTTTTTGAAAATGGAAGCTGATGAAATGTTATACGCATTAGTTTTAAAACTACCAGAACCATATAGGATATCAATTGTGCTTTACTACTTCGAAGAATTATCTGTACAGAAGATAGCTGCAATACTCGGAAAAAGCGAAGGAACAATAAAATCGAGATTGTCGCGAGGGCGCCATCGCTTAGGAAAGGTTTGGAAGGAGAGATATATATATGGAACAGCAACTCAAAACTGCTAAACTTGAATATGAAAGCAATAATTTCGACGCAGAAGCTTTTAAAAAGCGATTGTTTATTAGACTCAATAAACAATCATCAGGAGTAAGCTCCAAGGCCCAACGATCCACAAAGGATTTCTTCTTAGGCAAAAAACCATGGGTTGTAGCAGCCGTAGCAGTAATCTTCTTAGGCGTAACCTTCAATCAACCCGTGATTGCAGCAATCAAAGCAACATTTTGGGGAAATCATGCCGGAGTTGAAAGAGCTGTTGAAAATGGATATCAGCAAGAGGTGCAAGGTGCCTCAGTTAAATTCCAAGGAATAGAGACCAAAGTGACAAATGTTGTTGTCGATAAATCAAGGCTTGGTCTTGCAATAAATATGAAATTTGATGACATCAGTTCTATCAAAGATGTTGACCGCGTATATCTAGATTTGCTAATCACTGATGGTAATGGAAGGGTCATTTCGGGAGATGGATATCCAGAAAGACTCGATGGATCATTAGAAGGTAGCACTGATATTGTAAACAAAGATAAGGGCAAATTGAATTACAATGTTTTAATACAATCATCTTCGGCAAGTATTCCACAAATGAGCGAACTAAAAGTTCAAATTAAGAGTATTTTATTGTTTAAAAAACAAGTAGTTTCGGCCTTTAAAAAACTTGAAGGCCCGTGGAATAGCAGTGTAGCATTAGATAAACAGTTTGTTAATGCTGAGGGAGTAGCCTATACCTCTCAGAGTACTAGTAAGGATGTAAATGTTATTTCTGCCGAAATGTTACCTACGGGTTTCGCCGTAAAATTCGTTGTTAATACTCCAGTTGATGAAAATATTTGGCAGAAAGTATACTTAGTAGATTCAAACGGCAAGTCAATCAGTGGTTCCGGTTCATTCAGCATGGACCGTACCGCAGATAATAAGGATTTTATTTCCATGATTTTTGAAGTTTCTAGTTTCGAAAAAATTAATTCCTTCAAATTTATTGTTAAAGATATCAACGGTAAAGATAGTGAAATTACGTTGGTGAGAGCTAGTAAATGACATAGCCGGAACGTGTTAAGGTTGTTTTAATCAACCAGATGAATTAGTTGTCCGGTCGTCACGAGGGATACCGCAAGATCCGAAAGGACCTTAGGATATGCTCGCTGACGCACCATGGACGACTTGGCATAAAATAAGCTGGAGTCCACAGGACATTCTCCCCGCAGGGATGAATGTTCTGCTGGCAAACGCCGAGTGCCGTAACCCTTTCTCGGTGGTCTTCGTTTTCCCCCGTATTAAAACTAATTTGTTTGTTGTTTGACATGCAAGAAACAGATAACCCTCATTAAATGCGGGTTATCTGTTTCTTTGGTATCGAAAACTTTTTGACGGGGGGTCTTTTGATAATTTAAACTAAGTGGGGTATAATGGAAGAAACTACTCGGATAGGGATAGCAAGCATTGCGAGTGTGTACACACTCGCTCTAAAAGTATGAAAAATAGCCTGCTGTCTATCTTCATACTTTTGCTTCTTGGGGCTTCGCCCCAAACCCCTTGATTAACGAAAATGCTTTAAAAATTTACATATCAGTTAGGGGGCAAGAACCGTGGCAGAGAGAACAAGAACGGTGCGAATGGTAATTGATGTCACGTCGGAAGAAAAGGAAATGATACAGACAAAAATGTTGCAATTAGAAACAAAAAATTTTGGAGCATACGCTAGGAAAATGTTGATTGACGGATATGTCATAAAAAAAGACTACAGCGAAATAAAAAAGCTCACTGCCGAGCTTGGGAAGATTGGTAGCAATATCAACCAAATTGCTAAGAGGGCAAACGAGACCCGCCATGTTGATGCGGATGATATAAGGGACATATTGGCTAAGCAATTCGAGATAGAAAAGCTTGTAAAAGCCATCTTGTCGAAACTATTATAAAAACTCGTTCAGCTAAACCTGAACATCGAGACTTCGGCCGGGAGTCTACCTCCATCGAAGTGGAAATCGGAACACCACTTATAGAAGTGGGTGTCTCGGAATTGATTATGATTTTGAAAAAAGGGGGGTTAGTCTATGGCGGTCACTAAAATTAAAGCGATCAAAGCAACCGTTAATAGAGCGATTGACTATATCACTAACCCTCAAAAAACGGACGGCAAATTGCTGGTGTCAGGTTATAAGGTGGAACCATCCTATGCTGCCATAGAATTTAAAATGACAGCGGAGCTTGCAAAGGACATTAAAGGCGATTACTCCAACACAGGAAAGGCAAATAATCTTGCCTATCATACGATACAGAGCTTTGCGAAAATCGATAAGATTACACCGGAAGAAGCCCATGAATTAGGAAAGAAACTTGCTGATAAAATGCTTCAAGAAAAGCACGAATATGTTATAGCGACTCATATAGATAAGGGGCATATACATAATCATATTATTTTCAATGCGATATCCTTTGAGGATTTTAAAAAATTTAGATCTGAGCCTTATAAAACAGCCGCAATGATCAGAGAGATCAGCGACCGTCTATGCGAAGAAAAAGGTTTGTATATCGTTAAAGAACCCAACGGAAAAGGCAAAGGTCATAGAGAGTGGCAAGAAACTAAAAACGGTACTAGCTGGAAAGCACAAATACAAGCCGCCATTGATCAAGCAACTCCACAGGCGACAGACTATAATAGTTTTGTTGACCTAATGAAACAAGCTAATATTGAGGTTAAAGAAGGCAAGCATATAGCTTTCAAATTAGAAGGACAGCAACGCTTTGTCAGAGGAAAAACCATTGGCGACAACTACACCAAAGAAGGTATTGTTGAAGCCATTAAGAAT
>DATCQU010000086.1:0-14867 GCA_036569365.1 Desulfosporosinus sp. | reverse complement strand
GTCTGAACTGCACAGAAAAAGTTTCTTTGCCATCGGGCAATGCGGATTCCCAGACGTAACACTTTGCCAGCCGTTGCTAGGATCGTGCCGCTGCTTTGCCGAGGCCATTGGAATGAATTGGTTGGGTGGTTTGGGTTATGGGGAGGTGCGATCATAGACGGAGCACTGCTTGAAAATCTTGGTAGTAAGGGGAAAAAAATTACCGCTGCTTTTAAGCTTACTCTGGATGATGTTCTCAATGGCAGAAAAATCTCTTCTAAGTCTCAGGATCAACTGACAGTAACGATACCAAAAATTCTCTATCGGCCTTTAGCCGCCTTCTTAAACTACAATACGAGAAAATCCGCTCGAAAAAACGGTATCACAGACCTTTCCAGAAAATATTATCTTGCGTAAAAATCTTAATATAATCTTAATGTTTTAGTCACATATTAATCGCTAATCAGGATTATACTGTGCTTGTCGTGGTATATAATACCATTATAGGAAGGGGATGCGTATGAATAAACTCTCTAAAACGGCCATAGTAGGGGCAATATCATTGGTGTCAGTAGTGGCTGCCGTCGGTCTGGCTGGTGCATCAACGTATGCAAAAAGCGGTCATCCACCTAAGAAACCCGGCATCTTTGCTGAAGGAGGTGGCAATAAAATCGGGCCACAGAGCCCTATGGACTTGAATATTGTTGCTAAAGACCTGGGCATAACTCTCTCTGATTTAACAACTGACTTAAAAACTAATAAAAGTATAAATGAGGTAGCAGCTGCAAAAGGGGTCTCTGAGAAGTTAGCAACGTTAACGACGGACTTACAAACAGCCGCGTCAGAAAAGATCGACCTCGCCTTAAAAGCAGGCAAGATCACGTCTGATAAAGCCACAAGCATGAAGGCTAATCTCCCTAAACAAGTGCAGGATTTTCTGAGCCGTAAAGGGCAAGGGCCTATGGAACGTAAAGACGAAATAGGCTTCGGAGGGTCGAGGGGCTTAATGGACATGACCATCGTTGCTAAAGCGTTGAACAACATGTCTCTCACTGAGTTAACCACTGAATTGAAATCTGGTAAAAGCATAAATGACGTTGCGGTAGCTAAAAATCTTGCCACTACACAATTAACGAAGGACTTGACTGACGCAGCATCAACTAGGATCGACCAGGCTATTCAAGCAGGTAAGCTTACTTCTGATAAAGCCAAGACCATCAAAGAGAATCTTCCCAAACAAGTGGAAGGCTTTCTCAGCAGCAAAGGGCACAAACCAATGACTAAGATGGGGCACAAAGGCTCCTCCTTGTAGAGTTTCGTTACACATAAAAAGAGGGCCGCTGAACCGCTAATTGCAGTTCGACGGCCCTCTTTATGCATTGACTTTGTTTTGGACTTCTCGCCATAGTTAGGGGCACGATGCATCGTGCCTTTATCCGTTGTTGCTTTGAAAAGTTTTCATAAACTCTGCCAAAGCCATACACCCCTCAATGGTCATGGCATTGTAGACGGATGCCCGAAGACCGCCGACTGAACGGTGTCCTTTCAAGCCGATCATACCTTGTTGTGTGGCCTCAACAGCGAATTTTTTCTCCAATTCCTCATTCGGTAAGCGGAACGTAATATTCATTAACGACCGACTGTCTTTGACAGCATGGCCACGATAATAGCCCTCACTGTTATCAATGGTATTATAAATAAGGGCAGCTTTTTCCGCGTTGCGTTTTTCTGCTGCGGCTAGCCCGCCGTTGTTTTTAATCCAGCGCAGAACTAGATTCACCATATAAACGGAAAAGCTAGGTGGTGTATTATAGAGGGAGTCGTTTTTAGCGTGAATATCATAGCGAAGCATTGTGGGGATGTTGGAGGGGATACCTTCCAATAAGTCCTTGCGGATAATGACCACGGTTACCCCAGCTGGTCCGAGGTTCTTTTGAGCTCCAGCATAAATCAATGCAAACTTAGAAACGTCAAAGCGACGTGACATAATATCACTCGACATATCAGCGACCAGTGGAATGTCTCCTAGGTCTGGAAAAGACTGCCATTGGGTACCGAAGATGGTGTTATTAGAGCAAAGGTGTACATACGCGGGCTTGTCACTCACCTTGATCTCATCGATTCTGGGAATGCGGGTGTAGTTCTCATCCTTAGTACTCGCAACTACATTCGTTTTAGCGAATTTCGACGCTTCCTTCTCAGCTTTTTCTGCCCAGGCTCCCGTGAGGATATAGTCGGCGTGACTGTCCGAGGAGACTAAATTCATGGGTACTGCAGCAAATTGAGTGCTTGCTCCACCTTGAAGGAACAAAACCCGATAGTTTTCCGGTACGCCCAGCAATTCCTTAATAAGTGCTTCGGCCTCGGAATTAATGGCCTCGTATTCTTTAGTGCGGTGGCTATTTTCCATGATGGACATACCAGTACCTTTAAAGTTAAGCAGTTCTCTCTGCGCTTCTTCTAAAACCTCCAGCGGAAGTGTCGCTGGGCCAGCATTGAAGTTGAAGATTCTTTCCATGTTCAGTCAATCCTCCAAGTTTGAAATTTATTGCACAACCTTATTTGAACATTATATCCTCTTGAATTGTCTGTAGCAACTTAAACTTGAAAAATTAGGCTATTATACGACACCGCAAGAGCTATCAACAAGTTATCAATTCCGAGACACCCACTTCTTCAAGTGGGTGTTCCGATTTCCGCTTCGGTGGGGGTAGACTCCGACTTCGCCGCTAAGAGTTCCTATTGGGACGTGCGGCTTCGGCGATACTCTCCACTGGAGACTATCGTCATCAAAGCCCCGATGTTCAGCTTTAGCTGAACGATTTCACTTCGCCAAGGCATTAATATAAGCTTTAGCACTGGCCTCGATGACATCCGTCGAAAATCCCTTTCCTACTACAAGCCGACCATCCTCATAGCGCAACTTGACTGTGGCTTCTCCCAGAGCCTCGCTACTCCGCGTCACAGACTTGAGAGAATAATCTTCAAGCGTGGCGATATTTCCGGTTATCCTGTCAATAGTGTTAAATAAGGCATTCACTGGGCCATTGCCACTATCGGTATCCGTTACCATCTTACCCTCTATTTCTAAGGTCACGGTAGCCGTAGCCATTTCAACACCGTTCGTCGCAAACGACATGCTCTGCAGTTCTATATTATTTGCTGTGCTTCCTTCATCTCCCATCAAGACATAGAGATCCTGGTCAAACACTTCTTTCTTTAGATCCGCTAATTTCAAGAACCTATGATAGACATCCTCAAGCTGAGCCCCTTCTACTTTATACCCTAATTCCTCTAGACAATGTTGAAGGGCATGTCTTCCCGATCTCGCCGTGAGGCTAATCAAATTTTGAGGCACGCCAATAGTTTCTGGTTTAATGATTTCATAGGTTTCTCTATCTTTTAGCACCCCATCTTGGTGAATGCCTGAGGCATGATTGAAAGCATTGGCTCCGACTATCGCTTTATGATCCGGGACGGTCACTCCAGTTATGCGGGAAACAAGTCTGCTGGTGGCAGATATCTCACGGATGTTAACTTTATTCTCCACCCCGTACCCGACACCCCGTGTGTAAATTGACATAATCACCTCTTCCAAGGAGGTATTGCCCGCCCGCTCTCCAATACCATTGATGGTTCCTTCCACCTGGCCGGCTCCAGCTAAAATGCCCGCAAGGGAATTTGCCGTTGCCATTCCCAAATCATTATGGCAGTGTACGCTGACGATTGCCTTATCAATATTCTTAACGTTCTTAATAACAAAACTAATTAATTCTCCGTATTCCCACGGGTTAGCATAACCAACGGTGTCTGGGATATTAACGACTGTCGCTCCGGCCTTGATAACTTCCTCAATCACCTTGACTAAGAACGTTGGGTCACTGCGAAAAGCATCCTCAGCGTAAAACTCAACGTCGCTGACATATTTTTTAGCATACTTAACTGCAGAAACCGCCCGCTCCACGACTTGGTCTGGTGTGAGCCTCAATTTTTTTTCCATGTGAAGCGGGGAAACTCCTATGCCCGTGTGGATTCTGGGATATTCTGCTTGACGTAAAGCTTCGGCACAAATATCAATATCCTGAACGACCGCTCTTGTCAGCCCGGCAATAATGACCCCTTTCAACTCCTTGGCGATCGTTCGGACAGATTCCATATCTCCTGGCGACGATGCTGGAAAACCGGCTTCAATAACATCGATCCCGAGTTTTACTAACTGGTGACCAATCTCTAGTTTTTCTTTTACATTCAGCGTAATCCCCAAGGATTGTTCTCCATCTCTGAGGGTAGTATCAAAAACATATAATCTTCGCATTGTGAATTCCTCCTTAAATATAAATAAACCCTTCATCTCTGTTTGAGACGAAGGGTTAGTTCGCGGTACCACTCAAGTTGACGGCAAAAAGCCGTCTTCTCTATCTTCCTTTTAACGGTGGAAGGTCCGTCCGAGCCTACTTTTTTACAATTTCGGTCGGCCACTCAAGGAAGAGTTCCAGCCTATCCCATTACTGCCTTTCACCATCCGGCAACTCTCTAAAACGGAAACAGGTACTGTACTATTTCCTCTCATCGTCTTTTCAGTATTTTTTACATTCTGACACCAATTACTGTTATTGTCAAGGAAAAAATAATTCACGAATTATTAACTTGTTTTCAGGTATTCTTCCTCTGTACAAACAAATTTCTCAATGCTTTCACGTTTTATTTGATCATAAAGATTAGCCGTTGAAATCTGCATGTATGGTATCAACCACAAGTAACCTATGCCAAGAGGTAACATTGCTAAAATTGACCAACCTACAAAACTCAAATTAAAGACGAAAATCTTGCCTTTATATCCTTTAGTTATCTTCTTGCTGATATTTAAGGCGTTTTTAATCCCGATTTTAGGATTGTCAGCCATGACATAGAAACACATGGAATAAGCGATACCTTTGATAATTCCCGGAATGATTAGTAATAAAGTCCATAATAATACCCATAACAAGTACCATAAATACAAGCCTAATGTTGCCCCAAAATGTTGAAATCCTTCAAAGAGTACGGCGACTCCCGGAGCTTCCCCTCGTTTGAACCTTAACGAAAACATGATTGCGCCAACCGTTAACGAACCGGTTATTAATAGAGATATTATTATTTGAAGAGCGGATGAAATAAACTGATGATTCTTTCCTATGAGCGGGATGATCGATGGTAAAGCTGAAATCAACATGAATAAAAAACCAAATAATACAGGCTTGCCCCACTTGCCTTCTAACTGTTCCCTAGCATTTTCTCGCAACTTTGAATTTATAGACATCATTTTTGATTTCCCCCTTTAATTACGACTACTTATTTTACTAATTTCGCCTCCCTATTATTCGTTCCTGTCAAATCTCCATTTCGGAATGAACTGAATTCTCGTTGACTCTACTCTCTATATTCAAAACTTGCCACTGCCATTCTTCCAAATAATTACTTATTTCTTACTCTTCCGATACAGCATGGTGCGGTGGATTCCTAGTCGCTGGGCCGCTTCGCCTACCCTTCCGCCACATTCAGCCAGCACTTGACTTATATACTCCTCTTCTACAGCTTTAATAACGCTTTTCAAGGTCCCGTGATAAACTTTTTTTTCTTGTAAACATTCAACTGTGTCTGTGGATTTTTGGCTAGTTACTTGGGAATCTTCCTCGTAACTCAATATATCACTAGCAGACGTAATAACCAATCTCTCGACGACATTACGCAATTCCCTGACATTTCCTGGCCAACTATAGTTTAGAAATGCCTGAATTGCCTGCGGCGACAAGACTTTTTGCAGACCATATTTCTTATTTAATTCCTCTAGATATTTATGTGCTAAGACCAGAATATCTTCAGGTCTTTCCTTCAGTGGCGGTAAATATACGGGTATGACATTAAGGCGATAATACAGGTCGCTTCTAAACAGTTTTTGGCCGATCATGGTGATTAAATCTCTGTTCGTAGCAGCAATAAATCGCACATCAGTCTGGTAAATGTTCGTATCACCCAGCCTTTGTGCTACACTCGATTCTAATACTCGCAGTAGCTTAGACTGCATCGCTAAGGGTAATTCAGCTATTTCATCTAAAAACAACGTCCCTTTATCCGCAATTTCAAACAACCCAGGCTTTCCCTGAGGATTGGCACCGGTGAAGGCTCCTCGTACATAGCCGAAAAATTCCGACTCTAGTAATTCATGCGGAATTGCTGCACAATTCACTGGAATAAACGGTTCGTTTGCCCGAAGACTATGTTGATGAATGTACCTAGCCATTACTTCTTTTCCAGTACCAGTCTCTCCAATAAGCATGACCGTACTGTCCGTTTTCGCGATAACCTTACTGATGTTTATAATATCACGCATTTGCTGACTCTCAGCCACTGGTTCTCCATTCTTCAGATCCACTTCGCTTAAATATTCTTCCTCAGTTCTGGTATGATCCACGGTTGTTCTCAACCTCCCTTAGGGATCTATTTACTCTATTCAACATTTTCTAGATATACCCTTCTAAATATGTGCTATATGTGCAGTAATTTATGATTCATCACTTAGGACAACGCTTTGATGCTTTTTCCTTCTTTAAGATTTGTTAGATTAGGGTCCTGTAGAATAACAACCCCATTTGACAACCCTTGCTCAACAATTACTTGACTGTCATTTTCCAAGCCTTTTTTCACAGGCTGGATTTTCGCCTTCCCTTGCACAAGTATCCAGACCGCGTCCCCCTGTTGATAAGGAAAAAGGGCTGTTTTAGGGATCAAAAGTTTTCCTGGAACCTCGAGTGTGGTAAATTTTACATCCACGCTGCTCCCTAAAATGACGACCGGAGAGGTTTCGGTGAGTAGAATTGTTACTTTCACGCGGTTTTCCTTGAGGCCGAGTGGCGAAATCCGCTCTACGGCTGAGGGATCGACCCCTTCAACTTTACCTGTGAAAGATTTATTTCCAGTACTGGTCGCTTGTATAACCTGTACCGCGCTCCCCGGTTTGATATCGAGGGCATCACTGGCCAAGACAAAGCTTTCTAACTTATAGCCCTCGTTGGTGTAAACGCTCAGGATCTGCTGGCCTTGAAGGATAACGTTTCCTTCTTTAAGCGTGAGGTCTTTGACCATCCCGTCTTGAAGGGCAACCACCGTGGCTTTGCTAATCTTGTCTTCTAACTGGTTAATTTGCACTTGGACCGCATTTTTCTGATTGACATAATATATTTCCGACCCTTGAGAAGGCTTATCTTGCTGGTATATCAACTTTAATCCTTCTTGTTGCTGTTGTAGAAAATTTCTCGCTTTCTCAGACTTAGTCTGAGCCTCTTCATATTGAACCTGAGAAATTGATCCAGTAGCATACAATGCTTTCATGCGAGTCAGGTTTAGTTCCTCTGACTGAGCATCCTTTTCCGCTTGCTGTATAATCAACTGTTGTTGTGCGACTTGGGCATCATTAGGAGTTTTAGAATTCTGCAAGCGTTGTCCTTCTATACTTTTAAATTGTGCTTTCAAGACGTCCAACTGATAGTTCAGATCAGTCGTACTTACCTCAAAGAGGCCTTGTCCCTTTTTAACTTTATCCCCGTTCTGAACCTTGAGGGATTGAAGCTTCCCCTCGACTGGGTTGAAAATAGGCCACTCTTGAGCAGCGATAATTCTGCCTTCCTCTGTAAACCCTTTGCTAAAGTCTTTTGGATGAAGTGTGAAAACGCTGGCCGACAGTGGCATAGCATTCGATACGGTTACCGTGATAAAGATGACGACGGCAAGCACACCCATAATTAGGACGTTGCGATGTTTGAGGTTACGAAATTTCAACGTTTTGGGTGTTAGATTAAGCCTGTTTTTTTCTATAGCCATATGCCCTATTGCCCCCCTAAATTATACTTTAGTCTCTAGTCGCGAGAATCTCAACATACGGAAGTGACTTTATCTTGTAGTAAGCCCTGCTTTGGGCCACTAAAACAGAAAAGGCTGTTCCGACAGCCGCGCCCAGTAATGCTACTGGTGGGAGTTCTGCTGGAAGGGAGTACAGATCGGTGCTCAAGGCCTGAGCCATACTAATCTCTAACCCATAGGCCAAAGGTATGCCCAGAAGGATTCCAAAAGTATACAACGTCCATTGCTCAGAAGTAATGACCAATAATACCTCTCTCGGTGTCATTCCTAAAACACGTAGGGAGGCCAATTCCCGTTTTCGTTCAGATAGCGAAATAATACTGGAATTATAGATCAAGGCAAATCCCGTTATCCCCCCGAGAACTGCCAGTACCCAAACTGTAAAACCAAAAGAATCCATCATTTTACGAATCTTGTCCCCCGTATCTTTAAGGGATTCTGTCGTAGTGACATTACTTGCGTTTAAATATTTACTCTTCATTGATCCTACCTGAGACGGTTCCACTTTGACAAGCATTGATGTACTGATCTCACCTTGCCGAAGAAAACGCTGTAGTTGTTTCTCCTCCATAAAGGCATTAAGCCCGACATATTGTGGAACCACCCCTTTGACCAGCAAGCTCTCACCCTTTTGACCAACGGGTTCTCTCCGCAAGGGGCTTTCTACATAAATCGCGTCTCCCACCTTGACATTTAAGATAATGGCCAAATGTTCGGACAGTAAAACCCCTTGGTCTGGCACCTCTACGCGCCCTCCATTTTTATCGAGGATGTTATAGAGCGTAGCATCTTTGGTAAGACCCATTAGGACCACTTCTTTATTTAACCAACCATTTCTCAACGTACCCGGCGCTTCCAAAACGGGCTCCACTTTAGAGACTCCAGCCTCATGGGTTAGTGCTTGTGTTGTCGTACCCGTCGGAGAGGGATGAGCTAGTTGTAGTTTCACATCATAGGTTTGAACTTTTTCCAATTGAACAACTGTCAGCAAGTTGATCATGTTTTGCATAGACCAAGATACTGTCATTAAGCTGAAAACAACGGCAATACCCAGGACGTTAAAAAAACTTCTGGTTGGCGTACGAAACACGTCACGAATCCCCATCTGAGCTTGCGAAGAAAGGTTTTGCCAGAACCATGTGATTTTCTCAATTCGAGTTTTGCTCGCAGTGATCGGTGTTGCGGGCCTCATAGCTTGGGCAGGTTCCAAACGCAAAATATCAAGACTCCCTTTAACTCCACTCACTAGGCTAAAGAAGTGCGCAAGCGCTAGGCTAATCAATAGATACTTGACCGAAAATTCGCTTTTTAGTCCGGGCAGAGCAAAGTATTGTTTGTACAAGGTGGTTAGCGGAAATGAAAGAGCAATACCGGATAAGCTCCCTAGTAGACCCCCAGCCGTTCCTATGACCAAGGGGTAGGTAAGATAATGCAAGATAACTTCTTGATTCGTAAAGCCAAACGCCTTAAGTGTTCCAATGGCCGCCCGTTGCTGTTCGATGAGCCGTTGCAACATGGAGTACAAGATGAAGCTGGCGACTCCTAAGAACACGACGGGAAGGGTTTTGGCCTCACTTTTCAAACCGTCTATTTTACTTGTCAATATGGCATTACTCGTTTGATCCTTACGAGGCACAATGCTTTGGACACCATAGGGTTTTAACTCGGCTTGCAAACTGTCTTTGACCGAATCGAAACTTACTCCGTTTTTCAGGGTAATTACAAGGTCATTGACCTGTCCCTTTTCCTTAACCATAGCTTTAAGAGTACTTAAAGGAACATAGGCTATCCCAAAATCTGTAGGTGAAGGATAAAGATCTTGAGAATTCTTCATTATATAGATAAATTCCGGGTTTTGAGCGGTTCCTGTGATATAGAAGGTGGCTTGTTTACCCTCAATAATGACTTTGAGAGTATCTCCTAGCGATAAATGATTCGCTTGCAAAAACTGGGGGTCCACGAGAATTTCTGAGCGGTTATCGGTTGGAAGGTGCCCAGTCACGAGTCGAAGTTGGTTGATTTTTTGTGGGGTAGTCATATTGATCGAGACCATTCTCAAATATCGATTGGAGTCTTTTTGTTGGTCAATGAGACGAACATCTTTGACCATCCGCCCTTCAGCTTGATCAATTCCAGATAGATATGTAAGAGAGTTCACTTTGTTCTCCGGATAACCCGTGACATTGATAAACCCGTCGGCAAAGTGAGTTTCACTATAAAAAACCTGTTGGGCCTTATCCAGGTTTTCTACAACAATAGACATTGCGGCGTAAATCATTAAACCAATCGCAATAACCACGATACAAGCGAGATAAACTCCTTTATTCTCTTTAATATCTCTCCAGGCCTTGCGTCTAAGCATTACCATGATATTTCCTCGGGTGAAATTGGGTGTTCTACCACTTTCACGTAATCAAGTAACCCATCTTTCAAATAAAAAACTCGATTTGCCATTTTTGCGATTTCAGCATTATGGGTAATAATCATCACGGTCTTATGGTACTCGTGGTTTAATTTCTGTAACGCTTTTAAGACCTGAATACCAGTTTGAATATCCAAAGCGCCAGTGGGTTCATCACAAAGTAGAAGCTCCGGGTTTTTGACGATGGCCCGAGCAATAGCAACCCGCTGTTGCTGTCCGCCAGAGAGTTGGGATGGAAAATGATCGGCCCAAGCTTCCAGACCGACTTCACGTAACACGTCGATGACTGAGAGGGGATTTTGCGCAATTTCCACAGCAAGCCTTACATTTTCAAAGGTTGTGAGATTCGGCATTAAGTTGTAGTTTTGAAAGACAAATCCCACCTCGTTCCTTCGGTAAAGGGTGAGTTGCTGCTCGTCACTGTTATGGAGAGGCTGTCCTTTGTAGTGAAGCTCACCAGTTGTAGCCTGAGTCATTCCCCCAATAATATTAAGTAACGTTGTCTTACCGGAACCACTTTGACCTAAAACAACTATGAATTCGCCCTGGAAGATCTGAAAGTCTATCCCCTTCAGAACTTCGACTTCCACTTCGCCAGTACGATAAAGCTTATGGATATCTCTTCCTTCCATCAGAACGTCCATGCCTTGCCCCCCATCTGGACCTTACTCAAAATAGCCTAAGACGAATACATCCCATACTTTAAAATCTCCATATATTCGTAATACTCATCCATGATTTTATCAATATCTTGTAATAGGTCTTGTTCCCTGCCTTGATAGTCTTTGAGATATTTTTCTCCTAAGGCCTCAAGAAAGAGTGTTAAGATCTGAATCGCCTTAGTGGTATTTACACCCTCACGGAACTTTGAATCATCAATTTTCTCAAAGAGTACAGGCATATACTCCTTAGAGATCGAGTTACATTTCCTCTCAACCTCGGACCGCAGATCTTCCGGAGAATTTGCTAACGCTTCAATCAGAATTTTGCTAATATCTGGGAAAGCATGATGTAACTTAAGCTTTAGAACACCCAATTCAATCAGCCGTTTGAAGATATCGCCAGTTTCCATTAATGGGTATTTGTCATACTCCTCTCTAATTGTTTGGATGCCATAGTCCACAATATAGAGAAATAAGCTTTTTTTATTCCCAAAATAATGAAACAGGATTCCCTTGGAAATGCCCGCTTCCTTAATGATCGAATTGGTTGAGGCGTTCTCAAATCCTCGTGCGGCAAACTCGTGGATACACGCCTCTAAAATTGTTCTCTTTTTATCTTGATTTAGATTTTCAAAATTTTTATACAATTTAATTCTCTCCTTGAACCTTCGTTGAAACAAACTAGATGGTTAATTATGATAGAATTATACACGCCGTTGACCACTAGGTCAATAGAGGTTTTGCCATTTAATTTGGATCTCATCCCAAAATCAAGAGCCTTTCACACTCAACGATGGTGGAACGCTCTTGAGCGCAACTTAGCGGCCACTTAAGAAGTATGATTCTTAGTGGTGGTTAGCCATCGGATAAGATATAATTACGGTACTTCGGAGGTGAGCTATATTGCAGGACAAAACTATAATGGTTGTTGATGATGATAAAAATATTTGCGAACTTTTGTCACTTTACCTTACTAACGCCGGATTTTCACTCTTTTTTCGCCATGATGGCAGTTCCGCACTTAGCCTGCTAAAAGAACAAAAAGTTGATCTTATCTTGCTTGATATTATGTTACCAGTAATCAACGGCTGGGAAGTGTGCCGGATCATCAGGCGTACAAGCTCAGTACCCATCATTATGCTCACCGCACGGGATATGCTGGAAGATAAAATTCAAGGGTTTGACATAGGGGCTGATGACTATATCGTTAAGCCATTTGAACCTAAAGAAGTTATCGCCCGAATAAAAGCTCGATTGAAGGAGAGCAAGGCAGAGCCCGAACGATTGGAAGGCATTCTTAAGACGGAAGGTATTCTAGTAGACATTAACAAATACGAAGTATGGCAGGGCGACAAGCTCATTGATTTAAAACCAAAAGAAGTCCAGCTCCTTTATTTCTTGCTGGACAACAAAAACATTGTATTTTCCAGAGATCAGCTTCTCGAAAAGGTTTGGAACTACGATGTGATGGTGGATACGCGTACGGTAGATGTACATATTAAACGGTTACGGGAGAAATTAGGAGTCAACGATACCTCGTGGAGCATAAAGACACTCCGGGGCGTCGGCTACAAACTTGAGGTAAGATGATGTTTAAAACTATATTTCGCAAACTTCTTGTCACGTATCTAGCCATTATCATCTCAGTCATTGCTGTTTTGTCCATTAGTATTAGCCTGGTTTACAACTGGTATGTTTTCGATCAAAAGCAGCAGGAACTGGAGAAAACAGGATACTACGTCAGTGAGCTGGTAAACAAGCTGGAGAAAAAAGATATGTCCCAAACGGAACTTAATGCTTCGCTTGATGCAATGGGTTATATTTCTGATTCGATGATCTATGCTCTAAGAATCGATAAGAAGGCCCTTGAAAACCCCAAAAGCATACAACTAAGTGAAGATCTTAAAGAAAGCTATTTATTAAGTGATCTACAAAAGATTTTGAACGGCGAGAATGTTTTTCGCAAAAAGCAATATTCAAAAAAGTTCGATGCTTATGTGGTTTTTTCAGGAATTCCCTGGAAAACGTCTTCAGGTATCACGGGAGCAATTCTTCTTTTTTCACCGATCAGCCAAATTAATAGCAACCTAACCAAGCTGAATCTCTTTATTTGGATTATGGCCATTGTTCTTATTCTCATAAGTGCGCTCGTCATCTATTTTAATTCTCTGAGGATCTCCAAACCCATCAAGCAAATAGAACTGGCGGCAGGTAAGCTGGCTTTAGGTGAATACTCTGAAGACCTCATTGTTAAAAGTTCCGACGAAATCGGAAAACTTGCCAAATCGTTTAACTACATGAAGCATCAGTTGGCTAATACTGAAAAAATGCGCAGTGAATTCATCGCCAGTGTTTCCCACGATATGAGAACCCCTTTAACCTCCATTAATGGTTTTGTGAGCGGTATGCTCGACGGTATTGTTCAACCCAAGGACTACAACAAGTATCTATTGATCATTAAAGAGGAAACTTTACGTCTAACCAAACTGACCAACGACATACTTCATCTGGCCAAAATTCAGTCGGGCAGCCTGAGGCTGTTCCGGGAAAGACTGGTTGCTATGGATATACTTGACACCGTCATAAGCAGTACCAGGGCGTCTATCGAGGAAAAATCCATTAATTTGGCTTTGGACTGTGATACTACCATCAAGGTATATGCCGACAGAGACAAACTGAAGCAAATACTGATCAATATTCTCGAGAATGCCGTCAAATATTCGGAACTTGGTGGTGAAATAAGTATTAGTGTAAAATGCAAGTCGTCCGCAACAGAATTTAGGATCAGAGATACAGGAATAGGGATCTCTTGCGAAGAGCTGCCGTTCATCTTCGAGAAATTTTACCGAGTCGATAAATCGCGATCGTCACCCGGTGGTACCGGTCTTGGACTGAACATTGCCAAAAGTCTAATTGAGCTTCATGAAGGCAAAATTTGGGCGACGAGTGAACTGGGAGTAGGCACTGAGATAATCTTCGAGTTTCCTGATTAACGTTTACATTCCGTTCACACGAAAGGGGTTTATGTTTTACAAAGTGCTCTTATAATTAAAACATAGTAGACAAAACGAGCTTGCTCAAAAAAAGAAAGGAGCATCGACTTGCGGAAAATAATTGTCATAACTGCAATTGTAACTACGATAGCCTTGCTACTTACAGGCTGCGGAATTAGAAACCAGGCGTCAAAGTCCAATGTACCAAATCCAAAAACTACGTCACAAGCTGGCACTGATGCTAATCAGACCACTGGAGGCACCTCCATCGTCGCCAAGTCTGAAAACATAATGTCCAGCAGCGATAAAGAAGAACTCCTTAATCAAGTTGATAAAGAATTAGATTCCCTGTTCAGTAACATTAGTAAACTTGAAGATACCCAAGACGCCGATCTTGATTTGAATCAAAAATAAGGAGCATGTATTATGAAGAAAATTGTCTCAATAATTTTACTATCTACTATATTACTCTCCGGAAATATTGCATTCGCTCAGGGATCGACGCTTTCCACCGCCAAAAGTACTCTCGCTCAGACCCGGGCTGATTATAAAGCAAAGCTTGCAGAAACATCTCCATTACTGGAAACGATACGCATTAACCGCGTCAAAATTCTCAGCCAAAAGGCCGAAGCAAAAGATAGCTATATCAAGGCCAAGAGCCACATTAAGGAACTCCTCAAAAACAAGGATAACGTAACCCCAGCCCAGATTGAATCGCTCAAGGTCGCGCTAAATGTTATCCAAAAGGATAAGCAATCCTTGGCCAATACGATCGGTGAGATTCAAAAAGAAACACTCAACTTACGAGTTGCCAAGAGTGAAAAGAATTTTGCAGAAGTCGCCCATTCTTTGAACAGTATGATTGCCGAACAGAATCTACGAATTGAAGACCTCCAAACGATAATTACCAACTTA
>DATCQU010000085.1:0-75078 GCA_036569365.1 Desulfosporosinus sp. | reverse complement strand
ATTGTAACCGATGCCTATCTTGAAAAAATTGGTATGGCTAAAGAAATTGCTGATATCGTAGAAGCTGCTGGCGTAAAAACTGTAATTTACGGCGGTGCTGAACCGAACCCTACCGATAAAAACGTCCATGATGGATTTGATATCTATACAAAAGAAGGCTGTGACATGATTATCTCCGTCGGCGGAGGATCTTCACACGACTGTGGTAAAGGAATCGGTCTTGTTGCAGGTAATGGCGGAAGAATCCAGGACTTTGAGGGCGTCAATAAATCAACTAAACCGATGCCTCCCTACATTGCTATTAACACCACTGCAGGTACAGCCAGTGAAATGACTAGATTCTGTATTATCACAGATTATTCTCGCCACATTAAAATGGCTATCGTTGACTGGCGTGTAACCGCTAATGTCTCGATCAATGATCCTTTGATGATGATGAAACAACCTCCTGGCTTAACCGCTGCTACAGGTATGGATGCACTTACTCATGCTGTTGAAGCTTATGTTTCCACAATTGCTACACCATTAACCGATTCGGCTGCTTTGATGGCCTTTAAATTAATCCCTAAATATCTTCGTAAAGCTGTTGCCAATGGCGACGATTTCGAAGCACGTGAGAAAATGGCGTTTGCTCAATTCTTAGCTGGAATGGCATTCAATAATGCTAGCTTAGGATATGTTCATGCAATGGCTCACCAATTAGGCGGATTCTATAATCTTCCTCATGGTGTATGCAACGCTATCCTTCTTCCACATGTTTCACGCTTCAACCTCATCGGGAACCTCGACAAATTTGCTGAAATTGCTGCTGCAATGGGCGAAAATGTTGAAGGACTTTCCGTTAGAGATGCAGCTGAAGTATGCTTAGATGCTATCAGCAAACTGTCTGCTGATGTCGGAATTCCTAGTGGTCTATCTGCCCTTAATGTTAAACTAGAAGACTTGGAATTAATGGCTGGTAATGCGAAGAAAGATGCTTGTCAATTCACCAATCCTCGCACAGCAACACTCGAACAAGTCGTTCAAATCTTCAAAGACGCAATGTAATCTAGCCTTCAGGCTAGTACAAAGAAAAGGCTCGGGGTTTTACCTCGGGCCTTTTTCTGGTGCGGACATATATGTTGTTACAAGGTAGCAATGTTGAATGAAAAATGCTATAACAAGGTAGGTTAGTCGTGACATGAATCATGGGAGAGATGAATATGAAGGTATTATATTATGATTGCTTCTGCGGAATTAGTGGAGATATGAATCTAGGAGCGCTGATTGACTTAGGTGTGGACAAGGCGTATCTAATTAAAGAGCTATCAAAACTTCAATTGGACTCTGAATATAAGATACAAATTCGTAAAGATATTAAAAAGGGTATCACCGGGACAAAGGTGGATGTTATTTGTCATGACCGTCTGAACGAGAGTAACAGCTCTCATCACCATTACCATAGTCAGCGGAATCTAGCAGATATTGAGAAAATTATTAATGACAGCACTTTAAATGATCGGGTAAAGACAATGAGCCTAAATATGTTTATGAAGGTGGCTGAGGCAGAGGCGAAGGTTCACGGTAAGTTGTTATATGAAGTGCATTTTCATGAGGTAGGTGCTACAGACTCTATTATCGATTTTGTAGGAGCAGCAATTTGTCTGGATTATCTGGATGTGGATAAGATTATGGCTTCTTCTGTTCAGGTGGGAGGCGGCTTTGTAAAGTGTGCCCACGGTCTTATACCAATTCCTGCTCCGGCAACGGTGGAGATATTACTTGGAATTCCCATCAAGACTGGTATCGTACCATTTGAAACGACAACACCCACGGGAGCAGCTATCTTGGTAGCTAATGTGGAAGTGTTCACAAATGAAATTGAGTTTACGGTGGAGAAGATCGGCTATGGGATTGGCCATCGAGAACTAGAAATCCCGAACGTTTTAAGGGCGTATCTAGGAAAAATAGAAAAAAGCGAAGTGAAAAACGAAGATAGAGAAGACCAATATATACTGGAAACGAATATTGATGACATGAATCCTGAGATCTTCAGCTATATTGAAGAAAAGCTTTATGAAAAAGGCGCTTTGGATGTATTTAAGACAGCAATCTCGATGAAAAAAAGTAGGCCAGCCATAAAACTAAGCATCTTAATTAAAGAGAAGCAGGAGACAGATGTACTAGATGTGATATTTAGAGAAACAACCGTTCTCGGTGTAAGAAAATATAAGGTCGAAAAAATTATGCTTCACAGAGACTTTATACAGGTAAAGACTCAATATGGAGATGTAACGGTCAAAAACGCTTATTACCAAGGCCAGTTGGTTAAATGTAAGCCGGAATATGAGGACTGTAAGAAAATAGCGAGGGAAAAGAACATCCCGATTGCGAGGGTATACCGAGAAGTCTACAGAGGGCTAGAGGAGAATGAGTAATGACTAGTAATGAAAAATATGAAAAGTTACTTTGCTATCTGCAAAATTTAGAAAAGGTTGTTTTGGCTTTTTCTGGCGGCGTAGATAGCACCTTTTTACTTAAGGCAGCCAAGGACGCATTAGGAATTAACGTGAAGGCTATTACTATACGTACACCTTATATTCCAAAATGGGAAATAGAAGAAGCCAAACAATTAGCTCAGGTGTTAGGTGTAGCACATGAAATTGTCGATGCGCCCATTATTGACGAAATAAGAAATAACCCTGAAAATAGATGCTATCTGTGCAAAAGGGCAGTATTCGGGCACATCAAATCTGTTGCTCAAAATCAAGGCTATCCTCATGTCATAGATGGAACCAATTTAGATGATACGAAAGACTATAGACCAGGATTGAAGGCTTTGCAGGAGCTCGATATAAAAAGTCCTTTATTAGAGTGTCAGGTGACCAAGCAAGAAATTAGAGGTTTCTCAAAGGAATTAGAACTTACAACGTGGGATAAACCCTCTTTTGCATGTCTTTTAACGAGAATACCCTATGGTAATGAGCTGAAATTAAAGGATTTCGAGAAGATAGAAAACGCGGAAAGGTACATGATGGAGCGAGGATTTCGAGCAGTTCGAGTGAGATGCCACGACAATCTGGCCAGGATCGAAGTGGACAATAAGGATAGAAATAAATTGTTTAATGAGAAACTTATTGACGAGATTTCTAGTAAGTTTAAGGAATTTGGCTTTAAATATGTAACCTTAGATTTAGAGGGCTATCGGGTAGGGAGTTTTAATGAGACAATGTTGAGCACAACTACGAACCTTTAGAACAATCTCCTGAAGAATCCCTCCTAATAAACTAACAACAAGGATCGGGTGATAGCCTCATGACAGGGCTATCACCCGATCCTTGTTTGTTGTATAAAATCCTTGAGCATAAGGTACAAGTAGTGAATAATCGTACAATTTCTACGAAGTGTCTTAAAACGGAACACTGTTCCGGACAAAGTGTGTCAATCGAGGGCGATTAGAAGACTCATGCTTGGTATAAAAGCAGTAAGACTTTTTATAAGAGGCCTTCAATCCCTTATATAAGTAGAGTTGTACAAAATTTTCAAATATTCTAAATAGTTGGCCTAATTCTTGCAATATAAGAAAGTATCCAATAGTGACATGATGAATCATTCCACTATTGCACAACAAATATTGGCAGACGCCAACAAGAAATGGGAGGAAAATAAATTGGCTATTATTCATCAAGTGAACGGGTATTTCATCCCAACAGTTAACTTCTTAGGTGCTGGAGCAGTCCAAGAAGCAGGTCCTCAAGCTGTAATGCTCGGTGCGAAAAAGGCTTTAATTGTTACTGATGCTTTTCTTGAAAAAATTGGTATGGCTAAAGAAGTTGCCGACATTTTAGAAGCATCTGGAGTCAAAACTGTAATCTATGGTGGCGCTGAGCCAAATCCTACGGATAAAAACGTTCATGATGGCTTTGATGTATATACTAAAGAAGGCTGTGACATGATCATCTCCGTCGGAGGAGGATCTTCACATGACTGTGGTAAAGGAATTGGCCTCGTTGCAGGTAATGGCGGAAAGATTCAAGACTTTGAAGGCGTAAATAAATCCACAAAACCTATGCCTCCATACATTGCTATTAACACAACTGCTGGTACAGCAAGTGAAATGACAAGATTCTGTATTATCACAGATTATTCTCGCCACATTAAAATGGCTATCGTTGACTGGCGTGTAACTGCGAACGTCTCGATCAATGATCCTTTGATGATGATGAAACAACCTCCTGGCTTAACCGCTGCTACAGGAATGGATGCACTCACGCATGCTGTTGAAGCTTATGTTTCAACGATTGCTACACCATTGACCGACTCAGCTGCTTTAATGGCTTTCAAAATAATCCCTAAATATCTCCGTAAAGCCGTTGCAAATGGCGACGATTTCGAAGCACGTGAGAAAATGGCTTATGCTCAATTCTTAGCTGGAATGGCATTCAACAACGCTAGCTTAGGATATGTTCACTCAATGGCTCATCAATTAGGCGGATTCTACAATCTTCCTCATGGTGTGTGCAATGCAATCCTTCTCCCACACGTTTGCCGCTATAACCTCATTGGTAATGTTGATAAATTTGCTGAGATTGCTGAAGCAATGGGCGAAAATATCGCTGGATTGTCTGCTAGAGACGCTGCTGATGTCGGCATTAATGCGATCGCTAAACTGTCTGCTGATGTCGGAATCCCTAGTGGCCTAGCTGTGCTAAATGTTAAAGAAGAAGACTTTGAAATGATGGCTGGAAATGCGAAGAAAGATGCTTGTCAGTTCACCAATCCTCGCACAGCAACACTTGAACAAGTTATTCAAATGTTTAAAGACGCTATGTAATCTAGCCTTCTGGCTAGTACAAAGGAAAGGCTCAGGGGTTTTACCCCTGGGCCTTTTTCTTTGCTCCAAATTATAAGTATAAATTTGACATAGTTCATGACGAGGAAGGGGTTGGCTTCTGTGCATATTTATATGTATAGAAGCCAACCCTTGGTTATTATATAAGTGAAAGGAATGGTTGTAATTATGACAAACAGCACTTTTTTTGGTAAACTTGCATTGGTGCCTGTTCGAGGGGCAGTAACGAGGAGGTTATACTTTATATTATGGAAAAAGACGAACTGCGCCGACTCTTGGAGAACGTAAAGAATGGTAACGTTGACACAGAGGATGCGTTAAATAAGCTGAAGACCTTACCGTATGAGGATTTAGGGTTTGCAGTTCTCGACCATCACCGTGCGCTGCGCAAAGGATTTCCAGAAGTGGTTTTTTGCCAGGGCAAAACTAATGATCAAATCGCCAAAATTTTTGATAGACTCTGTGGAGGACAAAGGACTATTCTCGGCACTAGGGCCTCTAAGGAGGCTTTTGAAGCCGTCCAGAGAATTTTCCCGGATGCCGTTTTTAATGAAGTGGCCCGGACCATCGTGGTGAAGCGAGGTGAGGCGACAATTAAAAAAGGGAACATTTTAGTTATGAGCGCCGGCACGGCGGATATGCCTGTCGCCGAAGAGGCTGCCATCACCGCAGAAGTAATGGGTAACTATGTGAAGACGACCTACGACGTTGGTGTCGCGGGGATTCATCGACTCCTAGATAAATTGGACAGAATCCACTGGGCTGATGTAATCATTGTGGTGGCAGGTATGGAAGGAGCCCTTGCTAGTGTGATAGGCGGCCTTGCTGATCAGCCCATCATTGCCGTTCCTACAAGTGTGGGCTATGGAGCCAGTTTCAACGGGCTTTCCGCCCTCCTCTGTATGCTTAATAGCTGTGCGTCAGGCATGAGTGTCGTAAATATCGATAACGGCTTTGGTGCAGCTGCCATGGCGAACGCTATTACCCAAATGATGGGGAAGACAGGATCAAGATAGCAAACCTATAGCCCTGAGCTCATCGACAAAAATTGACTATTTATACAGTATAATAATCATTGAAATTGGCATGATACTTTTGTTGCCTTATTATAGATGGCGCAAAAACACTTTCAAAATGGGAGGAAAACTAAATGTCAATTATTCATCAAGTGAACGGGTATTTCATTCCAACGGTAAACTTTTTAGGAGCAGGAGCACTCAATGAAGCAGGATCACAAGCTGTAATGCTCGGTGGCAAAAAAGCTTTAATTGTTACTGATGCTTTTCTCGAAAAAATTGGTATGGCTAAGGAAGTTGCCGACGTTGTAGAAGCGGCGGGAGTCAAAACTGTTATTTACGGCGGAGCAGAACCAAATCCTACCGATAAAAACGTTCATGATGGATTTGACATCTATAAAAAAGAAGGCTGTGACATGATTATCACTGTCGGTGGAGGATCTTCACATGACTGTGGTAAAGGAATTGGACTCGTTGCTGGTAATGGTGGAAAGATTCAAGACTTTGAAGGTGTCAATAAGTCCACTAAACCAATGCCTCCTTTCATTGCCATCAACACAACCGCTGGAACAGCCAGTGAAATGACAAGATTCTGTATCGTCACAGATTATGCTCGCCATATCAAAATGGCGATCGTTGACTGGCGTGTAACCCCGAATGTCTCGATCAATGATCCGTTGATGATGATGAAACAACCTCCGGGCTTAACCGCTGCTACAGGGATGGATGCACTCACACATGCTGTCGAGGCCTATGTTTCCACGATTGCTACACCATTGACCGACTCGGCTGCTTTAATGGCTTTTAAATTAATCCCTAAATATCTTCGTAAAGCCGTAGCTAATGGCGACGATTTCGAAGCACGTGAGAAAATGGCTTATGCTCAATTCTTAGCTGGAATGGCGTTCAATAATGCCAGCTTAGGATATGTTCATTCGATGGCTCATCAATTGGGTGGATTCTATAACCTTCCGCATGGTGTATGTAATGCAATCCTTCTCCCGCATGTTTCACGCTTTAACCTGATTGGTAATCTCGATAAATTTGCAGAGATTGCTGAAGCAATGGGAGAAAATATTGAGGGACTTTCTGCAAGAGATGCAGCTGAAGTATGCCTAGATGCAATCAGCAGGCTGTCGTCTGATGTCGGAATTCCTAGTGGTCTATCGGCATTAAATGTTAAAGAAGAGGACTTTGCCTTGATGGCTGGAAACGCAAAGAAAGATGCCTGTCAATTCACTAATCCGCGCACAGCAACACTTGAACAAGTCATTCAGATCTTTAAAGACGCTATGTAATATGTGGTCGAATACAGAAAAGAGGCTTGGGATACACCCAAGCCTCTTTTCTGTATCAGTCAGACCCATTGTACGTTTCGCAAAAAGGAAAACCTAGGCTAATCATAGCCTAGGTTAAACGCATAGACTTAGGAAGCAAAATGCGCGAGAAAACGTTCGACCTCTCCTCTTGGGGGACTCCTTAGCAGTTCGGGCGGAGATCCTTCAGCTACAACTTGCCCATTCAGGAGAACTAAAGCCCGGCTGGCTAACTGTACAACGTCCCGAAAATCATGGCTTACGAGGACAGTTGTCGTCTGAGTGGCTTTGAAAACTTGAGCTAGGTCAGTGCGTAGACACTCTTTGGTGGGTGCGTCTAAGGCTGAAAACGGTTCGTCTAAAAACAGAATGTCCGGTTCCAAGGCGAAGGCTCGTGCCAGGCTAACCCGCTGAGCCTCTCCACCAGAGAGCGACAGTGCCAACTGTTTAGAAACCCGGATGACCCCGAATTGTTCGAGCCAGTAGTTCACCCGTTCTTGAATGATCTCTTTAGAGAGGCCTCGGATTTTCAGTCCGATGGCGACATTGTCAAATACGCGTGTATTTAATAAGAGCGGTTGCTGAAAAACAATAGCTATTTTGCGACGAATAGAAAGTGGCACCTTCCTTGGCACGGGTTGACCCTGGAAATAGAGTAAGCCGGAGGTCGGGGTTTCCAGAAAAGCGAGTATTTTCAACAAACTGCTTTTGCCGGATCCGTTTGGCCCAATCAGCCCTACGCATTCCCCAGGCAGTAGGTGAAAATTAATATTTCGCAATATGTCTTTATGGTCCTGGGTCCAGCTTATCTCCCGAGCTTCGAGCACTTAAGGCCCTCCTTGCTGTTTCTGTTGGAGTAGGGTGAGACCTAGTGTGGCCGCATAGGCTAGTAAGCATAAGATGATACTTAAAGCAATTGCAATGTCAAAGTTGCCCTTAGAAACTTCAAGGACAGTTGCAGTTGTCAGAACACGCGTCTGCCCTTGAATGTTTCCCCCTACCGCCATAGATGCCCCGATTTCCGAAACAATAGCCCCAAAACCAGCAATAATTGCAGCAAGGAGAGAAAAACGGACTTCGTTCAGAAGCAACCAAGTATACTGGAAGCGGGTTGTGCCTAGTGCCTGGATTTGAAGCCTAAGTTTGGGGTCGGTCTGTTGAAGAGCAGCACAAGTTAAGGCGGCTATAATGGGGGAAGCAATGATTGCTTGGGCAATAATAATAGCCGTTGGGGTATACATAATGTCTAAAAAGCCAAAAGGGCCGGAGCGCCAAAGAAAAATTGAGACCCAAAGTCCTACGACCACTGGGGGTAAACCCATTCCCGTATTTACAACACTTAAGGCGAATCGACGCCCGGGAAAGGATTTGAGAGCTAAAAGAGTACCTAACGGAATCCCGATAAATAGACTTATTAACGTTCCAGTAACGGATATTTTAAGGGTAAGGAGCGTAATAGCGATTACTTCGGGATCCCCGGTTACAAGGAGGTGGAAGGCGGCTATAATTCCTTGCCAGATCATTTCCATACGGTCATCTTCTCTTTCCTATGTGAGAGGTTAAAGGTCAGGAATGACTTATTTGAGATCTTCCATCTTTTTACCAGCATCAGCGAAGAAGAGCGCCTCACCGTATTTCTCTTTGCCAAAGGATCCAATGAGTTTTTGAGTATCTGCGTTAACCATAAAGTCGACGAAGGCTTTGGCGCCATCAGCGTTGACTTTAGGGAATTTCTCGGGGTTAACTTGCATGACATGATAAATGTTAAGAAGAGCAGTTTCACCTTGAAGGAGAATATCAAGTTTTAAGTTTTTCTTGGTGGCAAGATAAGTAGCTCGGTCAGTTATGGTATAGGCTGCTTTTTCTGAGGTGATGGTCAGAGTTTGTCCCATGCCTTGACCAGTCGATTGATACTTAGCTGCCTCAGGTTTTACGCCAGCTTTTGTCCATAATGCTTTTTCCATCTTGTCCGTTCCGGAATCATCTCCACGGGAGACAAATATTGCGGGACTAGCGGCAATTGCCTTTAAGGCGTCTACGGCCGTTTTGGTTTCTTTTACTTTGGCGGGATCAGCGGTTGGTCCTACAAGTATGAAATCATTATGCATTATGAGTTGATAATTGATGGCTGTCTTGTTGTCAACTAATTTTTTTTCTGAGGCAAAGGCATGCACTAACATAACGTCTGCGTCGCCTTTTTCCCCCATTGCTAAAGCAGCTCCTGTGCCGACGGCTACGGTTTTGACCTTATAGCCTGTTTTTTTCTCGAAAGCAGGGATGAGCACATCGAGTAAACCGCTGTCTTGAGTACTTGTGGTAGTCGCGAGAATTAGTTCGGGTCGTGCTGGTTTCGGGGTTTCAACGGCTTGTGGTGCAGGAGCAGGTGCAGCGGTTGTTCCACATCCTACGACAATCACCATAAGGGCCATCATAAGTAACGCGAAAATGTTAAGGCGAGATTTTAAGTTCTTTTTCATTTTTCTATTTCCTCCTCTAATCTTTTAAAAAAAGTGATTTAGGTATTTAAGAGAATGTTTCCAGTCAGCGAAGTATCATACCCATTCTGTTGGTTAATGGCTTGGATAAATCCTGGTGACCTTAAAATATTTAATAGTTGCTTCCAAGCCGGGGTTTTAGTGGTCTGACCTAAACAAACCAGATCATAACGTTCCTGGAATAAAGGGATAAAATCAAGGCCGAGTCGTTGAGCTGCAGCTTTTACGCCCACGCCGACGTCAGCTTGGCCGTTGGCTATGAGACAAGCGAGGCCAGAGTGTGTGGTTTCTTCCTGTCCATATCCTAGAATACGATCGGGAGAAATTTTCTCCGCTTGCAAGTATGAGTCGAGTCGCAGACGTGTGCCAGATCCTTTTTGGCGATTGATAAACCGCACCCCTACTTTGGTAATATCATCCCAGGTATGAAGATCTAAAGGATTGCCGGGCGCAACAATGAAACCCTGCTCCCGCTGGACTAAATTCACAATACATACAGATTCATCGGGGATAACATGTTGGACGTAAGAGATGTTATAGTCTTGTGAAACGTTATCCCAAAGGTGCACCCCTGAAATCTCTGCTTCCCGGCGATAAAGCGCAATTAGCCCGTCCATGCTTCCTCTAAAAGAAATTGAAGATTCAATGGGTATTGGAGCATGCTTGAGAAATTCAAAAAGAAGCTCGACGACTGGGTCGTGGCTTCCAATGAAGCGAATGATTGGTAATCCAGTAGGGTTAGAGGGTATAATTGTAGATAAGCTGGAGGTTGTTACTGTAGGAGTGGTATTGTAGGAACTCATAGTTCCATGTAGATAGTGGTCAAGGACAGTAGGGTCTATACGAAGTTGCCGACCGATATGGTGAGCGGGTAGCTCTCCACGTTTTACGAGTTCATAAAGGGTATATTTTGAAATTTTTAAAATTTTCGCGGCTTCAGCAGCAGTCAACGTTAAACTCAAATAATTCACCTCCATTACGATTTTACTCACACGTACTAACTATAGAATAGTAAGACTTGCAAGTCAATAATGGGTACGCAATAACAGTGCTTGGTTTAGTTTGGTTTTGTTAGTTTCATTTAGAATTATTTTCTCTTTTGATGGTTTTAGGATTATAATTCCCATAATAGCATATCCAAAAAGTTCAATAATTAGTTGTTTGATGGGTTTTAAAGTTGAAGTCACTAACGTTAGGATTAATGAGGTTTCTATTTTGGCTTGGATGGTGCAATGGCTGAGTGACCCTCCTTATACGCCATATTAATTAGTAGAGAAGTAAAAGAAGTATCACAAGATGGATCAAGTCAGAGTAATATAATTAAAAGCAGATAAAATTTTTATTGACAACTCTGAACGTTGTGCTACAATTTATAACGATGGGAATTTGTGATAACCGGAGAAGGGTTTTTCGGCTCGGATTCCTTCCTATTTTGTAGTAGAGAAGGGGGCAACGATCACAATTGGCAAATTCTCTTGGACGTCATGTGTTGGCTGAGATTTACGGGTGTGGGTTCGACATTTTAAACAATCGAGAAAAAGTCGAAACACTGATGGTCAACGCAGCATTGGAGGCAGGTGCCGAGGTACGTGAGGTAGTTTTTCATAAGTTCAGTCCTCAAGGGGTGAGCGGTGTTGTAGTAATTTCTGAATCACACCTAGCCATCCACACGTGGCCTGAACTAGGCTATGCAGCTGTAGACGTCTTTACTTGCGGGGACAGTGTCAATCCCTGGGATGCCTGTAATTATTTAACCGAACATTTTAATGCAGATCATATGACTGCGACGGAGATTAAGCGTGGAATTGTTGAATTGCCGAAAGAAGCGGTAAATATGTAGGAGGGATATTTATTTTATTCCGGACTAAGACAAGGACGGATAAAGAACAAATGTTATACTTTTTGACTGGTGCTTAGATAGACCTTGTGACTGAAGCAGTTGCAGGGTCTATTGTATTTCATGGCGTTGTACATACTCTGAGAGAAATAATGTCATATTATCAAGGTATATTAGGTGAATTAGGCAGGATTTTAAATAAGTATCACGAATATGTAATAGGTTAATGACTGATTATAGAAAGACAAGGAGCGATAAAATGGTTCCTTTAGAATTCAGCTTCCTTGAGAAACTGAACGAAGTACAGGCGCATTTGCGCCAAGAAATCAATTGTAAGGCTGCAGACTTTGAGGAACTGGTTAAGCTAGATATGGATGAGCTTGATCGAACTGTTTGCCCGGCAATCGTGTTAGCCACAAGTCGGGCCTGCGGAGATCATGGCCGAAAATCCGTCGCCTTGGCTGGGATTGTTCAGCTTGTTTTTATGGCCAACCAGGTCCATTCGTTGATGAAAGATGATAATGATATCCCGGAAGAGCTTCGACAGTTTCCGGTGCTTGTCGGGGATTTATTATATGGGAAGTTCTTTTTAGAACTCTGTCGAGAGAATCTACTTCCTTTTTTAGACACTCTGGCCCAATGCATAGGGACGATGAGTGAGGGAGGTATTTCACGCTGGCTTGCTCGTGGCAAACAATTAAAGACTGATGAGTGGCTAGAAATTATTAAACAAGAGAGCGCGATGATAACGTCTAAGGCAGCACACCTTAGTGCAGAGCTTGCGGGTGTTTCACTTCCGTTACAGGATAAACTTCAAGCGTTTGGGTTTGAGTTGGGATTGGCCTGGGGAGCTTGGAAGGAAGGCTTGGGAAATACCGTAGTACAATCGATTCTTCAACAAGCGAACAATATCTTAGGTGAGATTACGCCTTCGTCGAGCCTTAAAGTACAACCCCTCCTTGAAGTCTACCATTACATAGCAGGGAAGCTAAACACAGATTACCATCCCCAACAGGCGGGATCGTGACGAACGGAGTGGGAGTATGCATAAACTAAAAGTTTTCTTTGAAATGATTAAATTCGAACATACATTGTTTGCCCTTCCATTTGCTTATCTAGGCGCTTTTTTGGCCTATTATAGTGTTCCCTATGGTTTGAAAGGGGTTCAGCTTGGTTCGAAACTCTTCTGGATCACGTTGGCTATGATAGGGGCTCGCACGGCGGCCATGTCCTTGAATCGGCTCATCGACCGGCATATTGATGCTCGTAATCCCCGGACGGCGCAGAGGGCACTGCCAGCTGGCCAGCTAAAGGTGATGGAAGTTTATCTTTATACGGTGCTCTCGTTCTTACTGCTTGGCTATTCCGCGTACCAACTCAATCTTTTGGCTTTGTGGTTAATGCCAATTGCTGTTTTTTTCCTTGTTTTATATTCCTATACTAAACGGTTTACCTGGGCATGCCATCTCGCCTTAGGAATCTCACTGGGTTTGGCTCCGGCCGGTGCCTGGATCGGGGTAACTGGTCATTGGGCTTTGGCACCCATTCTTTTAGGGCTTGGTGTTATGACTTGGGTTGCAGGTTTTGATGTCGTCTACGCCTGCCAAGATGTTGAGTTTGACCGTAACGAAGGATTACACTCAATTCCAGCTATTTTCGGAGTGCAGAGAGGTTTAGAGATTTCGTCGTTTCTGCATGTTCTCGCGCCTATCTTTTTTATTTCAGTCGGTGTGGTAATGTCCATGAGTTGGCTTTACTATTTAGGCGTCGCGATTGCGATCGTGTTACTTTTCCGCCAACATCGACTTGTCTCAGCAGACGACCTCTCGAAGATCGGAGTTGCTTTTTTCGACCTTAATGGCTACTTAAGTATCTTGCTCTTTGTGTTCTCAGTCTCGGATTTAATCTTATTGCGATGAAGGGAGAAGGCATTATGCATCCACTGTTTGCTCAAAGCGAACTAAGTGACCTAGTAGAAAAAGTCGAGAAGGGCGAACGATTAGAGTTTGAGGCCGGTGTACGTATGATGAACAGTCAAGACATCTTAGCCCTAGGGTATATGGCCAACCTCGTGCGCGAACAGAAGAACGGTAACCAAACCTATTTCATCGACAATCATCCTATTAATCAGACGAAAAAGGAAGATCCACAAGCCTTACCGCTCTCGTCGGAGGAGATTGAAACAGCTGCTCGGAATGACATTAGCATGCGCGCAAACACAGCAACGATGCTTTATGGACATAATGAATCGACTGAGGAACGAATCGACCATTTACTACAACTCCGAGTGCAGCAGGACAAGAGTAGAAAGCTCCAAACGTTCATACCACTGCCGGTATGCCCTGAGAACACGAAATTAGAGGGAAGCTTGGGTGGTGGAAATACAACGGGTTTTGAGGACTTGAAAATGCTGGCGATCTCACGGATTCTGCTGGACAATGTTGCTCATATTCAAGCGTTTTGGATAATGCTTGGTCCAAAATTGGCCCAAGTTTCTCTGGCTTTCGGAGTGGATGATCTAGAAACAAGCCAGGCCATGAGTAAGCGAGCCATGATCCACATGATTGATAAGGCAGGAAGAGATGCGGTGGAACGGGATACTCTCTATCGTGTCCTTAGGACGTGAAAGGGGAGAAGAACGTGCACATGGAGACCTTAGAGATCATCGAGAAACGTTTAAAGGGTGAACGGTTATCCCTCGCAGATGGGGTTAAGCTATTACAGGATGCTGATCTTCTTTCTTTGGGACAAGGGGCGGATCTTGTCCGTCGACAGATGCATCCGGAAAAAGTCGTAACATTTGTGATTGATCGGAACATTAACTACACCAATGTCTGTTCGTGTCAGTGTAAGTTCTGTGCCTTCTACTGTAAACCGGAAGATCCAGAAGGATATATTTTGTCACGTGACGTAATACATGCTAAAATTGAAGAAACAATTGCCGTTGGGGGAACTCAGCTTTTAATTCAAGGTGGATTGCATCCCGATTTGGATTTAGAGTATTTTGAAACGTTTCTCCGCGATATTAAGGCGCATTACCCCATTCACATTCACTCGTTTAGCCCTCCGGAAGTATGGGACCTCGCCGACAAAGCTAAGTTGAGTCTGGAAGAAGTCATTCGTCGCCTCCGAGATGCAGGTTTAGATTCGATTCCCGGAGGAGGGGCAGAAATCCTAGATGATCGCGTACGTCATTTGATCAGTCCTAATAAAATAGGTTGGCAACAGTGGATGGATGTGATGACTACGGCACATAAGCTGGGTATGAAATCTACAGCGACCATGATGTTCGGTCATGTTGAGACGTTTGAAGAACGAATAAGGCACATGGTTCGCGTACGGGATGCCCAGGATCAAACCGGTGGATTTACCGCCTTTATCGCTTGGAGTTATGCACCGACGAACACTGAGCTTGGCGGAGAAGGAAGTACGGGTGTCGAGTATCTGCGGACACTCGCAGTCGCTCGTCTAATGCTCGATAATGTCCCTAATATACAAGCGTCGTGGGTCACCCAAGGAGCCAAGATGGCGCAGGTCGCTTTGCGTTTTGGGGCGAATGATTTTGGCAGTACGATGTTAGAGGAAAATGTTGTTCGGGCTGCTGGAGTACAAACGCGCGTCCCGTTGCAGGAAATTATCCGTTGTATTGAAGATGCTGGTTATCGCGCGGTTCAACGCAACACGCACTACGAATGGCTAAAGGAGTACGGGAAGGAAGTGTAGGCGGATGCGCAGACGACCCCGTGGAGATGGCAATTTGCCGTTAATGGAACATATTATGGCCCTGCGCAAGGTTTTGATTGTAGCAGCGTATGCCATTGCCATAGGTACTATGATTGGATGGTTCATCAGTGATCAAACATTCGCCTATTTAGCTCATCCGGTAACACAGTTGAAAGATATCAGGTTTATTACAACAACACCCATGGAACCCATGTTAGTTAAGTTAAAAGTATCGATGTTCGTTGGCGTGGCGCTGGCTCTCCCGGTCCTCATGTGGCAGATTTGGAGTTTTGTGTTACCGGCGTTGAAGCAAAATGAACGGAAGTATTTATATATTATTGTTCCCAGTTCAGTGGTTCTCTTTCTGGCTGGGGTCGCCTTATGTTTCTACGTGATTCTGCCCATAGGGATTAAGTTTTTGATGTCTGCGGGAGCCGGGGGTGTATCCTCAACACCGTTTCTGACTAAAACGTCTTACTTGGGTTTCCTCTTGACCTTTCTCTTAACCTTCGGACTTGTTTTTCAACTTCCAATCGTCTTATTGATCTTAATTCGCATAGGATTGTTGTCTCCTAAGACGTTAGCCAAGAATAGACGTTGGGCAATTTTAGCGATTATTATCATTGCTGCTTTCGTCGCTCCGACACCCGATTGGTTTACCCAAATGCTCATGGCGGGTCCTATGTATCTCCTCTATGAAATTAGTATCTGGCTGGGGTATCTCGTCGCTCGAAGTAGAGACAAAGACCTAGCCTTGAAGTAAGGGGGCAATGATATGGGCATTACAGAAATTGTCTTGATTTTGGCTATTGCACTTATTATGTTTGGTCCTGAGGAATTACCGGACATTGCAAGAAAGATTGGTAGGATTGTGTTCGAAGTCCGCAAAGCGACCAATGAATTGACGAAAGAATTTCAAAGTTCCATCGACATCCCGAGCAAGGTTGTGAACAAAGTATTCGAGCCAACACCTTCCCCACGAGTTGCCGACGAGGGACCTCATTCTACTCAGAACGTAGCACAAAAAACATTAGACGCTGACGAGGACTTATTAACCTACGAGGATGAAATCTTAGTCACAAAGGAACCGTCAAAGACCAAGGGGAATGATCCACTAGCGGAATTGCCATCAGATATGGTATCTTATGAAGAAAAGGGTGCGAGCAGGTGAATCGGATTTGAAACAACTCTGGCTTTTCAATCAAATAAATTCAGATCTACAAAGGGTTGAAAAAGAGCTGACAAAATTTGTGGAGACGGATTATCCGATTCTCCAAGATTCGGCTGTCCATTTATTGGCTGCTGGAGGGAAACGATTACGTCCGGCTTTCACGCTGTTAGCAGGGAAATTCTATGGCTACTCCTTGGAAAAATTAATTCCTGTGGCGATGGCCTTAGAGCTGATACATATGTCTTCGCTGGTCCATGATGATGTCGTAGATGCGTCAATGACCAGACGAGGACGACCGACGGTTAAGGCGAACTGGGGTAATATAGTCTCGGTGGAAACAGGGGACTATCTGTTTGCCAAATCCTTGGTGCTGATAGCGAAGATCGATCATCCTGAGGTTTCCCGCATTTTGGCAGAAATCAGTGTTGAAATGTGCCAAGGGGAGATTCAGCAGATTAAATCCTCCTTTGATGTAGAGCAAAATCTAAAACAGTACTATTACCGCATAAAACGTAAAACCGCCTTGTTGATCTCAGCCTGCTGTAGATTAGGGGCTTTGGTTTCGGGAGCTCCCCGGCGTCAGATTTGGGCATTGGGTGCTTATGGACATTCACTGGGCATGGCCTTTCAAATTGTCGATGATGTATTGGATATTACAGCGAAAGCCTCCGAATTTGGGAAGCCGGTTGGGGGAGATTTGCATCAAGGAATCATGACCTTACCCATGATCCTGGCCCTTCAAATGTCACAGGAGCCCACTCGTTTAAAAAATTTGCTCGGCAAAATGGACAAAACAGATGATGAAGTATCAGAAGCTATTCAACTGATCAACTCTACTGGAGCGATCGATAAGTCGATGCAAATGGTCGATTTATATATTGAAAAGGCTAAAAAACATCTCCAGGAGCTTCCCAAGGTTCCAACTCGTAAAGCTTTAGAAGAGTTAGCTGAGTTTATACGGGTTCGAAAGTTTTAGTTTGGAATATTGAAGTGAGAGCTTAATAGCAATGCATCGTGCCCTTACTCTTACTGATGCCTAAAGAAAGCCCCGTATGATGGGGCTTTTTTTCGTTATTCATTACTATGCGTCCTTGTAACGCGGCTATGAGTATTAGCATACATTCTCCGATGATAACGTTTTAACCTATTCTTTACACAAAATTCATGGAACGGTAATGAATGGGGTTTATGATAGCGAGGTGCACTTTTTTGTCAACCTGATTGTATAATTGTTAATTACTAATTTACCAGCTTATGACAAGCAATAATTAACGATGCTAAATTGCTATTATGGAAAGAAGAGATACAGGACGAATGGCCTATACATGATAAATTTGACCTGTTATACTTAAATACATCCGCAAAATATTAGATTATTTAAGTATAAATGTAATAATGTGTCGAAATGTACGTAAATAAATTAGGACATGAGGATAGCAATGAATAACATCTTAGCAAGAATTGAAAACCTCTTCCCATGTCTCAACGAAATTGACTTCGTTCAAAACCCCCCATCGGTCGTTCGACTTCCAGCTGGAACCTGTGCCTTCGAGGCGGGTGAACACTCCACCCATATTGCACTGTTACTTAGCGGAACACTTCGCGTCGTTAAAACATCGGAATCCGGACGTGTCATTGTCCTTTACAGGGTAACCCCTGGCGAATGCTGTATTTTGCTGCTCTCGAGCGTATTGGCAGGGATTCCCTATCCCGCCACTGCTTATGTTGAAGAAGAAGCTGAGGCACTTTTACTCCCAGTGAAACAGTTCGAAGATTGGATTGAACAATCTGATTGCCTGCGGGTTTTTGTCTATAGTCACTTAACCCAACGCTTGGCAGCACTGATGACGCTTGTCCAAGAGCTTGCGTTTGAGCGTATGGACCACCGACTTGCAGAATTCTTATTGACTAAAACATCCATCGAAGAACAGCTTATAAAAATAACTCATGAGGGTATCGCTTTAGAACTTGGTACTGTCCGAGAAGTTATTAGTCGTCTATTGAAGGAGTTTGAAAAGGAACACTGGATTAAGGTTACCAGAGGGAAAATCACGGTGCTTGACCGTTCTGGGCTACAAAAAGCATTGAGCCTTCTGTGACTTTAGTCACCGAACTGTCTTAAACGATTGGTTTATACTATATGTGAAAGAACTTTTATTCACCTTTGGGACTTAATGTCAAACTATAAATTTTGAGGGGAAGAGGGGTGAAAAACAAAAACAATTAATTAGATGATATTTTATTTATGGAAGTTTAAACCTTTAAGGAGTGAGAAACATGAAAAAGTATCTTATTTATATGCTGACATTAAGTGTGTTTCTGACTTTTAATCTAGCAGGCTGTTCCCCTCAAGAACAAACTTCTCGGGAAGTGTTGGACAAGTATTTTACTTCGGCCCAGCAACAAGATTATGCGACTACTTATACCTGTTATGACTCGGAATATCAGAAAAAAGTGACTAAAGATGAGTTCATCAGTCACCGTAAGGAAGCTTCAGTTGTTCAGTCTTATAAGGTTTTACAGTTAGATACCCAGAAAGATGCTGCGAAGGCAACCGTAGAAATTACCTTTGCCTCATCGACGAAGTTTAAGCGTACTGAACCTGCAATCGTCAAAGTTAATGAGGACCTGATCAAACAGAAAGACGGTTGGAAAATTAAAGTATGATTCAAGAATCTTTATTAGAAAGAGTGAAGAAGGAGAGCTTTAGAAATGCTTAAGACCAAAGTAAGTTTATTGCTTAGCTTTATGTTGTCTTTAGCTATAGTCGTTTGTCTATCGACAATTGCGAGCGCCGCTATAACCACCGGTATTAGCGGTACAGTCAAGGATATTAACACAGGCGCAGCAATTGCCGGGGCGACAATTAACGATGGTAGTAGAACCACGGCGACTAGTGATGCATCAGGTAATTACTCTTTAAGTGAAGCTGCCGGTAGCTATACCTTGAAAATTTCCGTTTCTGGGTATCAAACAACGTCGCTTGTCTGCACTGTAGCTTCTGGCGCTCTGACCAATGTGAACTTTAGCTTAACCAAAGCTTACGGTACACAGACAATCCCGGCTGCTAGCATGGGCTATTCAGTCTTTGCCTGGAACGATTTGGGCATGCACTGTGATCAGAACGATTATTCTTATTTTAGTGTTTTACCGCCCTTTAACACCTTACATGTACAGATTAAGAACCGCAATAATACAAGTGGTATGATAACAAGTGGAGTAAATGTTGCATATACCTTCCCCAAGAAAACGAACTCTACTCTTCATACTAATTTCTGGCAGTTTGCTCCGAAATATGGTTGGAACGTACCGGCTAATATCGGTATTACTGGTACTCCATTATCAGGAACGATGCAAGTGGATGCCAAGAACCTAGGTTTTGTTGCTACAGGAATTCCCATTACCCCCTATGATGATGACGGTACCTGGGATCCTTATGGCGCTGCTAATATTACAGTCACCGATACCAATAACAATATTTTACAAACTGCCGCAGTCGCTGCTCCAGTTTCGACAGAAATGAATTGCCAAAATTGCCATGGTACCACGAACCCGCAATTGGATATTCTACAGAAGCACGATAGCCATAACGGTACTACGTTAGTTACTGATCAGGCTAATGGTACCTTACACCAGTGCTCGGAGTGTCATTCAGACAATGCTTTAGGTGCTCCTGGCAAGACCGGTGTAGAAAGCTTATCATTAGCTATGCACAACTTCCATAAGGATAAAATGACCACTACGACCGTTGCAGCTAATACTACCCCTGGTTGCTACAATTGTCATCCTGGAACAAATACCCAATGCTTGCGCGGTATTATGGAAAAAGCCGGCAAGACCTGTGTTGACTGTCATGGTGATATGAATAAAATGACAACGTCGCTACAAGGCGGGCGCCAGGCTTGGCTGCAGGAGCCCAAATGCGCTGACTGCCACGATTCTAAACACCAGGAAAATGCGAACACCCTTTACAGAAATTCCACATTTAACAATTCCCCAATCAGTGTCATGAATGGTGAGTTATATTGTGAGGCTTGCCATAACAGTACCCACGGTGAATTCAAGTCAACCAATAGCGCGGACGCTTCCATTCCTCAAAAATTCCAAGGGGATGATTACTGGATATGGAACTGTAAGGTCTGCCATGCCAACAAAACTCAAAAAGCAATGCACACTTAAACTGATATTAGCATCAAAAAGTCTCCTTCCTCTTGAAGCAACATTTATATCGTTGTAACGTGTATTAATAAGCTTGAGCATTATCCGTCTCCTTTGGTTTTATTGTGTCAGAACATATAAACTATCAAAGGGGACGATAATAATTCAAGCTTATTTTCATTTGGTCAAATCTGGACTTGATTTTGAACTATCTAAGTAAAGATGTTATAGTTTCTGTAAAAGGCTAATTATATACTCTAGCTAAGGTTACATAGTCATTCAACACAGCCCAGGTTGAGATAATTAGTCACTTTGAGTGGGGAAAAGGGGCTTAAAGGATGAGTTTGACTTTCACTTGGAATTCAAGGCTCGAATAGGGTACAATATAGGTTAAGCTTGTCAATCTGTAGATATCGACGATAACAATGTATCTGTCCTACTTATTACAACGACAAGCCTTAGACTAGGAGGGTAAATTAATGGTTGAAAATTCGAATAGTTGGAGTGATCGACTTTGGAGAGCCTTTAGCTCAATGAAGTTGGGACTGGCCCTGTTGGGAATTATTGCTTTTGTGGCAGCAATAGGAACACTAATACCACAGCTAGAGCAGGAGCCCGAAAAGGCTAAAGCCGTGGGCCAACTCTGGCAAACAATGGGGTTTACACATCTTTATAGTACCGTTTGGTTTAGCTTGTTGCTGGGTCTATTGTGTATCAATCTCATAGTGTGTAGTGTGCAGCGGGTTAACGGGATCTATAAACGAACGTTTAAGCTGAAACCACCGTCTAAACTGGAGCAGATTCCGCAAAAAAATAGAATGGTGGTTCAAGGAACGTTTGCGCCGCTTCAAGAATCGGTCCAGAAGGTCTTGAAACAACAAGGCTATCACTTCGTATTGAGCGATCAATCCAACTTATGGAGTTTTATTGCCATAAAACGCCGGTTGGGAAACTGGGGATCGTTAATCACCCATCTGTCGTTTGTAGTGTTAGTTCTCGGGGCCTTATTAGGATCCATCCTGGGATTTAAAGGATACTTTATGCAAGGGGCTGGAAGTACCCTGCCAATCCAGTCGATACAGCTTTCGAAGGGGACCGTTTCCGAAACGTTTAGTGTTCGCATAAATTCTGCGGAGGATCGGCTTTTACCCAACGGTGAACGAGATAATTGGTATACAAACATGAGCATTTTAGAAAATGGACAAGAAGTGGCTAGCGACACATTGTCAGTGAACCATCCGTTTGTGTATAAGGGAATTACTTTCTATCAAGCGAATTTTTCTAATGGCGCTCATTTTACAGCAGCTATGAAGGGTCAGAAAATCCCAGTTATCTTGCGTGAGCAGGGACAAAATTATTTTCAGGCCCCTGGGACAGACCTTTATCTCATTGCAACAACCATTATGGGGTCAAGTACTTCAGGTCAGGCGGGAGCTTCTTACCAGATCTACAAAGGGACTGGGGAGCAACCAGTCCAATCTGGGCAGCTTACCTCGGGGCAAACGATCGATGTACAAGGAACCTATCAGCTAACCTTTGATGGGACCAACGGATTTACTGGTTTGCAGGTTAAGAAGGACCCTGGAGTCACGGTTATTTGGTTAGGCTGCGCGTTGTTGTTAGGTGGGTTGTTACTGGCCTTCTACTGGCAACCCCAGGTTATCTCTGGGACACTTCAATCCGAAGATGGTATTCAAGGGAATCTAACGGTGGGAGCGTTATCAGGGAAGGTATCGGGCAATACCCGAAAAGCCTTAGAACAATTTGTTAGCGCTGTTACAAAATGATAAGATACTAGGAGGGCACAGAATGTTAGAAAACCTTGAAGTTACCATGTTTTATTGTTTGGTGATGGCAAGCACCTTAGGTATGCTGTTGTACTGGATTTGGATAGGTTCCAAACATGAATTCGTTGGACGTTTAGCAACCTATGTTACGATTATCGCCTTGCTTGCGAACACCTCTGCTATCATCCTTAGAATGATCATTTCTGGACATGCACCACTTTCCAATGGTTACGAATTTATCTTAACCTTCATTTGGGGAATCATGGCTGTTTATCTGTTTGCCGAGGTTCGCTATAAGCTGAGGTCACTCGGCGCATTTGTTATGCCCATTCCTTTCTTACTGTTGATGTTCATTATTATGAGTATGGGTCCCCAGGAACGAATTGCTCAAGCAATTCCTCCGGCACTAAAGAGTCAGTGGCTCACCTTCCACGTCGTGACAGCGATGTTAGCTTACGGTGCTTTTGCCACCTCCTTTGGGATCGGGATTATGTATCTAATGAAATGGAGTAGAGAACAAAAGGCCGAAAAATTTCAATCACAGGGGATTGTCTCACGGTTTCCAGCGCTAGATATACTGGATGAACTGTCCTACAAGGTCGTCAAATTTGCGTTTCCGCTTTTGACACTGTGCATTATTACGGGCGCAATATGGGCAGATTATGCTTGGGGGACCTATTGGTCGTGGGACCCTAAAGAGACATGGTCGCTGATTACCTGGATCATCTATGCGGGTTACTTACATGCCAGGTCGATGTATGGATGGAGAGGGAAGAGGGCTGCTTGGATGGCGGTCTTTGGTTTTGTAGCGGTGTTATTCACTTTCTTCGGTGTCAACTATCTTTTACCAGGGCTGCATTCATATGCTCAGTAAAAGAGTTGAACTAGTTGAAAAAAAGTAAGAAAAGTAAAGATCAGTTATTACTAAAAACGTCCGAAAATAAGATAAAAAAGTAGAAATAAGCGAAAAATATGATAGAGAAGCTGAAGAAGGTGACTATTTTTATGCCACAGTACTATCCCATATTCATGGATGTAGAAGCTCAGCCAGTTTTGGTCGTCGGAGGTGGAGTGGTCGCGCTGCGAAAAGTTCAGACCCTCCTGGAACATGGAGCGATCGTTTATATTGTCTCCCCACAGGTTGTTCCGGAGTTGAAGGTGCTGATTAACGATACTACCTGTCTCTGGTCAGAAAAAGAATACTCCTCAGACGATATTCAAGAAGCGATCCTTGTTTTTTCCTGCACGGAGAAAGAGGACGTGAATGCTAAAGTGTCCCGTGATGCCAAAGCTTATCATCGGCCGGTCAATGTCGTAGATGACCCGGAGAAGTGTAGTTTTATTGTTCCGTCAATCATGGAACAAGGAGATTTAAAGATTGCGGTATCCACTGGGGGAAGCAGTCCGATTGTGGCGAGGCAAGTTCGTGCAGAGTTGCAAACGCATTATGGTCAGGAGATGGCTGACTATCTCAAATTGCTGAGAACTTGGCGGAATAAAGCTAAGTCAAGCTTGTCTCCCGAGAAACGGAGTATCTTTTGGAATCGGGCAACGGACGGCAAAGTGAGGGAGCTTATCAAAGCCCAGCAATTAACTGAGGCGGAAGGAGTGGTCGAAACGTGTTTCCTGTCGCTATTGGATTAAATCATCGAAGTGCACCCGTCGAAATTCGAGAAAAAATGAGCTTTCAGCCCTCCCGGATGCAAGATGCATTGCGAGAACTCAAAAGTTATCCCGGACTTGAAGGGATTGTGATTCTCAGTACCTGTAATCGTACTGAGGTTTATGCTGCAACCACGGATGTCGAAGTGGGGATCCGCTCTATTAAGAAGTTTCTAGTCAATCACCATGGAGTCGAGGAAAACGTATTCGATCAATACCTCGTTGTGCACACCTTGTATGATGCTGTACGCCACTTGTTTCGAGTTACGTCTGGTTTGGATTCGATGGTTCGGGGAGAGACTCAAATCATCGGACAGGTAAGTAATGCTTATGAACAAGCAAATGATGCACAGGTCACGAATAAAGCCATTAACGTGCTTTTCCAGACTGCCTTAGCAGTGGGTAAACGCGTACGTACGGATACGTTGATCGATCAGCACCCTGTCTCCATCAGTTATACAGCGGTAGAACTTGCCAAACAACACTTCGGTGAACTCGTGGGTAAAGGAATCCTAATCATGGGTGCCGGAGAAATGAGCACCCTAACTGCCAAGAACCTGGTCGCCGCGGGGGCAAATACTGTCTTGGTGTCGAATCGGTCGTACGAAAAAGCGGTTATTTTGGCAGAAGAATGCTCCGGTCGAGCGGTGCGTTTTGACGATATGGATCAGTACCTTGAGCAAGTAGATATAGTGATTTCCGCAACGGCTTCGACACATTTTGTTTTAATGCCGGAACGCATGCGGGAGATCATGACCAGCCGAAAGGGCCGTCCTATGCTCCTGATTGATATTGCGGTACCACGTGATATTCACCCTGATGTGGGGGGGATACCCCTAATTACGCTCTTTGACATTGATGATTTACGGGGGGTTGTCGACCGTCATCATCAAGAACGTGAATTAGCCGCCGTCAATGCGGAAAAGATCATTGAAGAGGAAATGCTGCGTTTCCTCAAATGGCATAATTCCTTGTTTGTAGTTCCAACAATTTTAGCCTTACAAGCAAAAGGACAGAAAATTAAGGATGCACAGCTTAGTCGTGCACTTGAGCACCTAGGCGGGTTAACTCCAAATCAGGAAAAGATCATTTCCTCAATGGCTAATTCCATCGTTAATCACCTCTTACATGGGCCTATTAAGAATCTTAAAGAGTATGCCACGACCAGCCAAGGTCATTTATATACGGAAATTTTGCAAAATCTTTTCGATTTGGATGTTGCAGAAGAAGACAAACGACCAAATTTGACCGTTAATCAGAATCCGGGGCAAGTTCACCATCACAGGAGGGCAGAATGAAGAATATCCGTATTGGTACTCGGGACAGTCTATTAGCGATGTGGCAAGCCGAGTGGGTACAAAGTCAGCTAGCTATGTTTTATCCTCATCTAACATTCGAGCTTGTTTCTATGAAAACCAAAGGGGATAAGATCTTAGATGTTCCCCTTTCTAAAATCGGGGACAAAGGGTTATTTACCAAGGAACTAGAAAATGGTCTCTTGAATCAGGAACTCGATATGGCAGTTCATAGCCTTAAGGATATGCCAACCATGTTGCCGACGGGGTTAACGATTAGCGCTTTTTGTGAACGTGAGGAACCACGGGATGTCTTTTTAAGCAGGAACGGGATGACGCTTGAGGAATTGCCTCTAGGCTCTCTCATTGGTACGAGTAGTCTGCGTCGAAAAGCACAACTGAAACATTATCGCCCGGATCTGGAGTTTATGGATTTGCGAGGGAATCTTCAAACGCGTTGGAAGAAGTTGATGGAGTCTGACATGGCTGGGATTGTTCTTGCTGCTGCTGGCGTGAAGCGACTGGGGTGGGAAGAGCGAATCACTCAAATCCTGCCTGAGGACATGATGCTTTCAGCGGTCGGGCAAGGATCAATAGCAATCGAAATTGTTGAAAATCGCACGGACATTCATGAGTTATTATCTCGACTTAATCATGGTACGACAGAACAAGCAGTCCGCGCGGAACGAGCTCTGATGTGCAAGCTTGAAGGAGGCTGTCAAGTCCCTGTAGGAGCCTTAGCGCATGTCGTTGAAGGACAAATCCTTCTGCGAGGAATGGTGGCAAGTTTAGATGGAGTACGCTTGATCAAGGCGGAGGCCAAAGGGACCGATCCCGAAACGGTGGGACTCGAGGTCGCCGATCGTCTGATTAAGCTGGGGGCCATTGAGATATTGGCGGAAATAAGATCCTAGAGGAGAACTTGTGTTACAACGCTCGCCTCGTGATGTCGTGGGCCAAACTAGGGCTCAAGCGGTCTGATGAATGAGGGCGGGGTGCCCGACCAATGCGGCGTCCATGCCGCATGGCCGGCGGAACACGTCCTTGTGTTCCGCCCCGCTGATGCATGCACCGCTTGAGCCGAGTTTGGCGGACCACTCCATCAAAGAGGGTTCGCTTTTGTAAGCACAAGTTCCGGGCTTGGAACTAGGGCGACGGATGCATGTGGATGCAAGTAGGGACGGTTCGTTCTTGCAGGACAATCGGACTTTTCGTTCGAGGGTATAAAACCGCAGTGGAAGGCAAGGGCGCTCAGGTAGCTGTCCTGGGAGACGAGGGAACACTTTGTGTTCCGCCTCGTTATGGAAGCACCGTTTGAGGCGAGTGCGATTAGTTGTTTAAAGATATTACAATATAGTATATAATATAATTAAAGCTGTATATGATTGGATAGGAGTGTTCGTTTTGGGTAAAGGATTTGTATATTTAGTGGGTGCTGGTCCAGGAGACCCGAAGTTAATAACTGTTAAAGGGTCAGAATGTATTGCCAAAGCGGATGTTTTAGTTTATGATCGCTTAGCTTCGCGGCGTCTCTTAACGTTAGCCCGCCCGGATTGTGAGCTCATTTATTGTGGGAAATCTCCGGATCGCCACACACTGAAGCAAGATGAAATTAATCAAGTGCTCGTGGATAAAGGTTTAGAAGGGAAAATAGTGACCCGCCTTAAAGGGGGGGATCCTTTTGTTTTTGGCCGTGGAGGCGAGGAAGCAGAAGCGTTACTTGATGCCGGTATTCAGTTTGAAGTCGTACCGGGTATCACCTCAGCGATCGCTGTTCCAGCCTATGCAGGTATTCCAGTGACGCATCGTGATATAACAACCTCGTTTGCGGTCATTACGGGACATGAAGATCCCACCAAAAATGAAACAACCATTCACTGGGATCATCTCGCGCAATCACACGGGACGCTGGTGTTCCTGATGGGCATGGCCAATCTTCCTCTGATCGCTCAAAAGCTGATGGAAAATGGCAAAAAGCCCACAACCCCAGTGGCGATTATTCAATGGGGCACGCGGCCTGAGCAGCGGACGCTCGTTGGGCAACTAGACACTATTGCAGCAGAAGTTCAGAAACAGGGATTTTCAAATCCCTCCATTATCATAGTCGGAGACGTGGTTTCTTTGCGGGAAAAACTCCAGTGGTTTGAAAAGAAACCATTGTTTGGTCAAAGGATTATCGTAACTCGGGCGCGCCATCAGGCGAGCGAGCTGTCTCAAGCGATTGAATCGTTAGGAGGCGAAGCCTGGGAGTTTCCGACCATTGAAATTGCGCCTCCGACAGATAACTCCTATTTAATTAAAGCGATTAAGAATCTGGAATGTTTTCAATGGCTCATCTTTACGAGTGTGAACGGGGTTGAAGCGTTTTTTGCGGAGCTTAAGCTTCAAGAACGAGATGTTCGCGATCTGGTGGGCCTTGAAATTGTGGCCATTGGTCCTGCAACCCAAGCGTCTTTAGAGAAAAAAGGACTGCGAGTTGCCTTTGTACCGGATGAGTTTCGAGCGGAGAAAATCGTTGAAGGTTTGTCGGGCCGTATGTTATCCGGTCAAAGGGTCTTATTGGCAAGAGCTGAAGAGGCAAGAGATATATTACCCAAATCGTTTAAGGCCATGGGCGTGGATGTCTGGGATGTTCCAGTTTATAAGACCATCATCGGTGGAGCAAACCGTGAGGAATTGAAGAGTTTGCTGCGAGATAAAGAGATTCATTCAGTCACCTTTACAAGTTCTTCGACCGTGCGTAATTTTGTAACGCTAATCGATGGAGATGTAGCCTTATTGGACAATGTTTCACTCTATTCTATCGGACCGATCACCAGTGCAACTGCTCAAGAATTTGGTCTAACGATTTTCAAAGAAGCAGCTCAATACACCATTAGCGGATTGGTTGAAACATTACTGGAGGGAAATAAACCATGATTAGCGTCACAAAACTTTTATTCGATACCGAATATTTCGGAGACTCTCTGCGCTATAACAAAGACTCTCACGGCGCACGAAACGGAACGACGATTGGTTCCGGTCCTGTCGTCGTATGGAATACGACGAAGACATGTAACTTAAAGTGTGCTCACTGTTATATGGAGTCAGATTCTCAAAAATATCAAGGGGAAATGACGACCGAAGAAGCAAAGCGCTTTATCGATGACTTGGCAGAAGCCAAATCTCCCGTTCTGCTTTTCTCGGGTGGGGAGCCACTCATCCGTCCCGACTTTTTTGAACTTGCCGAGTATACAATCTCGAAAGGGCTACGGGCCACACTTTCTACGAATGGAACGTTGATTACGCCTGAAGTGGCGAGGCGTATCAAAGACATCGGAATATCCTATGTTGGTATCTCACTGGATGGACTTGAAGATGTCAATGACAAGTTTCGTGGTAAAGAAGGAGCCTTCAAGGCAGCAATGCAAGGAATCCAAAACTGCGTCGCCGTAGACCAACGGGTAGGACTTCGCTTTACCATTAATCATCACAATATTAAAGAATTAGATAAGATCTTCGATTTTATTGAAGCTGAAAATATTGATCGTGTCTGCTTCTACCATCTGGTTTATTCGGGCCGTGGTAACCAAATGATTGCCCAAGATGTGACAGCGGAAGAATCCCGTCACGCGATGGATACGATTATTCGCCGGACCCGAGATTACGAAGCACGCGGCTTGAAGAAGGAAATTCTAACCGTCGATAACCATTGCGATGGAGTGTATATGTACATCCAAGCGTTAAAAGAAGACCCGGTCAGAGCTCAAAGAATCAAGGAACTGATTGGTCTGAACGGGGGCAACCGTTCAGGTATTGCCTTTGGAGAAGTTGACCCCATGGGAGACGTGCATCCTGACCAATTCACTCAGCATATCACGTTCGGAAATGTCAGAGAACGTAAGATCGAGGAGATTTGGACCGATGTATCCCATCCCATCATGGCGGGGCTTAAAGACCGCAAGGCATTGCTCAAGGGGCGATGCTCGGCTTGTCAATACCTAGACATGTGTAACGGTAATTTCCGGACACGTGCGGAAGCGGTTACCGGCGATTTCTGGGAATCCGATCCAGCTTGCTATTTGACGGATGAAGAGATCGGCTTAGGAGGTTCAACGAATGGAATCTAAAAGGCGCCCGCGCCGTTTACGGGTCAACGAAGCGATACGAAGCATGGTCAGAGAAAACCATGTCCGAGTTGAGGATTTAATTTACCCGATGTTTGTCATGCCAGGAGAGAAGAAAAAGGTGGAAGTTTCCACCATGCCTGGCGTTTATAATTTCTCACTCGATGAGTTTGTCTTAGCGCTTCAAGACGTTGTGAAGCTAGGAATTCCTGCAGTCTTGTTATTCGGCATTCCAGAGAGCAAAGATAGCGTTGGGTCAGGGGCCTACCATGAGCACGGAATTGTTCAGCAGGCTGTGCGCTTAGCTAAAAAGCATTATCCAAAGCTCTATGTCATTACCGATGTCTGCCTGTGCGAATATACCGATCACGGGCATTGCGGGTTGATTGAAGATGGACAAGTCCTGAACGATCCGACGCTAAGCCTGCTTGCCCAGACGGCTCTGTCACACGCGCAAGCTGGAGCGGATATGATTGCACCGTCGGATATGATGGATGGACGAGTGGGGGCAATCAGGGGCGTATTAGATAAAGAAGGCTACTCTCATATCCCCATCATGGCTTATTCAGCCAAATTCGCCTCTGGATTCTATGGCCCTTTTCGGGAAGCGGCGGGGTCCACACCTCAGTTTGGAGATCGTAGAACGTATCAGATGGATCCTCCGAATGGCAACGAAGCCATGTTGGAAACAGCCCTAGATATTGAAGAGGGTGCTGACATAATCATTGTGAAGCCGGCGTTGGCCTATGGAGATATTATCTATCGGACCAAGGAGAGATTTGGAGTGCCAGTTGTCGCCTATAACGTCAGCGGGGAGTACGCGATGGTGAAAGCGGCCGCAGCGAACGGCTGGATTGATGAACGACGGATTGTTATGGAAGCCCTGGTGAGTATGAAACGTGCGGGTGCGGATTTATTGATCACCTATCATGCTTTGGATGTAGCGCACTGGCTTAGAGAGGAGGGACAGGGTTGATAGTTTCATGGAATACGACTAACGCTTGCAATATGTACTGTGATCATTGCTATCGTGATGCTGGATGCAAAGCAGAAGATGAACTCAGTACCTTCGAAGCAAGGACTTTGCTAGAGCAGATTGCTAAAGCAGGCTTTAAGATTATGATTTTTAGTGGCGGAGAGCCCCTGATGAGGACAGATATCGTAGAATTAGTGGCGTACGCAACGTCCTTGGGATTGCGTCCCGTCTTCGGAACTAACGGCACGTTACTCACGCTTGAGTTAGCTCAACAACTAAAAGAGGCCGGTGCCATGGGTATGGGCATTTCCTTAGATTCTCTCGACAAGCAAAAGCATGATGAATTCCGTAAATACCCAGGCGCCTGGGATGGGGCTGTACGGGGAATGAAAATTTGTAAGGAAGTGGGACTTCCCTTCCAAATTCACACAACCATTATGGATTGGAATGCAGACGAAGTGGAAGCAATCACGGATTTTGCGGTCGAGCTCGGCGCAGTCGCCCACCATTTCTTTTTCCTCGTTCCGACGGGTCGGGCTGTATCAATTGAAGAAGAGACTCTAAAGGCAGAGGCCTATGAGGAAATCCTGACTCGAATCATGAAAAAACAGCAAACGGTAAAGATTGAACTGAAGCCAACATGTGCCCCTCAGTTTATGCGCATCGCGAAAGAAATGGGTGTCAATATGCGTTTTAGCCGAGGGTGCTTGGCTGGAACACATTATTGCATCATCGGACCGAAAGGCCAAGTCCAACCCTGCGCTTATTTAAATATCCCCTTAGGAGATGTTCGGAAGACGCCATTTGATGAAATATGGCGTGATCATGAAGTCTTTAAGACCCTACGTACCCTCGAATATAAAGACGGTTGCGGGGCCTGTGAGTATAAGCAAGCCTGCGGCGGTTGCCGTGCACGAGCAGCGTACTACAATGAGGGGGATTACATGGCAGAGGAGCCGTGGTGTTTGTACCACGGAAGGAAGGGGATTTAGTATGGATTCAACCGATCGGGCCCTGCTGAATGCCATCCAGAATAATTTCCCGATTGCCGTCCACCCCTATCAGAATCTTGGTTTTACAGTGGGAACGACAGAGGAAGATGCTTTTAAACGTATTCAACGTCTTCGGCAGGATGGAATTATTCGTCGGTTAGGTGGGGTTTTTGATTCGCGGCGCTTAGGGTACTTTAGTACCTTATGTGCGGCCAAGGTTCCCGAAGAGAAAATCCCCCTCCTGGCTAAGCTACTCGAGGAGATCCCTGGAGTGACCCATAACTATATTCGTAACCACACGTACAACAGCTGGTTTACGCTCATCGCCCGTTCGCAGGCGGTTGCGGAACGCATTCTTCAACATATCCGCGAAGCATCAGGGGTTTCGGAGGTCTTCAGCCTTCCAGCCACGCGCTTGTTTAAAATAAATGTTAACTTTGATTTTGATTTAATCGACGAAGACACGTCTCTCGATGAAGGAATAGACACCTTCGGAGACGCTGGTTTGCGCGGAGCACACAAAGAAAACGTTGCTCCATATGACTTAAGTAACGAGGATATCGCACTTATCCAGGTGCTACAGGGGAATTTGCCAGATTCCCTGACTCCCTTTACCGCGCTGGCTGAAACTCTCCAGTGGCCGGTTGAGGATGTCATCACAATCGCCAGCCGCTTATTAGAGGCGAAAGTTATCCGGCGTTTCGGTGCAGTTCTTCGGCATCAAAAAGCAGGTTTCGTGTCTAATTCTATGGGTGTTTGGCAAGTTGATCCAGAACTGGCGGCAGAGGTTGGGGAACGGATGGCCCGCTTCAAGGAAGTTAGTCACTGTTACCAAAGGCCAACATTACCAGATTGGCCCTACAATCTCTTCACGATGGTTCATGGCCGAACTGCAGAGGATTGTAAGGACGTCATGAAGAGAATTTCCCTAGCGACAGGAGTTAAGACGTATTCCATGCTTTTTAGTACACTCGAACTAAAGAAGAGCAGTATGCAATATTTCCTAGAGGAAGAGACCTATTAGAAAGGGGGGGATTCGCTTGCCTTTTGTAGATGAAAAAAGCCAGCTGGCGTTTGCTAAGGCTCAGAAGGTTATTCCTGGCGGCGTCAATTCGCCAGTCAGAGCCTTTAAGTCCGTAGGGCGTAACCCAGTATTTATAGACCGGGGTGAAGGAGCGTACATCTGGGATATTGATGGCAACCGTTACCTTGACTTTGTTGGTTCCTGGGGTCCACTGATTGTTGGGCATGCTCATCCAGACGTGGTTGCTGTGATCAAACGGGTGGCCGAACGAGGAACGAGTTACGGTGCACCGACAGAAGTTGAAACGGTGTTGGCCGAAGAAGTTCTGAAGGCATACCCTTCTATGGACATGATCCGCATGGTGAACTCGGGGACGGAAGCGACGATGAGTGCCTTGCGGTTAGCGCGTGGTGTCACAGGCAGGGCGAAAATTGTTAAGTTCGAAGGATGCTACCATGGACACTCAGACCAACTTCTGATTAAGGCTGGGAGTGGAGCGCTGACGTTTGGTGTTCCCACATCGCCAGGTGTTCCGAGTGAAATCGCGGCTACAACTATTTCTGCACGTTATAATGATCTTGAAGGGTTAAAAGAGATTTTTCGGCTTGACGGGGAAGAGATTGCTTGTGTGATCCTTGAGCCGGTCGCGGGAAATATGGGTGTGGTTTTACCGGAAGAGGGGTTCTTACAAGGGGTCCGCAGTTTAACAGAACAGTACGGGGCTTTACTAATCTTTGACGAGGTGATGACGGGCTTTAGGGTTAGTTACGGCGGGGCACAGGGCTTTTATGGGATCGACCCAGATTTGACTTGCCTAGGTAAGGTCATTGGCGGGGGACTTCCAGTGGGAGCCTACGGAGGGAAACGTCGTTTTATGGAACAAATTTCTCCGAGTGGACCAATTTATCAAGCGGGGACCCTTTCGGGTAATCCTCTGGCAATGAACGCTGGTTTAGTTACGATAAAGTTGTTGCAAGCACCAGGAACCTATGAGGCTTTAGCAGGAAAAACGACCCGTCTAGCCGAAGGATTGAAGCAACTCGCCCAAGAGGCTGGTCTTCCTATGTGGGTTAATGCCGTCGGAGCCATGTATTCTGCCTTTTTCACCGACGTTCCTGTTAAGAATTTTGCCACCGCCTGCACCTCCGATGTGGAGCGATTTGCTAAGTACTTCCGCGGAATGTTGGAGCATGGCATTTACTTAGGTCCTAGCCAATATGAAGCAGTCTTTCTATCTACAGCTCATACCGAGGCAGATATCGATCATACGCTGGAACAGGCACGAACGGTCCTTAAGACCCTTTAGCGATGTTCGAAGCGCGATGTTCGAATTTGCATGTTTTCACATGACGACAATTCATAAACAAACCTTAGATTAAAGGGGTGCTTTCCTGTATGGATCGCAAACGCGTAATAAGAACCCTCATCACGTTCAGCCTATTGGCTGCCTTGGTAGCCGTGCTCGTGATTTCTCAGAATCGTGATCCGTCAAACCCGCATACTGAGGTGTCTAAAGATACCTGGATTCATGGACCTCAAGGACATGGGTATGCCGTCTTGAACAACCAGCAGCCCTGGAAACAATGTTATACTTGTCATGAAAAGAAAGGGCTTGGCGGAGAAGCGTATTGTCAAAGTTGCCATGACCAATCAGGCGTGAAAGTAATTATCCCCAAAAAACCTTCGTGATTGTTCCTAAACGTAAAATAAGGTTTTCCCAGCACGCACCATAAAGGAAAAATTGGAATAATATGGGATGTGAGGACGCAAGGATGGGGCTGGGAGGGGACTCGGTTTGAGTGCAGAAGAACGAGTTTGTTTGATTGAGCGTTTAGAACAATTGCGGGATTCCAAAGTCTTGGTTTATTTTTCTTATACACCGCTAGATGACAATATCTTAGTCCCACTTTACAAACAACTGATGGAAATTGGTCACACCAAAAAAATTGATTTGGTGTTGCACAGCTACGGGGGAGCGGTCGATACACCGTATAAAGTTGTGATGCTGGTCCGGGAGTTTTGTGATGAGTTTGCCGTAATTGTTCCGTATGTTGCCAAATCGGCAGCTTCGATGCTGGTGCTAGGAGCAGATGAAGTTGTGATGGGGCCGATCTCCGAGCTTGGACCCATCGATCCATTAGTCAAGCACCCGATCTATAAAGATATGTTGGTACCTGTACAAGCAGTTTGGCATTGTTTAGACTACTTGCAGCGCTCTATAAGTAATAGTCCTGACCCAGAAGTTGCGGCCTTCATGGTAGCGCCGCTGCTCAATAAGCTTGACCCGTGGCTGATCGGGGACTACGAAAAAACCATCAAGGCCTCTTGGCAATACGCAGAAACGTTATTATCACGCTACATGTTAAAAGACGATCCTGAACGGGTTCAAAGTGTAACGCAAGCTTTGACTGAGGGATATTTTTCACATGGATACTCGATTGGTCGTCGAGAGGCCAAAGAGTTAGGGCTTAGAGTGACAGACGCACAGGGTGAATTATGGGATGTCATTTGGAAATTATATCTTGCCTACGAAGAACTTTTCAAGGAAAAGGAAGATGAAGACGAAGACTCGCTTTGAAGCAGTCTTTTTCTGTATTTTAGGAATTCAATGTTTCTTTCAGTTCCATTAAAAACATATTGCGTCTTTTTCCTCGATACTGTAGGATAAGTCTGTACCGGATTTGTCAATACTATAAGTGTTGCGCGCAGAATCATAGAATTATGGGTATTATAATAATGGAGGTGGACGATTATGCTTGCAACGTTTGGAATTTTTTCCCCTATTGAAGCAGGAATTTTTCTGGTCATTGCTTTAGTTATTTTTGGACCAGGTAAGTTACCGGACGTAGGAAAAGCCCTGGGTAAAGGGATAAAAGAATTTAAATCTGCTAGTGAGGGTGAAGAGAAAAAAGAAGAGGTTAAAGTTAAAGAAGAAGTTAAGGCTAAAGAAGAAGTTAAACTATAGACGTTGAGTAATTCCATAAGTTTTGTTATCTCAGAGTTCGATGTAGGGGTAATATAATCGAGATGGGGCCAAATTGGCCCCATCTTTCTTTACTTTATTACCCCTGTAAAGGCTTGAATTTATCTTTAACTTTCTGAACGTCTTGAGCCTGAGCATCGCTTGTAGGATACCATCCCTTTTGATTCATGATCTTGTAAAGGCTCTCATGAATGCTATGTTCTTCATTGAGGATGGATGATAGATTTTGCCTCAGATTAGCACAAGTCGATTCAGTAATGAACGAATTTATCGTGGAAGTAGCATGTTTTTCGCTGGTAAGCAGGTCCGTCAAAATTTCTTGTTCTGACATCGTATTTTGCATATTCAACATGATCCCGTCCTTTCTTTAAGTTACTGATGGGAATTTAAATAATTGAGTAGGGTATCATAGTGCTTACGATGTTGCCCAGAAATAGAAGAAAGTTGGGAACTGATCGCTTGGTCTTGGACGGATTGAGCGGCTTGAGCAAACTTGTGGACTAATAAAGCCTCTGCCCCAAGTTGATCATTTAAGATCGCTAAGTTTTTGGCTGTTAATTCAGGCATTGATCATCAATCTCCTTTCGGTACTATTTAACCCTTATCTAGAATGCACCATTGAAGTCTAAACTATGTTGGTTTAATTTGGCTATGGAACATCGTTCGCAAATAAGATGGAGGGGTATACTTCGATGGTTGAACAGGCGCTTATTCTGGTAAGCTATTTAGAGAGAGAAGGAAACCACCGCTTGTTCAAATAGCCAAGGTTATTGAGTAAAGAAGGAGAAATCTGTCTATGAACAAATTGGCTGTCCCGCCCATGAATCGCGCAAGGTTAATTTATCATTTTGTTGCGGATGTTTTTCCCAGGGTTAAACAAGAACTCGACCTTTGGCAGCGGATGGCAGCACAGTTACCGGATGCGCGCCTAAGTCTGCAAGCCACAGAGAGTATACGTTCCAAAAAGTTTCATTGTCAGGGCGGAAGTATTTACGCGCTCTATCCAGCGGTCAACACGGCAGCAACCATTCAATTTATTGTCGCTTATCAAACGATGAGTGATTATCTGGATAATTTGGTCGATAGCCTCGAAGTGCAGGACGAATTGGCGTTTTCTCAGTTGCATTTAGCGATGCAGGAAGCATTGAGGCCTGAGGTGATTCCTTCAGATTACTATTTGTATTATCCGTATCGAGAGGATGGCGGGTATCTCGAAAAGCTGGTTAGAACCTGCCAAAATTGCGTTCGCAAGCTACCTGCCTATAACATCGTCCAGGAAGAGGCTATCAAGTTAGCGGAACTTTATTCTTACTTACAAACCTATAAACACTTGGCCATGGAAGAGCGAGAAGCGAAGATGATAGACTGGATCAACCCGAATTTATCGGATTATCCGGAGCTAACCACCTGGGAATTTGCCGCTGCCACTGGGTCGACCTTAGGTATTTTCTGCCTATATGCGGCAGCCTTCAACCCGCAATTAACAGTTCGACAAGCAAAAGAGATTCGGCAGGCCTACTTTCCGTGGATTTGCGGTTTCCATATTTTATTGGATTATTTCATTGACCTGCACGAAGACCAGGAGACACATCAACTAAATTTTGTGGCGTATTACGAACATATGGGGAAGATTCGAGAGCGTCTACAGCTCTTTGTGGGAAATTCTTTAAGGCAAGCGGATCGGCTGGAACATCCGAGCTTTCATCGAGCGGTTGTCCAAGGGCTTCTTGCGATGTATCTGTCTGATGTGAAAAGCAGGGATGCGGAGATTCGATCCGTCACAAAGCATTTATTGAGGGAGAGTGGATTCGGAGTGAACCTCCTTCACTGGTTGTGCTGTCAATTGCGAAAACGGAAGGCTCTTTAGGAAGAGACTACCGTACCTGTAATAAGAAGGGGCACGATGCATCGTGCCCCTTCTTATTATCTACGATTTCCGTTGTAAGATAGAATCCGCTAAATCAAGAAGGGTTGATTTGTAAGGGCTTGGAGAAATTGTATCCAAGCTCGATTTCGCTTTGTCGATACATTGAGTGGCTGTAGTATACGCTTGCTCGATACACCCCGAACCGATAAGGGCATCTTTAATACTTTGGAGGCCGAGATGAGTTACATTCCGAGTGTTCATAATTTCCCTGAGCCAGTTCCCGTAAATTGGATTCTCCAAAAGATAAAGAAGGGGAAGCGTAATGTTTCCATTAATGAGATCAGCACCGACGGGTTTGCCAAGTGATTCAGTATCCCCACAGATATCCAAGATGTCATCGGTGATTTGATAGGCGTAACCGATATTTAGTCCATAGTCTCGCATGAGGGCCATGTCCTCAGGAAGGGCTCCGGCCAGGATCGCCCCAGATTGACAGCAAGCAGCTAGAAGAATTCCAGTTTTCATAGCGATCCGGCTGAAATACTCATCCTTTCTGACGAAGCTGGAGAATTGCTCATCCGCTTGATTCACCTCTCCATGACACATGGCTTGGATCGCTTCGACGAGGTACGTCATACTGGAGAGCAATCGATGCGTCGAAAGAATATTAAAGGCTTCCGCAAAAAGGTAATCTCCAGTTAGTACTGCTGCATGGTCACCATAGAGGGAGTTCACGGTCGGTTTTCCACGCCGTGTCATAGATTTGTCGATGACATCATCATGGATGAGAGAGGCCATGTGAATAAGCTCTGCAGCCACGGCTGCTTGAATCATCAGTGGGTTTAAGGGGGCAAAACACATTCCACTGTAAAGGGTAAGAAGTGGTCGAATTCTTTTACCACCTGATTCCAACAAACTAACACATGTTTGCCGGATGAGGCCATCGGCCTTATTGAGTACTAACTGTAATTGATCCTCAACAAATAACAGCTCCGAAAAATGAAGTGCGGGAATAAGCGTCTCAGGGGTTTGTACAAGTGCTTGTCTAATACTCATCATATCTGCCTCAGCCCTCTACTAAAAATAATCTAAATTAAAACTCTTTATATTATGTCAGAAAGGAAAAGATAGGATACCTAAAGGACAAAATATTTTCAAACATTTGACAGTATACGACGAATAGCTTAAGAAATATTGCAGAAATTGAGTAGGAATAAAATCAATCGGGAAATCTAAAAGTGTTGAAGGCGTTGAAGATGAAAACACTAAGTTTAAGTTACAGGTTAAAAAAATGCCAAAGGGAGGTCAAATAAATGGGTAACGAAAATATCGAGGAACATGCTGCCCAATTGAAACGACAGCCATGGGAACCGGCTGGGGTTGTAAGTGTTGTGAATGATGATGAAGTACTGAATTATGGTAAGAATGACCCGAATTCCGAAAAAGGTGGCCTGCTTTCGTTAGAAGTAGAGGAAATATTCCATAATAAAGGTATCATGGAAGGTACTCAAAACAAATGACACAATTCATTCAACAAAGACAAGAAGGGGCACGATGATCGTGCCCCTTCTTGCTAGCTGAGTGAAAAAACTTTATTATGGCCCACTAAAGTCGTGAGTCTGATGCGTATAGATAGATTGAGACCTTTATATACATCGTCCCTGAATAGTAATAACGTTGAGTGAGGTATTGCATGAAGATAGGTATGGAAAACAAACTTATTGAAGTTGAAACAAACCGACAACGGTTATATGAATCAGCGAAGGATAAACTTCTCACAGATCCAGAAGTTATTCGTATTAGCAATGAACTGGATCGTTCTATTTATGAATATTATGCTCTGAAGAGGTAAGGGTATTCAAAGGCGGTTTACGTGGTACACTAAACTCTGAGGTGAGAGTTTATGTCTGAAAATAGCGTGTGGAAGGACCTAATCAAACCGACGATATTCGCCTACATGATGGCGTGTGCAATCCCGGCGGGGATTGCAGGCGTATATTACATATATAGTAATTATTTCTAGATCGCCCGTCACAAGCTCTGATCGATTAAGAAGGCTTGAGCTTTTGAGCACGTTGACTGACTGTGAACGCTAGTTTCAATAGTACAATCAAACTAATGGTTAAGAACCCACTCAGTAAAAAAGCTGTGCCGGCCCCAAACTTATCAGATGTGAAACCAGCAAACATATTTCCTATGGGAGTTGCGCCTGCAAAGACTAAGGAATATACGCTCATTACTCTTCCTCTGTACTCGTCTTTAGTAGTTATCTGGAGCATTGAATTTGCCGTTGTGCTGAACCAGATATTAAATATGCCAGTAATCACTAATAACAAGGCAGAATAATAATAGACCTTGGTAAAGCTAATTGATATGAGCATTATGGAGACCATTACAGCACTACTGATGAGAACTTTACTTTGAGGCCCCGATTTACTATTCAATGAAACCATTAATGCACCAAGCAATGATCCTACTCCTAAAGCTGACATTAACAAGCCATAGACCTTTTCTCCTTGATGCAGCACATTTTTGCTGAAAACCGGAAGTATGACGTTGAAATTAAAGACGAATATGCCTATAATTAGAACCATCAAAATTGTCTGCAGCAAGGAAGGTTCTCCGGCAATATATTTTAAGCCGTCCTTAATTTCTTTGATCACGTCGTTCGAGACCTTCACTCTTACATAGGAATTTATTTTGAGTTTCAGCAAGCTAACTAGTACGGCCATAAAGCTTAAGCCATTAAATAAAAAGCACCAGCCGGCTCCGAACGACGCCAAAATTAAGGCGCCGATCGCAGGGCCTATTATTCTGGCCAAATTAAAGGAAGCAGAATTCAAGGCAATCGCGTTCCTTAGATCCTTTTTGCCTGCCATTTCTATCGTGAAGGACTGTCTTGTAGGCATATCAATCGTATTTGTAAAGCCTAAGATCAGCGCTAAAATAAGAACATATTCATACCTTACTGAGTGCGTGAAGACAAGTGCGGATAAGGTGAAGGCTAAAATCATAGAGATCAACTGAGTAATTAATAGTATTGTTCTCTTTGGGTATTTATCGATAATAACACCGGCGAATAACGAGAAAATAGTGATCGGTAAAAATTGTATGGCTCCTAATAATCCTACAAGTAGAGGAGAACCAGTTAAAGAAAAAACCAGCCATGTTTGCCCGATACTTTGCATCCATGTTCCAATTAACGAAACGCATTGTCCGAGCCAATAAATTCGGAAATTATCATGAGTTAGTGCAGGAAACCGATGTCTAACTAGGCTTTTAGTATAGTGAACTATATTCATTAATAAACACCTTTTCATCTGGGTTTTAAGTAAAAATAGGATCAGATAATTATAACATATAATATATTTACTGTATAAAGAGGGTGCGTGTACAAGACACGCTTCCATGGACATTATATTCCTGATACAATATAGAAGTGCTTTGAATGAAATGGATAAAGGATTGAGAAAAATGAAGGTTATGATTTTGACAAGTAGCCCTAATACAGATGGGTTGACAGCTGCCTGCGGTAACGCTGCCAAGGCGGGAGTAGAAGAGGCTGGTGCACAAGTCGTTATGGTGAACCTTAACCAGCTTAAGATCGGTAACTGCCATGCGTGTGGTAATGGCTGGGGAACTTGCCGGAATGAACACACCTGTCAAGTACAGGACGATTTCCAAGCTTTACATGCCTCGATGGCTGACCTGGACGCCTTCGTCCTAATAACTCCAGTCTATTGGGGAGAAATGAGCGAATCAGCAAAAGCATTTACTGACCGTGTACGCCGGTGTGAGGCCTTGAAAAAGGATAAGACATTTTTTGAAGCAAAACCCGTCATAGCAGTGGCAGCCGCTGGCGGTAGCGGCAATGGTCTAACGACTTGTCTTACCTCAATGGAGAGATTCCTCGCTCATGTCAAAGCTGAAAAGTTTGATTTACTAGGGATTACCCAGAAGAATAGAGCGTATAAACTCACCACCCTTCAGGAGGCTGCGAGACAAATGGTAGCTCCTTCCAAACAAAAAGGCGAGTAAGCGTAGAAACTCTATCTGTAAGTTTCCCTTTACGGTAGAAAAGCCAGCGATAAGCCTTTGGGCGTAGTCGGTGGCTTTTTTTATACTTATCAGAAAGTATAACTAAAGTTACATACTTTCTGTAGCATAAGTGCAACTAAGGCGGCCGCCGTCGCCTGTGGCTGACAGAATGACTAATACGTGCGAAGACAGTGTCTTCGGGCGCCAACCAAGTTTTCTTTAAATAGTCCATAAAATATTATAATGTTGATTTGATTGCATATCTAGAGGAAGAGTGTGGGGATAGTGGGTTTATGTATAAAATTTCACAATTCTTGCACTTTTGTTCACATAGTAAGGGGATACGCTAGAATATAATGCATCGGATATCAGCAGGTAGGTGATAATAAGTTAATATAGAATAAACTGCCATATGATTAAATGATTACGGCCATATTAACATGCTATATGCATATTGTGAATTATATTCTATGATGAAGTTGAAAATAAAATCACAATCTGAAAGAGTTATTATGAATTGATAAATATAAAATAGAACGCAAAAGCACTAGAAGAAGATTTATAGAGGGGGTTGCCTAATGCACAATTTAGTGGCGGGACTGATTAAATTCAGAACACAAGACTTTCAAGAACACAAAAACTTATTTTGTAAGTTGAAAAGACGTCAAGAGCCCCATACGTTATTCATCGGATGTTCCGATTCACGAGTCGTGCCAGAATTGATCACGAAATCCTTACCAGGGGAATTATTCGTTGTTCGAAATATCGCAAACATCATTCCAAAATTTAAGGAATCGCACGAATATGTAGCAACGACTTCAGCGACGACTTCTGCCATTGAGTATGCAGTGAAGGTCTTAAAAGTAAAAAACATCATCGTGTGTGGACACTCTAACTGTGGGGGGTGTTCGTCGATATATCTACCGGAAGCAGTGCTCGACCAAATACCAGCGACAAAGAAATGGTTAGAATTGGCCGAGAATGTTAAGAAACGCGTGACGGAAGAGCTCAAGGAAAACAATAAAATGAATGACTTGGATATGAGGGAATGGCTAACAGAGCAAATGAACATCGTCGAACAGATCAGGCATTTGTTAACGTACCCGTTTGTTGAAGAATTGTATAACAAAAAAGAGCTCGATATTATGGGTATGTATTACACGATCGAAACTGGAGAAGTGTTTATTTTCAACGCACAAAAAGGAGCTTTCGAATTAGCGAACTAATAAATGGCGCGTTTGTTTCAAATCTCCATTCTACACAGGCCAAGGCGTGTGCAGAATGGAGATTTCTCTTTTTCACAGTACAGGAATAAAAGTTAACGGGTTAACAAACGTTATGAAAATAGAGAGAAGGTCGATATTGCACTTAAAAAAAGGAATAAAAAGATTTATAATGAATTGTGTACTGTAATATGCGAGTGAGTCGCTATTTTTGACAAAGAACTCGCTGCTAAAAATAACGCGATAAGGACTAGGTGAGTATTATGCCATTACCTGAGAATAACTTATTGTTCGGGTTTGCACCAAGATTGACTCTTGAACAACGTGAATATGTCGATGCGATCTTTGATAATCAACTTGTGATGGTCAACGCTAAAGCAGGCACTGGAAAAACAACGCTAGCAGTAGCATGCGCTAAAATTCTAAAGAAACCACTAACCTATATTTTTAGTCCGGTACAAGAATCCTCTATGGGTTTCAGACCGGGCACACAATCTGAGAAGGAAAGTATCTATCATCAACCGCTGATCGACGCTCTTTTAGAGATCAACGAGAACCCCGTTCAGTGTGTATATAACGAAGACGTGTTGGCTAACGAAGCAATACGTAAAAAGGTGAGTATTAAACGAGTGATGGGTGGCATTTGGTGTTATCCTAAGAGTCCCTTATTCCTCAGAGGAACGAACCTCAAAGAAATGACAGTGATCATCGATGAATGTCAGAATTTCACCCTCATGGAATTACGTAAAATATTTACGCGCGTTCATGATTCATGTAAGGTGATTTGCATTGGACATTCAGGACAAATCGATATCCCGATTTCAAAAAGTGGTTTTGTCCCGTATATGGAACACTTTAAGGATCAACCGTATTGCAAGATTCTTTCATTAACGAAGAATTTTCGTGGAGAACTTGCGAATTGGGCGGATACAGTGCAGAATAGTTAACGACAAGTCAATCTGTCAATCTTCGTTTTTCACAAGAGTTACCAATTAAAATCCAGGCGCAGTATTATGAACTTGGCGCACATCGATTGAGTAAGGGGAATGAAAATGGTTCGATCATCGTCGTTAGAATTAAAAATTATGGCTAAAATTAAAGAACTTGAAGAAGCAATTACTTGGGCATCCCATGGCTATACCTCGGAAGAAGTTCTTGCCATACTAAAAGAACTATTGGAATAGCTACATGGGCAAACGTTGATGTATAATTTATATAAGAAATGATAGACGGAGGCACTTAAATGGATACAGAATTAGATTCGGAAGCTCAATATAAAATGGGGATGAGCTTAGTTTCTGGTAACACAATGAGTAAAGATCTACCCAAATCAGTTATCCTATTTCGTGAGGCAGCCCATTCAGGTCACCCAGCTGCACAGTATGAACTAGGTGTATCATATTGCTCAGGTCGTGGCATCGCACGTAATAAAGAGAAAGCGCTGCAATGGTTTATTAGCTCTGCTGAGAAAGGATACCCTAAGGCGTTGCACAATCTGGGTGTTCGGCATTCAATTGGAAAGGGAGTCCCTAAAGATGAAGTGGCTGCTGGAAGTTTTTTTCTTAAGGCTGCTGAGCAAGGTCATGCACTATCCCAATTTAAATTGGCAATAATGTTTAAACTTGGCTATGGTGTTCTTCGAGATGAGCTAGAAGCAGACAAATGGTTTAAGCAGGCTGGTGATATAGGCAAAGGTGAAGTACAATGTGAACTTTCAGCTATTATAGAAAAAAATAATGATCGAGCAGAATGGTTTTGGCAGGCAATTGGACATGGTTATACGGGTCATGAATTTGATGTGAACTAGAAAAATATAGAAATGAGTATCCATATTATTAATTATTATAATTTTTTGGTATACCGTATACCAAAAAGTACTTGCATTTAAGTTGTTAAAGGAATTATAATTCCTTTAAGAGTAGATAAATAAATTTCAAAGAGGAGAAAGCAAGTGGCATATCAATTTTCACCTATTAAGTTCGATGATATGGGTCATATTCGAGATTCAGTGTTTTCTATTTTGAGAAATGCCATTCTAGACAAAAAGCTAGAACCAGGACAGAGGCTGGTGGAACGCAATATTGCAGAACAGCTTGGGATCAGCAGGACGCCGGTTCGAGAAGCAATTCGCAAGCTTGAATTGGAAAGGCTGGTAACTCATATCCCGCGCAAAGGAGTCGTTGTCACTGGATTCACTAAGGCTGATATTGTAGAGATTCTGCTTATAAGAGCATCGCTGGAAGCGCTCATTTGTAGTCTTGCAGCAACTAAAATTACGCCACGGGAATTAGACCGTTTAGACGTGCTAGCCAAGCAGATTGTAGACGAATACGGTAACGGAAACTTTGAAAAGTCTAATCAATTAAACGATAGGTTCCATGAGATAGTCTATAAAGCTGCTGAAAGTCCTCGCTTATACGATTTACTCGATACATTGCAGGAGTATATTTCTACGTTCACTCAAGTGGCTTATTCGAGACCTGGTCGGCCTGAAGAAGCATGGGGGGAACACAATGAGATTATAGAGGCCCTACGAAGTCATGATAGCTCAAGGTCTGATTCCGCCGCGAAAAGACACGTGGAAAATTCGAGCAAAGCTTTTTTGGAAATGGACACGTTCCCCAAAAAATAATTTCTCATAATATGGTATACGGTATACCGTATACCGTACTATGAGAAATAGAATTGAGGAGGTTAGAGGATGGCTTTTAAACAGCTCTGGGATTTGTTGCTGGCCTTTACCAGGGCCAGTAACCTTGGCTTTGGCGGTGGACCCGCCGTCGTGCCTCTCATTAAAATTGAAGTGGTGGAGAGGTATCATTGGCTGACTAACGCTCAATTTACCGATGCGCTTGCCGTGGGAAATGCTTTGCCGGGCCCTATCGCAACAAAATTAGCAGGATACGTCGGTTTTCAAGTGGCCAGCTGGTTAGGCGTCTTTTCTGCCATCATCGGTACGGTCGTTCCCACTGTCCTCGCTGTCATATTACTGACGGGATTTTTGATGAAGTACTCGAATTCTCCAATTCTTAAAGGAATGCTCAAAGGTGTACGTCCCGTTGTTGTGGTCTTAATTGCTCAGACTGCGTTCGACATGGGTATCGGCTCTTTCCCGAACCTAACGACCTGGGGCATTGCCCTAGCGGCGGTGGTGGCTTTTTACTGGTTGAAGCTACATCCTGCTTTGATGATCGTATTAGCTATGGCATTTGGGCTGTTGGTCTTTCGTTGAAAGGGGGTGGTTCAATTGTTTAAAAATCTCTGGGATCTATTTATTGCTTTCACCCGTGCTTCAAACCTGGGCTTTGGTGGTGGGCCCGCAGTTGTTCCCCTGATCAAGGCTGAAGCAGTGGATCGTTATCAGTGGATGAATAATGAAGAGTTTACGGACGCCTTAGCTATCAGCAACGCCTTGCCTGGCCCCATAGCCACGAAAATGGCAGCCTATATCGGCTATAAGGTGGCAGGTTGGCTGGGTGTTTTAGTCACGCTGGTCGGAACGGTGGCCCCGACGGTCATCATCGTCGTTTTATTAGGTAGTCTGATCATGAAATACTCGAACTCCCCAGAGCTCAAAGCAATGCTCAAGGCCGTTCGACCCGTGGTGGTTGTTCTCGTAGCCGATACTGCTTATGATATGGGTAAGAAATCCTTCCCAACTATAAGCACCTGGGGGATCGCGATCGTGACGGTGGCACTGCTCTATTTAACCAATATTCACCCGGCCATTATTATTGTGGCAGCCATGCTGTTCGGTTGGGTCGTGTACGGGCGTGTTAAGAAAGAGAAAGACCAAAATTAAGCAAGAGAACGTCCGAAATTAACCCAGAGTGCATTGTGATAAAGAAGAGACATTCCCTTACGAGAATGCCTTATCAAGGGGTCTTGCAGTTCCAGTGCGTGACGCTTGAAATAACTGCTCTCAGGCCGATTCCTTTTTGTCGATTGCTTTGTCCTTCCAACCCTCCCATTCGGGTGCTTTACCTAATTCGCTTTTCATGGATTTAGACTGTATCGTCCAAGGTCCTATACTCAGGGTAGTAGTATCCGGAGATAAATGAGTCATCATAATTCCTAAGTGTCTTCTGAAGGCCTTATTGCCTCTGTCTTCTACAATGTCAAATTTCTCGATAATCCCTAGCACCTCACCGATATCAGAACAGATCGATCCATTGGCTTTTTTCTTATGGGATAGAAAGTAACCGACAACATCATTCCCGTTGTTGTTCACTGGCTCATCTTTCGGTTCTTTTCCTTCAATGAATTGAAGTTTGGTAATTGTAACAATGGCTTCTCTCAATTCTTCTGCTCGTTGGATTACCTCTTGAAGATCTTTACCCTGTGTTGTACACCCTTCGACTTCAATTATTTCTGCTAGCCAATGTCCCCCGCCTGCTTCTTCCTCATTAAGTAAACTGGCAATTAAAGTACAACTTTTCATTTAGTCACCCTCCACGTAAAGGATTTTAATTAATAATTCAACGTTCTATTGCCATTTCCTTCCAGATAAAAATTTACTTTCGTCTTAATGTGATGAGTCTAGCTTTGTTGTGACCAAGTTATTGTTCGTCAGACATTTTTCACTAGCATTAGAATATTATCGTCTCTCTAACTCTAACGAGGGAGATGATTGGGGGCAGCAAAAAACGCTCAACGTTACGTTCAGCGTTTTTATTTCTTCATATAAAGGGAACAACGAATATTTCTAGAAGTAAGACCATAGGGCGTATGCCTAAGGAATAAAATCAGACGTTTATTGAAAGCATTAAGGTATAGCTGTAAGGCTTTACTGCAGGTTACAGTTACAGGTACAGTAAAGGGATAGTCTAAAATAGAGAATCGGAATTGGGGAATAAAAATGTTAACGTTATCAGCAAGTATCGACTTTGTAAAATTTCTGAAGGAAACGTTTCTCGGTAAGAACTTAATCTGTATTGAGTTTTTTTGTGTTGTGGAATGTACTATGGATTTTGGGGTAGTTGAAAGAATTGACGTAGCGGACGAGAAGGTCTCTGTATGGGGCGGGGACAGCAAAGTTTTTTGGATTGATTTAAACGAAATAATTGCCGTTAATTATAAACCATATGATGAGGATGTATGCTTAGAAATTGAAGCTGCGAATAATGTTAAAGTACAATTTACAATAGAATAATAGGAACAGTCCAACTCATGGGCACACTGTCATAGCACGTCCCCAGAGACAATCTCCACAAGAAGGAGCATTGCCTAAGCAATCCATATCTGCACGGAACACGATATCGCACCCATTGACCCATTTACAATCAGGACACGAAGCGTAATCCCCTTGCGCAACATTGTGACGATACTTCATGAATTCATGAGACGACCAGATGTCAAGTAATGATTGCTCCTTGAGTGACCCAAAGCTGTGGGCGGTAATCTGCTTATGTCGACCAAACACATACTCAGGATTGCAGTGGAGAAGGTATATATATTGTCGTGTTCAGCCGATATATAAATGGAGGGAACAATGCACAAAAAGAGAAAGGAGGTTTTCATTTTGGATGTATCAGTAAGAAATGCACAAATAAGCCAAGCAGCCAGTTTATTCATGCCCCATCTGAATACTCCAGCTCAATCGACAAGTGTTATCTCTACTGATCCAACAGCTTTAGCGGCCCAAGCACAAGAAGCCGCAGGGAAGATCACCGCGTTACTGGGCAGCCATGGAAGTTCGCAGGAGATTCAGAGACTACAGCAAGTTGTGCAGACGATGAACGACAGAATTAATGTTCAACAACAGCTTGTCCAAGAGAGGAATGCAGTACAACCGTCAGATACGAGTGTAGCCTGTAACCGGCAAGCGGCGTCTAGTAGAGCGTTCACGAGTGGAGTCGATATAGAAGCTTAAGGTGAAGTCTCTGAAAATGAAGTAACGGTAAAGGGACTAAATATTCATTTAGTCCCTTTACGCTTTCCACGGGGTTCATGCTACTTTTGAGAATGTCCGACGTCTAAGGATCGATGCGACAGTAAAAGGATAGAAAGTGCACTTAAGGAAGGAGTGACAGGCTTGTCAAAACGTCGTTACATTTTAGCGTTAGATCAAGGCACCACCAGCTCACGCGCGATCCTTTTCGATCATGATAGTAAGATTTTGGGTGCTTCTCAGAAAGAATTCACGCAGTATTATCCCCAACCGGGTTGGGTAGAGCATGATCCGCACCAGATTTGGCAAACTCAGTATGAGGTTATTGGAGAGGTGTTAGCCAAAACTGGAGTAGCTATTGCTGAAATAGCAGCTCTTGGGATTACGAATCAACGAGAAACCACCGTGGTTTGGGATCGGGTGACGGGAGAACCCGTGGCGCCAGCGATTGTCTGGCAGTGTCGGCGAACGGCAGAGCTGGTAGAGAATTTAGTGGCCAAGGGGTGGGGGGATAAAATTCGAGCGAAAACAGGCTTAGTGCCGGATGCCTATTTTTCCGGTACTAAGATTAAATGGATTTTAGACAACGTCCAGGGAGTAAGGCCACGTGCTGAGCGCGGTGAGCTTTTGTTTGGAACGGTTGATACTTGGCTTGTTTGGAAACTCACGGAGGGACAATTACATATTACAGATTACTCCAATGCTTCCCGTACCATGCTCTATAATATTCACACTTTGTCATGGGATACAGATATTCTAACGGAATTAGGGATTCCAGCCTGTATGTTGCCGGAGGTTAAACCCTCCAGTCAAATTTACGGAGAGGCTGTTTATGGCCTGTTTGCAGATCAAGGAGTTCCGATCAGTGGAATGGCTGGAGATCAGCAGGCTGCCTTATTTGGGCAGATGTGTTTTGACCCAGGCATGGTTAAAAATACGTACGGAACAGGCTGCTTTATGTTAATGAACACTGGGGAGCGCATCATCACCTCCCAGCACGGTCTGATATCCACCATTGCATGGGGCCTGGATGGACGGGTGGTGTATGCCTTGGAAGGGAGCGTCTTTATTGCGGGAGCTGCTATTCAGTGGCTAAGGGATGGACTAAATCTCCTGTCTTCGGCGAGGGACTCCGAAGAGTTGGCGCAGCAAGTGGTGGATACCTCTGGAGTGTATGTAGTACCTGCGTTCACGGGTTTGGGAGCTCCTTATTGGAATATGCGAGCCCGCGGAGCCGTCTTCGGCCTAACTCGTGGCACGAGCAAAGAGCACTTCGTCAGGGCTACGTTGGAATCCATGGCTTATCAGACCAAGGATGTTTTAACAGCGATGGAGAGGGATGCCGGACTGGATTTAACGTCTTTGAAGGTTGACGGCGGGGCAGCGTCCAATAACTTTCTTATGCAGTTTCAAGCGGATATTTTAGAGGTATCGGTAGAACGACCACAGGCAATTGAAACGACAGCAATGGGTGCTGCCTATTTAGCGGGCTTGGCCGTTGGGTTTTGGCGGGACATGGAGGAGCTTAAGGCTAGCTGGCGATTAGACCGACGGTTCGAACCGGATATGAGTATCGAACGCCGTACTAAGCTCTATAAAGGATGGCAAAAAGCGGTACTACGTACCTTAGATTGGGATGAAGAATAGAAAAAGAAACCGCCATAATCGGCGGTTTCTTGGACGTCGAAGTTTAATTTTAACTTTAACTTTAACTTCTATATGTCTGATTCATAAACGTTATCGGCCTACCTCTGATTATTCCTTAGGCTCAGCTTCAGTTTCACCTTCAGTTGCGGTTTCCACAGCAACTACAGCTTCAGGCTCTTCTTCTAATTCTCTGAGAGGTACGATCACTCCATAAACTTCGTTTTCGCCATCGGTAACTTTTAACTCTTGGTCTAAAGCGAAATTCGTGGCAGTAATGGTGTCTCCCAGGACCATTGTTGATACGTCAACAGATACAGATTCAGGCATTGATGCCGCTTTTCCCGTAACTTCAATCTCGGACTTGTGAACTTGAAGTAAGACACCATCCAAACTATCCCGACCTTCAAAGTTGATAGGGATCTGCATCGTTACCTCGTGATCTTGCGAGACGAGGAAGACATCGATATGGATGACTTTCGAGGTGACAGGATGCCTTTGAACTTCTTTAATAAATCCAAATTTCCTGTTGCGACCATAATCTACCCATACTTTTGCGTTGGCTCCGTGTGCAGCAATCACTTTTTTCAAAGCTGGTGTGTCAAATTGAACGGAAACGGCACCTGTAACACTCTCGCCATAAAGTACGCCAGGTGTGAAGCCGGCTTCCCTACATTGCTTAGGTTGCAGAGTCCTATCCGCTGCGTTTAAAATAGTTTCTACCATAAGAAATCACTCCTTTATTATGCCTATAAAGCCATTTTCTTGACTGTTATATTGCAGGCTAGTTGGGGCATTTAGTCAGCATCAAGTTATAGTATAACATAAAATTCGTAAATCAAGCATTTTAAGAAGAAATTTACAAATTACGAAAGCAAAATGTCGGATTTCCAAGAATCGTGAATTTGAACCACACCCACTTGTAGAAGTGGGTGTTGAGTGATTCAGTTGTCTGTTTAAGCTTATGACAAACTGTGACAAGGAGGTGCCGGTAATTTATCGGGGGCTTTTAATTCGCTCGTGTAAGCACCTTTGTAAACATGATTCTCGTATCCAGGAAACATCGTTTGATACTTAGACACCGTCTCTTCTTGCAGATCAAGATCTTTATCCATGTCATCATTTCCTTTCTTAGATAGGATATAAATTAGCTTTTGCAAATTTGTTGTTTAATATAACTGCCGAATTGCAAACAACTGCGCCAATCTACTTGAATGTCATAGTTTGCGACATTGTGGGAAACGTTAAAAGAAACATTAGGAGGTTGTTTAAATTGTCAGACATTACTCGGGATGATTACATCGAGAACATTGAAACTAAGTCCAAGGTCTTAGCTACTCTCTTTAGTGACGAATTGAGGAAAGCTGAGGAGACGAATAACTTTTCCATTATGAAACATCGATTGCCCTTGATCTTGGATGTCATCAGTGTTTATGATGATTTTAGTGATCAATATCACTCACAGATATGTTCGGAGCTGATCGACATGGTTGCACGAATCCAAAAGGGGCTAGGTCTGAATGAGTCTGTCAATGCAGATGCTAATATTAATCCGGCAATGTACTAGACGTAAGCCTGATACAACTAATTAAGCCATCCATTAGAGCCTTGACCGGTCACCTGCCGGACACTAGGCTCTATTTATTTTTTCAGCATACTTTCAGCTTCTTTTCAGGGCCGACTCAGCTCGACAAGTTATAATCACGAAGTAAGAAACAACGAAATGTGATAAACACAAACTCAACGATGAGAGAGGACGGAACTAGGATGAACGGAAAAATACTTACTAAAATAATGTTAGATCTAATTATGACGATTTTATTTGTTGCGCTGATTGATGCTTACGGCACAGGACTAGTGTTCCATGAAATCGCAGGATTGTCTATTGTTGCCCTTTTTGCAAGTCATATTCTATTGAACTGGTCCTGGGTTAAAAACGTCACCAGAAACCTGTTCAGTAGAAGATTAAAGACCTCGTCCAGGCTGACATATGCTTTAAATGTGGCGATGCTTCTGACCGTCGCAACAACCATCATTACAGGTATTCTCATTTCGAAAGTGGTTTTCCCATCAATGGGGTTCTCGCTGTATAGACCAGTGGTGTTGGCCCATAAATGGACGTCCTATTTCTGCTTAGGACTCTTCGGATATCACATTGCCTTACACAGGCGTTATCTTGTGCAATCAGTTCGTAAAATATGGGCTAATCGGCAGGAGAGTAATGTCGGGAAAACATGCGTACGTCTCGGGGCAACAGCCTTCATCCTCGTCATCTTGTATTCCAGAGTCTTTTCCATAGCAACGAGGAGTGAGAACAATCTGGGTAGCATATACCCTTCTCAGATAGCTAGTTCAACTCAAACCACGACAAGCATCGAAGGAAGAGACGATGGCTCAACGAATCAGGTCTATGATCCTAGTCCCAAGGGCGGTGGAGAAACCGTAGGTCTTTCAAACTATCTTGGAAGTATGCATTGTACAGCCTGCCCCAAACACTGTTCGTTGTTAAGTCCCCAATGTGGAAGAGCTAACCCACAGATCAAGTCCGCAAAAATTCAATACCAAGCGCTCTATGGAAATACCTCATCGTGAGCAGGACACGGGAGGCCTTCAGCTGACAGAATAAGGCTTAACAAATTCTTCACACAAAGTTCATGAAAGGGTAACAAAGATGGGTTATGATAAATATAGTAGATAATCACCCGCTAGGTTAGCGGTTAAAATATACTTTTCTTCTCATTACTTTTCTCCTCCACTTCCCCTCCTTGTGAGGGGCTTTTTTTACTTATCAGAAAGTATAACTTAAGTTACATACTTTCTGTAGCATCAGTGCAACTAAGGCGGCCGCCGTCGCCTGTGGCTTGGCGCCAGCCAAGTTTTCTTTATATCTAAAAAAGGCTGGAACAATATCATTAGGAAATATCAGGAAGATGTTAGGGAAACCAAACAATTTTAATATATAATGGTGGAAGATCATCATATTTAAACAAAGGGGTGAAGATTATGAACCAAAAGATTATCTCTATTTTAGGTGATGAAGCCAAAGATTTACTCGAACATCATTGTACGACTATCCCAAAGGAACTTATTCATCTTCCTGGAGCGGATTTTATCGACCGGATCGTTAGTAGTTCAGATCGGTCAAATAATGTCTTAAGGAATTTAGCCACTCTTTTTAACCATGGCCGGTTGTCGGGCACAGGTTATCTTTCCATATTACCGGTAGACCAAGGCGTGGAACACTCTGCAGCAGCTTCTTTTGCACCGAACCCTATTTATTTCGATCCCGAGAATATTGTGAAGCTTGCGATTGAAGGCGGGTGTAACGCAGTCGCTTCAACGTTAGGAGTTTTAGGCGCGGTATCACGCAAATACGCTCATAAAATACCGTTTATTCTAAAAATTAATCACAATGAGCTCCTCACCTATCCTAATTCCTTTGATCAGAGACTATTCGCGTCCGTAGAGCAGGGCTTTCAAATGGGGGCAGTAGGCATAGGCGCCACGATATATTATGGCTCTCAAGAGTCGCGCCATCAAATTGAAGAGATCACCGCAGCCTTTAGACGCGCCCACGAATTGGGAATGTTCACTGTGCTTTGGTGTTATTTACGGAACGATGGTTTTAAGAAGGATAAGATCAACTACGATGCTTCCGCTGATTTGACGGGGCAGGCCAACCATTTAGGCGTGACCATTGAAGCCGATATTATCAAACAAAAACAGGCGACCAATAATGGCGGGTATGTTGCCTTGGAGTTTGGCAAGACAAGTCCATTAGTTTATGAGACGTTGACGTCGAAGCATTTGATCGATTTAACGCGCTATCAAGTTGCAAACTGCTATATGGGGAGGGCAGGACTGATTAATTCTGGTGGTGCTTCCGGGGAAAATGATGTACAGCAAGCAGTCAAAACTGCAGTCATCAATAAGAGAGCGGGCGGCATGGGGATGATTTCGGGAAGGAAAGCTTTTCAGAAACCTATGCAAGAAGGCATAGAATTGCTTAACATGATTCAAGATGTCTACTTAGATGGCGGTATTGACATAGCTTAATGTGATATAGGAGAACTCCAAATTTACTCTTCTCAGTCCCTGTTTGATCAGGGGCTTTTTCTATTGAAAGCTTTAAGAGACGTTCGGCGATGAGACAGGCTGTCACTTGTTTGTTATCGCTGACATAAAATATTCTGAAAACAGATTATGAGAAAATATTATCGAGCCAAGAAGGATATATACAATTTATGGAGAATAAGTTTCGAATACGAATTTTTAGGACATTTGGGCGTAGTAGTTGCCTGAAAAAAAGAAAGTGGGGAAGATATATTGATAAAAAAGAGAACGATGATTATTTTAATGTTAGCGTTTATGTTTGCTTTCACTTCAAATGCTTATGCTTCAGCAACCAAAAGACTAGCAGGGGACACTCGATACGATACCGCTGTCTCTATTGCGCAGGATGGCTGGAAACAATCAGATTACGCGCTGTTGGCTTATGGAGAAAGCTATCCCGACGCGCTCAGTGCGGCACCACTTGCTAAAAAATATAATGCGCCGATATTATTAACGAATGGCAAAAGCTTACCAAGTGTAACGAAACAAACGTTATTGAATCTACAGGTTAAAACTGTCTTGATCATCGGAGGAACCGGCGTAATACCTTCATCAATTGATGCTGAATTACAATCAATGAACATTAGCGTGACCCGTATTGCAGGTTACGACCGATATGCAACGGCCATTAAGGTAGCTCAACAACTTCCGTCTCCAACTGAAGTTTTTGTGGTTACCGGTGAAGATTATCCAGATGCGCTGTCCATTGCGCCTATTGCTGCGTTAAAACAGGAGCCTATTATACTCGTGCCTAAAGATACTATGCCAGATTCGGTTAAGGCATATCTTTCCGCAAATACGATCAATAAAACGTATGTTGTGGGAAATTCAGACGTTATTAGCAATGCGATCGTTAATCAATTGCCGAGTCCGGAACGAATAATAGGCGTTGATAGATATGCCCGTAATATCAACATCAACCTGAAATTCGACGATTTATTTAGTTCTAAGGATATTGGTATAGCCACTGGTAAGGGGTTTGCAGATGCATTAACGGGGACGGCTTATGCAGCGAAATTTGCCACTCCGATTATTCTCGTCAACTTCGCTTCACCGACGGCTACAAAGAATTATTATCAACAACGTCAAATAAATGCCAATAATGTTTATGTGTTCGGGGGAACAGCCGTATTGTCGGATAGCCTTATTCAAGGATTAACGGTCTCGATGGGTACAATCCAAAATAATCCTGTGGCTGTCGACGATAGCAGCGTGCAGCCCGTACAATCAGCAGCAGAGACCCCAGCGCCGGTTTCCCGATCCGATCGTTCTGAGCTTGTGGAACATGCGCTAAGCCTGCAAGGCGTTCCCTACCTCTTTGGAGGAACCAGTCGCAGTGGGTTTGATTGCTCAGGTTATGCCCAATACGTGTTTAAGGGATCAGGCATATCGTTGCCTAGAATGGCTTGTGATCAATATAAAGTTGGGTCAGCAGTAAGCCAAGAGCAACTACAAGCCGGTGATTTGGTCTTCTTTACGACGTATGCTCCAGGAGCGTCCCATGTCGGCATTTACATTGGGGATGGACATTTTGTAGCTGCTGCGAATAGTGGCGTAAGTATTTCGAGTCTCGATAGCGCCTATTATAAAAGCCGTTATCTGGGTGCTCGTCGCGTAAGCTAGTATACCCTGGTCGAAGAGCAACATCAGCGCTTAGTTAAACTTTGGGTGTTCCAGACCGTTGTTCACTTAACAAGTAGTAGCGCCTTAAAAGCAGAGGCTAATTGTAATAATTCACAATTAGCCTCTGCTTTTTTATACTTATCAGAAAGTATAACTTAAGTTACATACTTTCTGTAGCATAAGAGCAACTAAGGCGGCCGCCGTCGCCTGTTGCTTGGCGCCTAAATTCTGAAGACTTACTAAAGTCGACTCGCTAAAGAAGACTAGTCATCATTGGATAATCTTCGTTTTCGACAACCCCGCCTGTAATCGCGTGGAGATCACTATTGAGAAACGCCGATCTAAAAATAGCTGAGAAGCCGTACTTTGCCCGTATGATATCGACAGCACTGTCAATCTTGCGGCGTTTATCGTAGTCCTTGCCAAAGAGGGAAGTTTGGAAGAAGTCATTTTGGCAGAGTTCAGATGCGCGCAGTCCCATATGTCTTAGCGGTTGACCATTCCACAACTCATCGAATAGCTCACAGGCGACTTCCCAAATTTCGTCCGTACAATCAGTCGCGTTGAAGAGCTTTTTTTGGTGGGAGCACCCGTAGAATTCATTCGTCTTGAACGATACCGATACTAGGCGAGCTAATACATTAGCCTGACGCAGTCTAGCACTTACGGATTCGACAAGGGAAAGTAGTACGAGGTGAGCATTAGTTCGGTCCTCCACATCAAAGGGAACGGTTGTGGAATTACCCATACCTTTGACCTCAATAGCACCGCCAGTTCGGACCGGAGAATAGTCAATGCCGTTGGCATAGTTCCAGACTAACACGCCGTGTGATTTTAAAAATAGTTTAATGATCTTGATGTCGAAATTGGCGAGTTGTCCGATTGTTCGAATACCCCTCGCGCGAAGTTTTTTAGAGGTTGCTCTCCCGACCATAAAAAGTTCTTCAATAGGTTTATGGTACTACATTTCCATTATTCCTAAACTTTCCATGATGTGAATAATGTTTTTCTCATAGACATCTAAGTAGACGACAATATCTCTTTCGATAATAAACTCCGTTAAATTAATATGAGTAGCGATGTTCAATACTTTATTATTATCCGATAGACTAAAGATCCCTAAGCAAGACAAAGAATTTGCTTTCACAACGGCATTCTGTAAATTATTGATATCAGAAATATTTTTTTGTTTCATCGAGAAGTTACTACTAATAAGGATTACTTTAAGACTAGCATTCAGATGAACCTCGAAATTATAATTTTCTTTATGTTTTCCGAAAAAACTATCGCCATTGGAATTAACCTCAACTTCAAACCCTAGTTTTGTAAAGAGATTAACTAACCATTCAATACTTATTTCATTCCCTGTCATTCCCTCGGTAAACATTTGAACTTTTTCACCACAGTTTGGGCAGAATTTTGCGTCCAGCGCTATACCTGCCATGCATTTTTCACATTTCATTTTTATCTTCCTCCTCTGAACTAAAATCCAAGCACACAGCTTTATCGGCGATTGAAATTCTAGTATCTTGGACATTATTCTGGTTAAACATGCCCGTTCTATAATAGAATGTTCTATGTATAGGAGCATAAACCAAAAAAGATATCATACTACACGATACCTTAAAAAATATCAATAAGTCAAATTAAGCGCTCTTTTGCTTGGAAAGGGAATGAATGCCTGTACTTTTAGAGAAGCGCAGGCATTCATTAGAGTGTGAGCGCGCTAAGTCGAGATTGAGACTATTTTTCATCGATTACTGCGATTAAACCATAGCAACTCTCGCACATCTTAACCTTCTCTCCATCGGGATGGTCAGGATCTAACCAGTCATCGGAGTGCTTTGCCAACATGTCTTGGTCGCATCTTGCATAATTATAAGCGGATGTTTTTTCTGCTTTCTCGAATCGTAGCTTTCCATTCTCGTTATTTATCATCTATTTATGCCTTCTTTCTCCAACCCGTATTTCAGTTTTATTTAGCTTGTATTTAGCGAACGTTTTTTATACAAAGGAATAAAAAAGCAGCCTCTTCCATGAGTTTGGAAGGGGCTGCTTAAGCAGAGCGGTTCGGAGACCGGTATAGAACTCATTAGAGGACTATCGAATGAGAAGAGATGCAAATCCAATGAACGATATATAAGTTAAGCCTGCTATCACTATCGGTAGACAAACTTTCAACTGCGGCTTTGACAACCTTGCGGTTAATCCAGTCTTCATCGTGAGCGGCTCATCCTTGCTGATCCTTCTTTGTTTGTACTCTTCTAAGTAATAAACTGACATAATTTATCCTCCTTTGCCATCACCCGTGATTGTATACAAGTACTTATAAGCAAGATTCATGCCACAACTACCGATATCTGAATAATTTATTGCAAATAAGTCAGATGACCTCAATTTACTCAATATTTAAGTGAATTGAGAATTATACAATAATTCATAAGTAACAAATTTTACCATCCAGAAAGTAATATCTTAGGAAATGTTGCATAATAGATACAGTTAATGTTGCAAAAAGGATACAATGTATCGATTGAGCAACGTATAATATCGGGAACGAATTAGATTATTTTCTAACAATTTTTGTTACGTGAAAATAATCATAAATGTGTTTTATCTTTAAATAAGAAATACTTATCGAGACGATGTAATTTTATAATAGAAAACGCGATTTGATATATTTCGACAATACATTACCTATTATACGGTTGCTGTTACGGTTTCATTGTACTAAACTGTCCAAGTATGCCAATATGTTTTTGAAACGAGGGACTTCTAGGTGAAACTCATTGTCTATGAACAAATAGAAGAATTGAGGATACAACTGCAAGAAACTGCTTTGGATAAAGAACTTACAGATCCGAGAGTGGTAAGTATAAGTGAGAAATTAGACCTATTAATTAACGAGTTTTATATATATATTTCAGCGAAGCAACGAAAGAAAGGCGTGTTAGACATATCGAAGCCTTCATCCTATTGACTTGCTTCGATTTTGCAGTTATAATCAGGATAGCTCGTTGAAACTAGTGGATTTAAGCAAACCTTCTCTATTGCCTAAGGCTTCAGGAAGTTGTGAACTTGCCATGTAGCACGGGTAATATAATTAGTGGAGGTTTTTTTATAATGTTTAATGACAAAGTTTTAAATTGCAGAGACTGTGGCCGGGATTTCGAATTTACAGCATCTGAACAAGAGTTCTATGCTGAAAAAGGGTTTACTAACGAACCTGGACGTTGCCCTGAGTGCCGTGCAGCTAAAAAGGCACAAAACAGAAACGATGGCGGTGGCGGATATGCTCGTCAAGAACGCGAAATGTTCCCTGCTGTTTGCGCTACTTGCGGAAAAGAAACTACTGTTCCTTTCCAACCGTCTGGTGACAAGCCTGTATATTGCCGCGAGTGCTTTCAACCCCGCACACGTAGCAACTGGTAAATCGTCAATAATAGAAACCTTCCCAGCTTAAGAGTTGGGAAGGTTTCTTTCTTTATACTCAAGTTTGACCGTCAATTATTATCGTTTCCGTGGTTAGGGACTGTCCCTTCCTAGAAGTTAAACTTCTAGGAAGGGACAGTCCCATATTAATTATAAACTAAAGAAAAATAAATGTTCAAATAAACAATATTCAAGCAGGAATATGTTCGTTCGCACAGAATAGAATTAAGTATGAACATTCTTGCGGGTTGTCCAGCTATAATTGCCGGATTATTAAGAGGAGGTTAGCCAAATGAGTTTGAAAGTAGCAATTAATGGTTTTGGTAGAATTGGTCGGCTTACACTGCGTGCCGCTTTAAATCAATCGCTTCCCTTTGAAGTGGTTGCGATCAACGATTTAGGCAGTCCCGATTTATTAGCCCATTTATTCAAGTATGATTCGGTTCACGGAATCCTTCCCAATACGGTGGAAATTGATAATAAGACAATGATTGTGGATGGAAAGCGTATCGAAATTTTAGCGGAGAAAAGTCCCCTGGATTTGCCTTGGAGTAAACTCGGAGTTGATATTGTGATAGAGTCGACCGGACGCTTCACGGATCGTGACGGCGCTGCACAACATCTTACCGCAGGCGCTAAAAAAGTGATCATTTCGTCTCCCGGCAAAAACGAAGATATTACGATTGTCATGGGGGTCAATGATGAAAAATATGATCCCGCGCTGCATCATGTTATTTCAAATGCCTCCTGCACGACAAACTGTCTAGCACCTGTTGCTAAAGTTTTAGTCGATGCCTTTGGGATCGAACGAGGGATGATGACGACCATCCATTCTGTTACGAATGATCAACGTATTTTGGATTTGGAACATTCAGACTGGCGTCGATCTAGGGCCGCGTACCAATCCATGATTCCAACGACCACCGGTGCAGCTAAAGCAGTGGCACTTGTCATACCGGAATTGAAAGGCAGAATGAATGGAATGGCGGTCCGAGTGCCTACGCCGAATGTATCCTTGGTTGATTTTGTCGCCGATTTGACCAGGCCGACAACCAAAGAAGAAGTCAATGATGTCTTACGCCAAGCCACCGAGGGGAAATTAAAAGGCTATCTTAAATATAATGATTTACCTCTGGTTTCGCATGATTATAATGGCAATCCCGCCAGTTCCATTGTTGACGGCTTATCAACGATTATGCTTGGAGACCGTATGGTTAAAGTATTAGCTTGGTATGATAACGAATGGGGCTACTCTAACCGCGTTCTGGATCTAGTGAAGCATATTGTAACGAAGGGATTGTAGGTTCGTCGGGGATGATGTACCATGAAAACGATGAAAAATGACTGTAGGACGGTTTTAAAAGTATTCTCTATAGATAACGGAGGAGGGAGATCGTGAGTTCTGAACGGCAGGATGAGATTTGTTTCTTACTCCAAGAACATGGCAATTTAACCGTCATGGAATTAGCAAAGCGTTTTGAAGTATCTGAAATGACAATCCGTCGAGATCTCAAGAATCTTGCCGCGTTAGGTTTAATTCAGCGCGAACACGGACGAGCGATTTACCCTCCGGTGCCAATGGATAGTTTATTAATGATGAATATGGGAGAGGCCGAACGTGAAAAAGCCAGAATTGGTCAGTTAGCAGCAACTTTGATCTCAGAAGGGGATTTTATCATTTTAGATGCCGGGACGACAACACTGGCAGTTGCACAAGCCTTGAATACACCATGTACGGTGATTACTAATTCGTTACCCATTGCCAGTGTTCTGTGCGATCAGGATGGAATTACCCTGCTTATGACTGGGGGAGAAGTGCGAAACGGTACCTATGCGCTCTTCGGTCCGATAACTCGATCCGTCTTCACCGGCTTCAATGCCGATAAATTGTTTTTAGGAGCTACCGGGGTAAACCTTGGACGAGGGTTGTCCACCGCGAGCATGTTAGAGTCTGAAGTGAAACAAGCAATGCTTAAGGCAGCCAAAGAGGTTATCCTTGTTGCACACAGCGCCAAGATTATTGGGCAAGTTAGTTTTCATACCTTTGCCCTATGGGACAGCGTCCACATCCTTGTCACCGACGCTGGACTACCCCTAGCCATCAGGAAAGAACTAGAACTTATGGGCGTCAAAGTCTTACTTGCCTAATTGATCAATTGGAGAAGCTTAAGTCAGCCGTTTGCATGATGCCGACGGCCTTTTATTTTTATAAAAACACCTTTCGGAGGATATTCTTCATAAGAACTTCATAAAATTATCACAAATTTAGTCTATGATGATAGAGACGGTAACTCATTTTTTGAGGGAGGATTTTGTATGTCGAAATTCTATAGAATTCTGTGGTCCCTTGCGATTCTATGTATCCTGGTCACCACGGTAGTTTTCTCTATGGGGATCATTTTAGTCGGAGCTATAGGGTTAAGTCTGTATGGCGTTTATCGGCATTATTTCACGAAAAAGGCAACCAGTGAATACACAATACGGCCGTATGTCTCGGGAGAAATTATTGATATAAAGCCAAAGTAATTCAATTCTTGAACGTCAAAACAAATCGACGAACGGATCTAGTCGCAGATAATAAGGATAACAAAAGATATAGGACTTTCTTTAGTGAAAGTCCCATATCTTACTCTAGAAAATGTCCTAAAGAATTGAAGAGCTGAGGGGCTCTCCTGATAGATAAAATAGATTAGGTGATTTGTCCCTGTCCGTCTTGTGTTGGAGACTGTGTCCCTTGGGCTTGGGCTTGCACTAGGCCTTGTGTTTCCTTGAGAGATGCCTGTCTTTTTAACTCGCTAAAATTCTGTTCTAGTTGGGAATATTTATCTTTTAGCTGTCCTAATTCACTGGCTAAAACTTCTCTCTTGGCTTCATCTTTATTACTCAAAGAGAACGCCTCCTTTGATATTTAATTACCGTATATAGTCTTTCCCTGAATTGAAGGAAACATGCTTAAGGGGCGGAGGGACATTTTTTTTAAAATCTTGTCCCATAAGCAAGGCCAAGCCTAGGCGAGATTGCGCAGGCTTGGCCCTGGGATTTGAAGTGAATATATTAATTGGATTTGGAACGCCCTAGCGCATGCTTGGGCGTTCTTGTTGGTGTGCAGAAAAATATACAGATAAGCACAACACTATACCTGTAATTTCATGGAAGGCATGTGCTCCGATGTATTTGCGATGGGTAAGAATCCGAATTTTCCCCAGAAGTTCGCGGCTCTTTCGTCAATTGCTCGTAAATAGATCAGAGGAAAGCTGGTTGTAGATATCTCCTCGATAAATCGTGTTATTATCTTCGTTCCAAAGCCCTGACCGTTTGGCTCAAGAATAAAATCGTTAATTACGACAGCTGGAGAATTAATCTGACTCTGAGAATAGCGGTCGTAGAACTCAGTCGGTTTGTCATAAAGGTGAGTGTTGAATTTAAAGTAACCTTTTCCTCGATGGCTCACGTAACTCAAACTAACTCTATGAGGATAATCTATCCAGATTGGTTTTATTTCGAATCCCATTATATCCTTAAACTCAACAGCCAAACTTAAGAAAGACTCTTTCGATATACTTTTCAAGGCTGTCGTGACTCTAGGCTGACCTATATTTTCCCAGCGTTCCAAAGTCATTACCTCCATAATTGGTTTATCTTAATAAAGATATTCGACCAATTATGGAGTAAGACTGAGGCAAACCTATTACTTACATTAAACTACAGGGTAGCCGATATACTCTGCTATGTAGCCAATTTGTAGATCTGAAAGTGACGTAAACTCGGAGTTTTTGGAGGAAGTGAATACACAGGTCCCGACGATCCAGCCTAGTCGATCATCATAAAAATTGTTTTCTAGATCCTTGGAGGCACCTTTCTCATTACATATGCACACTATCTCATCTGTAATTGGTACAATTTCAATAAACTCTCCGACCAACTCTTGTAAGTCTTCAAAGGTGCCTGGGATATCTTTCAATTGTAAAGGCTGATTGATCGGCTCTCTGACTAATACTCTCATTTCAAATACCTCCCACGATTTCATAGATAAATAGCATTCCAAAGTTACTTCTATATATTACAGCAAATTACGTGAGTATTCCAATCATGTTCACAATAAAATATCACCAGTTTAGGCGGCTGGATTTATTGTAATAGCTAGCAAACAAACATTACATGGCACAATTCTATATGAGAGAAATGGACCATACATTTGTATGAGCATAGGGATAGTTTCCCTGACGGTTGCGAGGGAATTAAGCTTAGAAACGATAGGCAGGATAAAGGAGGAGAACACCGTGCCAAAGTTAGTGATCTGTCATCACCATAACCAAATCAAGACTAAGGCAACAGAATTATTGAAAATTGAACGTTGGGATTATAGCAACATAGAGAGCTTATTAGCGGATGTTCGGAGCATTGCGAGTGATATTTATGAGGCATCTATTTTGGCGTTTTCAGCTGGACGCAGTATGGAGAACAGGTTGAAGGTTTACAAAAAAGCGATCGAGGGCTTGGGGTTTGAGAGGAGGAGATTCAATGATAATCACAGTCCTGAGCCTTGAACAACATCACCACTAAGAAAATGGGAGAGCGCTAGGCTCTCCACACAACGCTGGTTCATATAAGCGGTAAAAAATAGCTGCTGAAGCGCTGAGCTTGCTTAGCTTTGACGATATTGCCAGTTCATACGATTACCATCCTGGGTAGGGATACGGTGGATAAGGGTAAGGGTAAGGATAAGGATAAGAAGATGGGTAATAGCGAGGTCTCGCGATAGTAGCTCCTAAACCAAAACCTAGAGCAAGGGGAAGAAATCCAAAACCAAACATAAGATCAACTCCTTCTAAAAGAGAGAGCTCAATTGCTCTCTCTTCATAAGCGATGAAGAATCTACTTTTAGAAGACGATTCCTAAAGCGATAAGAATCAGAATTGCTACTGCAATGATTCCTACACCAACGCCAGCGCCGATACCGACGGGAGGGCAACATACAGGGGGAGGGCAACATACAGGGGGGCGACAACATGCTCCAAGCATTCCTTGACCCATTCCGAACATAAGAATTCCTCCTTTCTAATTTAGAATACGATTCCCATAGCGATCAGAAGAAGAATTATAACAACAACTGCAGCGATTCCTGCGCCTAAGCCTCTTCCGCGATTTTCGCAACATTCTTCATTAAAGGCCATTTGCTTTTCCTCCTTTGTTAAGAGATAATGCATAATATGCATAACTTGGTTAACGTGGAACAATATGGTAGTAAAATGATTTCTGAGGTTTTTGTAACACTATGACTAAAAGGCTCTCGTCGAAAACTTGTCGATGAGAGCCTTGTTCTATGAGTGATGTTATTCAGCATCAGCCTGAGGAATTATTCTTTAGAAAATCACACCCAAAGCGATAAGAATCAAAATAGCAATCGAAATAATTCCTACACCGGAGCCATTACCAACAACCGGGGGATGCCAACATAGGGGAGGGCAGCATACTCTACGGCAGCAGATTCGTTGGTGTTTATCAAAAAAGATCATATTAGTTTCCTCCTTTGGCTTGAGATAGTACATGATATGCATAGCTTGGTCCATGTGGAACAAAATAGAACGAAGGAGGGGCCTCGATTTCATATCGAGGCCCCTCCTGAGGGATAATCAGTGGTTTTACTTTGACTGAACAGTTAGCATTATACCTTCATTGGATGCTGAAATGGAGATATTGGCCGAGTGTGTCTCCTTTGTCGCTGAGAAAGTGATAACTTTTGTTTCTTGGGTAATGGTCCAACCATCTTTTATTAAGATAGCCTGATAGGCCTCATAAACTTGAGAATCTGTTGTATTGTGGATAAGGTATTTAGCTTTAGCAAAAGGTTCACCGTTAGTTGCAGGCGTGAATTCGGTTGCTTGTGCCCAATGATAGGATGGAAGATATGTGAATTCCTTAGTGTAAGCGGGTGCGTTACTAGTCTGAGTGGTTTTTTTACCGCCCAGTATTGAAAAAAGCTTCATAAAATCACCTCAAATATCATTTCTTTTGACATCAGTGAATTTTATACATTTCGGGGTAAGATGTCAATGGTAGCAAACAAGATATGGACTAACATAATTTATGAACCTTAAAGGGTTAAGTTAGCCCTGATTTTCTGGCTTTGCAGGTTGATGTAGAAAAATGTAGAATATATAACAAACGTTTTAAAAGTAGACTAGCTACTAGAAATTCTCGTTGAGGAGGTATTTGGTGAAGCAACTACTACTAGAAAACTGCATCAATATGGACACTGTCCTGTTTGATCTGGAAGGTAGCCCCTATACAGTAAACATGTTCTTGACCCTGCTCAAAGGACAAGGAACGACCAAAAACGTAAAGAAAAAAATGGTCCAATATTTTGGTAAACGGTTCAAGAGTAAGGATAGAGAGAAAGTCCACACCTATATGAAGGGTGTCGCCCAAAGTGTTCTGGGGCTTAGTGGAGATGCTGTGAAAGAATTAGAAGAACAGACCGGGGCAATCCTGATCCCTCTTAAAATCCAAGTGGACAATGCAGAAGAGTCCGGTGACTTCGAGGAGTTGGCAAGAAAACTACCAGACATCGGAACTATTGTGGGAATATATGCCAAGCTTGGTGGGTACTTTCAAACGTGTGCCGACTTCTTAGAACTGGCTGTGAGGATCCAGAATGGTTTAGGGGATCACAAGACTGCAAAGCTAACTCAGAAGGCGTTAGACAGCTACCTTGAAAAAGGATAAATGAGACAGAGGAAGGCGTAAACATTTAAGATAAGGACGGCTTCGGAGGGAAGACATCAAGTCGCAGAAGAGAAAATATTGCATTTCAGAGGTGAAATGGCTTTGGAACAAAGCCTATTGGATAATAAGGTTGGAATAGGACGGTTAAAGTGTATTGATGCATTCAGGGGAATGGCATTAGTATTGATGATCTTGGCGGACAATCAAGGGAATACAGCTAGAATGTACCCACAATTAAGACATGCAGTATGGAATGGATTTACGAGCCAAAGAGCCCAATGAAAGCATATTTGTGATCAGTGGGCTCTTTGAGATTTTATCGTCAGTTACTCAAGCAAGGTACGTCCCATCATACAGTTATACTATAGGTGATCCCTCCTATTTTCGTTTGCTAATTCGGTTCATCTTTTCGATTTCCTTTTCAATAAATACCATAATAGAATTTTTAACTTCCCTTCTAAGAAAACGCTTGCGTAAATTTTCTGATGGCCATCGGAAGGCTTTTATGAGTTGCATGTGGAGGGGTATCGGATGGTCAATAGCGTCAACTATGTGATTAATCAATCGTTTAAGAATAGCGTCATATTCTGAATCGCTCATGTTTATAAGTTTTTGACGTGGAAAATGAATTATTTTATCCTTAGGCATGAAAACGCTCCTTCCTCATGAATCGCTTCATCCTATAATTTAACAATAAGCATCAATAATCCTTTGTTTGGCCATACAAATATCAAAACAAGAAGATGAGACACGATCACCTCACGATTTCTTGTTCACTTCAGTGACTTTTATCTCTACGAAGTATTCCGTTTCTGGCACACTAAGAAAGAGGTTTAGACGTTCAAGAAATCCTTGCAACTCTTCAGCTTTGTAATTATTTGATACGTTGATCAACAGAGGGGTTACGGCAGGGGGGACAGTGGCAGCGTTTGTACGCTCCTTAGTCTTGGTCGAGTCATCACTAGACAAAGCTATCTCCATAGCCTGTAAAGGTAGGTTATGGATCGGCTGTAGCCCCCTAGACAGTCTGTTCTTGTTCAAGTAATCTACAGCTGGCTTCCCTACAAGAATGTTGTTTCCTTTTGTTTTAGCGACTTGATATTCCTCCAAAAATTTTGAAACAGTTTGAGGGGCACATTTCCAAGCTTTTATCAGCTCAACATTGTTATGCAATCGCCTGATCTCAGCAACTGCTTTTTGAGCAGAAGAAAACTCAAGTGCATTGAGTTCTTCCCTCGAAGGAATATCTCCTGTACTAATCTTTTCCAACATTTCCATTAACTTCACTCCCTCGATTGTGGTTGTGTAAACGACTCCTGGGCCAGTAACTTTTTTCTTCTCAACTCCTGTGAGACTTTCACTCGGAGTACGAACAATGTCGTGTGCTCTTAATCTAGCAGCACGATGAAACACTCCAGATCCAGTCTTTTTCTTCTCTCTGATATCTTCCATGAGCAAACGTTCAAAAAACTTGGACATAGAGGTACCCCGCAATTTCTTTTTTGCAATAGTATTACCAGCTCAGCAGGTTTTCAGAACCAGTAGATCTTACAAACCTTACTATTTTATTTTAATTATAAATTTGACATGTTTCAATTTATCAGGTATACTTACGTTAAAGCTCGTTAAAACTAATGGATTTAAAGTAAACCTTCTCTATTGCCTAAGGCTTCAGGAAGTTGTGAACTTGCCATGTAGCACGGGTAATATATTTAGTGGAGGTTTTTTTATAATGTTTAATGACAAAGTTCTAAATTGCAGAGACTGTGGCCGGGATTTCGAATTTACAGCATCTGAACAAGAGTTCTATGCTGAAAAGGGGTTCACAAACGAACCAGGACGTTGCCCTGAGTGTCGTGCAGCTAAAAAAGCAGAAAGAAATCAAGGCGGCGGCGGCGGTTATGGCCGTCAAGAACGCCAAATGTTCCCAGCTGTTTGCGCTACTTGTGGAAAAGATACAATGGTGCCTTTCCAACCGTCGGGTGACAAACCGGTTTATTGTCGCGAGTGTTTTGTACCCCCTACACGAAGCAACTGGTAAATCGTTAGTTAACGTTGGTTAAAATAGAAGAAACCTTCCCGGGCTTAAAAGCCTAGGAAGGTTTCTTCTTTAGGTTTTGTTATATTATTGATGGTTGCCTTCTCATATTTCCATAATAAGGTTTAACATGTTCTTCACACATAGGCCACGGAACGGCAACAAGCTTATGCTACAATGAAAACAAGGAGGTTCTTATGAAAAAATTCACAAAACTTATCGCAGTTTCATTATTTGTTGCATTGAATGTCACGGGTGTTTTGCCTGGGGCGAATACGACTAAACAAGCCCAAGCCAGCGACTACATTGGTACAGGGAGCGCAGCTCAATCGTATATCACTTTGGGGTCCTATTACATTTCGCAAAAAAACGTTAAAGAGATGGCGAAAAATATGAGAGCGGCAACCGGCGGGGGAGCAATAATAACTTCAGGAGTGGTCGGCTATGTATTAGCGAGGGTCCCTGGTATGGCTGTTATAACGACAGCAGCCGCACTTTCTGCCAACGCACAGTCCCAGACTGAGGTTCTTTATGCCGCAGACCACAACATGAGAGTTCAAGTCGTAATTAAAGATCAGGCCGCTTATCATACTTCGTATTCAACAGTGGTAGAATTCACTGCAGTACATTAATCCATGCCGAACCAAGCGAATTGAGAAGATGGGCATGGAAGGGCAAATGACTTTAGGGCTTTTCTTTTACCGAGCGATGATACCAAGGGCGCAAGCCCCTGGGGAAAGAAGGTCATCGCCGGGTCAACAAGCAAAGAGACTGTCTCAGTTAATGAGGTAGTCTCTTTGCTTTGAATTGCATGCTTGCAACCGTAATTCCTACGAAATGTGTGGGGCACTTAGTTCAGCAACAACGGTCCTGAAACCTCGTGAAACTGAGGGGCAGCAATGTCTAGTTTTTGCTTTGGGTAAAGGATGTGTTAAAAAGGCTAAGCATATTTATAATAATTTTCTTATCAGGGCTTCACACGTTGATCCCATGAATTATGTCTTTGTCTAGCACATAGAGTAACCAAGACGTTAATAATTGAGAGGTGAAGAGATGATGGGAAATACAATCTCCAGGACTCAAATATTCAACCTGACACTGATCACAGGGCTGGCCTTCATGGTCGGTGGAGTTATCAATTATCCCCTGTCGTATCTAGCTTACGGAGAAGCCTCCGCGTTTATGACTATCTTGTCGATTGTGCTGAGATATCTTGTCCAAGCGATTATCGGCTGTTTCGCACTGGCCTGGCAACTGCGCCAACAGTATCCCTTTAAGAAGCTTTGGCTGATGGGCGTTAGTTCAATCATCCTCGGAATTCTGATCCCGGCTATCCTTATGAACCAGTTCTTTTATGCCCTTCTGGTTTTCCCTGGCCTGCTGATCGGATTAGCTTTCGGCATGTTCCTGTGGGAAATACAAGCCGTATGGATCATGATAGCGACCTGCAGTATCAGCATGTTGATTGCAAATATTTATTATATGGGAACAGGCGCTTCACTGCAGTCGTTCAATGTTTGGTTCATAGATAAGTTCGGTCAGTATTGGACTAGCAATATGTTAATAGAAGCAATTCCGAATTTCCTGCTCGGCGCCGGTATAGCGCTGGGTGTTGGCTTGGTGCTACGGAAGCGCGAGAAAGATGGTGGCTCATTTCATAGAAACTCATGATTTCAAAGATATTGCTTCAGCAACGATAAGTATTGGCGTTTATGAATTTAAGTTTGGGAATACCTGAACATTGGATCAAATGGCTTATAAAGTTCTCTATTTTGCAAAAACTTCGGGTCGAAATACTGTGTGTTCTATCGAGGCGGAACAGGTCGAAACTCGCAGGCTAAAGGATAATAAGATGGCCTAAACCCCGCATTCCATATGGGTTGAGGCCATCTTTGACCGTTACAAGTGATACAGCTTTCTCTGGGTAATCTATAATTAGCCTAGTACAAAATACCCTTGTCTAGAGGGCGTTACTCTTTTTCAGATCCCGACAAAATACCACCTCTTAAAAGGTTGCTTTTATCGCTACTTTGTACTAAAATGTACATAGTCGTAATCACAAATTCTAATGGTATGTAATACAAATTGCAATATGGTGCAATTTGTATATTAAGTAGGGGGAAATGACATGTTTAAGGTTATCAATGCGGTTGCATCTTCTGATGAGAATGGTTCATTTATCGGGGTACACTCATGCAGGGAGCATGCAATTCAAGAATCTCCCGTGAAAAGAGCTTTAAGGGGCTTTTGTATCGCTGGAGATACGAAAGAAGAAGATATTTTCGCTATCGAAAACACGCAGGAATTTTATTATTCTCAAGAGCATGCGGAAGCCGATGTTCCAAAATTACTCAAAGCGTGGCAGAATTCCACAAAGGTTTACAAAAAAATGGTGCATACCTTGTCCAAAGAAAAATCTAGTAACGCAGCCTAATAATGCTCGACTTGCAATTGTTAGTGGGTCTGTATAATTAATTTTAAGCTCTGCAGTTTTCTTTTGCTAATTATTAAAGCTCCCTCTTCCGAGGGGGCTTTAATAATTAGTTTAGTCCTACTTGCATGTAACCTCTCTTTGATTTAGTAACTCTTGCATTTTGTCTTCGCCAAGTTCGTGGTGGACCAGAAATATCGCGTTCCTCACAAATCTTAGGGATATGAGACATCGCATTGACTATAATCGCCTGAACTTCGATGGCTTCCTCGCGAGTCGTATTGGACAAGGGCGCGCTAGATTTGTATTGCGGACAGTTATGGGGTGGGTAGTGGATGGTGAGATAGAGCTCACGCGGATCGAGGTATTAAATGCGAGGCTGTAAATACAGAGAGTGTAAGGTCAGGCTCTTGAATCAATTATCGTGATGGTGCTGGTTGTATTGAGTGCGTTGGTTGAGAAGATTGAATTCATCTCACCAGCGCATCTTGTTTCGAATTGAAGAGCGGGTTAAGGATAGAAGGTTAAAGACGAAATTTGTTGCTATAAGAAGGATTGTAGAAGTTATCGTGGAATATTATTATCGTGTAAATATCCAATTGGATAAAGCAATCGGAGGGTTATGCCCCATGAATGATGATTTTTACAAAAAGTTAATTGAAGACTCACCCACTGGATATGCATATCACAGAATAATATGTGATGAAGCAGGTATTCCTTGTGATTATGAATTTATCGAAGTTAATTCTGCCTTCGAAACATTAACAGGACTAAAACGCTCAGAAATCATTGGTAGAAAGATTACCAAGGTTTTACCAGATATCACGAAAAGCAATTTTGACTGGATAAAGTTTTATGGTGAAATAGCTATAAATGGCGAGAAAAAAGAATTTGAACAGTTTATAGAACCAATAAAAAAATGGTATAGAATAAATGCATATTCGCCGGAAAAATATTATTTTGTTACGTGTTTTATTGATGTATCCAAGGAAAATGTGCAAGTGATCAAATCCGAAAACCTTCAAGAAATTGTTAGTCAAAGAGAGCTAGAGTATAAAATTATAGCGGATTATGCGTATGATTGGGAAACGTGGGAAGACGAGACGGGTAAACTGAAATATATTTCTTATGCTTGCGAAAGAACTTCTGGCTACACCGTCGATGACTTTTTAGAAAATGAGTCTCTCTTTGCGTCATTAATTGTTGAGGAGGAACAAGAGAAGTGGGCAGATCATCGACATAACATTGAATTTAATAAGGGAGTACATTCTGAACAATTCCGAATAAGAAATAAAAATGGCGAGATTGTTTGGATAGAACACACCTGTAGACCCGTAATCGCTGAAAATGGTATGTGTTTGGGCTATCGTGCTAATAATCGTGACATCACCGAACGCAAGCAGGCAGAAGATGAACTTCAAGAAAGTAAAAATTTCTTGACCGCCTTATTGGAATCTATTCCAGCGCCGGTGTTCTATAAGGACACGAACGGCCGATATTTAGGATTTAATCGGGCCTACGAGGAGTTCTTCGGTAAGACGAAGGAAGAGCTCATCGGAAAGAGTGTTTTCGACATCAGCCCAGAAAACTTGGCTAGAATCTACCACGCCAAGGATGCGGAGTTATTTGAACGACCGGGAACCCAGACATATGAGACGCAAGTCGAGGACGCGCGAGGCGTGTTGCATGATGTTGTCTTCTACAAAGCCACCATAGTCAACTCCCGAGGTAAGGTCACTGGGTTGACCGGCACTGTGTTGGACATCACTGATCGTAAACAGGCGGAGAATGCCTTGAAAAAAAGCGAAGAAAAGTATCGTCTGATTTTTGAACACACGCCTCTGGGTGTCTTACATTTTGATAATACAGGGCGTATTATTGATTGCAATGATAACTATATAAAAATAATCGGTTCTTCTCGTGAAGCGCTCATCGGTCTTGATATATTCAAACTGCCTGATACGAAGATTGTACAAGCATTCCAGGAAGCGCTACAAGGACGGCTGACAATGTATGAGGGTGAGTATAAGTCATTTAGCGACGACAAAATAACACATTTAAGAGCATTATTTGCCCCAATACTATCAGATGATAAAGCGGTTGAAGCAGGCGTGGGTATAATTGAAGATATTTCTGAGCGCAAAAGGTTGGAAACGGCTCTTTCAAATGAGAAGAGTCTTTTAAAAGTAACTCTGATATCTGTAGGCGACGGAGTAATTTCTACTGATAATAAGGGTAATATCGTGTTTTTGAATAGAGCCACTGAATTCTTAACTGGTTGGACGCAAAAAGCAGCAAGAGGAAAACCGTATGAAGAAATTTTTAATATTGTTAATGAATTTACACGAGAAAAGAGCGAAAATATTGTCAAGAAAGTGCTTGAAAGCGGAAAGATACTTGAATTAGCTAACCATACTATATTAATTTCAAAAGATGGTATTGAGCGACATATCGAAGATAGTGCCGCACCTATTGTACAAGAAAATGGTAAAATCGTTGGTGTGGTAGTAGTATTTAGAGATATTACAGAGAAAAACGAAAGACAAAAGGAAATTCTATATCTAAGTTATCACGATCAGTTAACAAATTTGTACAATCGAAGATTTTATGAAGAAGAGATAAAGAGACTTGATATAGAAATTAACCTTCCAATGACCATTGTTATGGGTGATGTGAACGGGTTAAAACTTGTCAATGATTCCTTTGGGCATGCCATGGGCGATGAGCTTCTTAAAAAAGTAGCAGAAGTGATAACGAAGGGATGTCGAGCAGACGACATAATTGCTAGACTCGGAGGGGATGAATTTGTTATTATATTGCCTAAAACAGATGTTTTTGAAGCAGAGCAAATCATAAAACGCATCACTGACCTGGCATCAAGTGAGAAAGTGGGCCTTATTGATATCTCTATTTCTTTTGGGTATGAAACCAAGAATAATAAGCAAGAAGATATTCAAGAGATATTAAAAAATGCTGAAGATCATATGTATAAGAGTAAAATTTTTGAAAGCCCCAGTATGAGAGGGAAAACTATTAACGCTATCATTAAAGCACTTTATGAAAAAAATACACGAGAGGAGCAGCACTCCCGCAGAGTATCAAGATTATGTGAAAGTATAGGTAAAGCCCTTAGCCTGCCTGAAAATGGAATTGAGGAACTCAAAGCCGTTGGCTTACTTCATGATATAGGGAAAATTGCTATTGATGAATGTATCCTCAATAAGCCAGGAAAACTTACAAACGATGAATGGAAAGAAATTAAACGTCATCCAGAAATCGGCTATAGAATTCTGAGCACGGTAAATGATATGTCAGCAATGGCACAGTACGTATTATTCCATCATGAAAGATGGGATGGAACTGGATATCCGAAAGGCTTAAAAGGAGAGGAAATACCTCTTCAATCAAGAATTATAGCAGTTGCGGATGCCTATGATGCCATGTCCAGTGAAAGAAGTTATCGTAATGCTCTACCAGAAGCAATTGTAATAGAAAAATTGCAAATGAATTCAGGTATGCAGTTTGATCCGGATTTGGTGAAGTTATTTATTGATAAGATATTGGATAAACGAGACTAGAAATATAGTTCTTCATTGGTTAAGCGGTGGAATCCGTGTACAGGGACGTACTTTATTTTATTGCAGAGAATGGAGAGCAGGTATCGGTTATAACCCTTCCTCTAAGGATAATAATACTTGGAACAGTCACTGCGCTAACGGGAAACGATTGGCAGATAAATAATATATTTCTAGCAATCTGAGCGGGGGAAAGACGAAAAGACAAACTGATTTCTCAATTTGCCTCAAGATCTTATTTTTTCAGAGATAATGGCTGGGGTAGCTGGATTTGAACCAACGAATGCCAGAGTCAAAGTCTGGTGCCTTACCGCTTGGCGACACCCCAATACAGTAAACTATTCTATGGGGAATATGTGAGAATCAAGTTAACATAATGGCAACGACCTAAGTTCACCCTTTTCCTATCTTAATGGGACGAATAGCTTCTTATAACTTAGTTGGCATTATTTCTTTGAGAAGCTTCATCTATCATTCTGATTCTATTATATCCAAGTAGTGAATCTGTAAACTGGTAGTTTTTGCGTAATTTGGTTTACCATTAACCTCAGCACCACTAGCAGTGTTGGAAAAAGGACAAAGGTCTATTTTGGATTTTCCCCATAGTTAGGCCAACTCGGCTTTCTAAGTCTACAAAGCCCATTATTACCACAATCTCCTAGACATTCTTTCTGAAGTTTAGCAAATACTATTGAGGCATTAAAATAAATATTAGGGAGGTTCTCAAATGAGCAACATGAAAGTGGAAGTTAATAAAGACCTAAAATCGATCTTGGCGGAAGACGTTCGAGGCGACATGGAGGTAGCCAGTGAATTAGGACAAATAAACGATAAATCTTCTCAGATGGCGCAAGCTTTTGAAAGTTTAAAGAATCAAATCCAACAGTCATCCCAGAATCAATCTCAACAACAAGCACCACAACAATCTCAAGCTCAGTCTCAAGCGCAACAACAATTAAATCAATTAGTCCAACATATGACTCAATTCAAGACCCAATCGCAACAAGAGCAACAGCAAGCCCTTACTCAATTACAACAAAGCATCCAACAAGGAGCACAAGCCTTGAAACAAGCTGAGCAATTTATTCAATCCACCCAGGTTCTAG
>DATCQU010000084.1:0-11576 GCA_036569365.1 Desulfosporosinus sp. | reverse complement strand
TTTAAAAACTGCTTATAGATACATCATCTATTGAGCAAGTATCCTTTATCCACCAAAGTTACGCACAGGGGGCTGTGGATAATGTGGATAAGTGTCAAGAACGCCCTGTTTTTCGCGAAAGGACTGTGTATAAGCTTGTTGAAAAACTATGATCACTTCGCCTCGAAGGGTACCTACCCCATCGAAGCAGACAGGGAACAAAACAGCACAAAAAAGCATTGATTGACTCGATGTCAACCAATGCTTGTCAATGTCAAAATAATTTAATTCAATACGCTTGAATTAGTATTGTTCGCGAGCAGGACGGTGATGTTGATAGCACTCACGGCAATATACTGGACGATCGGAAGTAGGTTGGAAAGGAACTTGTGTTTCTACTCCGCAATCCGCACAAACGACAGTAAACATTTCGCGTGATCTTCCTTCTTGAGAATTGCGATTTGTTTTGCGTATATTACGGCATTCACGACAGCGTTGTGGTTCATTTTCGAAACCCTTTTCAGCGTAGAATTCTTGTTCTCCGATTGTGAAAATAAAAGTTGCTCCGCAGTCTTTACATACTAGATCTTTGTCTTCAAAGGCCATGAATGATATTCCCCTTACGTAAAAAAATGTAATAGGCTGTGCCCATCCATGTGTTATTATAACTCTAATCACGCGAAGGCACAAGTTTTTTTTCCATTCCGGCAGCCAAACACAGGCCATAAATCGCTTGCACACCGCTTCCACGAAGAACTTCTGCCACGGCTTCGAGCGTCGCTCCTGTTGTCGTTATATCGTCCACTAGCCATACGCTTCGACCACTAATATACTCCGGTTTCCGCACTGCAAATGCGCCTTTCAGGTTATGCAGTCGTGCCTGACGGGAAAGCGGAACTTGAGACGATGTTGCCTCGATTCGTTCCACTCCTGGTATAATCGGTAATCCCAATTCCCAGTGTAACGCCGAGGCAATCACCTCAGCTTGATTGAACCCTCGTTCTGCCAAGCGTGCTGCGTGCATTGGCACAGCAACAATGCCGTCAACAACCGGTAGCTGGCTAATCGCCCAATCTGAAAAAGGGCGAGAGATTTCCATAAAGCGTCGAGGGTGCGCTTTAAATTTTATGGTTTGGATAAATTCCCTTAATCCCCCGGAATAATGTCCCCAGGCCGTAACGCGATCAAGCTGCTTCGGGCCCTTACCAGCCTCACAGTCCAAGCAGTGAGTTTTCACTGGAGGAATCAACTTTCCACACCCCAGACAGCGCCCCAGGTCGGGATAAAGATAATCCGTCGTACAACTTGGGCAGATAGTGCCGTGCTTCTCACCACAAAATACACACACTTGTTCATCTGCATACCAGAGCGCCTGGGTGATCTTAGTTGCTTCCTTCCAAAATCCTTTCAAAGCTTCTCCCCCTTGTATGTTGCTCCGAATGACGAACATCGAATATTAAACTACGCTTACGCCTTATGAATCGATGAGTCCTAGCTCCTGGGCGAGCTTATTTTGCTCCTCAATCCACTGAACTGCTGTGCGTATAGCCTGTGTCCTATGTTTTGCCATAAAAACGACCCTGCCCACTGGACTCTCTTGAGTTCGCCCCACCCTCCCTGCCATTTGAACCAAAGCACGCTCGTCAAAAACAGGATGATCTGCGGCAAGAACTATAACCTGTATCCCAGGTAACGTAATACCCCGCTCCAAGATGGTCGTGCTCACAAAAAGGTCAAATTCACCCCGACGCAAGCGCTCGACCCTGCCCGAACGTCCCGGGTCTGAACTGTAGCTCCCGTCAACACGCCAATTTGGAAATTGGTGTTGAAGGCTTTTGATCCATGGATCAATCCAGGAGATCTTTGGGACGAATACCAGCACTGGTCCCAGCGCCCTTAATGCTTCAATGTGAGATACCTTTACGTCTTTACACCCCTTAGGCTCCAGCGAATGGCGGAATCTTTCCCAACTTGGGACAGGTAAAACGTGGCGATGGTGTCGTGCTGGAAGACGTATGAGCGCCATCTTACCTAGCCGAACCGCCTTTAAGCTCTCAGGTGAAGGGGTTGCCGTCAAGTAGAGCATTTTACCATCTTGGCGTAAGGCATGGTTTAATCCCCATTCCAAGGCACGGCTACCATGATACGGAAAGGCATCCATCTCATCCATGAAAATTACATCAAAAGCCCGCCAAAATCTCAGTACTTGATGCGTAGTCGCCAGAACCATTCCTCCAGGTTTAAATTTAACCGAGCTTGTCCCTGTCAACACTTGAAACGGATACTCTGGAAAGTCCCGTTTGAGCCTCGGTGCCACGTCATTAATGACATCTTGACGCGGCGCAGCAAAAAGCACGGACTTTCCCTGTTTCAGAGCCCAGGCGGCAGACGGGAAACACACCTCTGTTTTTCCTGCTCCACACGCAGCCCAAAGAAGGGCCGTGTCCACGGAATCGTCTTGGAGAAATTCAAGGACTTGTTCGCTGGCTTTGCGCTGGGCCTCTGTTAAGACCCAATGTGGCTGTAACAGAACCTCAGAAGGACTGTCCAAAAGTGGACGTTGGTCCCGATATAGAACATCTAACGAGGTGCTCGAGCCGATACTTTCACAACTCGGACACGTCGCTGCTACTCCGTAGTGACTCGGCCACTCTGCTACATCTTTTTCCCCACAACGTTGACATTGCCAACCGCCATCGTGTGACTTCACTGCGGGTACCCACTGCGCCCAGCCCTTCTCCACATTGCCATGAGCAAGTTTAATAATATCCTCATGTTTAATGCTCAGCTCTCGAGCGAGCCCTCGAAGATCCCCCATTGAAAGTTGTCTTGCTAAGACTAACCGATTAAACCCTTTACAGATTTGGTCTTCTGGACGGTCTTCTAGATGTTCCTCCAGTCCACCATCACTAATCGGTGACCTTGGATGGATTTCCTTCCAGGTGAAGTGCTGCGAGTCACGGGCAAACGCTTTAAGTATTGTTAGAATTCTAAGTTTGATGTCCTTCCGTTTAGATCCTTTATGCCAAAACCCAAACGGATCCCGTCTATCCAACTGCTCCTGAACAGCTTGAATAAGCGATAACGGAAGCGAGTCACTAAGAGCGCTTATGATGCTGGGATCCAGCTTGTCCCTCTCCTGAAATGGAGAAAAGCTGACGTTACCATGTTTATTCAACGTCAGGAAAAAGTTCATGAATATCCCTCTCTTCGTGAATCTCAAGTTCCGGGAACCGACGCTGAAGACAAGATATGTATTGAGCCTGTTGTCCAGGTGCCACACTTTGATGAACGCTAACTTCAATCCAAAGTGGGACCCTAAATTTCTTTCGCAGCCTGGGCAAGGCCATCGTAAGATGCCAAAATTGCTTTTCCAACTCACTATTTCCAGGGTCCGAGTACCAGACATAGTTTAAAGTATGCGTTCTAGAACTAAGCCCGTCCTTCCAGGCCATAATAAGAGCCTGCCATTTAAGAGGCATACTCCATTCCAAGTGAGCATCCACTCTCCACAAGAGAATGCTTAAAATCAACACGACGATCAACAAATAGGTCATAAACTCGCCCCCTCACACAACTTATGCTCTGGGCAAGGGTTGCGTGAGTTGTCTTTGCTGAGCATACTCTGCTAAAAGGTTAATATGTTGGGATGCCTGAAACTCCCGGTATCCTGGCCAAAGCACTCGATCGGATAAAGAGAGGATAGCCACTCTCCTCTCAATTTTTCCAGGCACACTCTCGACCCAAAGATAGAGCCTATTTGCCGTTTCTGGATGTGTGCGTCGCTGAACTTCCGCAGCATCCCAAACAACTGACTGAGCCCATTCATACGTACCCAACTCAAGCGGTTGCCAGCGAAGTACTTCGTCCACAGCCTTTAATCCTGCATCCGTGTTTCCTCGTTTTAATAAGAATTCTGCCTGCTCTCGCCGCGTAGTGATTTGAGTTTGATCCCAGTTCAAGCTCAAATCCCAGAGCACAATGCTTTGAGCAGGGTCCTGTTCGCTTCCAAGACGTGCCTGTGCATTCCAACTTTTCTCTTTCTCGAAAAATGCTGGATTCAAGAGTGCGCTCCCACTCACCAGGCACAGGATGAGACTTAAGAGTAGGAGAACCCGTCTCTGGATACTCAGATTGACCGCTAATTTAGGCCACTTTGAAAAGAATGGACGAGGGTACTTGTCGCTTGGTTGAAAGCTCCCAAGAAGCATCCAAAACAAAACCCCCAAGGCCCCAAAGGAAAAATCAGCATCCACCAAACTATGTAATGCCAAAAAGAACAAAGCCGGCGATACGGACGAAGCGCGGTTCGTTCTCCAAGTCTTCCAGACCTGCTCTATTGTGAAAACACTCCAAATCCCTACAAATATTATCCCTAGAATCCCTTGATTTAAAAGGATATGGATAAAGCTCGAGTGGGGATCTGCCGTCCAGTACGGAAAGTGCTGTATCGTAGGAAATGCCAGCCATCCTCCCGCTTGAGGAAGCCCCCCTGCGTTCCAAGCCAAGCTTATCCCATCTTTATAATAGACCAACCGTTCCTGCCAACTCGAAGAGGAAAAGCCCCAAGCCATTAAATTCTCCCAAGCTGGTCTACTATACACTCGCGTGAGAATTATCCCGATTCCCAAAAAGATCAGCCACAATTTCCTCAGGTGTCTGCCCGTTATTTTGCTCCTGACCCGAAATCTTTGTCGCAATTCAATGAAGGAAGGACTACGCTGCGAGCTAATCAATAACAGAAACTGTCGTCCGATGAAAACTAATAGAAATAACCCCACCCCTGCACGTGAACCCGTGCCCAATAATGAAAGCCCGAGGAAGATTTGAACGAGCTTGCTCCGTGGATAAAGTAAGAGCACTGCTCCCAAAAAAGCGGCTGTGGCATTGGGGTAACCGAAGACAGAACTCAGTCTTCCAGCCACATTTCCCACCCAGGGAACCCAGCCAATGAAAGCCACTATGATGGCTAGTCCTTCCACACTCTTTATTAGGCGTTTTTTAGCCGGCTCATCAGAAGCGATCCGCACCCCTAATCGATAGACGAGCCAGTAGATTCCCCAACGCAATGCCTCCATTAAACCGTCCTGGACTTTGACGGGATGTGCTAGTCCTAGCAGAGAAAAGCAGACCATTCCCGAGAACAAAAGATCTGTCAGTCCCTGGGTTGTCGCCTCCCCAGCCACAATATTGAACTTACGACGAGAACACGATAGAAGGTAATACCCAGACAAAGCAAAGCTGAAAATAATCCACTCCTGTGGAAAGAAAAGCCCATGTGCCAGGAGACTTAAAGCTAGAAAAAGAGCTAGGAAGCGTGTTGTGTTGCTCCTAGCTCTGCTGTCTTGTTGTAACATTGAACCGATCACTGGACTGGTATCTTCTCTAAGAAAAATTTAATGATACCTTCTGCAGCCAGCGCTTCCCCTACATACGCTCTACCTTGGGCGACACCGAACGTTTTTCGCAACCTCACAAGCTCCACTTCTAGGCGAAGTTGATCTCCGGGAATGACTTGCCGCTTGAACTTGACATCATCTAAACCAGCAAAAAGGCCTAAGTAGCCGTGATATTCCGGCATACTAAGGATGATCACGGTCCCAACTTGGGCCAGTGCTTCCATAATCAAAACTCCTGGCATAATTGGGTGACCTGGAAAGTGGCCCTGAAAGTACGGTTCATTAGAAGATACATTCTTAATCCCTACCGCCCTTTTACCTACTTCTAGTTCTATGATACGATCTACCAGAAGAAAGGGATATCGATGCGGAATAATCTCCTGGATCTCTTGGCTTTCTAACATTTAAAATCCCCCTTAGAAATCTACATCTGCGACTTGCAGATATGAATAAGTCTATCATATGATGAGAGTAAATAATTTTCCTACTCGCAACTAGTATAACCAAGTTTGATGCTGAAGGGAAGATAAGAACGTCGTGAAAAACTACAATATTTTACATATTATAGGTGGTGGCGAAATTGGTGGGGCTGAGCAGCACGTTTTATCACTACTTAAGGGAATAGATCAAACTCGTTTTAATCCCCTTCTTGTTTGCCTAACCCATGGACCCTTTTCTGAGCTAGCCCATCAAAACGGGATTCCAACGCAAACCTTCTCTATGCGCTATCCCCTGGACCTCTCTCCCCTTCCCAACTTGATTCGTTATATCCGGCAACAGGGAATAGGCCTTGTTCACACCCACGGTTCTCGAGCCAATCTCCTAGGCCGCTTGGGTGCTAAATGGTTGAGGATCCCCTGTCTTACCACCGTCCATAGCTCCCTAGCCCACGATTATCTTTCCCCTTGGTCTGCCCGTATGGCCTTAGGACTAGACCGACTAACGCTTCCCTTAACATCCGGAATTATCGCCGTGTCCGATTATTTAGCCGAAGAAGTAGCTCTGAGAGGGGGTAAGAATCTAAAAACCATTTATAACGGCCAAACTCCCATTTTCTTTGATAATCCGGCTTCTTCTCGCCAAAAGTTCCGCCAACAATGGTGTATTCCAGCCGATGCTCTTGTCCTCGGATCGATTGGTCGTCTCCATCCCACGAAAGGACAGACTTATTTAATTAGGGCTGTAGGCCAACTACGTTTGAAATTTCCTAACGTTCACCTTCTACTCATTGGCGATGGCCCCCTTCGCCAAGACCTAGAATTAGATCTCCTACGCACTATGATTCCCTATACCCTTACTGGATATCTTCCCCAGGCCTATGAAGCCCTCCCAGCCATGGACATTTTCGTCTTACCCTCGATTAGTGAAGGAATGGGATTAGTCCTTCTTGAAGCAATGCAAGCTGGGGTTCCAATTGTTGCGAGTGCTGTCGGAGGCATTCCTGAAGTCATCCGCGGTGGCCAAGACGGCTTACTTGTTCCTGCGGGCGATGTGACAGGGTTTACCAAAGCGTGTGCCACAATCCTCGAAAATCCGAAGTTAGCCAAGGCCCTTGTTCATTCTGGCCAAGAGCGCTGGCCCATGTTTTCTATCGAGAGTATGGTCCGGGAAACAGAGCAAGTTTACACCCGCTTGCTACATGTAAAAAAGAAAGGTTGAGCTTACAAACGCGCTCAACCTTTCTTTTCTCAATGACTGTTCTCGTTGTGTTCTCGATTGATATTATCACTTTGTTCCCCTTGATCGATTCGCTCAGGGATTCTATAGGTATGATATGCATCATGCTCTGAATTCTGCGGAGTCGGTATCGGTGCTAAGACTGGGACATAGACGCCGCTATCATGCCCTTTAACCCGCTCGGTCTTGCTATTTGCACTGTTCTTAGCTTTATCCGGCGCTTTAGTGTCTGCATGACCGAGATCTTTTTCCTTTTGCTTATCGTTGTATTGGGTTTTACCCTTTTCGATCGCTGGGTTATTCGGAACCTTGACCGGGGACGGTGGCAACCCATCCGATGCCGGTTTTCCTGTGCCCTCTTTATTTGGTTTATCTATCGATCCCGAATCGTGCTTCGCAGGCTCAGTTGTTTGTGGTAAAACAGAATCCGGCCCCTTCTTCACCGACTGGATTTGTGCTTGAACCTGTGGATTTTCAAGTAACCGAACCCGTTCCGCCGTATCTTTCAGTTTCTCCGGTTGTGTCATGACCCCTGCCTTTTGAGCAGTCTGCCAAAGGGCATACTCCCCTAAGGTCAAATCTCCTTTTTGCGCAAGCACACGCTCCTGCGAAGTCAATGGGAAGACGGCAACTTGCGGGGTAAACCCCTTTTTCTCAACGTTCTCTGTAATCCAAGTGGTAATTTGATTCACGTTGAGTCCCTCAGGCATTTGTTTTGACATTTTATCTGTCATCGGAGAATATCCCACCACAACCCAATGGTGCTCAGCGTTAAGAAACTTTTGATCGTAGGCCTGGGTAACAATTTGTCCTAAGACCTCAGCAATGGGTTTGCCGGTTAGATCAATCTTACTCAACATGCGCTTGGCATCCTCATTTTGCATTTGGAGTTTCACTAGATGCCCTTGTGCATCAATGGCAAATTGTAAACTCGGATTAATATCAACCGAGAGTAAGGCTACCGCAGTTGGAGCTTGATATAGGTTCCACCCCATGATGGTTGTTAAGACAACTAGAAAAAGCGCAGCGACCCCCGCCCATACGCGTAGTCCTCTAAAACCCTCTATCCCAGAACGGATTTCAATTTCTTCGCCCACTTCGGCACTAACCCGCCTATGAACTTGGCGAAAGGTTCCATTCTTTCCCAGTACAGTATAACGTGATCCGGACTTCTCCAAAACCACAGCTTTCATTCTACTCATCCCTTCGCCCCCTTTCCTGCGGGAGTACATATTCCCGTAAATAAACATAGTCATGTTGGTTCGCCATGAGTAAGGCGACGGCTAAAATATACTTTCGACCCCGTTCCAAGACCTTTGCGTGAATCTGTGTTTTCAATGCCAACGCTTGCATGGGGACTTTCCCCTTTCGTTCAACCTGAAGCCACAATTCAGGGTCCAAGGCTAATTCTAGAGCCGCACGGAGTAGTGTCTCCCTAGAATCCCGATGTTTCGGAGAAGCTGCGACCAAGTCCTGAAAAGTAAGCTGAAACGATGCCAAAGCCTTCGCAAACTGTTGGATTTCCGCTGCCCGCTCACTGCATTGCTCTTGAACCCGAAATTCATCTAACCCAAGATGTATATCAATCCCTCGCCCGATGTCCTCTTGGTCGAGAGAACTTGCCTGTCTCAAGCGCTGCCTCCGATAATAATCAATCAGTCGGCGTTTCATCAAAACGCGTGCATAGGCTAAAAATGGTACCCCTTTATCCATAACAAACAGATCAATCGCTTCGTTAAAGGCCATCAAGGCCTCAGATAATTCTTCATCTCGGCCCCATTCCAAAGAACGGAAACACGCCTTGCTAGCCACATGACGAATAAATGTCTGAGATTCGGCTAAGAAATCCTCGCGGGCTTCCGAGTCCTCTTTCAAACGCTGCCACGTCAGTTGTTCTTCCCATTCCGGCATGTTTTCCTTCCTCCTACACTCTAATACGATGGGACTTCTATCTTTTAGGGGGTCTTCCTCCATAATTCCTGACAAATTACTTTCGCTACAAAACGAGGTAAAACAGTTTGGCGTTTCCAGCGCCAGGGCTCTTTACATAAGCGATAAAGCCATTCCACATGAAGTTCTTGAAGACGCTTCGGCGCACGAATAACGAGACCGGCCAGCGCATCGAAACTCCCGCCCACTCCAACGCTCACCTTAGCCAATCCAGGGTGCTCGGCAATCCAATGTTCCTGTCGAGGAGCACCCAGTCCGACTAGCAGGATATCAGGTTGGAAATGGCGGATTTTTTCTAACACATAAGCTTCATCTTCCGATCTAAAGTAGCCATGTTCCGCTTCCCAAGCGATTCCTGGGTAGGTTGCAATAACCTGGTTTGCGGCTTGTTCAGCTACTCCTGGTTTCCCACCCAGAAAGAAAATTCGCCATTTCTCAGCATTGGCTACGGGGAATATAGCCTGAACTAAATCGATCCCTGTCACGCGTTCTTTTACGGGAGTCCCTAATCGCCGGGCAGCCCAAACCACCCCAATCCCATCCGCAGTCACTACATCCGCGGAGTTAATGACGTTCATAAGCCGTTGATCACGAACTGATGCATAGATCATCTCCGGATTAGCTGTAACCACACGCATCTGAACCTGACTATTTACGGCTTGACGAATTCGTTCCACCGTCTCTTGCATGGAATATGTATCAACGGTAATTCCCAGAATATTAACCTTCATATAAAAACTTCCCTTTCTGAGTCAAGTGCCTCTATATTAACACATCCTAGATAATTATGGGCTGAATACAAATGAAATTGCAAGGAGCGATGCTCCTTGCAATTTCATTTGTATTCATTGACTCGGCGATGAGGGTAGACTCTCTCCTAAAAATTCAATAACTTACCCGTACCTAAAACCACGCATGAAATTGGATCCTCGGCCAAACTGACCGGTAGTCCCGTCTCACGAGACAGACGCGTGTCAAACCCGTAAATTAAGGAACCTCCCCCGGTCATGATAATCCCTTTTTCAAGAATATCAGCCGCTAATTCTGGAGGCGTGTGTTCTAAGACTTCTTTAACTGCAGCGATAATTGTTTCTATAGATTCCTCGAGCGCTATATAACATTCTTGTGAAGTAACCTTGACGGTTTTGGGCAGCCCCGTCATCAAATCCCGTCCACGCACATCAAAATCTACGTGATCGAGACGGCCCTCAGAAATGGCTGAACCAACGGCTATCTTAATTGCTTCGGCGGTTCGTTCTCCGATCATTAGGTTGTGTTCACGGCGAATATACCGACTAATCGCTTCGTCAAATTTGTCTCCACCGATCCGAAGGCTACGTTTAGTCACGATGCCCGAGAGTGACAACACAGCAATATCCGTTGTTCCTCCACCAATATCTACCACCATATTTCCAGTTGGCCCGGAAATATCCAGCCCAGATCCCAATGCCGCAGCATACGGTTCTTCAACCACTTTCACATCCCGGGCTCCAGCCTGGTACGCCGCCTGTTTAATTGCCCGTTGTTCCACTTCGGTTACCCCGGATGGAATGCAGACTACTACCCGCGTTTTGAAGAAGGGCCAGCGCTTGGCGCCTGCTTTCTCCAGAAAATATTTCAACATTAGTTCTGTAGTCTGATAATCCGCGATCACCCCATCGCGCATCGGGCGTACAGCCACGATATTCCCTGGTGTTCGACCGATCATTAACCGTGCTTCTTCTCCTACGGCAATTCGTTTGTTCGTATTGCGGTCAATCGCAATTACAGAGGGCTCATGTAACACGATCCCTTTTCCTTTGGCATAAACCAAGACGCTCGCTGTACCCAAATCTATTCCTAAATCTATTCCGAACATTGGCGGAGATGCCCCTTTCGTCATCAATAGCTTGTCCATTTCAATATGAATATATAAACAGATAGCACAATCTCCCTCTCGGGAGATTCGCTATCAATTGTTTATTACTAAAGGTCATTCGTCATTTAATCGCTAAATCCTTTGAGTTCTATTACTTAATGCAGATTTTACTACAATTTTCTCTCAATCCAGGCGGTTCTTTCCTAGTTTCTAATTTTCCTGGTATTTTTTTCTCGTTGCCTCGCCCCCCCGAATATGTCGTTCTGCCTTATTAGTCTCAAGTATATGCTTTACTTCCATGGACAACTTTTCGTTCACTAAGGGTAGTCGTTCGGTTACATCTTTATGCACTGTTGATTTTGATACGCCGAAAACATCTGCCGTTTGCCTCACCGTAGCACTCGATTCCAATATGTACGTCCCAATATCGAGCACCCGTTTGCGTATATATTCTTGCACACAGAGCCCTCCTTCGTCCACAAGCGTATTACATTTATATGCATACTCAATAAAAAAAGACATCCATAAAAGGATGTCCTCAGTTGGTAAATACTGTGTTTTTTCAATCTGGCCTTTGCTCCTCATTACCATGCCATACTTCGTAATGAAGTTGGGGTTGATCACTTTTCCCTTCTGATGCGGGGAAGAATCCGACCTGCCCTAGCGCCCACCGAGTCCCTACTGTCTCCCCCTCTTGCACACGAAGATTATCC
>DATCQU010000083.1:0-16084 GCA_036569365.1 Desulfosporosinus sp. | reverse complement strand
TCATTCCGACATACTCTTCGAGTGCAGATAACCATACTGGTTCATGACTGTCCAAATAAAGGCCGCCATTGAATCATCGAGCGGCAGATCCGTCTTTCCAGCTTCATCAAACTTGACCTGGCTTATTTCCCCATCCAGTCGGAGCTTAACCACAGACTCAGCGCCATCACCTAAGCGTAAGAAGCCTGAATTGGTACTACTCAGGAACTCTGCCTCACTCCAGAATAACGTCAATTTGACCTTGTAGGGCTCACTCGAATACGGGCAGAAGGTCGCGCAGTTTCCGCACTCATTACACATTCCGTCCACATGAAGGATCTGATTCAGATTGCCTAGGCCCTGTCCATTGACTGGAATCATGACGTTCGCACGGTTCGGGCAAACCTCCGCACAGATATCACAGACATCGTTACATTCTAAGCATCGGCCCGTTTCTTGTTCGTCATCGCGACCTGCCTCCAGAACCCCTTTCTTCTCAGCAACCTCCAACAGTTGGGTTTCCTTATCAAAGGAGATATGCGCCGGAATTCCTAAATCCAAGGCAAGCCGTTCTTTGGCTAAAATAGCTCTGGCCACTTTCGTACCATGGGCAATGGTTCTGACCACACTCCTCGGTCCAGCGATCATATCCCCGCCAACATAGACATTGTCCACACTGGTTTCCAGCGTTGCTTCATTGACCATAAGGTTACCCTGCTCCCCTATTTCCAGCCCATTGCTCTTCAGCAGGTCCATATTCAGCGGATTCGCCTTGCCAGCCCCAAGGGCCAGGTAGACATATTGAAATCCTTGGTCCCAATAATCTGCAACGGAAACGTTTGGACGAGCCCAGAATTTGAACTTTACACCCATTTTCTTGATCAGTTCAACGTCCTTATCGATGGCCGCTCTAGGGATCTTGGAGTTTGGGATAAGGTATTGGACCGCACCTCCGGCCTTATCACGTTGTTCGAAAACGGTAACATCAAGGCCTGCTTTGGCAAGGAAATAAGCGGCCGAAAGTCCAGCGGGACCCGCTCCTATCACGGCAACTTTGACCAGTGAATGGGACTTTGGTGCAATCACCTTCTGCATATATCCTTCATAGCCTTTTTGAGCAGCGATCAGCTTCTGCCCCCGGATATGCACGGACTCCTCATAGTCCAAGCGAGTACACTTCGTCATACAGTTATGGTAACAAATCGTCCCAGTAATAAACGGCAACGGATTTTTGCACACAATAACTTCAAACGCTTCCTCATATCGTTTTTCACCTACTAGACGTATATACTCTGGAATATCCTGTTCAATGGGACACCCTACACTACAAGGTGCAATATAGCAATCGAGCAAAGGCAGCTTACGGTCGATCTTACGACTGATTCTGTCTCTCTTTTCTTTAAGATAATTGGCATCGTCAAACGCGCTTTCCGCGAGAACTCTCAGCTTCTCTAAATCTAGTGTAGTCGACTCCAGATTATCCAACTGAGGCTCTAAGCAGTCTGCTAGTTGTTTAAAGCGCTGATACCCACCGGGCTTTAAGAGAGTCGTGGCCATCGTAATCGGTCGTATTCCCGTCTCAAAGATTCGCTCGATGTTAAACGCATCGGCTCCTCCAGAATAGGAAATTTTCAGATCTCCTTCGAACGCTGAGGCCAATTTATAAGCCAGATTAATCGTCAATGGATACAGCGCTCGACCCGATAGGTACATCTCTTCGCCTGGCAATTCCCCTTGCGTGATCTTGACAGGCAAGGTGTTCGACATCTTGACGCCAAACTCTCTTTGATGATCCAAGGCAAAGGCTTGGAGACGTTTCAGCATGGCAAGGCCGTCTTCGAACTGCAAATCCTGCGTAAACGACTCCTCTTTAAGTTCAATATATCGGTAACCCATCTTGTCGAAGGTGTCCCTCACGTACTCATACCCTAACAGTGTCGGATTCATCTTCACAAAGGTATGTAGTTTCTTTTCGCTGATCAGGTAGTTTATAATGGCTTCAATTTCTGCGGGCGGACAGCCATGCATGGTGGATAAGGTGATGGACGAACAAATCGTGGGAGAAATCGTCTCCACAAAGGCTCGATCGATCGCCTGAAACGACTCAAGGTCTTCGAGCAACACCGTAAGACACTCCTTGAAAATCCCTGTCTCAGAAGCGTCTTTAAGTCCTTCGATGAATTGATCAACTTTAGGGGATTGAATCCCCTTTAAGTCATACCCCACACTCATATTGAACATAAAGCGTCGCTCACTTTGGTTAAACAGCTCTTTTTGCAGCACATGGAGCACAAACCAGGCTTTCACATACTCGTCGAAGGCCCCCATAATCGGAAGCTCCGTAGACCACTCCGTGTTATACCCTTCATCCTCGGCTAGAATACATGGCTTAGGAAATTCTAACGCATCGATGATCTGAACGGATTTCAACTCAAAGAAACGACTCCCACTCATATAGGAAGCAATAATATTTTGTGCTAATTGAGTGTGCGGTCCAGCTGCAGGACCGACGGGACTATCTAAGGCTTCTCCGAACAGTCGCATGTGTTGGTCACTTGATTTCCGATAAAATTTCACCTGAGGAACGCCAAACACGGTTTGAGATTGTTTATATTCATCAAAGACCCAGTGCAGCAGTTGTTTAAACGGAATCGGGGTCATCTTGTCGCTCATTTAATCGCTCCTCAATGTTTCCTTCTGACGGTTGGTTGAAATGAGGGCTATCGACACACGTGCAAATATGCCCTTCTAAGGACTTTTCGGCCGCTTTCAAGATATTTTGGTATCCTGTGCAGCGACATAAATGACCGGAGAGTTCTCGTTTAATCTCGTCACGGGTGTAATCTTTTCCACTCTCCGTCAGAGCCGTGGTCGTCAACACGAGCGCCGGGGTGCAAAAGCCGCACTGCACGGCCCCTTCTCCTACGAACGCCTCCTGAACCTCTGATAGTTCACCGTTTTTCGAAGCCACACCCTCGATCGTTGTAATCTGCTTACCGTCCGCCCAGACCGCCAAATAAATGCAGGAATCAAAGGGGCTACCGTCAATCAGCACGCTACACGCACCACATTCCCCGACCCCACATCCTTTTTTAGCTCCAGTCAGCCCTAAACGATGTCTCAACACTTCCAGCAACGATTCACGAACATCGACCTCGAAACTACGAGCTTTTCCATTGATCGTGCAGGCTATTCGTTTAAACAAGTTCCCCACCTCCTGCCTTGACAATCGCTATTTTCAGGGCTCTTTGCGTAAGCTCTTCGACCAGATGTTCCCGATAGTCCTTCGAAGCGCGCCAAGAGGTCCGTGCTTTCGATGAGTTAACGGCAAGCTTGCCAATGTCCGCGATCGTTTCGGCTGAAACTGTCTTACCTTTGGCATACGCCTCCGCGTCGAAGCACCTTAAAGGGGTTGGGCCAGCAACCCCAAGCCCGATTCGGACCTCATCAAACGTTCCCTCCTGAAGTTTGCAAACGACAGCGACTGCCAGTGTGGCGATATCCATCGCTTTACGCATGGCGAACTTAATATAATGTCCCCCGAAACCCTGGTAATCTTCCGGAGAAATCATGATTTCAGTGAGAATTTCTCCGGGCTTCAACGCCACCTTACCAGGACCTAGGTAAAATTCGTGGATAGGTACCACGCGTTCCCCTAGCTCACTTTGTAGCCTCAACCGGGCATTGAGGACAAACAGCGACGAGGCACTGTCTGCCGACGTGACTCCGTTGCAAATATTTCCCCCGATGGTGGCAATATTTCTGATTTGTGGCCCACCCATGGAGATGGCCGCTTCCGCCAAAATTGGAATGGTTGCTTGAATCATCGGATCGTTAAAAATTTGACCAAAGGTGGCCATCGGACCGATCACGATCGATCCATCCTCTGACTTCCGGATTCCTTCCAAGGCTTTTATCTTACGCAGGCTCAAAAGTTCAGCCTCTTTAAGCTGCCCACCATGCAGTTTAATAAGTACGTCAGTCCCACCCGCAATGATTGTCAACTTGGGGTTAAGCGCCAGGAGCACTGTCGCCTCGCTTAGGGTTTCGACTTCAAAATATCCTATAATATCGTACATCTCGTCACCACCTTCCTAGATTAGTCCAGCTTTTTTGAAGCCTTCGAACACCCGTTGTGGATTCATCGGCAGGCGATGAAAGGCGACACCGGTCGCATCTAACACCGCATTTCGAATGGCAGGAGCCGGGGTAATCGTCGGAGGTTCTCCCAGTGATTTAACACCAAAGGGCCCCGTTGGGTCATTGGTTTCCACAAACGCAGCACCAATGTCAGGTGTATCCATGATGGTCGGAAGTTTATAATCCAATAAGTTATTATTAAGGGGTTGACCCGTTATGTCATCAAAGAGCAGCTGTTCGGACAGAGCATAGCCGATGCCCATACTGACTCCGCCATGCACTTGTCCCTCCGCTAATTGAGGATTAATGATCTTGCCAGAATCATGCACATTGTAAATCTCTAAGACCTCAATTTTCCCGGTCTTAATGTCGACTTCCACCTCTGCAAAGGTCACCCCAAACGGCATGGCATTAATCCGGGCATTATTCGAGACATCACTCGTAATGGGTTTAGCTAAGACACGATCATAATAGGACTGCATGGCCACGTCTTCTAACGCTAGGACCCTTGCCCTAGAGTGCTTGTAGACGATGCTTTGATCTGCGAGATCTAATAGGTACGCTGGGATATCAGTCATACTCATTGCGAACCCAAGAATTTTCTCCTTGACCTCTATCGCCGCCTTTTCAACCGCCATACCGGAGACATAGGTTTGTCGAGAAGCGTAGGCGCCGCTATCAAACGGGGATATATCGGTGTCTTGACTGGAGATGACATGCACCATGTCCATCGTGAGCCCGAGCACTTCAGCCACCATTTGGGCGAACACGGTATCACTACCCTGTCCGATTTCCGTTGCACCAAGCTGGAGCTGGACCGAGCCGTCTTGATTTAAGACGAGACGAACTCCTGCGAGTTCTAAAGCAGCTGGAAAGGTCCCCGAGGCGTAGCTGAAGCAAGCCATACCCACCCCTCTGCGAAGATCTCCACTTTGTTCCTTGTAAGAGGCCTTTTTCTCGTCCCACTTGATTAAGTGCTTACCGATATCGATACACTCTCGGATGCCACAGCTCATAACCTCATGTTTGCTAATGGGATCCACATACCCGACTTCAACCAAGTTCTTCCTACGAAGTTCGATGGGATCCATCTTGAACCGTTTGGCAATATCCTCAAGATGCGATTCAAACGCGAAAAATATCTGGGGTGTACCATACCCTCGCATTGCCCCAGCGACTGGCAGGTTCGTGTACACCGTGATGGGGTCATATTTTATCGCCTTTGTCGGATAAAGAGCGCGGAATTTTCCACCGGCACTACTAGCGATCGCATGCCCATGTGACGCGTAAGCCCCAGTATTGGCGATTGCAGAAATATGGATGCCGTTGATTTTCCCATCTTGATTCAGACCTGTTTTTATCTTAAATTTGAAGGCATGCCGAGTACGGGTGTCAATCATGCATTCCTCCCGAGAGAGTTCTAGCTTGACGGGTCGTCCACCGACCGCTAAGGTCATCGCTGCATTCAACGGTTCGATGCAAACATCTTGCTTGTTACCAAACCCACCACCGATATACGGTTTAATCACACGCACCTTCCCCCAGGAAATGCCCAGAGCCTGAGCGACAATCCTACGCACAATATGTGGGATCTGGGTAGAGGTCACGATCACAATTCTTCGGTCCGCATCCAAATAAGCATACGACGTGTGATTTTCCATATGGCAGTGTTGAACAATGCTCGTTTCGTACGCGCCTTCAAACACATAATCCGATTCTTTAAAGGCTTCGTCAATATCCCCTATCGCGAATCCACCCGATGCTAGGATGTTTCTCACACTCTCTTCGTGAATGAGTGGAGCGCCTTCTTTGAGTGCAGCGTCCGTGCTGGTCAACGCTTCCAATACTTCGTACTTAACGTCAATCAATTTGAGAGCTTCTTCAGCGATACGTTCGTCCGTCGCCACCACTGCCGCAATCGCATCTCCCACATACCGAGCTTTGTTCGTTAAAATATGACGATCTTCCTTATCCCTATGACCTGGATCGAGCGAATAGGGATGCCCTGCCGTGCCATATTTAATCCGCGCAGCGAATTCTTCATCATCGATGACATCCTCGATCACCCCTGGTAATGACGTAGTATATTTAATCCGCGGCAGGTCATTATAGGTTAAAACAGCCTCCACGCCAGGCAATTCCTTCGCTTTGCTGACATCGATCGAGGTAATCAACGCATGAGCATAAGGGCTATGTAGAATTTTCCCAACCAACATATCTTTGACAGCGAAATCATCCGTGTACTGGGCCTTACCGGTTACCTTGGCAGCAGCATCGACTCTTCTGACGCTTTTCCCCACAACTGAGTAAGCCATTTTTTCCCCTCCGTCCCCACATTTATTTCCACTTTATCAAATATAGGTATGAGTTTCAAATCATACCTACTCATCAGTCATTCTCATCTCTATTTACCTGTGCAAAATCCATGCCAACTTAGACCGAAGTTCATTAAGTGGCTTAACCCCCTACTTCCTGTGAAACTCGCAACGGCAAACTTCTCGAACTGATAAACCAATTCCGCAATTCACTCCTCTACGCCGTGTCATATCAACCATAAGCCCTCGATAACGATCGTCTTTATTCTACCTCATTGTGCTAATGTTCAGTAGAAATTCGTCAAAACGTCGAACTACCTTCTCAAGTATGGCTCTACAAGACGACCTCAATCTCAAGTTGATAGGATTATTATCATTTTGATAGAGTAAGTCAGTACATTTTGCTTGATAATGTCAGTCTATTTTACATCCTTATCTAAATAGTCGGAAACTCGTAACTAAATCAAAAAAAAGATCCCAACGCGCGGGATCTCAGACAGAACTAACCATACGGATCAAATGCACTTCGAAATGAAATTACTCGATATTATAGCGCGCTAGTTTGCGATAAAGAGTTGCCAAGCCAATACCCAAGGCCTTCGCAGCCCTTTGTTTGCCTCGAACCCCCGATTCGAACTTACGAAGACACCGAAGAATCGTCTCTCTCTCGATCGTTTCCAGATTGTACTCGTCCTCTTCAACGAGCCCTGGTGTCAGTGTTAGCCTTGGAGATAGATGTTCCTCAGTTAAGATTGAACCATCGGTTAAGTTCATCGCAGATTCAATAATATTTTGCAGTTCACGAACATTACCCGGCCACGAATAATCACAAAGCCTTTGTTGAAAACCATCGGATAATAACTGGACATGTTTAGTGAGCTGTTGATTGTAAACCATCATAAAATGTTGGCATAACATCAACAGGTCCTCTTTTCTCTCTCGCAAAGGCTTAATCTCCATAGGAATCACGTTGATCCGATAATATAGATCCTCACGGAACTCGCCCTTCGCCATCATTTCTTCGAGGTTGCGATGCGTCGCCGCGATCACGCGGACATCAACAGGGGTGGGAGTTATGCCCCCGACGCGTTCGATTTGACGTTCTTGAAGCACCCGAAGAATCTTAGCCTGTAGAAACAACGGCATATCTCCGATTTCATCGAGAAAAAGCGTCCCCTTGTTTGCCAATTCGAACTTCCCTATTTTGCCTCCCTTGCGTGCGCCCGTAAACGCTCCATCTTCATACCCGAACAGTTCGCTTTCCAGGAGTGCCTCCGGAATTGCTGTACAGTTGATCGCCATAAACATTCCCTGTTGCCTAGGACTCAAATTATGAATCGATCTCGCCAACATCTCTTTACCCGTACCGCTTTCTCCCCGAATCAAGACCGTTGATTGACTTGCAGCAACGATCTTTGCCCGTTCACGGAGTTGGTGCATACTCTCACTGTCACCTAAAAGATCCTGAATCGTATAACCAGCTTCTTGCCGAGAAAGCCGATGGACGGTTCGCCCGATCTCATCGAACGAGCGCAGAATAACGGCAATACTCTTCACCCCGTCTTCACTGTCAATCGGTAAGGCTCTCAAAATCATGCGAACGCGATTTTTTTTCGATTCGATTTGAACCTCTCGTTCCACGACATCATCCACATTCTCTCCTACTTTAAGAATATCCGAGATAATCTGTGTCGGAAATAACGTCTTCAGATGACTCCGAGGGGTCAGTAAGTTAGGACTAAACAATCGCTTAGCCGCTTGGTTGAAGTGCAGGACAAAGCCCTCGAGATCCACCGTAAACAAACCCTCTTCTAAGCAGTCGATGATCGAATTCAGATAATGATTGGCCGACACCAGACCCGCCAAAAACTCCTGTTCTTTCAGTTTTAAAGCAATGGTTTCCGCCATTTTCGTTAAAAACGTCAGATAGGAATGTTGATTGACTTCGATGAGTTTCGCTTGCGCTTCAGTAAAACAAATGAGACCGATTGCCCCTACTGCTTTACCATCCACATTGATCGGGGAAACCACCTCATACTTCTCCGAACAATTCCCCCTTGCTTTACAAGGCGTACAAAGCGGATGGTTTCCCGGCGTTTCGATGACGAACTGATTGCCCGTCCGCAGAACTTCTTTATAGATATACCCCTGCCGGTCCATGGATAGGCCGACCCCTTTGCGGTATCTACCCGTTCCAGCAACGCGCATTAGATTCAAATCAGCTATCTCTATATCGATTTTTACAACGGTGGCTATTGCTTCAGCAATTTGTTGTGCATAATCTTGAACGTCCATAAGTTCGACCATTCGAGTTACCCCCATAAGAACTATTTTTCTCACTCATCATTATTAAGCACACTTGTCTTCCATGAAAACGATCCTTATAAGAGGGTCTAAAACAGGTTCAGCTTAGAGTTCCCCAGATAATACAAAAGGCCGATGACAAACAGGTTTGCTAAAACAAGCACCGGTGCACCAATGACAAACTTCGAGTGAGCCGTCTTATGATGGAAATACTTCATGCCTGCATAAAGCCCGATCCCTCCCAAAGCCGCTCCCATAAGAAGCAAACTCGCTTCAGGAATCCTCCACCGGTGCAATTTAGCCCGGCGTTTATCTCTCCACATCGCCATAAACACGTATACATTCCAGATAACGTAAACTACCAAAAATATCTTTAGTATAAGCAATCCATTCTCCCCCTATTTATAACCCACTCCAGCGTTCATAAAGCGTATGTTCGATGCCAAACTGATCTAAGACTCTTCCGACCACATGATCGATTAAATCCTGCATTGTTTCAGGATGGTGGTAAAACCCAGGTGAAGCAGACATGATCGTCGCGCCCGCGCGCGCTAGTCGCAACATATTTTCCAATTGAATGATATTGTAAGGCATCTCACGCGGGACGACAACCAGCGGGCGGTGTTCTTTCAACGTAACTTGTGCCGCTCGTGCCAAAAGGTGTTCTCCAGTGCCAGTCGCCATTAAGCCCAGCGTGTTCATCGAGCAGGGGATTACCACCATCCCGTGGGTACGATAAGAACCACTGGCCAACGAAGAGAACAGGTTAGTATTTTCATGAATATGAACGTTTTCTGGCAAAGCCGTCCGTTCAATCCCAGTTTCATAGGTTAGTACTTTTTCTCCGGTGGCAGACATGACCAATTCAACCTGCCAGTCCATAGCAGCTAGAACATTGATTAACGTCAGAGCATAGATTGAGCCACTCGCCCCTGTCAGGCCAACAATCAACTGTTTTCTCACAAGACACCTCCATCATACACAACTTGCTACTTCCCGATCTCCGCAACATCCTGAATTTGTACAATCGTGTACTTATCTTTTCGAATCATACAGATTCCGACATAGATCACCGCTGCACCGACGCCCTGCATTAGGTGAATCTGTTCCTTTAGAAGAATAGCCGCCGTAATCACAGCCACCACCGGTACCGCATACATGTGAGACATGACACGATTTGCCCCTATTCGGCTAATGGCGTGGTACCAAACAACCAGCCCGAAAGCGGTCACTAAGGCAATGGAATAGAGCAAAGAGCCCCACGCAAGGAAGGGTATCTCTGACCAAGGTAACGCTAGCACCCTGTTCAAGCCGATGACCAGAAAAAATAGTGTTCCAAATAACGACGCATACGTCATTGTTTTAAGCGCTGAATACTTGCGCAACATTCGCTTAGCGAGTACCGGATACAATCCCCACACACTCGAGGCCAAAATGGCAATAAGATCTCCACGAATAACATCCCAGCCTAACGCCAATTTGTTCGTTCCGAAGAGCAAGACAAACACAACTCCTAAGAGCGATAAAGCACTTCCCAATCTCCCCTTGGGTCCTAATCGTTCTTGTCCCGCCAGCCAGGCAAAGATAGCAGTAAACACCGGCGAGATGGCTAGCATTAAGGATGCATTGGTAGCCGTGGCGTATTTTACGGACGCCATGAACAAGGTTTGGTAAACCGTAATTCCGATGAGTCCGAGCATCGCTAATTCCCAGCAATCCTTTAACTGGATACGCAAGTTCTTTTCCAACGTATAAAGTAGAAGAAACAGCAGAGGTGTTGCTCCTACAAAGCGAACGACGTTGAAGGTCAAGGGATCGAACCCAACCATACCCCATTTTCCAACAGTATAATTTGCCCCCCAGACTAAGACAACGCCCCAAAGTACCCACTCTGGATAATCCTTTTTTGTAGTCATAAGCTACCCTCTTTCTCTCTCACCCATACAAAAGACCCCTAGCATGGTTCAATGCAGGAGCCTTCTACTATATTGTATAATACATAATTGTATCATATTTCAACAAGACTTTGTACAACGCTCTCAATTCCGGAAATAGGGTGCATTTCTAGAATATGAGCCCGGATGAATTTACTTATTGACAAACTGTCGATCATCTCATATAATGACATTTGTTACGCGGTCGTGGCGGAACTGGCAGACGCGCTAGATTCAGGTTCTAGTGCTCGCAAGGGCATGGAGGTTCAAGTCCTCTCGACCGCACCAGTCATACCAAGGTTTCCAGCCTTTTGGATATAATTGCAAAACAACCTCATACAGCAACCATACAGCAACTAGCTTCAAATAGGGCAAGATAAACCGAATAAATCGGTTTCTCTTGCCCTATTTGAAATGCCAACCATCATTTTCTAACAACTTCTGCTCACTCATGTTTCTATACGCAATCATAGTCTTCTGTAAAGCATCTTCCAGCATGGCTCATTTAATTTCCAGAAAATATGGCGAACTACATCAGAGGTAAGTGTGGAAAATCCCAATTCTGACGATAACCTGAATCCTGAAGTTAATCTAGAGGTCCTCTATCTTAAACCTATTCTATAGGTAATTGTTATTCTCACGTAACCGTAGTGACTTTGATACTCGTATTTATCGCTTTCGCAAACGTCCTTTTGCTCTAACTAGTATATAATCTTTCCTTTTTTGTTCAGTCTGACTTCCTACTTTTCTTGGTCCTCAAACTTTATTGTTTTTATACTCTCTCACATATTTATATAACGTAGTTTTACTTAATCCGGTGGTTTCAATAATCTGGTCGTTAGAAAAATCACCGGAGAAATACATTTTTAAAGCTTTTTTAACATTCTCATTTTCTTTGGGCTTCCTGCCGATATGTTGGCCTCTTCCTCTTGCTGCCATCATATCGGCTTTGGTACGCTCAGATATAACAACAAGCTCCATTTGAGCCAGGGAACAGAACATACCATAGACGGCTTTTCCCGTGGGGGTTGATGTATCAAATTTTTCTTTCAGACTCACCAAACGAATCCCCTTCTGTTCAAAATCCTTGATTAAGGCAAAAAACTGTTTTACCGTTCTTCCCAACCGATCAAGCTGCCCTATAACCAAGGTATCACCGGCACGTAGCGTCCCTAAAAGTTCCGTGAGTTGCTGCCGATTCTGGCGTGGCCCTACTAATTTTTCTTCATATATTTCATCGACACCGTATCCGCTCAGTGCGTCAATTTGTAAATCTAAGGTTAGATCATCGTTACTGACTCTTGCATAACCGACCTTCATTTGAAACTCTCCTCTAATTAATTATTTCTGTCTCACAATTACTATTTCTCTCATCAATCATAATTAGGGATTCTTTTTGTGATATATAAGCACATTAAGCGTGGAATCTACCTCCGAGAAAATCAAATGTGGTAAGGACCCATTCGCTATTGAACTCTGCTCATTTTTCCTTTCATATATCGCATACGGTTAAGAGGCTTGCATACCTTAAGTTATCCTCATGTAGAATTTCAATAAATTCCTAATTTTTCTGCAAATAAATATCGATCAGTAACTGTACGAATATATTCCGCAGTCGCAATCTTTGTGCCGTACCCGTTAGCCACATTGGTTACGGTTGATACTCTCTAATACCTCCAGAATCCCTTCTAACACTGCCTCTAGACATCTTCCTTGCATACGTTCTGCAGTCAACATGTCAATTCTGCTCTTTGCAAAAGTTCTTTCCCTGGACAAAAAAATAACATATGTGTAACACTTGGGTACCCACATTCTAAAAAGGACAGGATAGGTAAAGCCTGGAGGATTCAGTCCGAAGGACCGAGAGCTTGTCCCGAGTCCGAAAGGGTTTCTACTTCCTCAAATAAACATTCTCCTTTAAGCCCTCTAAATTAATAGCTTTGATATACTCAGAGAATTCTAATGTTGAATCATAAAATCTCGCTTTATCTATGTGTAAAGTAATCGATATGAATTCGATGAGTCGGTCTAGACTCCCCTTGCCCGTTCTTTCAATCATTGCATATTGGGAAAAGCTTATCAGATTGTTGCCTTCTGGCGCGAAGTATATCTGTGTGAATTCCTGCTGTGTTAACTTTAATTTTAACCGCAATGCTTTTAGATTCATTGCAGCTTGTTTTTTATCTGAAAATGCACTTTCTTTCAAAAAACTAAACTTAATTAAATCTGGTTCGAGATAACGCCGGATTGCCTCGTTTATAAAAATCCCTCGTAATTTTGCTTTTTCCACATGTCCCAATGTTCTAATCGCTGCATCCATACGATTGATTAATTCAGGGCTAAATCCGCAAGTCACTCTACGCATATTGGTTTTTTGAATAGCAGATAACTCCCCAGTAGCTTCCTTGTGAAATCTCTCAATATTAGAAGAGTAATCTTTACTATCTAACATTTTTTCTATAAGAGTTTTAATAGTATCCTGGACTGTCATATTGTGTTCTTTTGCCCAAAGAACTATAGCTTGTTTAAGCTCACTAGTTTGTAAGTAAACATGTGTTAAAACAATGGGGCTGGCGGTCATGTTTTTCACGTCCTCATTTTCTGATTGTGTAATTCACGCACGCACAATAGTTTTTAGTAGCGGTATACAGTTCCCATTTCTCTGTACTAATTTTTAGGCCGACTGTTTGCTTCTATCCGCAAAAACTTGTCGCTTAAATTCTTTAAGAGCTTTGAGCTGTAATTCAAACTCACGATTCGAATTCAAAATAAGTTTAATGGTTTTTTAAGGCTAAAAGTTGATAAAAACCCCTAAATGACTTGGCCTTAAACACCAACCTCTGTATTTATATTTATGTTCAAATCCACGATCGATAGCATTTGCGATTACAATCCCTCTACTATCAAGTATTATAACATAGTATATTCCATGTTATAATACTTGATTAAATAATAATTATTAAATTTGCGACACGCACCATAAATTTCCCGTCCATAACGGAAATCTGCCGGGTTTCGACTTGCATAATTAGAACAGGACATGCCTTTCTTTGCTAGTGAAAGGCCATCTTCCCTGCTATGTCTATCACTCAAAAAGGTAATGAATTATTTCATTACCTTTTTGAGTGGGCATTTTTAAGACCTTAAATTACACCACCCTTGCGCGAGTTAGGCTCCCGGCTATCCTTTAGATTAATATTCCCCTGCTGTGCTATCAAAAAGTCATAACAGGGGAATTTTAAAGTTATTAGGCCACGCTTGTTTTCAACTTTGACATTTCTTCGGCCAACGTCCAGAGTGCTTGATTTAATTTCACGTTGCCATCAATACTCTTAACTCCTCTTGTATGACCTCTTCCCTGATAACGTCCTTCTTCATTGTACCTATCGTATCTTACATTACCTTTAATAAGATTTTCCTGCGTCCTGTTGAATGTTTTCCATAAATCGTTACCTTTATCGGCGCTTCTGTTTGGCAGTAGAATTCTTTCAGTTTCAATCTCATTCGGCTTGTCGAATCTCAAAGGTTTAGCGGCATTTGCAAAGATAAGTTGTTCCGAAGGAGTCAATACGATTGATTTCATTTTATCGACGCTTGCGGTAATCATTGGAGCTCTCTGCACAGTCTCGCAACAAATATCTATAACCTGTGTAGCATCATAGCTGTTGTGTCTTATGCGTGCCGAATCGAAACTTGATTCAGCAACAACCATTCCATTGCTGCAAACTAGCCGGAATAAGCCACAATTAAAAACAAAACTTGATAAGCCATTATGACTATTCGTAAGGACCAATTCAATAAATGTATCACCTACAATTAACTTTTATTAACTCGCTCATCGAAATTTCTAAATCTAATCATATGTTTTTGATACCCTTGATTTAACTCGTTACGAGTCCTTGATTCAACTGCCTTAACAGGTAGCCAACCCTCCTTTTCCATTTCCTCTACGACCTTAATGGTAGGAATAAAATTATACTTACTGGACAGTCCCTCTTTAGCTGAACTTGAAAAAATTGATGGAGCAATTTTGTTTAATTTTCCTAATGTGAGTGCCTGGTTAATAGTGTTTGTTGAATTAGTCATGATCAAACCTCTTTCTCTCCCCGGCCCCCTTGTGGCCTGTCGGGTTGTATTAATCCTCGATTATTTACAGGACTTCAATCCCGAAACCCGGTCTGACACACTGCGAATTTCTTGCAGCCGGTGGGCGTTGACCATCTCAATTCTTTCGTCGAACTGCCTGAAAAAACAGGTATTAATTTGGACCTTGTAAGACAACTTAAAATGTTTTTCTGTATTCATTCTTTTAACTCCCTTCGCTTCTGATCTATTTATATTATATCATAATATATACTATAATACAATAGTTTAAGGGCAATATAAACTATACTAAATTTATTTTACGCTTCTTATCTCTGGAAACCGGCACGTTATCCCCGGCCAGGGACGGCCCGACCCAAAAGATAATCTTAACGCCTGGAAGGATAAAATTGAGCAGCTTATGAGAATCACTTCTTTATGTTCAAGGCGTGAATCTCGGCCGACTTGACCGGTGTGGTACAATCATACGTCCGGTGAGGGGAACAACTGCTAATTTTACGCCCCCAACCCCTCTCACCGGCAGCTTGAAATTAAACACACCGAGTCAAGTTTTCCCTGGCCACTCCATAGCCCAGCTTAAACGTTTTTTCATACCTATACCTAGCGATGACCGTAGAGGAATACCCTTTATAATAACCAGGCATCGCTTTTTCTCGTTCCCCCGTTCAATCTTCGTCCCCAAAATCGGTCTATGGCCGTAGTATTTGAGCCTGCGAAACGATGAGGCCATTGTCCGATTCTTAATCGTAACCGTAACGTTGAGTGACCACAATTAACCCCAAATTCCGCCCCAAGTGGTCATTCATTGCTTAAGGTGACACCTTATTGAAGACCCCAAACATAATCTCCGAAATGCGGTCTGCGACGATCAGAAGCTGTCCGTATTTGACTCGCAGCTACAATCTTTATGCCGTTCCCGTTAGGCATAGGGGTTGGGGCTGCTCCTCTTTGGTGTCCATTTAAATTTATCGATGGACCTGCTCATTACGAGTTTGCAGACGTATATAATACGAAAACTTACCTGAACTCATAAATCTTTATGTAGCAAGGCTTATGGAGTTTTAGTAGTTCATTGGGTTTCATTTAAAATCAGGGAAAATCATCGTCGTAGTAGTACGGTAGTAGTAAAATTATATTGTTAAATTTATGGGTTCATTACTCACAAATTGCGATTGACCAACAGCCACTTTGTTAATTGTAACTGGGACTTACCTGTAGTTCCAGTTCTGTTAAGGCTAATGGCCATAAATGGACGGCGTTCTTCCATATAAACAACCATCTTTCAGAAACAACACTTACACGTATATC
>DATCQU010000082.1:0-15506 GCA_036569365.1 Desulfosporosinus sp. | reverse complement strand
TTCGTCCTGAGCCAGGATCAAACTCTCCATAAAAAGTTATTTCAACTTCTAATTGAAGAAGATGATTCGCTCATTGTTTTTGTGAAACTCTTGCGAGTTTCTCTCATTGGCTGTCCTTGTTGTTTAGTTTTCAAAGACCATGACTCGAACATGATGTTCGAGGTTAGCACCGCCGCGATCGGCTAGATGCTGTATTTTCTTTGGCCATTTGGGCCGGATCTACATCTTAGCATTTTCAACTCTCGTTGTCAACCGCTAATTTGCTTTGTATGGATTAGCAAGTTCGGTGGTTTCAACCCCTTACTTGTTCACCCGCTGTGCGTCTTTGTGGCGCTCAGTTATAATACCATTTTCGCCGTATAGTGTCAACAATTAGTTTTATTTGTCATTTCTTTGGATTCCGCATAGATTTCTGCACTCTTTGATTAACATACACTTAAGCCGGGTCCTTTGCCTTTGCTGGGAAAAACATGATCAGAATAAAGCTCAATACCGCTAATACAAACGAACCCCAAAAGACATATTGCAGTGCCATGGCCAATCCAGTCGACATTATTTGCAACACCCCCTGGGGAAGCTGCCCTCTCTTAATCGGGTCAAGTAAGACCTTGATGACATCAACATCTAACGTTTCTCCACTGGCACCCTTTAAATAACTTGTTAGATATAAATTTAAGATACCACCCAAAACAGCTGCACCCATCGCATTCCCCAAAATGTTCATAAACATGTTAGAGGCGGTAGCCACTCCACGCATTTCCCACTTCACGCTGTTTTGTATTCCTACAATAAATACAGTCCTAGCAAGTCCCATCCCAAAACCGATCAGTAATGAACCCACTCCTGCCCAGAGCCATCCTCTTTCGGGTTGGAGAGTAACAAGGAATATCGAACCCATAAGAATCCAAATTGCACCGACAATTGCAATGCGTCTAAACCCATATTTGAACATGACCTTTCCCGTCACAGTTGCCCCGATTACCCACCCCATCGACATGAACGAAAGAGCAAAGCCCGCAATAATTGGGGATTTCCCCATTACCCCTTGTAGATAGGTTGGCAAAAACGAGGCGACACCAATAAGAACCACGCCCGTCGTGAACGTCGCTAAATTAGAAATGACAATCAATGAATCCGTCCAAAGTTCCGAGGGCATAATGGGCTCCGGAGCCTTTTTCTCTTGCCTAATAAACAAATAAGTTCCGAATAGAAATACTCCCAATAAAAGAAGTACTGGTGCGGAGGTCCAAGGCCAAACTGTTCCCGCCTGTATAAAGACGACCATCAAAGCACTGATTGAAACGAACATAAGCGCTGAGCCCAGGTAATCAATTGTGTGTTCTTGTTTATGTACCGTTTCGACTAGGAAAAACCAAATTCCAGCAACAGCTAACAGCCCGATAGGAATATTGGCCCAAAAAATCCAAGACCAACTGACATATTGCACAAAGAAAGCCCCTAAGGCCGGTCCAAGAATAGAGGATATCCCCCAGACACTAGAAATATAGCCTTGGATACGGGCACGCTCTTTCATTGAATAGATATCCCCAACAATTGTAAGGGCAATAGGCTGGACCGCCCCCGCTCCAAGACCCTGGATCAAACGGAAAAGGATAAGCATATTCATCGTTTGGGCAAAACCACAAAGCACAGATCCTATCAGGAATACAAGCACCCCAAAGGTGAACACAGGTTTTCGTCCGTACAAATCTGCCATTTTGCCATAGATCGGGATCGTTACTGCTTGTGCCAGTAGAAATGATGAAAAAACCCAACTAAACAGAGAAAAACCACCCAGATCAGCCACGATACTAGGTATGGCAGTTGCCACAATTGTCCCTTCGATGGCTGCTATGAACATCGCTAGGATAATGCTGCCCAACACAATTCTCCGGTTCGTTTTATTCATAGGCATCCCTATCGATCCTCGCCGGAAACTTTATATTTTTCCAGAACTGCCTGAATTGTAAACCACTCCACCTCATCTGAGAGAAGCTCTTTGATTGGACGCAATTTCTCTCGACCTACCTGGCGAACGGCTTCTAATATAAGTGGTTCCTGTTCAATTGGAATAAAATCATCCCAGGGGATTACTTGTCCATCAAGACTGCAGCGCACGAGATGTTGCTGTACTGTGAGTGCAGTAACATTACGGACTCGCGCAATGTCTTCTAAGGAGTACCCATCTTGGTATAGTTGAAAGGTTTGCTGATGACTCAGCACTTTATTCGAGGAAGCTTTCGCTGAACTGCGAGTTTTCTGTGGGCGTATGCTGGCGGTCGGAACTGGCTCAGGTACATTACGTTCTAGCAATGCAGGGCTAAAGCTCTTAATTTCCTCCAAAAAAATACTCCCGTATTTCTCTAGTTTCCGCTCCCCAACCCCACTGATGCGAATCATCGACTGGTGATCTCTCGGACAGAGCTGAGCCATTTCTCTCAAAGTACTATCTGCAAAAATCATATAAGGAGGGAGGTTTTCCCGAAGTGCTAGTTCTCTTCGGAGTGCCCGCAAACGGTCAAACAGACCGATCTCTTCCACTACTTCACGAGTTGGCTGTGGAGTAACTTTTTGCGTAACTTTCAATTCTCCTTTGATAACTGCAACTGCAGTAGGCAGGAGCTTTACCACGGGGTACTCTCCACCTGCTAGTTGCAAAAAGTTTTCCGCGACCAAATAGTTGATGCGGTCTTTGATCTCTTGGAGCGGGATATCGTGCATAATTCCATGCGTAGAAAGTTGATCAAAACGAAGTTCAAGAATCTTCGCTTTGCGCGATCCTTTTAACACCTCAGCCACAAGGCCTATGCCGAACCGTTCATGCATCCGATAAATACAGGAAAATATTTTCTGAGCCTCTACGGTGATATCTACCATTTCACGTTCGTCGTTACAATTACTGCAGTTACCGCATTCCTCTTGAATAGTTTCTTCTCCGAAATACTCCAGAATCGTCTTACGCAAACACCTAGGCGAATGACAGTAATCAACCATTCCCTGCAGCTTCTTGAGCTCATTCATTTTGCGCTCGGGTTGAAAAATGGTCTGTTCAATCAGAAACCGTTGCAGCACCACATCTTGTGGGGAAAACAACAAAAGACATTCCCCGGGTTCTCCATCTCGTCCCGCACGCCCTGCCTCTTGATAATAGGCTTCCATATTTTTCGGCATATTGTGATGGATTACGTAGCGCACATTGGATTTATCAATTCCCATCCCAAACGCATTAGTAGCTACCATAACCGTTCTTTCGTCGAACAGGAAATCTTCTTGACTCTTTTGACGATCCTCTTCCCTCATCCCCGCGTGGTACTTCCCTGCCCTTATCCCATTTTTGGATAAAAACGTCTGGAGGCTGTCCACCTCTTTACGAGTCCCCGCGTAAATAATCCCAGACTGATCAGCATGTAATTGCGCATACTCTAAAATGAAAGCCTTCTTGTTTTCCCCTCGAAACGTCGAAAACAACAGGTTCGGGCGGTCTAGACCCGTCGCAAAGACATTGGGTCTATTTAACCCCAACTGTTGGATTATATCTGCCTGAACCTCCTCAGTTGCCGTCGCCGTAAACGCCCCAATCAGCGGTTGCTGAGAAAACGATTTGAGAAAAGGTCCCAGATGAAGGTAACTCGGTCGAAAATCATGTCCCCACTGCGAGACGCAATGGGCTTCATCGATTGCCACGAAGGAGACCTGGAGGGACTCGAGAAGGGAACTGAAACCTTCCGACTCCAAGCGTTCTGGGGCTACATACAGAAGTTTGTATTCCCCACGTTCCGCCTTTTCAATCCGAGACCTGACTTCTTTAAGAGACAGCGAGCTGTTAATAAAGGTTGCCGAAATCCCGTATTCTACCAGAGCATCCACCTGATCTTTCATTAATGAAATCAGCGGTGAGATTACCAGTGTCGTTCCCTCAAACAACAAGGCTGGAATTTGATATGCTAATGATTTTCCAGCTCCTGTTGGCATAATAGCGAGTGTATCCTTACCCTGGAGTAAACTTTCTATTACTTTTTGCTGGCCATCTCGGAATTGAGTATATCCGAAATACCTTTGCAGTACACGCAAAGCTCTTTCTATCATAAAGACGAGCATCTCCTTAAAATTAACAATCCTATTCACTTTCATACGCCTAACTTTATTATAACTCAACTTACTCACTTGCGTAACCGTAGGGTCAATGTCATATAACTCCTCATACCAACCTTACTTAATTGAAGCAACTTTTACAAGTAAAGATCGCTGCTTTTTTTAAAATTGACCACCTAAGTCAATAGTGCTATAATGCAATTGACTTAGTGGTCAATTGCATAGAATGCATCCTAAATATTATCCTTTGGACTATCGAAGACAAAGCCAGTTGAAGCAAATGTTTATATGGATGTTTACGAAATTGTTTCTATAAATAAGGCCAGCCAAATAAGTGGCTAGTCTAATAAAAGGGGGCTTATTAATGAACGTTATCGAAATTAACAATTTGACTAAGAGTTACGGTAAGTCAAGGGGAATTATCGATGTAAGCTTCAATGTAGAAGAGGGAGAAATATTCGGGTTTATCGGTCCGAATGGTGCTGGCAAATCCACCACCATTCGGACTTTGCTCTCGCTTATTTATCCTACAAACGGAAGTGCGAAGATTTTCGGCAAAGACTGTGTAACCTATGGACCTGAAATTAAAAAGGAAATAGGGTATTTACCTTCTGAAGTTTTTTATTACGACAATATGAAGGTGATCGATTTACTAAAATATTCAGCGAGTTTTTATAAAAAGGATTGCAGTAAAAGAATAAAAGAACTAGCAACCATCATGGATCTCGATCTTACGAAGAAAATTGATGATTTGTCCTATGGGAATAAAAAGAAAGTGGGAATTGTACAGGGTTTGCTGCATGAGCCAAAGCTTATTATGCTAGATGAACCTACCAGTGGATTAGATCCTCTGATGCAACAAAAATTCTTTGACCTATTAAGGGCGGAAAATAAAAAAGGCGCAACCATTCTTTTTTCTTCCCATGTTTTAAGTGAAGTCCAGAAGATGTGCGAAAGAGTTGCCATCATTAAAGAAGGCAAAATTATTAAGATTGAAAAAATTAGTGATCTGAAGGAGAATAATTTTAAGAATTTTGAGGTTGAAACTTTCACAGCAGTGGATAAAGATTACTTTAACATCAGTGGTGTGACAAACTTAGTAATGAAAGGTAACGATATAAGCTTCTTGTTTAAAGGTAATATCAATTTGATCATGCAAAAAATTTCAGCTATCGAAATAGCGAATCTTTGGATAGAGGAGCCTAGCCTAGAAGATGTATTTATGCATTATTATGAAAAGGGGGAATAAACGCAATGAATATGTTTCTTCACGAATTGAATGCTTATCGAAAATCGACTGTTATTTGGTCAATTTCATTAGCTGCCGTTGTCATCGTGTTTTTATCAATGTTCCCTGCTTTTTCAAGTAATGCAGACGAACTGAAGAAATTATTTGAGAGCTACCCCTTAGTAGTAAGAAATGCGATAGGTCTATCTTTAGACAATATTGGATCTCTCTTAGGATTTTATTCGAGCATAACATTCCTGTATATTACGCTGTGTGGTGCAATTCAAGCTATGAATCTAGGAACATCGATCGTTTCAAAAGAAATCCGTGAAAAAACAGCGGATTTCCTGTTAACAAAGCCTGTTTCTCGAATACAAATTATGACGGCTAAGCTTCTAGCTGCTCTGGCATCCTTAGTCATTACCAATGCAATTTATCTCGTCGTGGCCAGTATAATGGCATCAGTTACAACATCCCAAGCGTTCAGTTTGAACCTATTCCTGATGATTTCTGCAACACTGTTTTTTATTCAACTAATGTTTCTAGCACTCGGCGTCCTCGTTTCTGTGTTGGCTCCTAAGCTGAAATCTGTGCTTCCTGTTTCTCTCGGGACGGTATTTGTCTTCTTTTTTATAAGCATGTTCGGCTCTGCTATTGGTGATCAAAACCTGAGATATATCACTCCTTTTAAATATTATGACTCGGCCTATATTATAAAAAATGCCAGCTATGAAACTTCTTTTATTCTATTAGAAGTAGTCTTTATTATTCTTGCAATTTCAGCAAGCTACATCATCTATGCTAAAAAAGACATCGATTCAGTTTAGGGTTTCTTCGGAAACGGACTACGAAATATGGGAGGTAGCATTATGAATGTATTTATCATAGAAATGAAAGCCCATACAAAACCGCTGATCATATGGTGTATCGCCATTTTACTAATGGTCGGCAGCGGCATGAGCAAGTATGACGTTTTGTCTAGCTCAGGTCAATCCATCAATGACGTTATGAGCAAGTTACCTAAAGCATTACAATCTATGTTTGGTATTGGTGCTTTTGATTTATCAAAAGCGAGTGGATTTTACGAACTATTATTTTTATACTTAGTCTTAATGACCACAATTCATGCAGCCATGCTTGGCGCCAATATCATTTCCAAGGAAGAACGAGATAAAACCACGGAATTTTTAATGGTTAAGCCCATTTCAAGGAACAAAATTATTACGGCCAAGCTATTTGCCGCATTGGTCAATCTAATCATATTAAACGCTGTCACGTTAATTTCTTCGATTGTAATCGTGGGATATTTCAGTAAAAATCAATCCGAAAACTATAATATCGTACTACTAATGGGAGCAATGTTCATTTTGCAATTAATGTTTATGTTCATTGGTACCGCCTTGGCAGCCGTGAGTAAAAGGGCAAAAACTGCCCCGTCAGTTGCTACGGGTATTATTCTAGTCGCCTATCTTTTATCCACGGCCATTGATATAAACAGTAGGCTTGACAACTTAAAATATTTTACGCCTTTTAAGTATTTTGAGGCTAAAACCATCATCCCCAGTGGCGGTTTTGATCCAGTTTTTCTAATAATGTCAGCAGTAATAATAATTATATCGCTCTATATAACCTTTGTTTTTTATAATAAACGCGATTTGAATGTCTAGAGATAAAAAACGGTCATAGAACTCACGTAGCATTGGTGGTTCGTTCACTCCAACCCTTTGTGCCGATCAGTGGAACAAAACGTACTGATGCTAAATTTTCCTCGATTAGTTCACTCGTTACTGTTTTTGTAACACGCATCAGTTTTTGTTCTGCCTTATCTCCTACCGGAATAATCAATCGACCACCGATCGCCAATTGATCGATTAAGGAATCCGGAATCACGGGCCCTCCCGCCGTGACCAGTATGGCGTCAAACGGTGCTTTTTCTGGCCATCCGAGGGTGCCATCTCCAACGCGCACTTCGATATTTTCATAACCCTGATCTTTAAACCGTTCCTTTGCGACCTGGGACAGTATGTCTTGTCGTTCAATAGTGTATATATTAGCGGCCATGCGGGATAAGATAGCAGCAGAATAACCAGAACCCGTTCCAATTTCTAAAACCGTATCGCTCGCGTCCAGCTCTAAAGCTTGAGCCATGAGGGCTACAATATACGGCTGGCTAATCGTCTGCCCTGCCTCGATTTCCAAAGCGGAGTCATAATACGCATACTCTTGTTTACTCTCCATAACATACTTGTGCCGTGGAACCATGAGCATACTATTGATGACAGCCTCATCCGTGATGTCCCGACCCATGAGTTGAGTTTGAACCATCCACTCACGTTCTGCCAGTCGCTCCTCTAAGTCAACTTCACTATAATTTTTAGTCAAATTTATCCCACCTTACTTTCAGATGGGCTTATCTTCTCCATTTTGGGGAGTTATATTTTATTAGTTCCCTTAAATAGGATTGGATGCCTTGCCTAAAATAGATTGACATTTATAAAACCATTGTTGCATAATATAACAAACCCGATAAGTTTAATAGAGGTACGGCTATTAAGAGGAAGTACACTTAGCGATTCACGATGAGGGCTGTCATCCAAACGTCGGGTGGAGCACAATCTCTGAACGATTCGCTTTGATCTTTGAAGCAGTTTAGGAGTGCTCTCTTAAATTGCTTTTTAAATTTGTAAATTATACTCATGGAAGTAGGGGGAAGAACAAAGTGACGGCGAAAACATTACCTTTTACCAAGGAACAATTAGAGACAATGATCGAGCAATACGGTTCACCGTTTCATATTTACGACGAAATGGCCATCCGGAAAAATGCCCGTGACTTGATAGACGCTTTCAGTTGGGCACCTGAGTTCAAAGAGTACTTTGCAGTCAAAGCAACACCTAACCCATACATCCTTAAAATCTTGCGGGAGGAAGGATTCGGTGCAGATTGCAGTTCCATGTCAGAACTCATCTTAGCTGAAAAAGCCCGAATCCTTGACGAGAATATCATGTTTTCCTCCAATAATACGCCTTTTAACGAATACCAAAAAGCCAAAGAATTAGGTGCAATCATTAATCTCGATGATATTACTCATATCGATTATTTAGAAAAGCATATCGGTATGCCTAAGATCATTTCGTTTCGCTATAATCCCGGTCGTTTACGCGACGGGGGAAATTCGATTATAGGTAAACCGCACGATGCCAAGTATGGTTTGACTAAAGATCAGCTCTTCGAAGCCTATCAAATTGCCCGAGAAAAAGGAGCAGAACGCTTCGGGATCCACACAATGATTATATCTAACGAACTTGATTCTAAGTATTTCATTGAAACCGCCAGTATGATGTTTAAGCTAGTCGGGGAGATTTACGAGAAATTAGGGATTCGAATTGAATTCGTCAATTTGGGCGGGGGTATCGGTATTCCTTATCGGCCAGAGCAAGAAGCAGTGAGTATGGAGGCTGTCAGTAGAGGGATAAAGAACGCTTACGACAAATTGATTCTGTCTAAGGACTTGGACCCTGTGAAGATCACCATGGAAAGCGGACGTATGATCTTGGGTCCCTATGGATATTTAGTAACTAAAGTATTGCACAAGAAAGAAATCTATAAGAATTATGTTGGTGTAGATGCCTGTATGGCAGACTTAATGCGTCCCGGGCTCTATAACGCTTATCACCACTTAACGGTGATGGGAAAAGAAGATTGGCCGTGTGATTACATTTATGACGTAACGGGTGGTTTGTGCGAGAATAACGATAAATTTGCGATCGATAGGGCTCTACCCAGAATGGATATTGGAGACATCACCGTTATCCATGATACAGGAGCTCACGGGCATGCCATGGGATTCAACTACAATGGTAAATTGCGCTCAGCAGAGTTACTTCTTAAGCCAGACGGTAGTGTCCAACTAATCCGTCGGGCGGAGACTCTTAAAGACCTTTTCGCCACCTTGGATTTCACCGGCTTAGAGGATTAGTTCTAGCGGTTGGACTCGTTTAACTAAAGTTGAACATCGAGACTCATGATTCGATCAAAATATTTGACACCTAAAACCTCGCTAATCTTTTGTGATTAGCGAGGTTTGTTTAGTTACCCTTATTAGCTTCAGGAGGAATATATCCAATTGTCCCTTCCTTCGGAGAAGCATTATAGGTAATCATCGCCGAAGCGCCGCTGCTATTCTTTCCTGCATAGCTAAGACCATCATTATCCGAAAAAATTAACCCGTCTTTATATCCTAAATCCTTTAGTTTATCGACATATGCTTTGGCCTCATCCAAGCTCATTTCTGAAAACACAACCGTGCAGCCTACTGTGACAGCGCCATTAATTATCTCTACGATTTTAGCCTTTGGCTCAGGCAAATCTCCCAACGTACTTTTCGGCCACTTCAGATCACTACCACTCTCAATGCTCGTACCATCCTTTTGTACTTTGACACCGTCTTTCGTGATATCCACCTTACCTCCGACGGCTTTTTCGACAATCCCCTCGCTAACTTTCTCACTCACCTTATGCTGAATCGTCCCACAGCCTGTAAGTAAAACTAAAATGGCTGCGGTTAAGATGAATACACCTAAGTGTAATTTTTTCATAGTTACCCTCCCCTATTAACTAACTTTCAATTTCTAAACTTCATACGAGTCCTTATTGTTGAAAACCACTGGGGAGTTTAAGCCTAGCGGTTTTCTGTCTATAATCTAAACCTAACTATTAGTCATTTTTGAGCAGATTATACTTTCCAATCAGAGGCAGAGGCGCTATCTTCCCACCAGCGGCCTTAATAATCCCAAGGATGGCCCAGATTACCACCGCAAGGTTACCCAGCGGAATGACAATCAACCAGCCGATTATAGGAATAATCGTTCCAACAACATTAATAATAAGAGCTGCTAAAAAAAGAATTAACCCCTGGTTTGCATGATACATTGCAAACTTTGACTCCTTTGCTGCTAACAGAGGAATAAAAAAGAGAATGTAAGCAAGAATAGCCATAACTTTGTTATTCTCAACATCAGCAGGGTCTACTTCTAAAAATTCTTCATCAGACATAATTTTTCGCTCCTCCCGTTAAGAACTATATTTTTTAATGGGTTACCAGTTACCTAGAAACTTGAATAAGGCCTAATGCATATTTTCTCCTTTTAAATTTTATTGGGCTATAACAACATTTAGAACTGATATTTCCAACATTCTTCCACCTATCACACGTAATAGCTCAGCTTTTTTATCATTCAGTCATAGTATTAAAAGACTACAAGCCCCTGTATTCCTGGATATTAACCCTGTGTTTGATTATTATCTGTCGTACAATTGTTTAATTTTGTTCGGATATAGAATCTTTAACTGATATTATGGTTAGCTACCAGACTATTAATTCTTCGTGCATAACACCCCTAATACAGGAAATACTGTGTAGGGTAATAATTACAAGGAGGCTATTAAATGAACAACAAGGATAAAGCACTAGGATCGATGGCTGCCAAAATGACTGATATGGAGGTAGCTAATGAAATAGGACAGCTAAAAGCTAAAGTTTCTCAGATGGAGCAATCTGTCGCAAGCGTAAAGAACCAAAGTCCACAGTCTTCCCAGGATCAAGCACAACAATCATCGCAAGCCCAACTAGCTCAACAAGCCCAACAAGCTCTAAACTCTCAACAAGCTCTAAATGCTCAACAACCTCAAAACGCTCAACAACCTCAAGGTTAAATTTAGCTATCAAAGATGTCTCGGGGCTTCTAAGCTCCGGGGCATTATTTAGAATTCTACTAATTTAGCATTCGTTCACAAAAGCTAGTTTATAGTAACATAACAGAAAGCCACCCATAATTAACGGTTGAAATATAGACCACGTTCCGCACGACCTCCACTACCCTTCCTAACATAGGGGATTTTTTTTTGCAAATAAAAAAGCCCCTATGTTATAGGAGCACACTTAATATTTAAATACTTTAGACCTTTGGCCACATATTTTTTAATGTGTTTATGATTTTTCTTGACCCGCGTTTTAGCTGATTTTTAAAATTAGGAGTTCGTTTCATTAGCTCATCTCCTCTTTAGGTGATGAGTTTATTATGTTCTGATGTTTCATTTGTTATGTATTACCCTAGCTCATTTACCGTTTCTTTGAAGGTAGCGCGTACTTTGACTCGCTTATTATCAGCGCGTTTCGTAGAGAACTTCAGAGTATTGTTCTTCCAGGCCATTGAGCAGCGCTGCCGGGTGGTCCTTCAGGTGCCGGTCGAAGAATGCCCGCGAATACGCGTTGATGATATTGTGCGCCCGCTGTCCATCGATCGGCCCGGTGACACCCAGCCGGGAGAAAATCGGGGACCAGTACGGGATATCCATCAGATTGGCGTGGAACATTCCAGGCACCCTCACGAAGTATCCATCTCCTGGCAGGCTCTTCTCGAATACCGACCGTATGGTGGTCTGGTGTTGATTAATATCTGCCTCTGACCAACCGCCGGCACGCTGTCTTTCAAGCCGCATAGTTTCGGCATCCCGAGTAATCCACATGCTTGGCTGCTGCAAGCCATCCTTTACCACGTTGGCAGGCATGGGGGCATCCATCACAAGACAGGCCCGCAAGCGTGGCTCCAGTCGGCAGGCTTCGCCGACCACGATGCCGCCCAGTGAGACCCCGAAGGCGCCAGTACGCTGTAGGTCCAGCCGCCCATTCAAGATGCCGTTTGGGTCGGCTTTGTTCATGGCAGCAAGCTGGTCCAGCGTAAAGATAGCGTCTTTCGCGAGATAAGGGACAATGCCGTCCTTTAATGCCCGACCGTTCAATATTGGCGCTCTTTCGGCCGGGTTGACGCTCTGTTGGATCAGAACATTCATCTGGTCTTTCGACAGCCCAGCTACCTGGCGTCCATCCGGGAAAGCCACTGATACAGCGACATACGGCTGATCGATGGCAGCGACGATGTATCCGTTCGAGACCAGCTCCTCGACCTGAAAGGTGTTCATCTGGCGAAAACCGTTTAACCCTCCAAGAAAATCAGCACCGGGTAGTTGGGCTTATCATCCGACATGCGAGCGGACGGGGTGGCGTTCGTGGTAACGTATTTCAAGTGCCCTAAGGTAAACTCCGGTAAATGGAACAGCCGCGCCAACGCAGGAGCAAGAGTATCGGCATCCTGCGTGTAGGGGGCACGCGGGGATGGTGAGTCTCCCTTGGCTGGATACCAAATCTGAACCATCAGTTCACGACGGGCATTCGGATCAGCGGAGAAGAACTCCGGACGATTAGCATCCACCCAGTGATAGGTCAACGTGCCAATCTCGTATGGCCCACTTGGATGTGGGAAGCGGAACACGGGGAGCAGCATCGGCAGAACGATGGAGACCGCCACGAGTATGCCCAGTCCTTTGGCAAACCAGCCGGCAAGCTGATTAGTCCGCTTCTGTCCGGCAATCTTGCCCGCCGGTTCGTTGTTCCGCAGAAGCCAAAATAGGAAAAGCAGCACGATCAGCGCGTAGGCCGGGACCATCTGCCAGCGATAGCCCTCCACCAGCACCTGTGCTACGGCAATCAGTAGCGCGATAGGCGCCAAATAACCCTTCCAGCGCACAGCGCTGAGCCGCCGCACTTCCAGGATTAGGAATGTCAAGAGATTGGCAAGTAACAACAACGTTTCAATGGGTCTCATAGCCCCACCTCCTCAGTCGATGACAACATTAATTAGTACAATTCCAACCGACCCACTTACAACTTCTTTCAGTGGGCTCAATCTTTTCCCCTGCCCTCAGTTATTTTCTGTTTAATTCTTTAAATAGGGCGATGCCCTATTATGAACATTCGTGAACAATATATTTAACGACACTATCTTCTTCATTGCTTCCAATGACTTCAGAAGCATAACTTTTCAGCTCATCAGTTGCATTATTGACAGCGATAGACTTACCAGCTAATTTGAACATTTTTAAGTCGTTTGAGTTGTCTCCAAAAACAGTTAATTTATTCGGGGTAATACCTAGCCTGTCTAAGATTATCTTAATAGCTTGGTCTTTTGTAGCCCTATAATCATGAGCTGTGAGCCAATACCATCCAGGGGAATATGGGTTTTCCATTAAATGAAGTTCCACGAGATCCTTAAATCTATCATAAATTTTCAGTTGAACTTCTGCCAGGTGTTCCTCTCTGCCTATGATTGTGAAACAAACTATGTTGTCGTTTAACGAATCTTGCAGATCAGAAACCTCCCTCAGCCTTCTATCATGGGCTTTTTTCCTATCGTTTAGATACCATTCCATTCCTTCATTTAAAATACTTCCATAATAGAGACAATCCTCTGTTCCATTAAAGCTCGAGACAAATGGTAGCCAGCCCTGTCTTGACGACAAAGATAAAATCTCCGATGCTATACTCTTGTCAATATCGTTAATTACCTCGTGATAGCCAGTACTTAAGTCAGTAATGAATGCACCATTAAACTCTACAACTGGTAAATTTAATTTCACTCCTTCAAACATTTTCTGAATAGCGACCACACTCCGAGCACTTGCCACACTAAAATGAACGCCTTTCCTCACAAGTTCCTGAATTTTAGTCTTTGAATAGTCCGAGAGTCTTGCATCGTTACGAAGTAGAGTCCCATCTAGATCAGAAATATAAAGTCTATTCTCCATAGTCTCCTCCCACGCTTTCGTCTCGCCTAACAACAATCTTTGTAAACTCATAACACATATTTACAATATCGCTATTTTCTAAGTTCTTCTTTTTTCCTAAAATTCCAATGAACATTAATACACCGCCAACTAATCCGCACTGAGCTCCATATATTGCATATCTAGCTTGCCCTACAAAGATGCATGAAAATTATATTTACAAAGGGTGTTTTGATAAAGAGGAGTAGTTCATTACCCAATATATGAACATTCCTAATATAGGTAACGAAAATGCGATTCCAAACCAAAGGAAAGGCCTGATGTCAAGTGCTGACCATTCCAGGTTTCTCGCATCCCTATAAACAATAACGGAACTTGCAAGATGAGTGGGTAAAAATATAATGAACCAAACTATAGGCAGGATAACTGGGAGTGCCATTAGGTTAATCAATTCCGTCCCTCCTCCAATAATAATATCTAGCTAAAACGTCACATCTTTACCTTGTCTTGCGATCCACTCTTTAGCAAGAGTACCGTACACTACGTGATCGACATAATGATCATAAAGCCATTCAGCATCTCGAATCAGTCCTTCTTGAATAAAACCCAACCGTTCAGGAATTGCCCTACTTTTAAAATTCTTCTCCGCACATCTAATTTCAACTCTATTAAGCTTTAACTCTTTAAAAGCATAATTAATAAAAGCACTGCAGCACTTTGTCATGACTCCGGTTCCTTGATACATTTCGCCGAGCCAATATCCAATACTCGTCGATCTGTTAGCTCCATTGATTCCATGGAATCCGATAACGCCTGCAATATTCCCTTTGTACCATATCCCAGCTTGGAACCCGTTATTAGAGACAAACTGATTTTTGGTCATTTCGATAAACGATCGGGTATCTTCAACACTCATCGTTCCATCAACCCAAGGAAGCCATTCCTTTAGATATGTACGGTCAGAATGGCTCAACTCGAATAATTGATCCGCATGTATGGTATCTAGCAATTTCAGCACTACCCTATCATCCACCACAAACTCAAACATGTTACATCCTACCTTCTAATTTTATCTCCTGGCTATATGTCTACCTTAGATCTACGGGTTATGCATTGTATTTAACATACGTTCACAAAGAATTCTCCTACCTCCGTTAGGTGGGGGATGAATTTGTGATTCCCTCTTGCTGATTCCATTATTTGTAATATAATTATAATTAGTAGAAAGGCTTATCATATGAGGAATTTAGACAGTAATAATCATTCAGTGTTTGCACCCTATTACCACCTAGTACTTGTTGTGAAATACCGTAGGAATGTCGTAAGTGACGATATAAGTTGTAGGCTCAAGGCGATTTTTGAGTACATACAACCTAATTACAACATGACTCTGATCGAGTGGAATCACGACAAGGATCATATCCATGTGTTGTTCAAGGCACATCCTAATACTGAGATATCGAAGTTCATCAATGCCTACAAGAGTGCTTCATCAAGACTCATAAAGAAGGAATTTCCCCTCATAAGAAAACAATTGTGGAAAGAATGCTTTTGGTCAAGAAGT
>DATCQU010000081.1:0-8502 GCA_036569365.1 Desulfosporosinus sp. | reverse complement strand
AGACAGGCTATTGTAAGTTACCGAGCGATATTGCTGAGCGGGACCTTATCGTCATTGATCCCATGTTGGCAACGGGTGGGTCGGCGTCTGCAGCAATTATGTTTCTGAAAGATCGTGGTGCCAAAAACATTAAGTTGATGTGTTTGATTGCCGCCCCAGAAGGAATTCATGCTGTGCAAAAGGCTCACCCTGATGTGGATATCTTCGTCGCTGCGGTGGATGATCGGCTGAATGAACACGGATATATAGTACCGGGACTTGGTGACGCAGGGGACCGTCTGTTTGGTACGAAATAATGACACAGGGAAAACGTCCGAGTTGGGATAGTTATTTTATGCAATTGGCACAAGTCGTTGCCGGGCGTTCGACGTGTCTGCGCCGCCAGGTGGGGGCTGTAATGGTTAAGGATAGACAGATTTTGAGCACTGGGTATAATGGGAGTCCTTCGGGACTCCTACATTGTGATGAAATTGGTTGCTTACGGCAGAGCTTAAACGTTCCTTCAGGGGAACGTATGGAGATCTGCCGTGCTGTGCATGCTGAACAAAATGCGCTAATACAAGCGGCAAAGCATGGGGTCGCGATTGCCGGTGCTGATCTCTATTGCACCCATCAACCTTGCGTTCAATGTACCAAAATGATGATCAATGTTGGGATACGACGTATCACCTATATTCAGACCTATCCCGATCCCCTTGCAGACGTTATGGCAAGAGAGGCGGGCTTAGAACTGATCCTGCTCGTGGACGAAGATCTCTAATACATACGGAGGGCCCTTCCTAGATACACGGTTGATAGTCAATCGAAAGGGAGTAAAAGTGTGAAAAATCATAAAAAAGTGATGATCGTGTTTGGGACACGTCCGGAGGCAATAAAAATGGCTCCCGTGATCCGGGCACTTCAACAGAAGGAGTCAATTAACTGTCAGGTTACCGTAACTGGCCAGCACCGTGAGATGCTTGACCAGGTTCTCAAGCTGTTTAAAATTATTCCTGATTTTGACTTAAACCTCATGAAGCAGGGGCAAACTCTAACAGAGATTACAACACGGGCACTTAGTGGACTTAAAGAGGTTTTTCAACGGGAACACCCTGACCTTGTGCTGGTACATGGTGATACGACCACGACGTTTGTTGCTGCCCTGGCAGCTTTCTATGCACAAATCCCCATTGGGCATGTTGAAGCAGGACTTCGTACGGGAAACAAGTATTCCCCTTTTCCAGAAGAGATGAATCGTAAGGTGACAAGCGTTCTAACGGATTGCCATTTCGCGCCCACGGAGACGGCGAAACGAAATCTTTTGCATGAAGGCGTCGATCCAGATAAAATTTATGTAACAGGCAATACCGTAATCGATGCATTGCTAGCCACAGTGCAACCCGAATACACGTTTCTCGACCCTCACATTCAAGCGCTCCTTAAACAAGGAGAAAAATCACGGATGATTCTTGTGACAACACATCGCAGGGAAAATCTCGGTGAACCGATGCGTCAAATTTATCAGGCGTTAAAGAATACTCTAGATACATTCCCCGATACATATGTGATATTTCCAGTCCATAAAAACCCTATGGTTTTAAAAGTGGTCACGGAAGTGCTGGGGTCGCATCCGAGAGTCAACCTTGTCGACCCGATGGACTATGAACCATTTGTAAACTTGATGGCAAGAGCGCATTTGATTTTGACGGATTCGGGAGGAATTCAGGAAGAAGCCCCTTCACTAGGTATACCAGTGCTAGTTGTGAGGGATACTACTGAACGTCCGGAAGCAGTGGAGGCAGGGACAGTGACTCTGGTGGGGACTGAATATGAAAGTGTCTTTGCTGAGTTGAATCTTCTTTTAAGTGATCCCAAGGCCTACGAGAAAATGGCAATGGCCAGTAATCCCTACGGTGATGGGTGTGCAGCTCAAAGAATCGCAGAAATTATTGACGGAAATCTGGAGTAGAGACAGAAATTCTACTGATAAGTACAATAAGTACAATTAATCGTCAAGTTGTATAATAAAGTACAAAAGATAGATAAAGTGTGTTATGATGCTCCTAAGCATAAATCTAACAACATTTCATCAAGAATTTCTAAGTATTTTGCGAAATAGAAGCAGGTATTTTAGATTCGAATTGCGAATATATCACGTAAGTGCTTTAAAAAGGACGAAGAAAAAATGGCTAAGGACCAAAAATCATGGCGTAAAGCAGTTGCAATTGGTTCTAATATTTCCACAACGCTGGCGGGGTTAGTTGGAGTGGGATTTTTCTCGGGGCGTTATCTAGATGCCCGCTGGGGTACTAAACCGTGGTTGACGCTTGGGTTAATGCTAACTGGACTGGCCTTAGGGGCGAGTTACCTAGTAATTACGTTAAAAGAGTTTGGGGCTTCAGATGATAAAAAGTAGCTACATAGCCTTGTGGAGTGGGACCGCTTGCCTATTACTCGGAATTGCACTGACGGGTCGTCAGACCTTGCTGGGCAGTTTAGTTGGGTACTGGGTTGGGTTTGTCTATACAGAATGGATTCGCCGCGAAACCCAGCGCAGTTCTGAGCTGGATGTTAATTCGGCACTTAAACGGATGCGTCGGAATCTTGTGTCTCGGTTAGGTATGGTTACTCTCGTTGTCGTTGCAGTTGCTCGTTTTCAGGTAGGTTGGCTTCTCAGTCTAGCTCTAGGGATTGCCATCGGGGTGATTGTCTCGTTCATCACCGTTGCAATACATAAAATTAATGGAGAAAGGGGTGATAAAAGAAGTGAGTAAAGAAGAAGTAGTATTATGGCATTTGGGAAATATGAGCTTTCATGGAAAAACGTTGATCATGACTTGGATTGCGATGGCCCTTATTTTAATATTCTGCTTTATGGGGGTTCGTCATTTGACCAGTGGTAAACCTGGTAAAATGCAAAACATTCTGGAATGGATTGTTGATTTTGTTAAGAACCTTGTATCTGACAATATGAACTATGAACAGGGTCGTCCACTACTAGGTTATTTAGTAACGCTGATCATGTTTGTTTTCTTTTCCAATATGCTTGGTCTCATTCCGAATTTCACGTTTAATTTACTCGAACATTTCCACGTCGAATTTGCCCAGTTAAACAAAATCTTCGAGGGACCATCCATGATGTCGCCTACATCTGACGTTAACACTACAATGGCTTTAGCCTTGTTAACTATTTTCTTGGTTATTTTCTTGGGTGTTAAGACGAAGGGACTCCATTATTTCCATCACTTTGTAGAACCTTATAAAGTGTTCGCGATCATTCACATTGTCGACTTGCTCGCGAAACCATTGACACTCGCCTTCCGTCTTTTCGGAAATATCTTTGCCGGCGAAATTCTTCTCAAGGTTATTCTCATGCTTCCAGGAGTATGGGTTCTGCCAGGGATTCTCCCAATGACGATTTGGCTAGCCTTTAGTATCTTCGTAGGAGCCATTCAGTCATATGTGTTCACGGTGTTGACCACAGCGTATGTATCACAAGCTGTAACAATGTCAGAACATTAAGAACCACTATCACGTTAGTTTTCAGTGTGCTTAATGCTCGCTGAGGGAATAATATTTATTATTATTTGGATCAAGAAAGGAGGAAATCACATGGACGTCGGCGCTGCTGCTGCACTTGGTGCAGGGATTGCTGCTGGATTAGCAGCTCTTGGAGCATCAATTGGTAATGGTAATGTTATTAGTAAGACGGTGGAGGGTATTGCTCGCCAACCGGAGGCTAAAGCTACATTGCAAGCTACTATGTTTATTGGTGTAGGTTTGATCGAGGCTTTACCACTCCTTAGCTGGGTTGTTGCCCTGCTACTTATGTTTACAAAGTAAGTTCGTGTACTGGGCTAAGTAATAAGGCCCATCTTAATTCAAGGGGGAACGCGAGTTCCCCCTTGAAAAAAATCATCCCGACGTCAATCGGACTCGAGAGGGGGGTAGACCATTGGGTGGGAATCCTATTCAATTTGACTATACGGTAGTGGCTACTGTCATATCTTTCCTGTTACTCGTTTGGCTTCTTAGTGCGAAGGCTTGGGGTCCGCTAATGAAAATGATGGAAGAACGGCGGATAAACATTGAATCCATGCTTGCTCAGGCAGAAAACGAACGACAACAGGCAGAGAAAATTAAACGCGAATATCAAGAAGAGATGCGTAAAGCCCGCCAAGAAGCCCAAGAAGTGATTGCTAAGGCCACAAAGGTCAGCGAAACTATGGCTTCTGAAATCTTAGCTGCTTCTCATGTGGAAGCAGAAAAAATTAAGAAATCTGCTCTTGTAGATATTGAACGCGAACGTGATCGGGCAATATCCGACGTTAAGGCTCAAGTTGCTGATCTGTCAGTCTTAGTGGCTGAGAAAATTATTCGACAAAAGCTAGACATGAAGGGCCAAGGCAAGCTCATTGAGCAATTCATTCAAGAGGTAGGGGAAATACAATGATAAATGGGGCACTTGCTCGTAGGTATGCTCAGGCCTTGTTTAAAATTGCCTTAGAAACGTCCCTTGATCCAATTGATACTGATTTGCGTGAACTTACAAACTTGGTGGAGGAACATGAAGAGGTTAAAAGCGCTCTGCTTCATCCCCATATTTCCTCGAGCGATAAAAAGTCCATTATGGACAAGCTTCTGGGAGAAGACTTTGGCGCAACAACACGTCATTTCCTCTACCTATTGATTGACCGGAAAAGGGAAAGCCTCTTACCGTTCATTCAGAGTGAGTTTACTCGGTTGGCGGACGAGGCGCGTCATGTTGTGGAAGTGAAAGTGGCCAGTGCCATTGCTTTAAGTGCGACCCAACTTGACGATCTTAAACAGGCCATAGGACGTATGACAGGGAAAGACGTCCGCATTATCAGCGAAGTTCGAACTGAACTTATAGGCGGGATTCTTATACAGGTCGGAGATCGCGTGATGGATGGTACTATCGCCCACGCTTTGAAGAAAATGCGTGTGGATTTGCGTAGAACCTCAGAGAAACCTCAGGAAGTAGGGGTGAAATAACAGGATGAACTTGCGTCCAGAAGAAATTAGTTCTATTATCAAACAACAAATCGAACGCTATGAAACAGCTGTCGATATCGTAGATGTCGGAACAGTTATCCAGGTTGGTGACGGTATTGCCCGTGTTTACGGTCTAGAAAAGGCCATGGCAGGTGAACTTTTAGAGTTTCCTGGTGACGTTTTCGGCATGGCGATGAACCTTGAAGAAGATAACATCGGGTGCGTTATTCTCGGACAATTTACAGGAATTAAAGAGGGCGATCAAGTTAAGAGAACAGGACGGATTGTGGAAGTTCCTGTCGGCGAGGCTCTGATTGGTCGAGTTGTTAATGCACTCGGACAAGCCATCGATGGTAAAGGAGAAATCGCGACGACCAAATTCCGTCCGATTGAATCCCCAGCATCCGGTGTTGTGGCTCGGAAATCCGTACATGAACCTTTACAAACCGGTCTTAAATCCATTGATGCCATGGTTCCAATTGGTCGTGGACAACGTGAGTTGATTATTGGTGACCGCCAAACAGGTAAAACTGCCGTGGCCATTGATACCATTATTAACCAAAAGGGTCAAGACATTATTTGTATTTATGTTGCTATTGGTCAAAAAGCTTCAACCGTTGCCAGCGTTGTTAAGACGTTGGAAGACAAAGACGCTATGAAATTCACGATTGTCGTTGCTGCTACTGCATCTGAACCTGCGCCAATGCTCTTTATCGCACCTTATTGCGGTTGTTCAATGGGCGAAGAGTTCATGTATAATGGCAAGCACGTGTTAATCGTTTATGATGACCTTTCGAAACAAGCGGTAGCTTACCGTGAACTTTCCTTGCTACTCAAACGTCCACCTGGACGTGAAGCATATCCTGGAGACGTTTTCTATCTTCACTCTCGTTTGTTAGAGCGAGCTGCAAAGCTGTCTGACGAACTTGGTGGAGGGTCGATGACGGCACTGCCGATTATTGAGACTCAAGCAGGTGACATGTCAGCCTATATTCCTACGAATGTGATTTCCATCACAGATGGTCAGATCTTTCTAGAAGCTGACCTCTTCAACGCTGGTTTCCGACCTGCTATTAACGTTGGTATCTCCGTTTCTCGAGTTGGGGGTTCCGCGCAAATTAAAGCGATGAAACAAGTTGCTGGACAACTTCGTTTGGATCTCGCCTCGTACCGTGAGTTGGCTGCATTTTCTCAGTTTGGATCCGATCTTGATAAGGTCACCCAAAACCGACTCGCACGTGGTCAGCGCACATTGGAAATCCTGAAACAGGGCCAGTATGCACCTTCACCTGTAGAGGAAGAAGTAGTGGTTATCTATGCGGCTGTTAAAGGATTCATCGACGAGATTGATGTAGACAAAATCGGGAAATTCGAAGTCGAGTACCTGCGTTTCATGCGCTCCGAGAAGGCCGGCCTGTTAGAAAAGATTCGCACAGAGAAGGCGCTCTCCAAGGAAATGACCGCCGAGCTTGAAAAAGCGATCAATGATTTCAAGCGGGGATTTTTGGCCTAGATTAAAAAGGAGTAGGTGAATGAGGTGGCAGGAGCACAAGATATTCGTCGTCGGATTCGCAGCGTTCGTAATATGCAGCAGATCACAAAGGCGATGAAAATGGTTTCCGCGGCCAAACTCAGAAAGGCCCAACTAAAACTTAACGCTGCTCGCCCCTATGCCCTCCAAATGCAAGGGGTCTTAGAACGCCTAGCACAGGCTCCAGTGGATGTTATCCATCCGCTCTTAAGAAAACGGCCTGTGCAAAAGGTGGTTTATGTGCTGATAACGTCTGACCGTGGTCTCTGCGGAGGGTACAATGCGAACCTCATTCGTAAGACCAGTGTAATGATTACTGAAGCACAGCAAGAGGTTAAGTTGGTGACTGTAGGCCGCAAAGGTCGAGATTTCTTCCGACGCGGCAAAATTGAGTTTTTGGCTGAATATACGGGATTCGGAGACGAACCGAGTTATAGTCAAGCCAGAGAGGTCGCCCAAAAAGTGATTCGCCTTTATGAGGAGGGCGAAGCGGATGAGGTATATCTTATGTATACTGAATTCGTCACAGCGATGACCCAGAGACCCGCTCAAATAAAATTACTTCCGATGGAACAACCTGAAGACAAACAAGGTAAACAGTACATTTTTGAGCCATCGGCTGAAGAAATCCTCAATAGTCTGTTACCTCAGTATGTTGAAACACAGATCTATCGGACAATCCTTGAAGGAAAAGCGAGTGAGCAAGGGGCTCGGATGACAGCAATGAGTTCGGCTACGGATAATGCCAAAGATATGATTGATCGGTTGTCGCTAGCAATGAACAGAGCTCGACAAGCGGCGATTACTACGGAAATATCCGAAATCGTCTCTGGAGCAGCTGCCTTACAATAAGCTGTCGGAAATACCCAATAAGGAGGTTTCGCGCCTGTGAATATCGGCAAGGTTTTGCAAGTTTTGGGACCAGTAGTTGACGTAGAGTTTATGCCCGACCAACTGCCGGCAATATATAATGCCCTTGAGATTAAAGTTCCTGAGAAGAAACTGAATATTACCCTAGAAGTAGCTCAACATCTGGGAAATAACACAGTGCGTACTGTTGCAATGTCCTCTACGGATGGATTGCAACGTGGCATTGATGTAACAGACACCGGTGCTGCAATCACAGTGCCTGTCGGCCCTTCGACGCTCGGACGGATGGTTAGTGTTTTAGGATTGCCCATTGACAACGGTGGGGAAATTACAACCGATACCTATTATCCGATTCATCGTCCTGCTCCGGCCTTTGAGGATCAAGAACCATCAACCCAGATTCTAGAAACCGGAATTAAAGTCATTGACTTACTCGCTCCGTACTCTAAGGGCGGGAAAATCGGACTATTCGGTGGTGCTGGAGTTGGTAAAACAGTTCTGATCATGGAGCTTATCAATAATATTGCTAAGCAACATGGTGGACTTTCAGTATTTGCTGGTGTTGGAGAACGTACTCGTGAAGGAAATGACCTTTGGAACGAAATGAAAGAGTCTGGTGTTATTGACAAGACAGCTATGGTGTTCGGACAAATGAACGAACCTCCTGGCGCTCGTCTTCGCGTAGGCTTAACAGGACTGACCATGGCTGAATACTTCCGGGATGATCAAGGTCAAGACGTGCTACTCTTTATTGACAACATTTTCCGATTCACTCAAGCAGGCTCAGAGGTTTCGGCCTTGCTCGGTCGGATGCCATCTGCTGTAGGATATCAGCCAACCTTGGCAACGGAAATGGGTCAATTACAAGAGCGGATTACGTCCACGCGCAAAGGATCTATCACCTCTGTGCAAGCAATTTATGTGCCTGCGGATGACTTGACAGACCCTGCACCAGCAACTGCGTTCGCGCATTTGGATGCAACCACAGTTTTGTCCCGTTCAATTGCTGAAATCGGTATTTACCCGGCTGTTGACCCGTTGGATTCTTCGTCGCGAATCCTTTCCCCATTGGTTTTAGGGGAAGAACATTATGCGGTAGCTCGAAG
>DATCQU010000080.1:0-8430 GCA_036569365.1 Desulfosporosinus sp. | reverse complement strand
CACCTCGGACCGATTCACTTCCCACCTGAATTAGTCATCACCCGCCAGGGCTTTTGGGGAGCACTTCTCCTGATCAGTCGGGTGGGTATTTCAGTCACTCTTGCTGTTCTACTTACCCTAACGACACGCTGGAACAACTTGTTACGTGCTTTACGTACCTTCTGGGTACCTAAGATTTTCATCGTCACCTTGGAAATGACCTATCGTTATATCTTTGTGCTCATCACGCTCCTTGAAGACATGTTCTTGGCGCGAAAAGCGCGAGATGCAGGCCATTCTTCCGGAGCTGAACAACGGCGTTTCGTAGGCTCTTCCATGGCGCACCTGTTCGGTAAATCCCTGCAAATGAGTGAAGAAGTCTATACCTCGATGATCGCGCGGGGGTATACCGGTGAAATTTATACCCTTCAGCATTTCCAACTACGCTGGATGGACGTCTTTAGTATGGGAGTCAGCCTGATGTTAAGTTTATCCCTTTATGCCGCCGACAAAGTCTTAGGAGGATAATAACTTGTCTAAACAAATCGACCCTCTTTTCCAATTAACGGCTGTTTCCTACGCCTATATTCCTGATCATCCCGTTCTGTCCGATATACAACTTCAGATCTATCCAGCCCAAAGCCTTGTTATACTTGGTGCCAATGGAAGCGGGAAGTCGACACTCCTGAAAATTCTTGCTGGGCTTGTTCATCCCACGTCCGGCCAAATCTTAGCCTTCGGGCAAGAACTGACAGAGAAGAAGCTCCAGGAGCCTACCTTCTTATCTGAGTTCCGTCAACGCGTTGGCTTTATTTTTCAAAATTCCGATGCTCAACTATTCTCTGCTACTGTCCGAGATGAGTTATCCTTTGCGCCACTGCAACTTGGCCTTTCTGTCGAACAAGTTGAACAACGAGTGATTGATACCGCTGACCTACTAGGTATAACCTCTATGTTAGACCGTCCTCCTTATAAGCTAAGCGGTGGGGAGAAGAAAAAGGTGGCCTTGGCCTGTGTTCTCACCGCCAATCCCGAAGTCCTATTCCTTGATGAACCTACGAACGGACTTGACCCTCGCACCCAGTTTTGGCTCGTAGAATTTCTCTCAGCCCTTGAAAGCGCCGGGAAAACGATCATCACCGCAACTCATGACCTTTCTATTGTAGAAGAAATTGCCCAGCGGGTGATTGTCCTGCGCGAAAACCACACAGTCGCCGCTGATGGCACAGCGTTTGAAATCCTAAGTGACCGAGAACTCCTGTTAGATGTAAACCTCATTCATGAACGGTCCCATTTCCATATCGGTGGCGCTAAGGAACACAGTTAAAGAAAACGCGGCTAACGCTAAATAAAGAAGTAGGGGCACGAAACATCGTGCCCCTACTTCTTTTCCTGGACAGAGTCATGATTAAGTTATCCCACTACATTATCTAGCTTTGCTCCAGTGAACTGACTGTAATAAAGATCTGCATAGAAACCTTTCTGAGCTAGAAGCTCATTATGGTTACCCATTTCAATAATACACCCTTTGTTCATCACTAGGATCAATTCTGCATCTCTAATCGTCGAAAGTCTATGGGCGATAACAAAGCTTGTCCTACCGTTCATAAGTTCCGTCATAGCTCTTTGAATATAAACCTCGGTTCTCGAGTCAACACTACTGGTAGCTTCATCAAGAATTAAGATTGCAGGATCTGCCAGGATTGCTCGAGCAATTGTTAGAAGTTGTTTTTGACCCTGCGAGATATTAGAAGCTTCCTCATTTAAAATGGTATTATAGCCATCCGGCAGTGTTTTAATGAAGTGATGCGCATGAGCCGCTCTTGTTGCTTGAATAACCTCTTCTTCTGTAGCACCTTCACGTCCATAAGCAATATTTTCCATGATAGTACCGTTAAAGAGCCAGGTATCTTGAAGCACCATGCCGAACATACTGCGTAAAGCACCACGTTTGATATCTCTGATATCCACTCCATCGACGGTTATCTTACCAGAATTTATTTCATAGAACCGCATCAATAGATTAACAAGTGTCGTTTTACCCGCGCCCGTTGGTCCGACGATGGCGATTCTATTACCCTGCTTGACGTCGATATTGACGTTCTTAATGAGTGATTCTCCTTCTTTATAGCTGAAGTCTACGTTCTCGAATTTCACGTCTCCTTTAGGAAAGGCAATAACTTTAGAATCAGCCTGATCGGGTAATTCTTCGACCTCATCTAGCAGTTCAAAAACGCGTTCAGCCGATGCCACCGTGGATTGAATGATGTTGGCAATATTAGCTGTCTGAACAATGGGCATCGTGAATTGTCTCGAATATTGAATAAAGGCTAGAATATCACCAATGGTAATGGTCCCCTGAGTTGCAAAAATACCTCCGACGACACAGATAATAACATAGCCTAGATTGCCGACAAATCTCATTAAAGGCATTATTATCCCAGAAATAAACTGCGCTTGATAGCCTGCAGTATAGAGTCTCTCATTAATCGCATTAAAGGTTGCGATGGAGTCATCCTCACGTCCAAAGGCCTTAACAATTTTGTGCCCAGTGTACATTTCTTCCACGTGACCATTAAGCTCTCCTAAGGATTTTTGCTGATCCGCAAAGTGTTTTTGAGAGTGTTTTGCAATATTCATGGTTACGACGACATAAAGTGGTAGCGTTAAAACAACGATCAGTGTTAATAACGGGCTTATGGAAAGCATCATCACGACAACACCAATAATCGTTACAATAGATGTGATCAGTTGGGTAAGACTTTGCTGCAACGTCGTTGAGATATTATCAAAGTCGTTGGTAACACGGCTCAAAATTTCGCCATGTGTTCTGGCATCAAAGAACCTAAGCGGCAAGCGCGAAAGCTTCTCATCAACTTCCTTACGCATATTATAAACCGTTTTTTGGGCTACCCCAGCCATAATATATTGTTGCAGATAACTAAATGCCGCACTAATTAGATATAGCCCTAACAGGATTAACACGATCTGACCAATATACGTGAAATCCATGGCTGGAATAGGCTGATGCAACTTCAAGGCCATCATTTTGGCTCCGAAGCCTTCTGCTATTTTTGTTATTGCCTTACCCATGATTTTTGGGCCAACAATACTAAAAATCGTGCTCAGAATCGCAAATATAAACACAGTAATGAATTTAGTTCTCTGAGGCTTTAAATACCTGAGGAGTCTGAACAGTGTCCCCTTGAAATTCTTTGCTTTCTCAACCGGTTTTCCGATGGATCCCATCGGTCCCCCTGATCTTCCACCAAAAACTCCTTGTTGAGGTTTATCGACTTTACGTTCTTCACTCACGCTAATTCCTCCTCCGAAAGCTGTGAAGCCACAATCTCACGATAGACCTTACAGGTATTTAACAGTTCTTTATGCGTTCCAATCCCGGAGATCTGTCCGTCATCTAAAACGATAATTCGATCAGCATCCCTAACGGTTGAAACACTTTGGGCAATAATGAACACCGTCGCCTTCGCAATTTCCGGTTTAAGCGCTGCACGTAGCTTGGCATCGGTTTTAAAATCTAAGGCGGAAAAACTATCGTCAAAAATATAGATCTCAGCTTTTCTAATTAAAGCACGGGCAATCGACAGACGTTGCTTCTGTCCTCCCGAAACATTGGTTCCCCCCTGGGCAATAGGATGATCATAACCGGCTTCTATCCCTGTTACAAACTCCGTCGCTTGAGCAACACGTGCTGCATGCTCGATTTCTTCCATGGTAGCATTCTCTTTGCCATATCTTATATTTTCAGCAATGGTCCCCGAAAAAAGCACCGTTTTTTGAGGAACAAAACCGATCTTTGCGCGAAGCGCTTTCTGAGTCATTTCTCGAACATCGACTCCATCTACCAAAACACTGCCGCTTTCAACATCGTAGAATCGTGTAATTAAATTAATTAATGTAGATTTACCAGAACCTGTCCCTCCAATAATAGCCGTCAGCTCACCTGGTTTTGCGCTAAAGGTTATATTCTTAAGAGCTGGTTGGTCTGCGCCAGGATATCGGAAGGAAACATCCTTAAATTCAACAAACCCTCTGGCACTATTGGCTAGCTTTGATGTTTTGGGATCAACGATGTCAAGCTCCGTTTCAAGTACTTCATTAATTCGTACTGCCGAAACCTGTGCACGAGGTACCATAATAAATAACATGACCAGCATGAGTAAGGAGAACAATATCTGAGTAGCATATTGAATAAATGCTAGCAGTGATCCGATCTGCATCGTTCCATTTTCTATCCTGAGAGCACCAAACCAAATAAGTGCCACCGTCGTTAAGTTCATAATCAGCATCATCGATGGCATTAAGACCGCCATGATGATATTAACCTTAACTGCATTATCCATCAGGTCTGCGTTGGCATCATCAAACCGGACTTTTTCTCGATCAATGCGATTAAACGCACGTACGACTCGGATACCCGTCAGATTTTCCCGCAAAACAAGATTTAATTTATCGATTTTTTCCTGCATTACCTTAAAGAGAGGCAACCCTCGTTTCAGAGTTATACCGATGATACCAAACAGAATTGGAATGGCAACTACAAGTACCCAGGCTAGCGATGTATCCTGTTGCAAAGCCATAATAACTCCGCCAATACACGTTAACGGTGCCGTAATCATCATACTAAGGATCAACACCGATACTTGCTGAATCTGAGTTACATCATTCGTCGTTCTTGTAATCAGTGTGGCAGCTCCTAATTTATCAAACTCATGCAACGAAAACGTTTCAACTTTAGCAAACAGCTTTTCACGCAATATTTTCCCAAAGCCTACGGCTGTCTTTGAGGAAAGATAGGTCGCTAGAATTGCGCATAACGTTCCTCCTGCTGCAATGAGTAACATGAAACCACCAATTTTGATAATATAATTAACATCCTTGTTAGCTAACCCTTTATCCACGATATCTGCCATTAAGGTCGGCAAATAGAGATCAGACAGTACTTGGGCAAAAAGAAGTACAATAACAACTGCAATATAAGCTGTATATTGTTTTAAAAATCTATATAATTTAATCATTTATTCTCAATCTCCAATCTCCAGTGATCTTCCTGAGTTCAAGTTATTATGCACGACCGCCTAATAGCTTCTTCAGGGCATCTAAACCCTCAAATATTTTAGCAAGCTCTTCAGGAGTGCCTTTCTTTATTGTGTTTTCAATATTTTCCTCAATCCGTTTATGAAAATTCTGGTGCATCTCCGTAAAATCAGAAGCGATGCTGACATAAACGACTCTTTTATCTTCTTCACTTCTTTTTCTTTCGACCATTCCCTGCTTCTCAAGCCTGTCAACAATGCCTGATACAGTACTATTCGACAAACTAAGCTTAGCACTTAATTCTGATATCTTGAGCCTCTTTTCTTTACTTAAGATGCCAATAAGCATGCCTTGGGGAGCAGTAATCCCTATATCCTCGAACACTTTACCCATACTTTGCTTGAAGAGAAGCATTACTTCCCGAAAAAGCCTCGCAACTTTTGCGCTATCATTTACGCTATCCATTTTTTCACCCTCTTGTTCAAATATTGGGTTCACAGATAATCTCTGGAAATACTTCGTCTACGAATGTTTCGCTTACGAATACTTCGCCCACGAAATATATTACTTTATACGTATTAATTTGTCAAACGGAAATATTTGACGATGAGAGATCTCGCTCGCCCTTGGGATTCTTGACAGTGACCAGTCCCTCTTGATATACTAAATTGTAATTACTTACAAATTTATCTGTACAATCTAATAATTCGTAGTTCGGTTGGGGTAAACTTCGCGAAAGCGAAGGACGCTAAAGTCATGGGTCTAAGGCTTAATTTCTGAGATTACTTGTTACAAAGTAGTTTTTGCAAAAGCTAAGATCGCCAGACTACAAGCATAGAACTTCTCTGGGGAGAGTAGTCGTTTAAGACTACTCTCTTTTATATTGGAACTAGAAAGGGTAGGTGTCTTAATGCTCATTGGAATCGCCATCAGTCTCTTTATATTCAGCTATTTTTTCATCATCACAGAAAAAATCCCTCGCGCAGTGACCGCAGTGTTCGGAGCCACCTTACTCATCCTGACTGGTGTTCTTACTCAGGAAAAGGCCATTCATTACATTGATTGGAACACCTTAGGATTACTGATTGGGATGATGATCATTGTCGATCTGACCAGACGATCAGGAATATTCACCTTTCTGGCCATCTGGGTTAGTAAAAAGGTCAACGGGGATCCCCTTCTACTTTTGCTCGCCTTGTCCTTGCTTACTGCTTTCCTATCCGCACTCATGGATAACGTCACAACGGTCTTATTAATTGTCCCAGTAGCCCTCTCTATTGCTGATCAATTAGAAGTCGATCCGGTACCCTTCCTCTTCAGCCAAATTATCATGAGTAATATCGGAGGGACAGCAACTCTCATCGGAGATCCTCCAAATATTATGATCGCCGGGCAAACGCACCTGACTTTTATGGACTTTATTATTAATCTTACGCCCGTTATTCTCGTTATTATTGTGGTAACTCTCTTCTACTTTTACCTTATGTATCGTCGTCAGTTAGTCACTAGAAAAGCCTTAAGATGCAAACTCCTAATTCAAAATGAATGGGACCACATTAGGGACTTTGCCTTGCTCAAGAAAAGCCTTTCTGTGTTGAGTATTGTCATCTTGGGTTTTTCTCTACATTCCCTTCTTCACCTTGAAACAGCCACCATCGCCCTCAGTGGGGCCATGTTCTTAATGATTTGGGCCCATGAAGAACCCGAAGATGTTTTCTTATCCATCGAATGGCCCACGCTCTTTTTCTTTGCTGGTTTGTTTGTCCTTGTCGGAGGGCTCATTGAAGTGGGAGTTCTTGACCGCCTGGCAGAGTGGAGCATGAGCTTGACCCAAGGAGACCCCCTCCTGATGGCCATGTTAATCTTATTTATATCCGCCCTGCTATCTTCGATCCTCGATAACATCCCCTTTGTAGCAACGATGATTCCACTGATTCAAAAACTCGCCTTACTCAGTCAGTTCACCCCAGCGCAAATACAACCCCTATGGTGGGCTTTGGCCCTAGGAGCTTGCCTTGGCGGTAATGGAACCTTGGTCGGCGCCTCCGCTAATCTCATCGTGGCAGGAATTGCTGAGAAAAACGGTGTCAAAATACGCTATCTCCAATTCCTTAAAGTAGGTTTCCCCATCATGATCCTTTCCATTGGAATTTCAGCCGTGTACCTCGTCGTCCGTTATTATTAGTCGGCCTTCAGTGACGACGAATCCATCCCCACCCCGAAAATTCCCTCTCCACATTTCGGGCAACACCCTTGCTCTAGACGATTCACCACCACCGATTCGCGCAGAATCACAGCATCTCCACATTTGGGACAAAACGTCGTATCTCCACCTCTGACATTTCCCAAATACACATAAGGAAGATACTCTTTGCCAAGATTCCATAATCGGTCTAACGTTTGTCGATCCGTTGGCGGAACCGCGAGCTTATACGCTGGATGATAGGCACTCAAATGCCAAGCAAGCGGAACATCGAGGCGTTGTAGCCAGCGAGCCAATTCGGTGATCTCTTTCGGATCGTCATTGGCCCCTGGAATAACGAGCGTAGTAATTTCCAAATGAACTCGCCCTGCTAAACGCTCAACATTATCTAAAACCCATGCCAGTTTTCCTCCGCAATAGGTTTGATAAAACTCCTCTGAAAACGCCTTGATATCAATGTTGACCGCATCAAGCCACGGAATTAACTCCTCGATGAAGCGTGGGGAAATCGTTCCGTTACTGACTAGAACCACCTTCCCCCCTTGAGCACGAACCAGAGGAGCCGTATCCCGAATCATCTCAAACCACATACTCGGCTCTGAATATGTAAAACACATCCCCAATGAATTTCGTGCCTGCCAGGCAAGCTGGGCTGGAGTCACTTTATTGCCGACTTGATGCTTCTGAGAAATTTCGTGATTTTGACAAAACGAGCAGCTTAAGTTGCAGCCAAATCCCCCCACGGAAAAAATCGAAGAACCCGGATAAAAGTGGTAAAGGGGTTTCTTCTCAATCGGGTCCACATTCCAGGCTGCCACTTCACCATAGGTCGTCGACACAACCTCTCCCTCGCGGTTTACTCGGGCATGACACCGCCCAGACTGTCCAGGTCTTAATTTACAATGCTGGGGACACAAAAGACAACTCGCACTATAGGAATCTTTACTCATATTACTCATAATGCCGCTTGACCTCAAAACGCCAAAGCTCCACCGATTCCTCTGCCGAAATTCCCGCCTTTTGTTTGGCAATACTGACTTGCTCGGCAACGGTATCTACGCCTTCTAAATGTGGAAGCAAAAGCCCAGATTTCCTCCCATGGCGAACAACAACCCCATACCGCCAAGGATCCAAATCGTCTGCTCCTCCTATTTTCTCAAGTTCACCGAGCACATCAACGGTAAAACTCC
>DATCQU010000079.1:0-24110 GCA_036569365.1 Desulfosporosinus sp. | reverse complement strand
AAGAACTATTTATTCCACGTGAATTCCCAGTTTAGCTCGATAAAAACAAATATCCTCCCACTAAAAGTAGGAGGAATGCAATAAAGTTGGTTCAAGGAAACCCTTGTCCCAACCGCCTCGGCGAATGCCGAGAGGCTATATAAGATAGAGGAGGCACGTTGCATCGTGCCTCCTCATGATTAGTGGTCTACACGCACGGTATAAAGAGACTAACTGTCGTAAGTCCTTGTTCAGGCCTCAACTTGATGCCAAATTCATTCCCGAATTGAAGTTGCAGGCGTCTATGAACATTGCGCAGACCGATTCCTCTAATACTCTGATGTTCCCGATTCAAATCGATCGTGGCATAATGTTGGGGCATGCCCGCTCCATCATCGATCACCGAGATTTCCACCGTATCGCGCACTTTTTTTCCCGTTATCCAGAGGTGTCCAATACCCTCTTTCGGTTCCAGTCCGTGGATACAGGCATTCTCTACCAAAGGTTGTAGACTTAAAAATGGGATCTGAATAGTTTGGAGGTCTTCTGGAACATCGAACGATACTTCTAGTCGATTTCCAAACCTGTTTTTTTGAATAAGCAGATAGCTTTCAACATAACGCAGTTCCTCCAACAAGGAAACTAGTTCCCCCGGATGATCTAAATTATGCCTTAGTAAATCGGACAGGGCGAAAAGTGTGCTCAAGCCTTTTTTATTTTCAGATAGAGTAACCAGACTGATGATGGTGTTGAGAGTGTTGAATAAGAAGTGGGGTTTAATTTGAGCCTGTAGGTTTTGTAGCTCCGCTTTATGTAATGTGTGCTCAAGTTCTACGATAATTCGCGCATCCTCGGCCGCTTTAAGCTTTTCTCTGCTTAACTCTTCTTGCATTTTCGCTCGAAAGATCAGCTCCACAATATAGCTAACCACAAATTGAATAAGTCCGCCGGCAGCCTGGCATTTTTCCATACTTATTACTTGGATTTCCTCAAAAGTTTGAGTCAAGTGTTCGGGATCAAGACCCAGGTCGGCAGTGGCGAGAAGCATATCAGCAATCTCTTGAGGGCGTTGTTCTTCAAGGTGCATCTGGCCACAGGTGATGGACCCATAAAATTGAGCATCTAACAGAATAGGTACAGACATTAGCATAACGCCGGCATGGCATTTGCTCATACAGGAGTCGCCTTGTGTGACCGTTTTTAATCCTAGTTGCGCATTGGAATCGATACAGCGCTTCAGACCAGTCTCTTTGGAACGAATGCTGCGGCAAAATCCATAAAAGTAATCATGTTGAACCACCGGACAACCCATAGTATCGTTAATATCAATGGTAATGTCCGTGGCCTTAGTAAAGGTTTCGATAATACGAACTAGCTTGTCTCTTTCAATGAGTTGAAAGAGACTCTTTGGATTATGATCCATACAATCCTCACTTCTCCTGTACAGTAGCTTCTTCTCTGATTATAGACGTAGTTCTTTGCTTTTGCCTAGATCAATTTCTGTCGAAAAAGAGGTGGCGGTGGCCACATCATTTGCAAATGCTTTATAGTGGGTATAGTATGAATGCTGGTATAATTAACTTTCAGGATCTAAGAGGAGGAAATAAATGATTAAGAATAAAGGTCTGATGGTAGCAGCGGTTATGGTGCTGATGGTTTCTCTTGCTGGTTGCTCGAAAAAACCTGCAACTCCTGTGGCACCTCAAGCGGGCACATCACTACCGGCAGGCCATCCAGCAGAAACCCCGGCTCAACCAGGGAGCAAAGTCAGCCAGGCTGATGTAGCAACCAAAATAAATGACTCACTTAATAAGAAATACCCTGGTGACTGGAAGGCTTCCGGAACTACTTTAAGCAAGGGTTCCTATACCGAAAATGGCAATTATAAGATGGTGGATGACGTTGATGTGCTGTTCCCTAATAACATGGGGGTCTCCATTTTTGTCGGTGAAGAGAGAATCTCTTCTAGCATTAAACAAGGCACTGAAAGGGTTTTGAAAGGTTATCCCACCCCAGCCACTGTGGGTGAGGTTATGAAAAGTGGGACAACGACAAGTACCGTAATCAGTGGGTATTTGAAGGTCCATGTTCCGTTTAAGGATAGTAGTGGCAAGACTGTTGCAGTTATGACGGTGTCTGTACCCGAGCAGTAAGTAGCAGTAAGTAGCAGTAAGTAGTGAACCATATAAAAACCCCATAACGGTATCATATCAGATTGATACCGTTATGGGGTTTTTTAGAATATTTAATAGGCAGATTAGGAAGTAGAACTTTTGGTCGGCTTACTAATGTCAATTAACTTAACGATTCCCCAAGCTACGACGGCATAAACAATCATTGCAATAATGGTCGTTGGTTCTAAAACAGCCTGAGCCTCAATTCCTTTAGTGACAGCTGATCTAAAAATGCCGGAGAAGGGAGCCAAGAAGGCTTGAGACAAGGTATAGATGAAGGAGACGAAGGGGCTTTCAGGATTGGCCCCTAGTAGTTTGAAGACAAGGCGAAACGCAAATAAGACTTCTAAGATGCCCAAAATATAATAGACAATTTTTGTCGCTTTCAGTTGCCCTTGGCCAGTTTTTATTCTGCGATCTTCATGGAGTGGTTGTTGTTCGGGTTTTAGTTCGTCCATTGTTGCTACCTCCCTTTAACGTTGTTGTCTACTATCTTTCCACAGTTTGTAACCAACTATAACACATATAAGATTAATCTGGAAATTAGGGATAGAAAGCATGCCTGTACATATTTACAAGCGCAAATGAGAAAACTTTTAGGAGTAAGGCATACGAAAGAAAATAACAAGTCAAAGATGCAAAGGATATTTTGCGTCAGACAAGGAGGTGTGTTCACCTCATAGCGGGCTATTAGGTGAACATGCCGACGCAGTATGACACAAAATAGACTTGCATACTGACTGGTTATTTTCTTGAATGTGCCAAACTTCAAAAGGGGGATAGATAATGCCTGAAACAATACTGGAAAAGACGGAAGGTCGTGTAAGCTATCACGACTCTGTAGAAGAGATGTTAATACGCATCCGAGAAGATGGAATGTCCAACTCATTTGATCGATGGACTGAACAAGAGAAGATTCGCTGCAAATTTTGTCTGCAGGGATTAAGTTGTCAACAGTGTGCCCAGGGGCCATGTCGGATTAGCGAGAAAAGTGGGCAGGATAAAGGGGTTTGCGGAATCGGGCCCGATGCCATGGCTATGAGAAAGCTGCTTCTGCAAAATATTATGGGAGCAGGTACATACAGCCATCATGCCTATGAAGCGTTCAGAACCTTAAAGGCAACAGGAGAAGGAAAAACTCCGTTTAAAATTACCGATACGAATAAACTTAAATGGATGTGCGAAAAGCTCGGAATCAAGACAAATCAGGATATTAATCAGATGGCTATTGAATTGGCAGACACTCTTAATCATCAAATGAATATTGGGGCGGATGAACCCAACCTCATGGTAGAAGCCTTTGCTCCGAAGAAACGGAAGAAAGTTTGGAAGGATCTAAATATCTATCCGGCCGGAGTCACACATGAAGAACAGAATTGCGTCGCGAGTTGCTTGACCAATGTCGATGGAGATTATGTTTCTTTGGCTCTCAAAGCCCTGCGCTTGGGGCTCTCCACAATTTACAATGCTCAGATAGGGCTTGAAATGACCCAAGATATCTTGTTCGGTACGCCTAAACCCCACGAAGTCAACGTCGATTTAGGGATTATGGACCCTGGTTACGTTAATATTGTGTTTAACGGTCACCAACCTTGGGCTGGCGTAGCAACGATCCAAAAGGCTAAAATGGCTGAAGTGCAAGAGCGGGCGAAAGCAGCGGGAGCGAAAGGGCTACGAGTGGTCGGTTCCATTGAAACGGGACAAGAATTGGTTCAGAGATTTGGGATGGATGATGTTTTTGTCGGGTTAATGGGGAATTGGCTGAGTATTGAGCCCCTTTTGGCCACAGGAACGGTAGATGTCTTGGCTATGGATGAGAACTGTTCACCACCGGCGATTGACATGTATGCAGAAAAATATCAAATAACCTTAGTGAGCGTCAGCACAATTATCGGGGTACCGGGACTCCAACATAAGATAGCGTATCATCCCGCTGAAGTGGATGCCATGGCGGATCAACTCATTGATTTGAGTATCGAAAACTTTAAAAAGCGTAAAGGAATCATTATAGCAAAGGTCCCCAAGATCACACAAAAAGCGATCGCTGGATTCTCCACAGAAGCTGTTTTGGAGGCCTTAGGCAATAAACTCGACCCGCTCGTCGATGTCATCGCCGCAGGAAAGATTAAGGGTGTTGTAGCTTTAGTGAGCTGTTCTACCATCAGAAATGGCCCTCAGGATTGGAACACCGTCAATCTGGCAAAAGAACTTATCAAGAAGGATATTTTGGTTGTTTCCGCTGGTTGCGGCAATCATGCGTTGGAAGTAGCGGGCCTTTGTAACCTAGATGCCATTAACATGGCGGGCAAGGGCTTAGGAGAAATATGCGGCGCCCTGAAAATTCCTCCGGTCTTGAGTTTCGGAACGTGTACTGATACGGGGAGAATATCCATGCTCGTAACGGCGCTTGCGGATCATCTCGACGTCGATGTCCCTCAACTACCGATTGCTGTGACTGCCCCTGAATGGATGGAGCAAAAAGCCACCATTGATGGAGTGTTTGCAGTAGCGTACGGGGCGTACACACATCTATCTCCGACCCCCTTTGTGACGGGCGCGCCTCAACTTGTCAAATTATTAACGCAAGATGTGGAAGGGCTGACCGGAGGGAAGATTGCGCTCGGAGACGATCCTGTGGAAGTTGCCAATAACATCGAAGCTCATATCAATGCCAAGAGAAAGGGCCTAGGCTTGAGTGTTTAACCAAGCAGCACGATAAAGGATCAGTAAAAGGCTGTTGATACCTTAGGGTAGCAACAGCCTTTTACATATGGTGGTAGCCTCTCTTCCCAATGATACGCTAACGTGTCAAAGGGATAGAGGTTACCTTATATTGCTTAGTTTTAGAATAATCCTGTAATTACTCCGTCGGCATCAATGTCCATTCTCATAGCTGCTGGACGTTTCGGCAAGCCTGGCATAGTCATAATAGCACCAGTAATAGCTACTAGGAATCCAGCTCCAGCAGAAAGACGAACTTCACGAACTGTGATCGTGAAATCAGTCGGACGGCCTAATTTAGTTTGGTCATCGGTGAGAGAGTATTGTGTTTTGGCCATGCAGATCGGCATATCACCATAACCCATCTCAGTAAATTTCTTAATGGAATTTTGAGCCGCTTTATCGAAGTTAACACCATCAGCGCCATAAATTTCTTTGGCGATTTTTTCGATTTTATCCTCAATAGGCATTTCCAATTCATAGAGAACTTTAAAATTAGATTTTTTGCTTTCGATTAAGGCAAGTACTTTTGTAGCAAGCTCAACGCCGCCTTCTCCACCTTTGGTAAACACTTCGGAAAGTGCCACTTCGGTACCGCGTTGTTGACATCTCTTGCGGATGAATTCTAGCTCAGCGTCTGTATCAGTTGGGAAGCGGTTGATCGCCACAACTGCTGCGACACCGAATTTACCCATGTTTTCAATATGTTTCTCAAGGTTGACTACACCACGTTCTAAGGCTGCCAAGTCTTCTGAGCCTAATTGATCTTTAGCAAGTCCACCATTCATTTTTAAGGCCCGGACAGTTGCCACAACGACGACGGCCGCAGGTTTGAATCCAGCGAAGCGGCATTTGAGATCAAAGAATTTTTCTGCTCCAAGGTCAGCTCCGAAACCAGCCTCTGTGACGACATAATCCGCCAGTTTGAGAGCCAGTTTTGTTGCCATAATGCTGTTACAGCCGTGAGCGATATTCGCAAAAGGTCCACCATGGACAAATACAGGTGTGTTTTCTAAAGTTTGAACGAGATTCGGTTTAATGGCGTCTTTCATGAGAAGTGCCATTGCGCCTTCAGCTTCTAAATCATGGGCTGTTACAGGTTTTCCATCATAGGTATAGGCTACGACAATTTTACCAAAACGTGCTTTGAGATCCATGAGATCACTTGCTAAGCAAAGGATCGCCATGACTTCAGAGGCTACGGTAATATCATAACCATTTTCACGAGGAACCCCTTCTTTAGGGCCACCTAAGCCGATGACGATTTTACGTAGAGCGCGGTCATTCATATCGACAACACGGCGGAAGACGATTTGAGTAGGATCGATATTTAACAGGTTGCCTTGTTGGAGACTGTTGTCTAGCATTGCTGCTAAGAGACTATGTGCAGACGTGATAGCATGGAAATCTCCGGTGAAATGGAGATTGATATCTTCCATAGGTACACATTGAGCATAACCACCGCCAGCGGCTCCACCCTTAACTCCGAAACAAGGTCCGAGTGATGGTTCGCGTACAGCGATCATAGCTTTTTTGCCCATTTTCGAGAGGGCCTGGCCCAATCCCACAGTTACGGTCGTTTTTCCTTCGCCTGCAGGGGTAGGATTGATCGCTGTTACTAGGATAAGATTGCCGTTAGGCTGATCTTTCAAGCGATTCCAGACACTGAGATTAACCTTGGCTTTATATTTACCATAAGATTCAAGTTCATCCTCTTGCAGACCGATTTGTTGGGCAATTTCTACGATTGGCTTCATTACTGCTGCTTGTGCAATTTCGATGTCATTTTTCAAGTTAATTGCTCCCATTCTATTTTTTATTTAGCCTGGTGACTAATCGATAACATATTGCTATGGATATACATGCATATATGTTATACCCATTGCAATAGTATCAATATCCTATTATTTTGTCAATAAACACATTTTACTACAATAATCAGCTATTTTAGATCGAACTCTCACGTTAATAATGCTGTTAATACTCATTTAAAGAAATAGCTACGAGTAGTTCTATTTTAAAGTGGTTATTTCGTTCGAGACGAATACTTCTTAATCTGAAATTCTAATGGATACAAGCAAAGAGACGATTTCTATACTAATGTATAGCATGATTTCATACTAAAGCATTGGTAGGTTACAGTAACATTAATAGAATATTATGAAATTAAATAAGCCGCAAGAATTTCAAAAGAAATAGCTTGCGGCTTATTTAATTATTTTACACAAACAATAGATCCCTTTGTTATGGCTACTAAATTTTTCGGTGTTAATTTAAAGACGGCATTTGGCGTCCCTGCGGCAGCCCATATTTCTTCATGTTGCAATAAATCTTCATCAATTAAGGTAGTAATAGGATTTTTGAGCCCGATAGGAGGAATGCCGCCTATGGCGAAACCGGTGTGTTCCAATACAAAGGATGCATCGGCCTTTTCTAATTTTTCACCTAGATGTTCCTTCATTGCTTTTTCATTAACTCTATTGGTACCACTTGCTAATATCAAGATAGGTTTTTGAGAAGTTTTACCTTTGAAAATCAGTGATTTGGCGATTTGGCTTATCGTACAACCGATAGCAGTTGCTGCTTCCTGTGCAGTGCGGGTAGAATCGGATAGTTCCATTACATTCAGTTCAAGTCCGAATTCGTTAAGTGCAATCTGCACATTTTCAGCACTTTTCTTTAAATTAGATGACATAAAGATTTCCTCCTTGAATTAGTCTGATCGAGGACAATGGCCCTTCAATTGGCCCTTCAATTCGAACGCAAATGTTACTTACCACCTAAATCATAGGGGGTTTCCTGATAAACATAGTAATTGAGCCAGTTCTGAAAGAGCAAGTTGGTATGGGAACGCCATTTGTGGACTGGTGTTCTAGTTGGATCATCATTCGGGAAATACCCTTTAGGGAGCGCGAGGGAAAGACCTTTGGCAAGGTCCCGGTCATATTCTTCTTTTAAGGTTAACGTGTCGTATTCCGAATGACCCGTTACGAACACTTGTCGGCCGTCTTTCGAGACGACAATGTAGAGGCCTGCGTCATCAGACTCCGATAGAATTTCTAATTCAGGATGTTTTTCAAGATCACTGCGCTTGATTTCCGTATGGCGTGAGTGAGGGACGTAAAATTCATCGTCAAAACCTCGGAGGAGCTGCATGCCGTTGATGCCACGCTTATTTACATCGTGCTTAAAGATACCAAACATTTTCTCCTCAAGGGGGTATTTCGGGATGCCGTAATGGTGATACAGGCCGGCTTGCGCTCCCCAACAAATATGAAACGTGGAGGTGACGTTGGTTTTCGTCCAGTCCATGATGGCTTGGATTTCTTTCCAGTAGGTGACTTCTTCAAATTCATACTGCTCTATGGGCGCGCCTGTAATGATCATGCCATCAAACTTTTGTCCTTTGATGTCACTGAAACTTTTATAAAAGGCATCCATGTGTTCTTGAGCCGTATTCTTACTAGCATGGGTATCAATGTGCAAGAGAACAATGTCGACTTGCAAGGGGGAATTCCCAAGCAGTCTTAAAAGCTGTGTCTCTGTGGTTTCTTTGCGGGGCATTAGATTGAGGATAACAATCTTCAAAGGGCGTATATCTTGGTGAAAGGCGCGTTCGTCACTCATCACAAAGATGTTTTCTCGACTGAGTATTTCCATTGCCGGTAAATGTTCGGGTATTTTAATTGGCATAACTAGTACCTCCATTCGGAACCATTTATTTAAAGCGGGGCTTTCATCAATTCCGAGACACCCACTTCTTCAAGTGGGTGTTCCAATTTCCGCTTCGGTGGGGGTAGACTCCCCCACCGAAGCACCGATGTTCAGCTTAAGCTGAACGAGTTCACTAACCTTTCTGACTTGCCAGAAGTGCTTGATCCAAATCATACAGAAGATCGTCGATGGTTTCTAAGCCAATGGAGAGGCGGATCATATCCGGCGATATGCCGGCAACGCGCTGTGATTCTTCGTCGAGCTGTTGATGGGTTGTGCTTGACGGATGAATGACCAGGGACTTGGCATCTCCGACGTTCGCTAAATGGGAGAATAGTTGAAGGCTGTTAATAAACTTCTTCCCTTCGTTTAGGCCACCTTTGACGCCAAAGGTAAAGATCGATCCCGCCCCTTTGGGCAAGTATTTCTTAGCGAGTGCGCGATAAGGGCTCTTTTCAAGGCCAGGGTAGTTTACCCAAGTGACCAGTTCATGATGGTCGAGAAATTCCGCTATTTTTTGGGCGTTTGCGACATGGCGTTCCATGCGTAAAGGAAGCGTTTCTAATCCTTGTAAAAACAAGAAGGAGTTAAACGGAGAAATCGCGGCTCCGGTGTCGCGTAAAAGAGAGACCCGAGCTTTGGTGATATAGGCAGCATTGCCGCAGGCTTCTGTATAAACGATGCCGTGGTAGCTGGGATCTGGTTCGCTGAGCCCTGGAAATTTGCCGTTGTTCCAGTCGAAATTGCCGGAGTCGACAATGATACCGCCAATCGACGTCCCGTGTCCGCCAATGAATTTGGTGGCAGAATGGACGACGATGTCTACTCCGTGTTCAATCGGTCGACACAAGTATGGTGAGGCAAACGTATTGTCAACGATGAGGGGGAGTCCGTTTTCGTGAGCGATCCGGGCGAGCACCTCAAGATCGGCAATATTGATCTGCGGATTTCCTATGGTTTCAGTATAGAGAGCTTTTGTTCTAGGCGTAATTTTGGAGCGGAATTCTTCTGGTTTGTCGACATCAACAAAGTGGACCTTGATTCCAAGTTTAGCAAACGTATAGGCGAACAACGTGTAAGTGCCACCGTAGAGGGAACTTGAGGCAACAATTTCATCCCCAGCTTGAACGATGTTTAAGATAGCATAGGTAATCGCTGCTTGCCCGGATGCGGTGGCGAGTGCTCCGACACCCCCTTCAAGGAGTGCGACGCGTTGTTCGAAGACGTCTTGAGTGGGATTCATGATCCTGGTGTAAATGTTGCCGGGTTCTTTGAGAGCAAAGAGGTTGGCAGCATGGTCGGTGTCGTTAAATACAAAGGAGGATGTCTGGTAGATTGGAACGGCACGTGAATTCGTCTCGGAATCAGGGTGCTGCCCTCCATGCAAGGAAATGGTTTCGAACCCTAGTTTGCGTTCTTCGGTCATAATAATACCCTCCCTAAGCCAATATTTTGGTGAATTAAAAAACGACCACTTCAGAGAAGCAGTCGTTATGTTACTAACACGCTACTCTCATCTCTCAGAACCTACGGTTCTGTTGGATTTAGCACCTCATAGCTTACGCTATCGGTTGCTGGGCGTCATTGGGCCAGTCCCTCCGCCACTCTTGATAAGAGAAATTCAATATTCAGTTGTTATGATTAGGTTATAGTTACTATAAAACAAATTAGTAGCTGTGTCAATATTTGCCTATGGTTATGCCTGCGGTATGTATTTATGCACTTCGATGTCAATGGTGTACACTAATCCTTTAGGGACCATTTTAGACACTTCAGGAACAATCGAATCGATTTTCTCTTCTGTATCGACAATTTCCAAAATGATGGGCAAGTCTGAGGACAACTCTAATAGCCGAGCACTGTGCAATACTTTATCCTTACCATAGCCTTCAATTCCTCTGAAGACCGTGACTCCGACGATTCCCTGTTCTTGCAGCCAATGAACTAAATATTGGTACAACGGCTTGTTCTTAAAACGTTCCTTTTCACCAACGTAAATTTTGAGTAATTTTGCCTTTCCGATCACACTCGTGTCTCCCTTCAGAATTCGCTTAGAGTATTCGGGCCAAGCCTACCCCTAAGGCCACACCGGTAAACCCAACGATGATGCTTAGTAAAGTATAGAGTCCGGCCATAAAGAAACTCCCACCTTCAAGCAAAGAAATAACCTCGAAACCGAACGTGGAGAACGTCGTGAAAGCACCTAAGAAACCGACGCCGATTCCTAGTCGCCAGAGGGGGCTGACGGTTAATCGTTCGATAAATAATATATTTAAGAACCCCAAAAGAAACGCTCCGCTCACATTAATAAGAAACGTGTGCAGAGGAAATCCCTGGTTCCACTTATTTGAAATCCATACCCCGAGGCCGTAGCGAGAAAGGGCTCCGAGTGCGCCTCCTATGGCAATGACAAGCATGTTTTGCATTGCGTTACCCCTTATCCGTAAAATCTCAAGTTAAAGGTCTCTTTATCATAATACATAAACTGATAGGAAACAATTAATTTATGTATTATGATAAGGCCAGAATTTTTTCGCAAAATAGTTTTTAGCCAAAAAACATGATTTAAATCACAGATTAGGTTGGAATCTTACCTGTATACTTAACGTAAAAGAAGACTTTATCCGGAAGGCTATGTAATTCAATGGAACAATCGGTGAGGAGAAAAAGTCGAGAGGGGATGAAAAGAGTATGAGAGATGTAGTTGATATAGTATATCATCCTACGCCTTCGATAGAACGTCTTTATTTGGAGTTAACTAACCGTTGTAATTTGTCTTGTGAAATGTGTTACCGCCAGGAATGGAAAGAAGTTATGGGAGATATGTCGATAGAGGTTCTAAGCTCAATCGCGGGAGAGGTGGCCAAGTTTCCAGATCTTAAAGAAGTGATTCTGGGAGGTATTGGTGAACCGACGATTGCTAATAATTTTCGTCAAGCGGTAGAATTGTTCGCTTCTAGGTATGATCTTACCGTGACGACGAACGGGACCACCTTGGACGACGAGTTAATCGAATTCTTAATCTCCAGTGGGGTGGCTCGGATAGCCTTGTCTGTTGATTCGACAGATGTGCAGACGTTTGATGCTATTCGGCATCAAAATATACAAGGTCTCTTGGAGAGCACACGTCAGATAGCCGAACGGAGGGTCAATGGGAAACCGGAGATTATATGGGAATTCTTAGCGATGAAGAGTACTGTGCCATATTTGGTTGAAACCGTACGTCAGGCGGCACAACTGGGCGTCAATCGGATCTTTGTTTCTCATATTCTGCCGATGCGAGAGGAGTCACTGGTGGAAACTCTTTATGATCCGATGGTACCTGAGACCGAGCGAACCTTTCGAGAGGCTTTATTGCTAGGCATGAGAAAAGGCGTGGATGTCGTCTTACCACAAAACAAGTTAAAAACCGATCGGTATTGCAAGTTCGTAGAAAATCAAAGTGCAGTTGTACGCTGGGATGGTGAGGTGTCTCCCTGTTACCGGTTTTTGCATTCGTATCCCGAGTATGTGTTCGGGAGACATAAGCAGATTACTGCTCACAGCTTTGGTTCGCTCAGGGAGAAATCGTTGTTTGAAGTCTGGACGTCTCCTGAATTCATGAGGTATCGACACAATGTTCTGCACGGAGAATATGCATCGTGTCCTGACTGTCAGTGGGTGGATGGGTGCGATATGGTTCTTCATACAGACATGGATTGCTTAGGCAATGCTCCATCTTGTGGAGATTGTCTTTGGGGACGGGGAATGACAGTTTGTCCATAAAAAATGATGTTCACCTTGAGAGCTTTGACCTCATTTTTTAATCAATTTTATACAAATACCATTTGCAGCTGTTCAGCTCATATTTAAGCTCGAACAGTTTTAAGAGCCCGTTAATCTCGCCCTGACAACGAAAAATAAGCATGCGATTTCCGGCGAGTTTCTCTTCGGAGCGGGTTACGATCCGATCCACTTTGACCACTGCGTGGGAAGAGTCGTGGGAGGTTATCTGATATCGAATGGGATTAGGGGTTCCCTCTAAGGTAAACCAAGCAATCATTTCGATCGGTTGCATAAAAATCCTTATACTCATCACCCCCTGTTATAGAATGCTGGACCTCATAAGAAAGTCCTCACCTCAACATTTTAACAGAACGAATGTTCCTCGTAAAGAGTATATACGTTTCTTATTAAAATATACCGAAAATAAAAACAGGCAGTGATATATCCCATCTGGCACGAAGAAAGAGCTCTGCGGGCGTTAGCGCCGTCAGAGCTCTTTCTCGATTTATCTGGGTTTGGGATGGGGGCAGCTAATATTAAATTGCCCCGGGAATTACAGCGGGGACATATACACGTTGCGCGAGCTCGCTATCGATCATAAAGAGTCCCGCTCCGTCTCCTTTGATCAGTTTAAGCTTGTTCAGCACGCGGCCCATGTTTTCTTCTTCTTCTACCTGTTCTGTGATATACCATTGGAGAAAAATCTCCGTCGTGTGATCTTTGATTTCTCGTGAGATATTCATGAGCTCATAGATAGACTCCGTAATAAATTGCTCATGTTTTAAAGCAAGTTCAAATATTTCTTGGGGACCGGAGAACTCATTCTGGGGTTCTTTGATCTCCGCTAAGATCACTTTGCCGCCGATTCTGTTGAGATAATTGAAAAAGCCTAAGGCATGATCACGTTCTTCCTGAATCTGAACACGGAAGTAATTGGCAAAGCCATCGAGGTTTACGGATGAGAAATAAGCTTGCATGGCAAGATAGAAATAGGCTGAGAAAAATTCTTTATTCACTTGATCATTGATAGCCTTAATCATTTTTTCGTTTTGCAATGTATGCCACCTACCTTCTCTTTAGCATTAACGTTAAAACGTTTATCTATGTATTCTACACCGCCCTGCCAAGTTCCTGTCATCAAAAGCTATTTTGGAGAAAAAATTGTAACATTTATTAATTAAAGGACGATTCAAATGGACGAACTAAACCTGAAAAGGGCTGTGACGGGTTTGCGCTTAAACCGTCCACAGCCCTTTTCGTTTGTTGGAGTTAGAAAGCCTAGATTTTCGGGCGAGTCCTTTGTTAAAAAGGAAGCCCTAGGCGTCGAATCAACGCAAATCCTGCTCGTTTAACGAGAGGAAGAAATAGTTTGCGTGCCAGAGGGACGCCAACTCGTTGAACGAGCGGAACTCCCACTCTGCGTGCCAGGGGAGGACCGAGGTGTTGAACAATGGGAAGACCTACTTTGCGTGCCAGGGGAGGCCCAAATTGTCGCAGGAGCGAAGGACCGTATTGTTTCATAAGAATTCCGGCTTGCTGCTGCCACGGGTTAGGAGACGCTGCTGCGGCGGAAGAGGCTGCTTTCTGCAAAGCAGGAATTTGCTTCTGGATAGAAGCGGGCCGGGGTACCGGTTGGCTTATCGGCAAAACGACCGGCTGAGCCTTCAATGGGGAAGCCGGGGTAAAAATTTGCTGTTGAACAGGTAATGGTCCTGGCCACTGCTGCCGAACAGGGTTAGATCCCTGCTGTTGAATGGGGGAGAACCTGTTTTGTTGACTTGGGGAATAACCACGTTGCCCCTTCAATGATGCCATGGGCAAGCCCCCCTTTATATTAAATGTAGGAATCAGTTGATTCACAATACACAGTATGCATTAGTTTCCTTAATGTTCCACATTAGGGCATCATTGGTCGTCCTTTTGTTTCTTCGCCGAGGATGAGGACGTTTAAAGCAGTTAGGATCAGTACTGCAGCAAACATGAGGAAAACGGATTGAGACGGCAAATGATAAGATCCTATCATTAACCCAACAGCCACTGGAGCAATAATCCCCCCGATCCTGCCAAATCCGGCAGCCCAACCAGATCCGGTTGCCCGGGCATGGGTCGGATAAAGTTCTGGGGTATAGGTATAGACAATGCCCCAGGCACCAAGGTTAAAGAAGGACATCAAGGACCCCATCAGCAGAATGGTCTGGACATCTGAGCTTTGACCAAAGAAATACGCGCAAATGGCCGTTCCGATAAGATAAATAGACAGCGTGGGCTTCCTGCCGACCTTGTCCACTAAATAGGCGGCGCTGAAATATCCGGGGATTTGAGCGATGGTCATTACCATGACGTATTGAAAGCTTTTGGTTAAGGAAAATCCCTTAAGGGCGAGTAGGGATGGAAGCCAAGTGAAGATTCCGTAATAGGCGTAGACCACACCGAACCAGAGAATCCAGAGGAAGATGGTGCGTCGAATAAATTTGCTAGAAAAGAGCTCTTTAACCGCCATTCCAGATGGATTTTGAGAAATGGATTTTGACGTCAGTTCAGCTGTAGTGCGACGTATTCCCGATTGTGCTTCGATGGTTTTCACGATGGCTTCCGCTTGAGCGAAGTCACCCTTTGATTCTAAATATCGAGGCGATTCGGGAATAGACCGCCAAAGATAGAAAATATAGAGGGCAGGCAGTGCGCCGATATAGAACGCGGCCGACCAACCGAAGCGAGGAATGATTATATAAGAGATCAAAGCAGCTAAGAGCCAGCCTAGGGCCCAGAAGCTTTCCAGTAGAACGAGAAATTTACCACGGTGTTTTGCTGGAGAAAACTCGCTCATCAGCGTTACGGCAACAGGAAGTTGTCCGCCTAAGCCGAATCCAACCAAAAAACGAAAGAGCAAAAGCGACTCGTAGTTCCAGGACAGTCCACATAATCCGGTTGCGAAACTGTAGAGAACAAGTGTTGAGGCAAAAACCTTTTTGCGGCCGAAAATGTCAGCAACGGTACCGGAAAGAATCGCTCCGATGGCCATACCCACAAGCCCAATACTTCCGATTGTACCGACTTGCTCCGGACTGAGTTTCCAAGCCTTCATCAATACGGGGAGAACAAAAGAAATAATTCCGGTGTCCATGGAGTCAAACATCCAACCTAAACCAGCTGTGATCAGTAAAACATAATGAAACCGGGATACGGGCAGTGTGTCCAAACGTTCCGTTAATGTCATATAATCCGTCCTTCCTGCAGATATGAGTATAATGGGTAGTCTGTACTTGTACAACGTATCTGTTATATAATACATATTCGGGGTTTGCTCCTAAATACCTTCCCGAAAATAGAGTGATTAGAAAAAATATGCCCTGCGTGTGAAATAAAAACCAACATTAATGGAATTGTGTTCCTTTGGGATCAGGATAACGATATAATGAAAGCGTTTCAATAGCTTTTCTGAAATCAAAAGGTTTGGGGGGCATGCTTTGTTTACTAATTTAAAAATTAGTTACAAGTTAATGATTTTAATTAGTATTTTGATTATCGGATTTATGTTGTTCGGGGTTGTTGCTTATAAAACAATTACAAGCATAAAGATAAATGGGAAAATGTACAATAATATAGTTTCAGGAAAAGATCTTGTGGCGGATATTCTTCCACCACCGGAATTCATTATTGAAGCATATCTTACGGCACTTCAAATATCAAAAGAAACTAATGTGACAAAAATCGATGAATTAATTAACTATGAAGCACAGCTGAAAAAAGATTATGATACTCGTCACGACGTCTGGGTTAGTGGGTTGCCTGCTGGGAATATGAAAAAAACTATGCTGGAAGATTCCTATCAACCAGCGATCGAGTTCTTTGAAGTATTTAGCAACGAATTCGTGCCTGCTATAAAAAACGGAGATCAAGGAAAAGCCAATGAAATATTGACCACCAAATTAGATAAATTGTATTTAGAGCATCGAACGTTTATTGATGAGGCCGTAATACTTGCCAATAATGAAAATTCTATAATAGAGGAGACTGCGGAAAAAACCATTAAATCAGATCTTTTAATCCTGATTTCATTGGCAATAGTGGTCTTATTAATCTTAATTATTTTGTGTATTGTAATTATTAGAAACGAGAGACTAAAGAGTCTGTCGTTTCTAGATGGGTTGACAGGGATTGCTAACCGCCGTCATTTTGATCATGAATTACTTAGAGAGACCAGGCGAGCTAAGCGGGAGAAGAAACCGCTTTCTTTGATTATAATCGATATCGACTACTTTAAAGCCTTTAACGATACATACGGCCACCTTAAAGGCGATGATTGTCTGAAGACGGTAACCTCTACACTTAGAAAGACCTTGAAACGTCCCGGGAACTTTCCGGCACGTTATGGAGGAGAAGAGTTTGCGGTGCTCCTGCCCAACACTGACGACGAAGGGGCTGTTATTATCGCTGAGAATTTGAGGACCAGTATCGAGAGCGCGGGCATAGAGCATATTAATTCTCTCTGTTCGGATTATGTGACGGTGAGTCTCGGCGTTGTAACCAGATTCCCAGAACAAACTGAGTTGCCGGATGATTTAATTTCGGCTGCTGATAGGGCTCTATATCGATCAAAACATGAAGGTCGCAATCGGGTTAGCGTGGAACGGCTCGTTTAGATGGTAACCCTATATTAGTCGGCGAGAGCAATCGCTTCAATTTCTAGAATTGCGTCTTTAGGTAAACGCGCAACTTCTACAGCCGAACGAGCGGGCGGACCACTCGGGAAATAGGTGGCGTAAATGGCATTCATCGCTGCAAAGTCATTCATGTCTCTTAGAAAAACCACGGTTTTAATGATTTTGTCCATGGTCGTGCCGGCGGATACTAAGATCGCTCGGATATTATCTAAGGATTGTCGGGTTGCTCCTTCAATATCAGTCACCAATTCACCACTTTGAGGGTTCAGGGGGATCTGACCGGAGGTGAAAATTAGATTTCCGACCTTAACCCCTTGAGAATAAGGGCCAATGGCTGCGGGTGCATTGGGAGTATTGACGGTTCGTTTATTCATGGCTATCTCCTCCTTGGAATCCGTCATCAATTCTTTATTCATGACGAAAACTAGTTTAAGTATACCTGATTTTGCGTGCATGGACCAAGCGAGAAATCAGAATGTAAATTATGATATAATTTCACTTGATAAAATTTATTGGTTTACGATCATTTTCTGCTGGGGAAGATTTTCATAGAGAGAGGTTAGCCCATGGGATTTCTGGAACGTGTGATTCAGATCGATTTTGAAGACCGCTTGGGTTTAGGTATGGAGATCTTTGCGGGGTGCGAAAAGAATAGTGTGGATAAGATCGGGATGGAAGTCGTTCCGGAACAGGGCATGTTTATTAAATTTCGTTGCACTTCTGATGCGCAAGTTCAACAGCTCATCAAGGATTTAGAAGAGGTTAAAGGGGTTCTCTCGGTAAATCTTCGGGATCAGATGCCCTACGAAGAGCGGGAACATCAGTTAAAAGAGATTATTTCAAGAATCGACCGTACGAGACAATTATTGGCGTTCGAGGGGATTGTTTATCAGAGCGAGAAGATGCGTCATGTTGTTGAAACCGCTAAAATGGTTGCTAAAGGGAACTCGACGGTCTTATTGCGTGGGGAAAGCGGAACTGGAAAAGAGCTGTTTGCGCGAGCTATTCACATGGAAAGTCTGCGGTCATTGGCTCCCTTTATCCCGATCAATTGCGCTGCCATACCAGAGAGCTTGTTGGAAAGTGAACTCTTCGGATATGAAGAAGGCTCTTTCACGGGGGCAGCAAGAGGTGGAAAGAAGGGGCTTTTTGAGCAAGCAGATCAAGGTACTTTGTTCTTGGATGAGATCGGAGAAATCCCAACCATGGTACAGGTCCGTCTGCTTAGGGTTTTACAAGAAAATACGATTCGCCGGGTCGGCGGAGCCAAGGAACTTCCAGTCGATGTGCGTATTATTGCCGCAACACATCGTAATCTGGAAGAAATGATTCAAAGACGAGAATTTCGGGAAGATCTTTACTATCGGCTAAACGTTATTCCGCTGAGGATTCCTCCCCTACGGGAACGTTATGAGGATATTCCACTGATCGCCCAGCATTTGACGCGCAAGATTTCAGAGAAGTTGGGAAAACCAGAGATTCATATCACGAAGGAGAGCATGGACTTGTTGATGAATCAACCGTGGCCCGGAAATGTTCGGCAGCTTGAAAACACGCTGGAACGCATTATTAATGTCATGGACTCGGCTGAAATAGAGCCTCGACTTTTATATGAGTGGACAGATTTAGTCTCTCCCCAACACTCTGCCGAGCGTGAGGCGGAGAGTTTGCAGATAAAGATCCCTATCGACAAAGAATGGCCTACATTAAAGAAGATTGTCAGTGAGGTTGAGAAACAAGTTCTGATGCGCGTTCTAGAAACACATTCATCATCTAGAAAAGCTGGGAGACTACTCGGAGTTTCCAATACAACGATTTTAAACAAAATGAAGAGTTATGACATCGGAAATGATTAATATCAGAAAGTGACAAGTATTTTTATCACTGATAAGAATACTTGTCACTTTTTCTTATCACTTTACGGAAATCCAATGGATAAATCACCTGATCGCTAGTATCTATGGCAATACAGATCCAGTTTGACATTGGCACGCATCTTGCAATCTTAAGATAAATAGAGTTTGTCTCAAACTCCCCACTGAATCATCGAGTGAAGCGAGTCCGCTTGGATTATAGAATTGAATTGTAGATCCAACATAATCTGATAAAAATAGGAGATGTTTATAATGGCTAGAAAAGCAGAACCTTATCGCATTAAAATGGTTGAGGCTATACGGATGATTTCACGTGAAGAGCGTTTGGTTAAACTTCAAGAAGCGGGCTATAATCCCTTCCTATTAAAAGGAGAAGACGTTTACATTGATCTCCTCACCGATAGTGGCACAGGTGCTATGAGCGACAGACAGTGGTCCGCGTTGATGCTGGGAGATGAATCCTATGCTGGTAGTAAATCCTTCTTCAAAGTGAAGGATGCAGTGAAGGATATCTTCGGTTATAACTATGTTATTCCGACCCACCAAGGACGCGGGGCGGAGCAAGTCCTCTTTCCCCATTTGAAGAATCACGGTGGTCAATTTGTCCTTGGGAATATGCACTTCGATACGACTATGGCGCATATCGAGATGAATGGTATGATCCCCGTGAATCTGGTGATTGAAGAGGCTTTTGATACTCAAAAAGAGTACCCTTTTAAGGGTAACTTCGATTTAGAAAAACTTGAGAATTTCATCGTGGAAAAAGGTCCTGAAAACATCGCCTTCATCATTGCGACAGTGACCTGTAACTCCTCGGGAGGACAACCCGTTTCCATGGAGAATTTCCGAGGGGTTCGGACAATTGCGGATAAATACTCTTTGAAAATTGATATCGACGCCGCTCGTTTCGCTGAGAACGCTTATTTTATCAAGAAACGTGAACCAGGCTATGAGAATAAGAACATTCAAGAGATTGTTAGAGAAATGTTTGACATGGGTGACTACTTCACAATGAGTGCGAAAAAAGACGCCATTGTCAACATGGGCGGAATGATCGGCATTAAAAATGAAGAGGAAATGTATCAAAAGGCGAGCACGACCTGCGTACCGATGGAAGGGTTCGTAACTTACGGAGGGCTTTCTGGTCGCGACATGGAATGCCTAGCGGTGGGCCTGTATGAAGGTATGGAGGTTGATTATCTCGAAAGTCGAATTGGACAAGTGGAATATTTAGGTGAGGAGCTTCGTAAGCGCGGTATTCCTATTCAATGGCCTGTCGGAGGCCATGCTGTTTTTGTAGATGCGGGTAAATTTCTCCCTCATATTCCCGCAGAGCAATTTCCGGCCCAAGCGCTTTGTAATGAGCTATATCTCGAAGCGGGTGTTCGTCCGGTCGAAATAGGTTCTTTATTACTGGGTCGTGATCCTGAGACCGAAGTTCAAAAGAAGGCCGGTGTGGAGTTTATGCGTTTGACTATCCCGCGCCGTGTTTATACGGACAATCATATGGATGTGGTTGTCGATGCTCTTGAAGCGATTTGGGAACGGCGTGAGCAAATTAAAGGCATGGAATTTACCTATGAACCCAAAGTACTTCGTCATTTTCTATGCAAGCTTAAACCTATCGATTGATAATAGTCTGTATCTTAGGGTATTGTTCGTTAAAGGCCGGTGATGAATTTATTTATCACCGGCCTAATTTTTTGTTTATGTTAGGGTTTATCAATAATTAGGGTGTAAAATGAGAAACCTATTGTAATAGAGCAAACTAACCATATGCTCGGCTTGAATTGTTCGAAATGAATAAACAGAGACAAGAGACAAGAGACAAGAGACAAGAGTAAGAGTAAAAGTAAAAGGAGAAAATCTTTGACAGACAATCAAAAAAGAAATGGATTACAGCGGTCATTGAAAAACAGGCACATCCAAATGATCGCTTTGGGTGGAGCCATCGGGACAGGGTTATTCTATGGGTCAGGAACGACGATCAAATTGGTTGGACCCGGAATCAGTTTATCGTATATTATTGGTGGGATTGCGATCTTCTTTATCATGAGAGCTCTCGGGGAAATGTCCGTGGATGAACCAGTTTCCGGTTCCTTCAGTCACTATGCTGGCCGTTATTGGGGCGATTTTGCAGGCTTCTTTTCCGGTTGGAACTACTGGTTTTGTTATGTCGTCGTGAGTATGGCCGAACTCTCTGTGGTCGGAGTCTACATAAACTATTGGTTTCCAGAGGTTCCGACGTGGATTTCTGCCTTAGTTTTTTTGATTTTAATTACGTTAGTGAACTTGATTAATGTTAAAGCGTTTGGCGAATTTGAGTTTTGGTTTTCCCTGATTAAAGTCGTGGCCATCGTAGCGATGATTTTGTTCGGGCTATTTATTATAGTTTTCGGTCTGGGAAATAATGGTCAGCCAATCGGCTTAAGTAATTTATGGGCTCACGGAGGGTATTTGCCCAACGGGCTTTGGGGTTTACTATTATCGTTAGTCATTGTTATGTTTTCCTTTGGAGGGGTTGAACTCATTGGCATTACTGCAGGAGAAGCTGATAATCCAAAGGAATCAATTCCTAAGGCTATCAATCAAGTTGTATGGCGAATTTTGCTTTTTTATGTCGGCGCTTTATTGGTACTCACCATTATTTATCCTTGGAACTTGGTCGGGACGACGGGCAGTCCTTTTGTCGAGATCTTTTCTAAAATCGGGGTTCCAGCGGCAGCAGGAATTCTTAATGTCGTTGTTTTAACGGCGGCTCTTTCGACCTATAATAGTGGCCTATATAGTAATGGACGAATGCTTCATAGTCTAGCGCTTCATGGGAGTGCTCCTAAAATGTTTGCTCACCTGAGTAAAGCAGGGGCACCGGTGACCGGTGTGTTATTCTCTTCAGCGCTCACCTTAATTGCGGTTATTCTCAACTTTCTTGTCCCCGGTAAAGTCTTCTTGTATCTTATTTCCGTTGCGACAATCGCGGCAATTTTCAACTGGACCATGATTTTAATCACCCATTTAAAATTCAGGCGTGCTAAGCAAGATTCAGGGGAAGCGAACGATCTGGCATTCAAGCTACCGTTCTACCCTCTTTCTAACTATGTAACGTTAGTATTTTTAGCGATGGTTGTCGTTTTGATGGCGTACATACCGGATATGACGTATTCTCTGTATATTGGCCCGGTATGGATTCTCATTTTGTATATTGGATATAAGGTAAAAGGCCCTTCAAACAGGGTACAATAGAGCTAATAACCATCAGAAGTAAAAGGGAGTGCTGGATTTATGAGCTTAGTTTATTCAGTCTTTGTTCCGCATCCACCTATTCTTGTTCCGGAGATTGGACATGGAGAAGAACGTAAGTGCCAGGCGAGCTTAGATGCCTTCCAAGAGATTTCGAGTCGAATAGTTCAGTCGGAGGTTGAGACGGTGATCCTGGTGTCACCTCATGCGCCGCTCCTAAAGGTCGGGATGACACTATTAACCGAGGAGGTTGCTCGAGGGGATTTCGCTCAATTTGGAGCTGCGCACGTAAGCTTTTCTTTTGCTTGTGACACCACGGCGATCGCTCAATTTCAAAAAGATTTGCCAGGACTTGTTCCCATACGGAGGCCGCTGGATCACGGTGCAATGGTACCACTCTATTTTTTACAAAAGGCAGGGTGGAACGGGAAGGTTGTAATTTTAGGGATGCCCCTGGAGCAACCGGAGGAGTATGGCCTCCGTCTAGGTCAAATTCTAGATAAGTTGCCTGGACGTTATGCGCTGGTCGCCAGTGGGGATCTCTCCCATCGACTGAAGGAGGATGGGCCGTATGGATTTGATGCCGCTGGGCCAGAATTTGATCAGGCCGTACTAAAAGCTCTTCAGAGGGACACGAAAAAAATCACTAGTTTATCGGCTGACCTTGTCGAAAAGGCTGGCGAGTGCGGGTATCGCAGTTTGCGTCTGGCACTGGCTGCTAAAGAAGGAGCTCCAGAAGTGTTGTCCTATGAAGGGCCGTTTGGGGTTGGGTATATGGTGGCCGATTTGTATCATTCGTCCCCCTTGCCGCTCTGGGCGAGGCGGTGCCTAAGTGCTTATTTGAATCATGAAGACCCGGGTCTCCTTCATTTTCCTGATTCCCCTGAGTTTGCCGTACGAAGAGGATGTTTCGTGACGTTAAAACAGAACGGGCAATTGCGCGGGTGTATTGGAACCACCGAGCCTTGGCAGGAAAATCTGGCTTTGGAAATTCAACATAATGCGATGGCCGCAGGAACCCAAGACCCACGGTTTCGCCCGGTTCAAGCAGACGAACTAGATACCCTGAGCTTTACCGTTGATGTGCTCGGCGAACTTGAAAAGATCAAGGGGCCGGAGGAGTTAGATCCTTGGCGGTACGGGGTCGTTGTTCGCCAGGGTCGGAACACGGGGCTTTTACTTCCACATTTGGAAGGGGTCGATACTGTTTCAGACCAAATAAGTATCGCGAAACAAAAGGCGGGGATTTCGCCGGAGGCACCGGTGGAGCTTTGGCGCTTTGAGGTCAAGCGGCATTATGAGTAATATGAGTGAGGGAGACAGGGGGACGGTTCCTATGTCTATGACTAATGCAGATCAAGACTCCCATACTGCGAGTTGTCTTTTGTGTCCACAACATTGTCAATTAAGGCCTGGACAGTCTGGGCGCTGTCATGCCCGAGTAAACCGTGAGGGAGAGGTCGTATCGCTGACCTATGGGGAAGTGGCGGCCTGGAATTTAGACCCAATTGAGAAGAAGCCCCTTTACCATTTCCATCCCGGTTCTTCAATTTTTTCTGTGGGGGGATTTGGTTGCAATCTCAGCTGTTCGTTTTGTCAAAATCATGAAATATCCCAGAAACATCAAGTCGGAAGAAAAGTGACGCCTGCCGAGCTTGCCGGGCAGGCTCAAGATTCTTTGGGGTTGTGTTTTACTTATACAGAGCCGAGTATGTGGTTTGAGATGATCCGAGATACGGCTCCTCTGGTGCGAGCTCAAGGTGGGAAGGTGGTTCTAGTTAGTAATGGAACGATTTCCCCACGTTTTATCGAGGAGCTGATTCCGTGGCTGGATGCTGTAAATATTGATATTAAGGCGTTTTCAGAGGAGTTTTATCAGAACTATTGTGGTGGAAAATTGGCTTGGGTTCTAGACAATGTTGAGCGTTTAGCTGGGCGAGTTCATCTGGAGATAACAACTCTCGTTATTCCGGGGGCTG
>DATCQU010000078.1:0-46134 GCA_036569365.1 Desulfosporosinus sp. | reverse complement strand
AACTAACACAAAAAGGCTATCTCCTAAGAGATAACCTTTTGCTTGTTTACCTGGCGATGACCTACTTTCCCAGGAGCTTGCGCTCCAAGTATCCTTGGCCCTGGAACGAAAGGCGGATGAGCCTTTCGCCACACTGCGACTCATAACGCATACCCCTGCAGTGTGGGTCGAACGGGTGGAACCCCAGCCCTTTGACCCACAATACAGAACACAGAAAAGACTATCTCTTACGAGGTAGTCTTTTCGCTTGTTTTGTTTAGGGTCAGTATTGGGTCCCACACTGCAGGAGCATGCGTTATGGGAGGCAGTGTGGCGAAAGGCTCGTCCGCCTATCGTATCGCCAGGTAACAAGCAAAAAGCTATTTTTTAGGAGAAGTCAAATCTCTCATGTGCCTTTTTGGAAAAGCGTGGCACAAGGATTCGAGCCGTTCGGGTCTTTTCGTGTGCCTTTCTTGATTCTGAATATATTTTGCTACTTCGATACATTGTCGCCATATTTGGATTGGCCAGTATCGATAACCGAAGAAGATTCGCTCGTATCTCTCGTACAATACTTTGATTGGTATTCCTGTTATTGGCGATGACAGTGTCAAAAAGGTTCTGATAATAGGTAATTTGCTCACTCATCTTGTCAATTGATTTATTATTTTCTCTCTGCAAGCGGTTCATTTTTCGCACCTCGTTTAATACGAGTAGATTCTTCTCGTCCGCTTCCACAAGGCTTATCCCTCCTAGATCCATGTATTGTATTAATTCATATTATTCATACATGACTTATTGTGTAACAGGAACTAATAAGCAAAAAAACAAACCTAGTTGTTTTTTGCCCAATCAAGCTTGGTTCCATTTGGTTTGTGGAAACATTTTAATATACAAGCAAGAGGCTTGTCTCTAAAAGTTAAAAGTTCTGAAGGACAAGCTGAAGGCTCTAATTCCAGTCATTAAAAAAGAAATAAAGCAGGAATTTCCTGCTTTATTTCTTTTTTGACTTTTCATGTCCATCTATTGCTTATATTGGGGCTCCTGTTGTTCGATATATTGCTCTCTTCCTTTTAATTCATTTAAGGCAGAATCAAATGTTTGAGCAAGTTGTTCAAAGCTCTTTTTGGCCTTCTGATCCTGAGTTTCCAAGGCAAACGTCTTCATGGTTGCAGCTGCACTTTGAACTGTTGCTATAGCTTGTTGCATCTGGGTTCCAACAGTCATCTTATTAATCACCTCCTTATCAGAGTATCACTTTAACCCTTAGGTCTGAAAATGAGTGCACCCATGAAGGCGAAAATAATTGCCGCTGATATACCTGCACTGGTAATCTGAAAGATACCGGTCAGGACCCCAATAGGACCGGTAGAATCAAATTCCTTTAAAGCACCCTTGACCAACGAATTCCCAAAACTACTTATAGGTACGGAAGCTCCCGCACCAGCAAATTTAACAAGTGGATCATAAAGACCTAATCCTCCCAAGATGGCCCCTATTACTACTAAAGTACATGTAGTATGAGCAGGCGTGAGTTTAAGCCCATCTAATAACAATTGTCCAATGACACAAATAGCGCCTCCAACTAAGAAAGCCCATAGAAATTTTTCCATTGTGACAGCTCCTTATAGTTCAATACTTACCGCATGAGCAACAGATGGAATACTTTCTTTCTGCTGATAAGACATCGGTGATAATAGGGCACCTGTTGCAATGACCAATATTTTTTTGATTTCCCCTTTACGCATTCGATTTAGAAAATGTCCAAAAGTTGTCGTTGCAGCACACGCGCACCCACTTCCTCCGGCAAATACCAGAGGTTGATCTTCCCTATAGATCAAAATTCCGCAGTCAGTAAAAATATCTTCGGGTATATTCAATCCATGTTTCTTCAATAAGTCACCAGCGATTCTATGGCCTACTCTTCCTAGGTCACCTGTTGCAATGACATCATAATACGAAGGGTCTCTCTTCAAGTCCCTAAAATGAGCCTCAATAGTATCAACAGCCGCGGGTGCCATAGCTGCGCCCATATTAAAGGGGTCGGAAAGGCCCATATCGATGACTCGGCCAATAGTAGCTGTTGTTACTTTCGGACCATCCCCGTAATTTGTCACCAGTGCAGCACCTGACCCAGTAACTGTCCATTGGGCCGTAGGAGGCTTTTGGGCACCGTATTCCGTTGGATACCGGTATTGTTTTTCGGAGGCAGCATTATGGCTCGATGTACAAACAAGAACGTTTTTTGCAAATTTGCTATCGACAAGAAGGGACCCCAAAGCCAAACCTTCCATTGAAGTAGAACAGGCACCATAGAGACCAAGGAAAGGAACGCCCAGTGTACGCGCGGCAAAACTGCTGGGGACAGTTTGGTTCATTAGATCCCCGGCCATCAAAAACTGAATATCTTCTTTTTTCATATTAGCCTTTTTAATCGTTGTCTCACATGCTTGTTCCTGTAGCTTCTTTTCTGCTTTTTCAAAGCTATCCTGTCCTAGCCAGATATCTTCATGAAGGAGATCAAAATCGTCAGCCAAAGGTCCTTGTGCTTCGTGGGGACCTCCCACTGCTGCAGATGCAATTATTGTAGGCCTTGACTTAAAAACCCAAGTTTGATGACCTTGTAACATTTACATCACACCCAATGCTCTTAAAATTATAATGACTATTGATACAACAAAAGCAGAGAAAACACCAAACACAATGACTGGACCTGCTAGTTTAAACATGTTACCACCAACGCCAAGAACATAACCTTCACTTTGGTGGTCGATAGCAGCGGACGCCATTGTATTTGCAAAACCAGTCACTGGGATGATAGTGCCCGCCCCTGCCCATTGGGCGATATGGTCAAAAACACCGAAACCAGTTAGTAAAACAGTAAGTATTATTAAAACTGCTACAGTAGGGTTTCCTGCACTTTCTTGGGAAAAATGAAAATATGTAACAAAGAACATCTGTATTCCCTGACCGATTACACAAATAAAGCCTCCTACAAAAAAAGCTCTAATGCAATTCGATACAATAGGCCTTTTTGGTTCTCTTGCCTGGGCAAATTCCTGGTATTCCAGCTGAGGAGGGGTAAGTTTTTTCTTCTTTTTGTCGGACATGTGACACCTCTTAATTCATTAATTCAACAAGTAAGGCCGTAATTTATTCAGAAGATTCTCGAGCTTTTGCGAGTTTCTTAGATACATGCCCTTGGCATTTTTATTGTCAGTTTGTAGAGAAAACGTTGAAAGGTCTGCTTGAATTTTTTCAAGGTTGGCATAAAGTAGCTCCTTAACTTTTGGTTGCGCAAGTTCAACGGCATCATCAAAAAGGTCAAGGAACAAGTCCCCGGACGAGTCGACTTGACAGAGAAACACATTTTCAAGGGCAACTCCCATTTTATCAAGTTCGACTTTAAGCCATTCCTGGTTGAGACCTAAAGAGAAAAGGGGCTCATGGAGGATGTTTCCATCCATTATTACGGTTTGAGGTTCAGCCTGAGGAGCTACTTTTTCGCCTAAATCGTGTGCAGTCACTGGTTTTTTATCAGATTTTGAATAAGCATTAACCTCACCGTTTGTCTCCATTACTGCAAACTCTACGTCTGTAAGATTAAAGATGTTCTTCGATCGTAGTTCTGCCAGAAGATCTTCTCCGGTCATTCTGACTTGTATAAGGTTTTCTTCCATGATCTTGCCATGCTTAATTAAGACTGTTTCCTTTCCATTGATTAACTGATGTATTACTGCACTTTTAATAGCTAAATAATCAAGTGCTATCGGAAGGGCAAGCCATGTCAGCAACACGATAAACCCAGAAATGAGATCTATTAGGTTTAAGGACATGAGAGTAGCCACGATGGCTAAAACTATATAGCTCATAAAATTAAAGGGTTTTACTCGGCTAATATTCCTTTTTCCTATAAGTCTTATTGATACCCAAACTAAAAAAAATATAGATAGCGATTTTATAATGACATAAATTGGTTCCTGCATTGTTTCACACCCTTTTAACCCTTATACTGTGGTTCTTCAAATTCAAGAAATTTTAGTTGATCTTCCAAATCATTGATAATATTATCTGCTATTTCTAGAGAATTAGTGTAGATTGATTGAGTTTCGTCATCCCTTGTTTGCGCTGTATACATACTTAACGTTCCTCGAGCTCCTTTTAAACTTGCTAAAGTTTGTTTTATCTGGGAAGCAACGGTCATATTATCAACCTCCAATCAGTCAACCTTATTATTACAATTACTCCATTTCTAATTCTTATTTTAATTGGTAAGTAAAGGGTATTTAGAAATCGAAAATCAGGTCAATAAACTAGAGATTGAAGGACTAGTGCATTTAATTTAGGAAGTTTGGATAAACATAGAATTAAATATTCTTTAATTGGAGCGAATTAACATGCAAACATTTCTTGAATTCGATGCTCATTTAATGAGTGACAATAAACCTTCAAACTACTTTATCAGATTAAGCAAAACAGGAATATATGAAGTAGAATACCCTTACACATTACTGGGTGACTTAATGAAAGTACCCCAATCTCCAAAACATCACCCGGAAGGGAGTGTTTGGAACCACACAATGCTTGTTCTAGATAATGCAGGGGAAAGGAAGCATCTTAGCCGAAATCCAAAGGTGCTAATGTGGTCCGCCTTACTCCATGATTTGGGTAAAGCATCCACAACCAAGTTAATAAAGGGGAAAATAACTGCATATGACCATGATAAATGGGGAGAGAGGCTTTCCGTTAAATTTCTCAAGGAATTAACCAGTGATGACGAATTCATTAAGCAAGTCTCTAAAATGGTAAGGTGGCATATGCAAATACTCTTTGTTACAAAGGGGTTACCTTTCGCTGATATTGGAAGGATGGCTTCTGAGGTTTCCATTGACGAGATAGCACTACTTGGGTTATGTGACAGGTTGGGAAGAGGAGATATGACCATTGATAAAAAGCAGGAAGAGGAGAAAAGCATAAAGACTTTTTTAGGAAAATGCAAAAAATATTTAAACGACAGAAATTTATTACCTACATAAGAACAAACCTTTTCTTTCATACTACTTTTGCTCATATCCATGGAGGGTTCTTATGACAGTTCAACAAACAAGCGAGAGACTATCTATTAATTAAGGTAGTCTCTTTACTTTGAGCTGAATGCTTGAATACCTCAAAGGACAATCACAGGGAACACTTGTCCAATTCAGAGCATAAAATAAATTAAATCAAAGCTCACATGGGATCAGGTATCCGTGTCCAGCTGATGTCGCAGAGTCCATGCTTTTGCGAAAAGTAGAAGCACTATTGTAAAAATGGCTAAAGTAGAGGAGGAGGCTTGTATTGGACCAAATGATAACCATTTCCCTGATCGCAGCAGTAGGCTCAATCAGTGTAGTAGTCTTTGGCTATCTCGGATATACAAGAGGGTTGAAAAAAGACTTATACACTGCGGGGGCAGTAAGAGGTACACTTGAAACTGACATTGACTACATTAAAAGGCGCACAGACGATGTCCTGCTGGAGCAAAAGGATACTAACAAAAGTATAAATGCCTTAGCTGAACGGGTAACCAGGGTAGAAGAGAGCACGAAATCTGCCCATAAGCGGCTCGATCAGGTCGAGGGAAAGGTAGGAGATTGATATAAACAGGTCTTGGCTGCTCGCCAGGGCCTGTTTCCATAATAATCCTTCACATATTCTTCACACAAGGGTCACTGTACGGTAACGGGTTTATACTATGATTAATACAACAGATGGTTACCCGTTAATTCGGCGGTTAAACATATAGCGTATTTTTTAGTCTTTTTCATGTAGTAGTGTTATTGGTTCTTCCGTTTAAGGGACGGAGGGACCCTTTTTTAAACAATTTTGTCCCATAGTAAAAGCAAGCCTATGGGGCATTGCGCGAAAGGCCTCCGGACGCGGGGGCCTTTTTTTTGAGTAGTCTTGAAAACATCGATGTGATTTAAGAAAGAGGACCAAAGGAAGAAGGACGCTGATTATTCAGCGTCCTTCTTCCTTTGGTCCTCTTCATTCCAAAACCCACCGCCGGGCCTAAGTGCCTCGTTGCTGAGTATTTCCATTTCTCCTTCACGTAGCGCAGTGTCAAAGAATTGTTCGATTGTAATACCTAATTTACTACATACATGGTTCAAACGTTGACGTTTTTCATCTGAGACTGGGATTACAAGATATTGCATATAAATCACCTCAAATAGTAAGATTCTACGAAGAAAGGGAATTTCCTGCAATAAATTTGCAGAAAATTTTGGAAGGGGAACTTGAAACTTGTCAAACCACCTTGAATAATATGGACGAAGGGGGTTGAATAAGCATGTCTAGTATTCTCGGCAAAGAGTTGTTAACGGTTACACAATGCAAACAGTACTTGCAGAAAAACAATCCCAATGCTCCAGAGGTGATTGATTCGTATAAGAAGTACGGTGATCTCATGGGCATAAAGTGGGGTTATGCGGTAGCTCAGATGATGAAAGAAACCAACTATCTGAAATTTGGCGGAGACGTAAAGCTTGAGCAGAACAATTTTGCAGGCATTGGCGCGATCGGCGGTGGTTCAAGTGGGGCGAGTTTCGCAACGATTGATGACGGGGTCCTTGCCCATTTGGAACACCTATTCGCTTATGCTTCTACAGCGTCGTTACCTGCAGGGTTGGCTAACTTAGACCCTAGATTTGATTTAGTGACACGAGGAAGCTGCCCGAATCTAGAAGATTTGAACGGTCACTGGGCAGTCCCAGGCATAGGCTATGGCGAGTCTATCCTAAGTATCTACAATCGAATATCCGCCGAGATAATTGTGCTGGAAGGGGAAGATGGACTAGAAATAGCCGTATTATTATTCAGTAAAGAGGACTATTGGTCTGGTACAGATGTTGCTGCCAAGAGTGGTAATTGCGCTATGTTTGTTCGTCCGATTGATCGTTCAGTACCGAAGGATGCCATGAGTGCTAAAAAGTTAATCGTGATCGGTGGGCCCACCACTAAACACCCTAATGAAGTGCTGCTATCTGGAAATTCTAAATATGATACTGCCGTAGCAGTCGCGAAATATTTAGGCATATGAAAGAAAATTTCCATTGGCTACAGACGGGTTATTTTTTTGAACGTGCCGAAGGTGAAGAGCGACAGATTTAACAAAGTCTTCATACAATGTTCATGGAACGGTAACAACTATGATTTATGATAAATACAATAAACAACAACTCGCTTGGTTAGCGGTTACGATAAATGATTTCTTTTTCATCTTGATCCTCCTTCACTCCCCCTCTACGTGAGGGGATTTTTTTTGAAATAAATAATAAGGTTCGATTAGGATCACTCTGAGAACATATCCGGTTTTAAAATAATTTTTTGAGGTAATTAAGTCAAAATGATGGAGGGATAGCGTGTGTCTGAAGCTGAAGAACTAATAAAGAAAATTGAAGAATTGCGTTTAAATATGATCGAGATAAAAAAGGGAAGAGATTTCACGGATCAGGAGGTCATAGCTGCCAGTCAAGAGCTGGATGTAGTTTTGAACAAATATCAAGAAATTAAAATCCGGTAACCTCGTCCGATGAGACTGAATACGATAGAAGAAGGGGGGAGTAGCTTGAAGGTATGCCTAGATCCCGGTCATGGTGGCTATGATCCGGGTGCCGTCGGGAATGGGTTGCAAGAGAAGGACGTCACGTTAGAGATTTGTCTCAAACTAAAAACGATGCTTGAGTACAATGGTATAAATGCAGTCCTCACGCGCGATGGGGACTACGCGCCTGGTCACCTTGAAGGTGATCTAAATGGTGAATTGAGAGCCCGTGTGGACATCGCTGAGAAGAATACCGTTGACCTCTTTGTAGCGATTCATGTCAACTCTGGTGGAGGAACAGGAGAAGAGGTTTTAGTCACTGGTTTAGGCGGACGCGCGGAAACAGCGGCTAACCAGGTCTTACCTTATCTCGTTCAAGTCGGTGGTTGGGCGAATCGCGGAGTAAAAACGCAGAACGTATTGGTGCTCAAAGAAACAAGTATGCCGGCAATTCTAACAGAAAATGGGTTTATCGATAGTGCAACAGACGCAGCAAAGCTAAAGGATCCTAATTTACGAGAGGCGTTAGCGGTTGCTCACGCTCAAGGAATTTGCGACTTCTTCGGAGTTCAATATAAGGAAGGAGAAAACAAGGTGTTAGACGTCGCTGTTTTATTATTCACGAAAGAGGACTATTGGTCTGGGACAGATGTAGCTACTAAGTATGGAGATTGTGCTATCTTCATTCGACCAGCGGATCATTCCGTACCAAAAGACGCCATGAGCGCCAAAAAATTAATCGTTATCGGCGGGTCAACGACGCATCATCCGAACGAAGTTTTACTCTCGGGCAACAACAAGTACGATACGGCTGCAGCCGTTGCGAAATTTCTGGGTTAAGTGTAAGCAGGCAAATGGCCTGCTTTTATATTACAGATATAGAAAGGCACCCCCATGGATGCCGTAAAGAGAAGTGTTCATATTTTAAAGAATCGTAAAATTATTTCACAGTGTATACTGTATAAAGCTTTAAAGGCGTAGACACAGCTACTTCCAAAAGCTATAATGAAAATACTTGTGAGAGCAAGTTGGAGCAACGGAGCTCTAAAAAGCGTTTTAATTAATTTAAGTACGCTTTTTAGCGTTTCTTTTTTTTTGGAGAAATTTTGGAAGGGGAGAGAACATTTTGACAAATTTAAACACGGGGGATATTTCTTTTGTATTCTTATGTACCATTCTGGTCTTTCTAATGACCCCCGGACTAGCCTTATTCTATGGAGGAATGGTCAGAAAAAGGAATGTTCTTTCCATTATGATGCAAAGTTATGTAGCCATCGGATTAGTCACGGTCGTGTGGGTACTCTTTGGATACTCTTTAGCGTTCGGACCGGACCACGGCCATTTGATAGGGAGCCTTGATTGGGCGGGGCTTAAAGGTGTAGGCCTTTTGCCGAACCCAGATTATGCTCCGACAATTCCGCATGTATTGTTCTTTATGTTCCAATTGATGTTTGCGATCATTACACCAGCAGTTATTAGCGGAGCAACCGCTGAGAGACTGCGCTTCCCAGCGTTTGTATTGTTTGTGCTCTTTTGGAGTATCTTCGTCTATGTACCACTCGCTCATTGGGTTTGGGGAGTCGGTGGATGGATGCGTAATCTCGGCGTCCTGGATTTCGCCGGCGGAGCGGTTGTTGAAATGGCTTCTGGAGTGTCAGGGCTGGTTGCGGCTTTGGTGATCGGTAAACGATTAAAAGTCGGTTATGAGTGGAATATACCACATCATATGCCCAACGTTCTTTTTGGAGGAGGACTGTTGTGGTTTGGCTGGTTCGGGTTTAATGCAGGAGGAGCAATGGGCGCAAATGGTGTAGCAGTCCTTGCCCTCGCGACAACTCAAGTAGCCGGAGCAGCTGGCATGATTGGGTGGGTTCTAGTGGAGTGGCTTCATCGACGACAAGTAACTGTTTTCGGTGCGGTCAGCGGAATTATAGCCGCGCTCGTGGCGATCACACCTGCAGCAGGGTTCGTCTCAATCGGTAGCTCACTACTCATTGGGTTTATCGGTGGAGGAGTATGTTATTTAGCTGTAAGCGTTCTCAAGGCTAAGCTGGGGTATGACGATGCTTTGGATGTCTTTGGAATTCACGGGATTGGGGGAACCTGGGGTACGATAGCAACCGGAATTTTTGCGGATCTCAGTCTTAATCCGCAAGGCAAAAACGGTTTAATTAATGGAGGCGGGATGCATCCTGTTTTAATTCAACTACTTGCAGTGGCAGCAACATATTTGTTTACTGGCGTGATGACGTTTCTTATTGTGAAAGGAATAGGACTGATCACTCCACTTAGGGCAACCGATGATGAGCAAGTGAATGGATTAGATTTAACTCAGCATAGAGAAAATGCCTATCCCGATTTTGAGCTTAATGAGACTGTGTCTATTTAAACAGCATCGCCGCCGCGTTCGCCCGTTCGGATTCGGATGGTGTCCACTACATCAAACACAAAGATTTTACCATCCCCAAATTTCCCTGTTTTAGAGGTATTGACGATGACAGCGATGACTTCATCTACTTTTTCTTTAGAAATAACAACCTCGAGTTTAATCTTTGGTAGAAGTCTAGTAACGATTTCTTGACCACGATAAATTTGAGTATACCCTTTCTGATTTCCGAAACCCATGACATTAGAGACTGTCATCCCTTTTACACCAATATCCGATAGAGCGTCCTTAACATTATTAAGCTTTTCCGGCCTAATAATAGCTTCGATTTTTTTCATAGAGTACCGCCTTTAATTAATAAATTTAATTATTACTTACAATATTCAAAAAGAGTATGGGAATGCTTTTTGAATATTAAGTATAATCCTTTATATTATATCAGAAAGCTTCCTCTGATGAAATCATTTATAGGGAAAAGCCGGGCTTAGGCCCGGCTTTGAGGTGTCTTTTTCTTGAATGGGGAATTTTTACCTCTGTCGGGTTTCCCTGTCTGCGTTTTATCCGTTCCTTTATTGAACATGTAAAGTACCTCCTCTTCCTCACTCTTTAGACGTTGTTTCCTTATCCCTGCCATAATCTGTTCGCCCGTCCAGATCTGGCTGGTGGCTATAAGGTAGCTCTTCACGTTTAGGAAAGGGTCGTTTGCTCGATTTAGGCTGATCCATGGTATTCCTCCTTTGTTGGAATATATTTAGAATACCCTGAGTATGGATTATCATGTATCATGCTTGAAATTCGAATTTTTCGGCTAATTGAAATCCTGGAGGCTTCCTTGTATTCGCGGATGCGATTTGATATTGACAGGATATAAGACAAATGTTAGACTCGAAGTAATGAATTGAATAATGTATGCTCTTATCCGGAGTGGTGGAGGGACTAGCCCAATGAAACCCGGCAACCCGCTTTGCAAGCGATGATTTTCATATCTTGCCCAAAGCATGGTGCTAATTCTTGCAGAAGAGATTCTTCTGGCAGATAAGAGGAGTGTCGATTATATGTAATTTTGGCCTCTTCTATCTTGGAAGAGGCTTTTTCGATATCAATCAGCAAGTAGACCTTTCGGGCGGTTATACCATTTGCTTTTAGAAGAGAGTTTAAATCGGGAGGTGGAGAAATTCGTGAGTGTTGAAAAAACGTATGCAGAGATTAATGCCAAGATCAAAGCCGGTAAAGCAGTTGTTGTGACTGCGGAGGAGCTTATTGCGTTAGTGGCAGAAAAAGGTCTCTCCAAAGCAGCTCAAGAAGTCGATGTGGTAACAACAGGCACGTTTGCGCCAATGTGTTCTTCAGGTGCCTTTTTAAGTTTTGGGCACACGAAACCACGGATGAAAATGCAAAAGGTATGGTTGAACGGGGTATCGGCGTATACCGGTATAGCGGCAGTTGACGCTTATATTGGGGCAGGTGAATTGCCGGACGATGACCCGCTGAACAGTAACTATCCGGGCGAATTTAAGTACGGCGGAGGCCATGTCATTCAGGACCTCGTCGCAGGCAAACCAGTCAAACTGAAAGCGCTGGGATACGGTACAGATTGTTACCCACGCCGAAATCTTGAAACCACCATTACGTTGGATGAGATTAATGAGGCTATTCTTTTTAATCCCCGGAATGCCTATCAGAATTATAATTGTGCGGTGAACCTGACTGATCGTATTATTTATACGTATATGGGAATGCTCAAACCTCACATGGGAAATGCCAACTTTTCAACATCCGGAGAACTGAGTCCGCTGTTAAAGGACCCTCATTTTAAAACGATCGGGGTGGGCACGAAGATTTTTCTCGGCGGTGGGGTTGGGTATGTCGCTTGGAACGGCACGCAACATTTTCCATCCATGATGAACGTCGAGGGCAAAGAACTTGGTAGCGCTGGGGGGACACTTGCCGTCACGGGTGATCTGAAACAAATGAGCCCGAGGTGGCTTGTAGGCACTAGCTTTCTCGGGTATGGTGCAACGCTCAGCGTAGGGATTGGCGTTCCCATTCCTATTCTCAATGAAGAAATCGCTCGGTATGCAGCCATGAAAGATGAAGAGCTGTTCGCTCCCGTTGTCGATTATGGAGAAGCGTATCCCTCGTTTACACCGGGTAACCTGGGATATGTCAGTTATGCAGACCTGAAGAGCGGAAAAATACGAGTTAATGGAAAGGAAATTATCTCTGCTCCCTTGTCAAGTATGCCGCGAGCTCGTGAGATCGCCACAACCTTGAAGGACTGGATTCAAAAAGGCGAATTTCTGCTGACAGAGCCGGTTAAAACACTTCCCTCACCCGCTGATGGCATCATAGCTCACAGTATAAAGGAGGATTGATGATAGTGTCGCCAAAGAGAATTATTTTGCGTTTTGGGACAGATAGCTCGGTTAAACCGATTGTTTATCGTTTGGTTAAAGATTTCGACTTGGTGGTTAATATTGTGAAAGCAGACGTTAATCCTCAAAAAGAAGGAACGATGGTCCTGGAGTTATCCGGGGATCGAAGTGAAGAAGGATTAAACTATTTGCGCACTCTCGGAATTTCGGTGCAGGACCTCAACCAGGGGATTGTGCGAAATGAAGAAAAGTGTGTTATGTGCGGAGCGTGCACAGGCATTTGTCCGACGGGTGCCTTATATATGGAACGCCCGTCGATGGAAGTGCGCTTCGATGGAGATCAATGCATCGTCTGCCTACTGTGTACGAAGGTTTGTCCGATGCGGGCCATGGAGGTTCATTTGTAATTGGATTTCGAGGAACGTAGTTATCGCCAGCATCACAGTCAGGAGGACCTGGTGCATTTTCAGCTGGTTGTGGAGGAAACCGATCTAGATATTGCCGTTCGTAAAGATCGGTTTTCCAATCAACTAGTTGATTGGGTGGAAGAGACGATTCGGGCCTGCCGCAGACCACTGGAAGAATATATCCAGAGGGATCCGGGGTTTGCGAAGGCCTTAACACCCTATACTGTTATGTCGGATGCCCCCTTGATTGTTCAAACTATGGCGGAAGCCGGGCGCTTGGCAGGGGTGGGGCCGATGGCTGCAGTTGCGGGAGCGGTGGCAGAATGGGTTGGTAAATCGATTGCAAAACGCTCTAGAGACGTGATTGTAGAAAATGGCGGTGATATCTTCATGCGATCAAGTCGCATCCGTAAGGTTGGAATTTATGCAGGGGATTCGCCGCTTTCTAATCGTGTTGCCATTGAGATCCGACCGGACCAAACCCCACTCGGTATTTGTACGTCATCCGGTAAAGTGGGGCATTCTTTAAGCTTTGGAAAAGCCGATGCCGTCGTTGTGCTTTCGCCCTCGGTCCCCTTGGCAGATGCGGTAGCAACTGCCTGTGGTAACCTTGTTCAGACGGTTGACGACTTACAAAGAACCATTGAATTTGCTTCAGAGATCACTGGAGTTACTGGTGTGTTGGTCATTAAAGATGACCAAATGGCGATTTGGGGAAGTGTCAAGATAATTCCAATGAAGAAGGGAAGGGATTAGCCGATCAGCTAATCCCTTCCCTTCTTCTATACTACATAAAAAGAAACCTCCCCGTCGGAAGGTTTGAGTTTTGCGCTCATGTCTTTAGGTTCTTTAGGTTACTAGTACAATATAAATTTAGCACGAATTGTGGCGAGATTCAATGCCCAGATATTGGGGCAATTAGAAAGATGCAGGAACTATGCGTCGTAATATAACGAAATTATAGATAACTGTCACAGAAAGTGCTATTTTTACACCGCGCTCCGTGCCTTCAGGGTTAACGAAAGAACGTTATCAATTAGGTGGAATATAATGGAATATACGAAAGGAGAAGTTGGAGTTATAGAGGGGAGATTGTTTTGGACGGGCTTGCTTTAGTGTTCTTATTAGCCGTCGTAGTAGAGAAACTGGTGGAGATTTTTAAAGATATTGTTTATGCTATTCCCTTTCTACCAGATAAATTTAGGCCCCTTACGTTGGAACTGTTGAGTTTAGCGTGTGGTATACTGCTTGCCTTTCAGACTCATATTAACGCATTTGTCCTCTTAAATGTTCAGATCTCGGACCCCATGATTGGGATAGTCACAACGGGCCTTGTGATAGGAAAGGGAGCAAATTTTGCACATGATTTTTTCCAGTCTTTCAATGACGGGAAAAAACATTAAGAATGGGCCCATAGTGAACATTGATACCGCAAGTGATTGCGGTATCAATGTTTATCTTTGCATCCGTTGAATTGTACATTGTTTTATGGACGACAATGATTTCTTAGGTCTTATCCTTCATTTTTCACAATTATGCCGCAAACTGATTTTACAACCCATAGTTGTTTGCTCACATCTATTTTGAGGTTTTAATAATATATGCATGATGAGCTGAATCTTACCGTCGAGTTAGAGAATATCATGAAGCAGATAACTAGAATGACTCTGGATAAAATCAGAGAGGAAGGTGAATAGACAGTATGGCGCAATCGCGATGCATAAAATGTGGGAGTACTCAATTTGAAGTTGTACATGCCAATAACTTGGAAGGAACGACGCGAGCCGTGCTTTTTGTGCAGTGCACCGACTGCGGATCCGTCGTTGGAGTACTTGATTTTCTGAATGTGAGTGTGCAAGCAGAACGTATAAAGAATGATCTGCGAATTATGGCTGAAAAGCTCGTTGATCGCATCACTGATAATTAAGGAGGAAAGCCACGAGTGAAAAGAGAGTGACCTTTAGTTAGGTCGCTCTCTTTCAGAAGGATGGTTACATTAGGTAGCATTTCAAATTATTGAAAATATAATAATTGTGAGACTTTGGTAGATCTATGAAAGTGAGGTAAATGGTAAGGTGGCTGGTTTAATTATTATTAGTTTGTGCGGGCTTATGTGCGTAATTTTACTTATTATTCTCCTGAATTCACGTACGAGATTTAACGAGATCGACGAAAAGTATGGCAAACCTTATAAGGCGAAATTAGTCAAAATGATCGGTGGCCACCCGGACTTAAAACCAGGGACGATGGCTATTTCGTTTCACTCCAAGGATGCAATCGCTTTTAATCGCAAAGTTTTTCTGTTTTTTCAGATAAATTCAATTATGGTTATCCATAAATTGCCTGAAAAATTAGCGAACAGTAGGACGATAGCCGTAGATTCTGGTGGGAGCGAACATTATATTTTACTCGCAGTTACCGATGAATCTGGGGAGCATGAGGTAGTTTTCACGACTGGATCGGAATTTGAAGAGCTTTCACACAAGTTAGTACGACAGTGGAATAAGTATAATCTCTCATAGAGAATTCAGTTCTCGACCAAGGATGTATCCGCCATATTATGGGGTTTGTAACAGCGAGTGTCTGTGACACATACAGTGTAAGGGAAACGGAGAGGGGAATTTAATTGATGGGCAGCTTGCACACATCCTCTAAAACTGACATAAATTGGGAGTAGGGGAAGTGGAGCAGCTCGGATTGAGATATTCCCCGAAAAGTCTTTTAAAATTAGAAAGGTAGGAAAAATAGAATGAAAAAAGACATTGATTCCTCAAGCTTAGCAGAAGTTGTGGATCGCATTTTAGACAAAGGTATCGTTATTGACGCATATGTAAGGGTGTCTCTTGTCGGTATCGAATTGCTTGCTATCGACGCACGAATAGTCATTGCGAGTGTTAACACCTGGTTGAGATATGCTGCAGCAGTTGGCTTAACAGAGCTTCATCACGAATTCTAAATTGAATGAGGGTTGTTAGGGAGGGGGAGAAACTCCCCTCCCGTTTATGTATTATAGCAAAGGAGGAAAATAATGAGTATGAATCTTGCCGAATTAGGGCGTGTGCTATGCCAAGAATTAGACCAAAGGGAACTTGAATTAAATACACTCCACTCGGAACTGAAGACAAAGGGGATAAATGATCGGAAAGAACTTGTTAATCAGAGAGACGTTGATCAGGCTAATCTACAAAAGGCTAGAACGCAGATTCTAGAAGATACTAGTGGTTTGTTAGTTAAGTACGGTGCCGAAAAAAAGACCATGGAGCAGGGTCTTAAAGCTGACAGGATCAAGCAGATAAACGAGATGAAAACTTGGGTTAATGAGCGGGGAGAAGAGTTGAAGGGCTGGTATGAAGCGGGTAATTATATGTTAAGAAGACCTGACAGAGAGTTAAAGGGCGAGCGTAAAGCTGGAGGGTACTCGTTAAGAAAGCGTACAGGGAGGTAAGATCATTGCCGGATGCATTTATCGAAACTGCATATTTTAAGGACCTTACAAACCGCTCTTTGCTCTATCTACAGGCCGGTTATGCTGTTCATTTTTGTGGACCAGCTGGGACGGGAAAGACTGCTTTGGCAATGCATATCGCTGAGCTTCTGGGTCGTCCAATAATAACACTCCAGGGTAACGATGAGTATAAACCCTCTGATTTGGTCGGAGCGAACTCGGGCATGCGCAGGAAAAAACTGCTCGACAACTACGTTCATTCTGTTTGGAAGGCTGAAGAATCTACGGATAGTGTTTGGTATGATGGAAGAATAACCCATGCTTGCAGAAACGGTCATACGTTTGTGTATGACGACTTCACGCGCTCCAGACCAGAAACCAACAATGTACTCCTTTCCATCTTGCAGGAAAAGACGCTAGATTTATCTGCAATTCAAAAAGGAGAGACAAGGTTAACGGTTCACCCTGATTTTTCAGTGTTGTTCACCAGTAATCCATCCGAATATGCAGGGGTACACGTACTTCAGGATGCTCTGAAAGACCGTGTTATCACTATTCCGATAAAAGGTTTAGACCGCGAATCCGAGGTGGCTATTGTCGCAGGTCGATCAGGTTTGCCTTGGCGCGAAGCAGCTAGAATAGTAGATGTCATTCGAGGGATTCGCGGAAATGATGTTAAGAAGCCCAGTATTCGTGCGGCAATTATGGTTGCTACGATCCTGGCTACCAAAGGATCAAAGCCTGTCCGAGCAAACCCTGTATTCTACCAAGTGTTAGTGGATGTTATTGGATCGGAGATTTCCTTCGAAAACCAGGGAGAAGACAATGCTTTGCTAACCAAACGTATTGAAGAGGAATTAGATAAGTTTACCCCAGAGGATAGGAAGTGAACATGATGCGTCAGCCTTTACCTTTAAGGCCGAAGCTAATACGATCTGTAACGCGCGATCATAAACCTAGCTACTTCCAGATGCACGTCTACGACCAGGAATTACAACGACTCACGGCTGAGAAAAACGAGATAGCAAAACGGGTTAACATGATAGAGCAGAGAGTGAAGATTGTTCAAGGAGAGTTACTCAAGCTTGAGCGGATGCTCAAAAAAAGTGTGCACCCACGGACGGGTAATTAAGCAGTGATGGTTAGGCTTAAAAAAAAACGACAATATTGAACTTTTGTCATGATTTCTGATCCCCGTCATATATTTGTCTTAGGCAAGGTTAGGGAGGGGGTCAGATCATGGCATTAGTTAAAAGCGTAGAGTCCAGTAGTTTAGCGGAGGTCATTGATCGCATTCTTGACAAGGGAATTGTCATTGATGCTTTTATCCGTATTTCATTGGTCGGAATTGAACTCATTACCATCGAAGCACGTATTGTGATCGCCTCGGTAGATACCTATTTAAAATACGCATCCGCTATTGGGCTTACCCTTGCTGATTCTTCCTCAATAATGAGGAATTAAAGGAGGACATGTGGCATGGATATTCAACAATTGGTTAACGATGTAAAAACTTTCTTCCAAAGTGTCTTGGCAAAGGAAGCCAATGTGATCGGCGTTAGGCGTCGCGAAAATGGTTGGATGGTACAAGTCGAAACAATCGAGGATTCGGACTATCAGCGGCGCCGAGCACTTGATGACGTTGTGGGGCTGTACGAAGTAGAAGTTAGTGCTAACTTGGAGATTTTAGGATATAAGAGGATCGGCTTACGCGAACGTGACGAACTTGGCGAAACCAAAGACGAAGATTATTAAGTCGTGTGATGACATGACTTTCTTTTTTATACCGGTGAGGAAGTATGCCTGGCATACGTGTTAAGGGGTGGAAGATTTGTATTATGGGTACGGTATTATTCGATCAAAATCGATTGATGTCGAATTATTAAAACTGGTCCCTAGCCAGGATCCCCCCTGTCTCATTGTTGAAGGGGAACTTGGGATGCTTTGCGGTGAGATTAAGGATGATTCGATGGCAACTGCAACGAGAGAAAGCATGAGTCGCTACACTGAGGTGCTTTGTCAGGTTATTAAGTACACAACGGTAGTCCCTTTGCGTTTTGGAACCTTATTTGATCAAGAAGAAGAAATTCGCACAGTTCTTAAAAAAAAGAAAAAGAGTTACTCAAAGATTCTCTCCAACTTAGACAACAAAATCGAAGTTGAACTCAAGGTTTGGTGGAAAAAAGAGAGCTTTCAAGAAACGATGATGAAAAATAAGCAATTAGGGCGTTGGAAAAAAGCGCTAGAACGAGGGGAAGGGCAGGGTTATGATGTCGTCGAGTTTGGCAAAGCAATTATGGAAGTCGCGGATTATGAGCGCAAAGAACTAGAGAAGGTCTTTCTTGCTAAGCTGCGTCCCTTAGCTGCAGAGTGGGTGGTTAAAGATCCAATGGACGAATTTCAAGCCTTTGATGGCGTATATTTGGTTGATCGCCAGAAGGAAGAGGACTTCGATCAGGCGGTGGGAGTTCTTTATGCAAAGTATTCTGAAACGATGATTTTTAAGTATACGGGCCCTTGGGCTCCGCATCACTTCGTTAACGAAAAGTAAATTCATTCGTCGAACGCCAAAGCCTCATTTATAGAAATGAGCGTCTTGGAAATTTGATAGATAAACGTAACTTTAATTCTCGATCTGGAGGACGGATAAAGTATGTTTTTTAGATTTCCGATTTGGGCAATTAAACAAGTGATAGAACATGCTGAGGCAGAGTACTATAGCCCTGAAGCTATACGGCGAGAACTTAGTCAACGGCAGTATATGTTAGAAAGCAAAGAAATTACGCTTGAGGAATATCATGACCATGAAAAGCGACTGTTTGAACGATTGATGATGGGCCAGGAAAGAGGGGTTGAAGAATGAAATGCTCCCATGAAGAGTGGGAACAAAGGGTAGAGTGGCTTATTGATCAATGTGCGGACAAGGTTATCTTAGAATTGGAAGAAGTCGTGATGAAGCGTTTGAGAGCGACGGGTGAAAATGTCATTCAGAGGCTTCTTGACGCTCAGTCGTGTCCAGGGGGATCCATTGCAGAGCATCAAGAAATCTCTGAAGAGGAGAAAGCGGACACTGCGCAGCAAACTGATACCAGTTCTTTAATCGATGAAGAGGTTTTGTACGCGTTTGGCATTATTAACGCAAATCAAGAGGAAATAGTTGATTTGCTGGGCATGGAAGAAAGACCATGCCACATTGTTGAAAATGGAAACCTGGGTATGCTTGTCTGCCCAGTCCCTTTAAAAGAATACAATCAAGAGTCCCTCCATCGTTCGATGGAGGATATGGCCTGGGTAGAGAGTCATGCGCAGCGTCACGAAGAAACCTTATTAAAAGCGATGGAAAGTGGGTCTGTCATTCCGCTGCCATTTTGTACGATCTTTACGGATGAAGAAAACATTAAAAGGCAATTACTCCAGAATGCGAAGGACATTCAAGACGATTTGCAAAGGTTAAGAAACCAGCAAGAGATGCATGTTAAACTTTTTGTCAATCGCAAACGGCTTTTAGAAAAACTACAGGAAGATTTACCGTATACCGGCGGACAAAGTGGAGGGGGATATTTTCAGAAACGACAATGGGAGAAGAAGATCGAGGAAGATTTGGAGCGGATCATGAATGATTATGGTGAATCCCTTTACCAAGATTTAAACACTATATCTGCGGAAGTAATCCTCTTAGACAAGACTGGAGTGGTTGCACCGGAGGGACAACAGGTTGTTTTTGCGGTGCAATATTTAATAAGCAAGGAATGTCACAAAGAATGGGATAAAAAGCTTGCAGAATTTGACGAAGCGGCCGATCCCTTAGGCTTTATTCTTGATGTATCCGGACCTTGGCCTCCCTATCACTTTTTACGGTTGAATAATGAGGAGGAAACCATGAGTGGGTGATATTGAAAATTCAAAACAAGTGACGCTCTTGGAAGTGGTGGAGAAATTGCTTGATAAGGGTGTTGTTATCTCTGGTGATCTTATCCTTAGTTGTGGCAATGTTGATTTAGTATATTTGAATTTGAAGGTCGTTCTTACATCGGTACAGACGATGCTCGAAGGAAATCGTTTGAAGAAAGACGTGAATGTATGAAACGGCCGTATCTTTTGGGATTCGTACGTGGTTGTACCGATCTACCCTGTGAAGCACCGTTGTTCACAAAATTGACAACGGTGGGAGACCATAGTGTCATTTGGTGTGGGTCTCCCCGGGAGACATTTGCGACGAAGCAGGACTTTCTATCAGCTATGCTGCTGTGGTTTGAACAAATTCGCCATCTTCAGCTCACAGTGTTGCCGATTCAGTCTGGTGTGAGTGTCTCCAATGTGGTTCATTTGATGGAGTTTTTAAGTACGTATCAAAGAGAATTGGATCTGTGTTTTGACAGAGTGGAAGGGTGTTCGGAGTATTGTTTGACTATTCCACACAGCAATCAAGAGCTTACGCATCTATCCTATTCATCGTTAAGAGAGAATGTGCAAGGCGGAAAGGAATATCTCGAGCGGGTAAGGGTTTGGCATCAACTGGTGGAAAGAGAAGTGCTGAAAGCCCAAGAGGTTATTTCCGATTTTCGCTCACGGTTAACTCCGTGGATTAAGGATTGTTGGTCAGAGACCCCACAGGCTAGGGGGAATGGTATTAATTTGGGGTTTCTAGTGCCTAATACATACCAGCAAGAGTTCGTTCATGAATTGGAAGCTCTCTTGGAGGAAATTAATATCACCGATGAATGGACAGGACCGTGGTTTCCTTTTCATTTCAGCTCATTTTCAATCAAACCGGAGAGCTTTCTCATTCACGAATCTTTGAATTGGGGAAAGGGGGTTAGCTCATGATAGAGGATGACGAATCGGGTATTAAGATTGCTGAATGCATGACAGAATTCGAAGAGCAAAGCCCTATCGGGCGTGTTAATGCTCATAAAGATAATGCAGATCAGGGGCTCGCAAAACTAGTTCTCACTTTGGTGGAATTACTAAGGCGTGTTATGGAACACGAAGCGTTGCGACGCATTGATGGAGGGACATTAACGGAAGGAGAAATCGAGGAAATGGGTGAAACCTTCTTAAAATTAGATAAGAAAATGGTTGAAATGCGTGAGATATTCGGACTGAAAGAGGAAGATCTTAATCTTGACCTGGGGCCTTTGGGAAATCTTATGTAGGAAGGGGGATGGCACGTGGCAATTCAACACTCGAATAACAGTAGTGGTCTGGGAGATCTTTTAGAACGAATTTTGGACAAGGGAATCGTGATCGCTGGGGATATTAAAATATCTTTGGCGGATGTTGAATTATTGAATATCAAAATACGCCTGCTTGTGGCATCCGTGGACAAGGCCAGAGAAATGGGTATTGATTGGTGGGTACATGATCCTTATCTTTCGTCTCGCGCGAGAGCAGCAGAGCAAGCGATTACTGGAAAGTCAGAGCCAGAGCAAGAACAAGAGCCAACACCAGCAGATAGTAGTCAATCGGATGAAGTCGTGGACAATGGATCGAAGAGAGAGCAGAAAGAAGCGCCGAAAAAGCCGACTATTAAGAGACCAAGATATCGAAATTAACATGTTGAGTAAACAGGGAGGTGAAAGCTGGCCCTGTTTTTTTATTTTAGAAGTATATTCTTAATCACCCTTGTCCATCCTGGGACATAGGATGTGGTAGGACAAGGTTAAGTCTAAAGAGAAGAGAAGAGAAGAGAAGAGAGGGGGGAAAACACATAAAAAAGGATGTCGATTCCTCAAGCTTAGCAGAAGTAGTAGACCGTATTCTGGAAAAAGGAGTAGTAATTGACGGATATGTAAGGGTTTCCTTAGTAGGCATTGAACTATTAACGGTCGACCTGCGTATTGTCATTGCTAGTGTTAATAGCTTTTTGAGATATGCCTGTGCAGTAGGGCTGACCACAGAGTATCACGGAGACCTGTTTTAAGAAAAAGGGAGGGAGCAATCCCTCCCTTTTTCTTAAAAAGATGAAGAGTTTTCAATCACCCTTGTCCCACTTCGGACATAAGCTAAAGTAGGACAAAGAGAGGGGGGAAACACATGAAAAAAGATGTCGATTCCTCAAGCTTAGCAGAAGTTGTGGATCGTATTCTAGAAAAAGGAATAGTTATTGACGGATATGTGAGGGTTTCCTTAGTAGGCATTGAACTATTAACCGTCGATCTGCGTATTGTCATTGCCAGCGTTAATACTTTTTTGCGTTATGCCTGCGCAGTCGGATTAACCACAGAAAACCACTGCGATCTGTATTAACAAGTAGGCAGGAGGGAGGGATCCCTCCTTTTCACATTAAATAGGAAGATGGCATCTATCACTCCATGATTACGTTTTTATAAGCCGCTAAGGTCATCGCTGCAACGTTTGACCAGGAATAATGCATATGTATGTGGTGCATTAAGGGTATTGGAGAAGCATTAAAGGCTTGTTCAAGCGCAGTACGTAAGCTTAGGTCATCGAGAGGATGAACATAAAGCGCCATATCTTGGAAATACTCCTTGGGGCTTCCTTGGTCAGTCGAAACCACAACGGTACCGCACGCACCCGCCTCTATGCTGGATAAGCCTGGGGTTTCAAACCAACTGGGAAGGGCATGGACTTTGGCCGCAGAATAGGCTGAAGCAAGAAGTTTGCCTTGTAAGGTACCAATATAGATGACGTTAGAAAAGGACTTCACGCTCTCAAAATATGCTTGGTCATTAATTGGCCCTAGAAGAACAAGAGAATATCCGAGTTCCTGACAGATTTTTGCTAACCAATGCTGATTCTTGCGTGTTGAAATTCGGGCAGCACAAAGAACAAATTCTTGAGGGATATCAGGAAACTGTTCCCGGAAACGCTGAGGGGTCGCCCCAATGAAGGACTCGGGAAACCCATTGGGTACAACCTGATAAGGTGCAACTTTGAGAAAGTCTTGATGTAGAACGTCCATCTCGATTTGGCTGTTGGGGAGCAAGAGCGTACATTCGCTCACAAGGCGGGCCCGCATGGGTTGCATGTGTTTCCAGACTGCGAGGGCATTAGGGCTAGCGCCTTCACGCTTAAAATAAGCATTCGGAGGCCAATAAATAGGAGACAGGACAACCTTTTTCTGTTGCTTTTGGGCATTGAGAAAGAACATATAGCTTTCTTTAATTCGAGTGATATTGAAGATGTGTACAACGTCATAAGGAGATAGATCAATATTGGGATCGGCAGATAAATGCACTTCAACACCAAGATTTTTAAGCTCTTGACCGGTAGACACCATTTGGACCGTATCTCCAGCGGGATTCTTCATGAAGTCCGGACGAGCTTGGAAAAGTACTTTCATGGAACACTCCTCCTGCTACAATTTTTCGAGCCTGTCCCGAACAGCTGCTACGCGTTGTTGATAAGTATGGTTGCGATAAACTTCGTCTTGGCCTTGTTGAGCGATTTTCTCACGGAGGTCCTCGCGTTTTAGATAAAAACGCACAAGTTCTAAAGTTTCATCCGGATGACGACTCCAGACGAGATGGACGTGGTTTTTAAAAAGCCCTTCAATGGCGGGGGACCAGTGCGTGAGGAAAAAAGCCCGACACCCTAATGCTTCAAACGTTCGCATGCTCATCATAGTCGGAGAGTCAATAACCGAATGTAAGCCTAACACTATCTTCGCCGAAGAATAAGCGCATGGTAACTGTTCATAGGCTAAATATCCTTGATAGATCTCGGGCGGCAATGTGTAATGGTCCGTATTCGCTAACCAGTGTTCGTTACCGAAGACTTTCAGATGAAACGGCGCTGAACGTAAGGGCGTGAGGATCGTTTCTAATCCAACTTTCCTTTGAGGGTACGAGGTATAGTAATTGGCAACGAGAAGTAAATCGCAAGCATACTCAAGCAATGGAACAGCTGGGCGATGGAAAGCAGGGTTACAGGCGAAGTGGAAATAAAGTGCGTGAATTTTGTCACGCTGATAAAGGGGCAGGCATTCCGCCGCTGGGGTAAGAACTAGACTGGCTCCGCGTCCTAAAGGACGGGACATACGGCGCCAGTCTGGGGGATCATCAATAGCCCAATAGACGAGCGGAAGGGTATGACGGCGTAAAAGGGGAAAGAGTTTTTGGGCTATTGTGGAAATCGAAACACCATCCGCTAACGCAAAATCTGGTTTCCAGGTCTTTAACAAATCATTTAAACGGTTTTCCCAGTCGGGCAAGCGGACGGGAAGATAGCGGAGGTCATCCATGGAGGAAAACCCAGAGGCTAATCCTTGACTCAACAGGGAGGAATCGTTTAAAAATAGAATCTTCATGGTGAGTGTCTCCATTGATGGTTATATTGTTCGATGGTAACTTCCAAGGATTTGATAAGGGTTAACGGGTTAATGTGGTATCGTTGTGCAGCCTGCTCAATGCTCATACAGAGCAAAATTTTACCCCCTCAGCCGGATGTTGGAATCCCGAATTTCCGGAAGGTATGGGATGTCTGAGGATACTTAGAAAGAATTTGGGCAAGATTTGATTTTATATCTAGGTGATCCATTTGTTCCAGAAACCTCCCTTCTGTTTGACGCTATCCTTCTCTTCTTGAAGTTGACAAATCTGCAACTCCAGCTTATCGATAGAAGAATCACTTTCCTCCTGCTTGCTCAGCATCACTCGAAGAACCTGCGACAGACTTTGGGTCTCTTGTTCAAGATTAGACATGGCTTCCTTAAACGGTTCGAGTGCCGCAAGAGGAGCTAAAGCGGTCTGTGCTACTCGTGATTCTTCTAAGAGGGCCACTTCTTGTTCGGTTAGACGATCTTTTTCAGAGATGATATCAAGGATTTGGTCAAATTTGGAAAGTACTTCATTGACTGTAAAGCTCAGGGTGGTGTTTTCGTGCTCCAGACGGGAAACAGTTGAGATAATAGATTGCAGTTGGGTATTATCGTGCTCGTGAAGAGCAATCTTTGAGAGTGTGGATTGAAGTTCGGCGTTTTCTTGTTCAAGACGAGTGACTGTCGAAATTAGATGTTGGAGTTCAGCATTTTCTTGCTGAAGATGAGCAACGGTTGAAATTATGGATTGGAGCTGGGTATTATCGTGCTCGTGAAGAGCAATCTTTGAGATTGCAGATTGGAGTTTGGCGTTTTCTCGTTCAAGATGACCAACCGTCAAAATTAAGGACTGAAGTTCGGAGTTATCGTGCTCGTGGAGAGCAACGGTAGAGATTTCGGATAGCAGTTCGACGTTATCCTGATCCAGGCGAGCAACGGTTGAAATCAAAGGAAGGAGTTTAGCGTTCTCTTGTTCAAGGTGATCAACGGTAGAAATTAAGGACTGAAGTTCGGAGCTATCATGCTCGTGAAGAGCAACGGTAGAGATTGTGGACTGGAGTTCCACGCTTTCCTGTTTGAGAAGAGTAACAGCCTTAATTAAGGACTGAAGGTCAGTGTTATCGTGCTCGTGAAGAGCGACAGTAGAGATTTTGGATTGGAGTTCGATGTTATCCTGTTCCAGACGAGCAACGGTTGAAATCAAAGGTAAGAGTTTGGCGTTCTCTTGCTCGAGAAGAGCAACCGTGGAAATTATCAACTGGAGTTCGGAATGTTCCTTTAAAGGCTCGGCTTGAAGGATTTCCTCAGGCGTGCTTAGCGGTGCCTCAAGTACTTCAATCAGAGTGGGAGTGATTGAGGGTTCATTATCCAGGCTTAAAACTGGCGGGACTGGATTAGTATTAGGAGATAATTCAGGATAGAAGACTGGCACAGGAGGTGGAGTAGTGGGGTAAACTTCGGCAGGTATTGCTTGAATTGGTGTAGGTAAAACAGGCGTCGGCTGTTTAACAGGCAAGCCCAATTCCCGGTGATAAGCTGGGGCTCGTCTCACAACTTGATCTTCCAACCAGTTGGTTTGATAGAAATTCTTCTCTCCTTTATGCACCCATTGCAAGGGGCGATTAAGCATGGCTTGTGAGGACACTAATTTCCACCCTTTACCATCGTTCAGCATGAGGACTTCTTCTCCAGTGTGGGCAAGTAGCCAAAGAACCCCATTCATTTCTAAAGCTCCAATGCTTTTCAAGGGGGAGGCGAACGTTTTGATGGGCGCAGGAGACGGATGCCAAGTGCTCGCCAATTCATGAGCATCTGACTGTTGTGCCCAACGCAGTTCATACTGCCCGGTAATAGTTTTCACAGCCCAAAAGAGATGATGCACGTTGTCCGAGGTCATAAGTGCGGCCATATCTACGACCTCACCTGAGATTTTCAGGGCTTCTGTTGGAGAACCCCATATGTGAAACGTTCCGTTAAAGCGGTTTGTAAAGAGCAGCGAATGCCGTCCCTGGAAAGTCATGGTTAAGAAATGGATATTACCCTGACTATCTAGATTCACGTGATAAAGAGGTTCACGTGGGTGAACAACCTCTCCCATATGAACACTTCGCCAAGATGCGCCGTCCCAAAAACGGTGCTCGATGCGCCAGAGATCCGGAATGGCTTGATTAGAATAGGCGTAAAAAATATGTATTTGCTTACCTTTGGGGAAAAGGAAAAGCCGGCGGTATCTTGTGGCACGTACGTCCAATCGAGCGAGTAACGATGTCTGGGGCGTTCCTAACTCGGAGATTAGAGTGTAACAGAGTTCACCATTCGTTTTAAGTACAACAAGGTGTGCAGTTTTGGAATCGGTCATTATTCCTTGGGCCAAAAGAAGCGGTTCCTGAGTTCGATAGAGGGGTTCCAGGCTGTCTTCGCTGAAAAGAGCACATCCCTGAGGGTCAATGTGCAAGTACAGGGATTCATTTTTATAGGTTAGGAGAAGTGGAGCCAAAGTAGCTCGACTTAGGAAAGCCAACACGATCACTTCCTTCGTTTTCATCCTACATGAGTGACCTGAAGTCAGGTAACTTATACGTTCTGACTAGTAAAAGAAAGGGCCGTTATGGACGGCCCTTTCTTTCGGAAAGAGCAATAACTCATGACGCAATTGGATACAAACATGATAAATGGTTATTGGCAACTATCTAGCTGTGGTGGGAAGAAATCACTTGGGAATGGGGTGAGCGTGGTGTCAAAGAAATTGAGACATGGATTTTGCGGGATATTTGGGAATTCCTCACATGCTGGAGGCTCTGGGCAGAATCCGAAGGCTGGAACGAGGAGTTGAACGATACCCGTTACTTTAGTTATTACAAAGCTACCAATGGCAAGCTGAATGGAGGATACTGTGAATAATGGGCTAGTTAATACTTCTGTTCTTGTCTCAACGCGTAAATTGAAGTCGAATTCTGGCCGCGTTGGTGGGAAGTAGAGCACAATGTCTTTGTTAATATCCGGCAGGTTACCCGTGATGGTGAACAATGCACCGGTTGAATCCCGTAAGGTTAACGTAAAGGGGATTTGAATGGTAAACTGAACTCTCGAGAAATTCGGGCGAGATGGGATAGGGGTAATAACAACACTGCCTGGAACGATCACACCAGTAGCAAAGGTCATACTAACAAAGGTAAACGGAGGAACGCCAGTTGGTAAGGTGACCGTGAAGGCTGGGAAGCATTCTCTTTGCTGGCAGCTGGCATACACTTTTTCCACGATGATGCAGACGGATTCTGTAACTTCTTCGAGTTGATAAGGGTCAAGTAAATCAATGGGTGCACCAGGTTCTAAAGCAGCGCCAACTCTGCCTACTGTAACACCACGAGGTGGGAATGAAGTAGGAAGCGCAGCTGCAATAGTGTTCGTGTTTGTGTTAATGATACTGATCGAGCTGTCTCCTTGGTTCGCAACCCATACTTGTGTGCCGTCGCCGGTAACATCAAGCCCAAGTGGGTTTATGCCAACAGGAACTGTTGTTATGACGTTGAGTCCGGTGGTAGAGAGTACGCTAACACTGTTGGAACCGAAGTTGCTCACATACATAAAGATTGGGTTCACAGGGTTTGCCGCGATCTTTTGAGGATTAGAGCCAACTGCGATAAGAGAGAGAATAGCATTGGTGGCAGTGTTGATAACACTGACGTTGTTGCTGCCGCTGTTGACTACGAAGAGCTTTGTATTATCCAGGCTGACGGCTAGTCCGTTGGGTGACGTTCCTACTGCGATTGTAGCGATGACGGTATTGGTGACTGGATTAATGACTGAGACTGAATTGCTGCCACCATTGCTAACGTATACGCGGCTGCCATCACGGGCTATAGTGACATCAACAGGTCCAGTGCCAACGGTAATGGTGCTTACAACGGTATGGGTTGGAATGCTTATGACTGAAACAGTTCCGCTTCCAGAGTTTGTCACGTAGGCAGTTGTACTGGTCGGATCAATTGCTACTGAAGTAGGTGCCAGACCCACTGGGATTGTTGCTAAGACATGATTGGCGGCCGTGCATAAGATGGAGACGGTGTTACTACCCAAATTAGGGACTAAAACTTTTGTACCATCCGGTGTGCGTTTCGGGAATTGTGGGTTAGTGCCCACTGGGATGGTAGCGACGAGCACATCGCTGTAAACGTTATATATGGCGACGGCGTTGTCGAGAGTTACCCAAGCATGGGTTTCAAATAGCATGTGTAGTTCCCTCCTTTTTTTGATAAGAAACGAGTCAGGACTGAGCAGGACTTTCAACGTATACTATTCGATTGCAGAGTAGGGTGTTACTGGCTAATCTGGATTTCTATTAGGTCCTGATAAAATAATTTGAAGCACCCGGCCCGACCGCTCACACCAGTCATTTGCTAGGGCATAGGCCATGCGTTCTGCTTTGTTGGAATCTTTGCCTTCTAACAAGTGTCGTAGGCGCAGGGAAAACAATTGAGGGTTACTTTCAAGATTTATTTTTGGGATCGTAAGCAGCTCAGGAAGAGGTGTTCCTAGAACCTGGATTCCCGCTGCGTAATATTCATAGAGCTTGATGGGATTGCATCCTTTGGTCATTTCTGTCTGAAGAAAAGGAATAAGCCCAAGATCAAAGTGATGAAGATATGCTGGAAGTTCTTGATATGGTTTTAATCCTAGATAAAAGACATTTCTAGATTTTTGTAGGGGAAATTTTCTTAGTTGAAAGCAGGCTCCAATAAAAATAAAGTTAAATTCTGGATTTTTCTGGATCGCCACCTTAAGCAACTCCCAATCAACCCAAGGCGCGATTGCTCCACTATATCCTATGATGGGTTTACCTGATGGAAGATCAATAGGGCGGTGATGCGGTGTGGGTGAAAAATGAACGTAATCTACGCCGTTCGGTACTAGATAAACTTGAGGATGTCGTGGGGAAAAATATTCGTAAATACTGCGACTACTACAAAAAATGAGATCTGCTCTCTCTAAAATAGCGGGATAATAGACTGCCCAACTGGCAAATTCATCCTTGGGTTCATCAACGGCATCATATATCACCAGATCTGGCTTATAGGCGTCGATAGAATTAATATGCGAGGGAACGGTAATCCAAAGGATGCGTGGGCGTGGATGGGGAATATCCAGGGCGGAAATTCCTTGGCAAAGGTGAAGGGTTGGGGATAAACTCCTAATTTTCGCTTGGGGAAAGTTACCGAGGTCTTCGTAAAGGACTGTCTGACCGGAAGCTGAAAATTGACCAAGAAGCTGCTGTGGGCGCTGAAACATCCAACTCCAAGGGATTGAAGGAGGATAGATAATCGTAGGCATTTGTAACCTCCTAGTTGTTCCTGAAAATTTGTTCCTATGACTTAAGATATGTTTACAAGGCTTGATTGGGAAGTAGGGAGGCATAGATCATAGACTTTTGCCACAGCTCAGTACCAATTGCTAATAGTGCTCATATAATACATAACATCTTAAACCTGAATATATCATATGAGGTGGAGAGGTTTAATCGAATATTTAGTGAGGGAAAGGTGCGAGATTATGCACAAGGCAGAATTGCTAAAACAACTTAGTGATATTTTAACAAATGGAATAGACGTTAAAAAAGTTAAGATTACGTATAAGAATGGTGAAGCAATGAAAATCGCTTTCGATGACAATGACACGGAAGTTAAAGAAGATGATAACGTTATAGTAGAGGGAAAAATTGAAAACAAAGATGTTATTCAAGAAACGGGATGGAAGGTTCAAGAAACGGGATGGAAGGTTACTGTTAATAAATAGATAACTTGATTGGACTCCAGTCATCACGGGAGATAGGCAGACAAGGGGATGGTTCTTCTGTCTAAATTTATTTAGACAGAAGAACCGTCCCCTTGTCTCCTTGATCATAGAGCTTAATTGGGAAGTGGAGAGGAAGTCTGTACGCTAAGAAACCTCCTCCGGCGCTTACTCATCCTTTGCTATTTGAGTTAACACAGAGATCAGCTGATCCGCGGTGCGTTGCCAAGTCCAGCTTTTTGCGAAATGGTGGCCGGCATTGGCTAGACGCTGGCGTTCGTTGTCATTGATCAATAGGTTATACATATTGTCGGTTAAGGCGTTGATATCACTAGGTTGGATTACGACACAGTTTTCTCCGTTTCGGGTGTAATCGCGATTTCCTCCACAATCGGTGGTTATTACGGCCGTACCGCAGCCCATCGCTTCTAGGGGGGGTAAGCCAAAGGATTCGTAATAAGAAGCATAGACAAAGAGATCCGCTTTTGCGTAAAGTAGGGCCATTTCGTGATCACTGGCCGCGGTCATAGTTCTGAAGGGAAATGAGTGGTCAAACTTAACCCCTTCGGGGTTAACGATCAAGACATCAAACGTAGGAATGCGTTCTTTTAAACGGGTACAGGCTTCTATAAAGTCAGCGTTTCCCTTCCAGCTATAGCCAGGCCCCCGCATAATGTAAAAAATGGTTTTTCGGCCTGTTTGGGCAGAGAGCTTAGGGTAGGGATGGAAAAAATCCGAATCTACACCACCTGAAATCACCGAACTGTCACGGCCGACTTCAGTGATGATCAGTTGGCGTTGCCACTGAGAGATGGTAACAATCGGCGCTTCAATGGAATACGTGGATTTTGACACCTCCGCATAGGGGATACACAAGGGCTCGTAGACAAGGCTTAGGCGAACGACCTGCCCTTTTTTGGATTGCCAAGCCGGTAATACAGTTGGGTAGAAATTTGGCAGGATGAAATCTGCTGAGGGGAAAGAACTCGGAGTTAGTTCCTTAACCCGGGTAATATTTGCGCGCACTGGCCAGTCTATGACACCGTCTTTCGGAATGATGAATTCTACGTTATGCCCACGATCTACCAGACCATTCGCTAGTTGATATAGAAAGCGGGCTCCGCCGCCCTTTTCCAAACTCAGTGCAGGAATAACAATTTTCATAGATTAACCTCCAAGCAGACGTTTATTGCTAGTGTATGTTGCGACATCCTTCGATGTGGCAACATGTGTCAGATAAACAAACCTTGACATACGATATATCAATACACTGCAGAAGGAATGGAAGCGCGTGTACCTTAGGCACCCCATTAGTAAAAGAACTAAAAAATAGAGGGCAACGAAGTGCGAAGAGTGGATTTAAAACACCATGAAGGGGGAAACCATGATGACGGTGCCAAAAGTCAGTGTAGTAATACCCACGTATAATTATGCACAATATGTTGGCATTGCTGTAAAAAGTGTTCTTGATCAGAGTTATCCAGACATGGAGATCTTTGTTATTGATGATGGATCAACGGACACAACACAAGAAGTCCTTATGCCGTATCTACCAGAGATCCATTATTACTATAAAGATAATGGTGGAACTGCCAGCGCTTTGAACTTTGGCATTACCCGTGCAACAGGAAAATACGTTTGCTGGTTGAGCTCAGACGATATTTTTTTACCAGATAAGATCGAAAAACAGGTGTCTTTGATGGAGAAGGAGCCAGCGCTGGGATTTAGTTATACTAGTTTTGTCATGATCGATGGAGCAGGAAATAAGCAATATGATGTTCACTCTTCGTTCTATCCGGATCAGAGAGAAATGGTAACAAAGCTGATGGAGGGCTGTTTTATCAATGGATCCTCAGTTATGATGCGAAAGTCTGCTTTAGCTGAGGTGGGACTCTTTGATGAAAGTATGGCGACGGTTCATGACTATGAGTTGTGGTTCCGTTTGCTAAAAAGTTATCCGTGCGGATTTCTTGATGAACTGCTTTTAGGTTATCGTTGGCACGGCCAAAACGGGAGTTTATTTGTGCCACCAAACTTTACAGAACCAGCAATAAAAAGGGCGCGGCAGCTTTTCCCGGACATATAAGAAAGTATAAGTTATTGGAGTTCAACTAACATGTGCCGGCCTGACAACTGACAGAATGACTAATACGTGCGAAGACAGTGTCTTCGTGGGTGCAAGTCAAGTTGTCTTTAAATAGGTGTAAAAAGGAGTGTGAAAGTGACATGAACAAGGTACTGATCTTGGGAGGGTCAGGGATGCTAGGGCATACCTTGTTTTGCTATCTCTCAGGGGATCCTAGTCTTGATGTCTTTGCTACGGTTCGTTCTTCGAAGAAATTATCAGGCTGGTTACCGACGGATCATCTGAAAAAGGTACGACTAGATGTGGATATCCATCAAATAGATAGTCTTGTGAAGGTCTTCGCTGAAGTGAAGCCAGACCTAGTAGTGAATTGTATTGGAATCATCAAGCAAGTACCCGAGGCGCAAGACCCAATCGCGACGATCACCGCTAACGCACTTTTACCGCACCGTATTGCTTTGCTTTGCAGTGTAGTAGGTGCGCGAATGATCCATGTCAGTACAGATTGTGTCTTCGATGGCGAGAAAGGGGGCTATTCCGAACGTGATCTTCCCAATGCCCCCGACCTCTATGGGAGAACAAAACTCCTTGGTGAGGTAGCCTACTCTCATTGTGTTACCCTACGAACTTCCATAATCGGACATGAGTTGAAAAGCACCTATGGTTTAGTTGAATGGTTTCTAAGCCAGAAAGAAAAAGTGCATGGCTTTAGAAAGGTCATCTATTCCGGTTTCCCAACGGTTGAATTATCTCGGATTATTGGGGATTACGTGATCCCTAATCCAGAATTGTCCGGGCTTTACCACGTATCTTCAGATCCGATCTCTAAATACGAGTTGCTTAAACTTACCAACATTCAATACGGCAGAAACATTGAGATCAAACTAGAGGACAGTTCCCGATTGGATAGATCGTTAGACTCATCACTTTTCCGCTCCCTAACAGGCTACAATCCACCAACGTGGACTGAGCTAGTCCGTAGAATGTATAACGATTATTTGCAAGGCCCATATCAAAACGGTTAGTCAAGGAGGAAATATGAAGATTTTCGATAACAAGGTGATTGTGATTACCGGCGGCACAGGATCACTCGGTAAGGTGTTAACTCGCCGGCTTTTGAATAAGGAACTCGGTTCTCCTAAGAAAATTATCATCTTTTCACGTGATGAAGCCAAACAGCATGCAATGCGGGTCCAATACCAGAATAAACAAAAAGTTACCGATGAAGTGATCTACGACAATTTTGCTCGATTAATCGAGTTTAGAATAGGGGATATCCGTGATTATCATTCTGTTTGTTCTGTATTAAGAGAAGCGGACATCGTCATCAACGCCGCTGCTCTTAAACAGGTACCTTCATGTGAGTATTTCCCTTTTGAAGCGGTTCGGACTAATGTCATAGGCGCGGAAAATATAATACGGGCTATTGGTGAAAATGATCTTAAAGTAGAAACGGTTGTCGGGGTCTCGACGGATAAAGCCTGTAAACCGGTGAATGCCATGGGAATTTCCAAAGCCATGCAAGAGCGGATATTTATCACTGCTAATGTGACAATACCCAAGACAAGGTTTATTTGTGTGCGCTATGGTAATGTGCTGGCATCTAGGGGGTCTGTAATTCCATTGTTTCATGAACAAATTAAGCACGGTGGTCCGATAACGATTACGACCAAGGAAATGACGAGATTTTTATTACCCTTACAAAGTGCCGTCGATACCATTTTTGCTGTCCTTTCAGGCGCAAAGCCGGGTGAAATATATATCCCGAAAATTCCTGCAGCTCGCATTGTAGATGTAGCCAAAGCTTTAGTTGGAAACCGGCAAATGAAAATAGTCTACACGGGAATTCGGCCGGGGGAAAAGGTTCATGAAGTATTAGTTTCTGAAGAAGAGGCTTGGCGCGCGTATGATCGGGGCGACTATTATGCGATTAAGCCAATGCTCCCCGAACTGTTTACTGAGGAGCTGGGTCAGCAGGCGTTATTAAAAGAGTATAGTTCAGGCGATTTCCTCATGACCTTCGAAGAAACGGAAGCTTTGTTAAGAAAGCATAATCTGATGGTGGGTCAAGACTATATGGATGAAGAAGAATTTCTGCGTTGAAGATATCAATAACAGTACATTTGTACCATCCCAGAGCAAACGGTCTAAGAAGTCTGTCCGAATCGGGCAGACTTCTTAGATTCTATTGAAGGGTTTGGAGGTTAGCACCTTGGCACCTTGGCACCTTTTGAGGCTTGTCGCATAGGATGGGGGTGTGGGGGGTGATTCGATTGAACGTCTTATCGTTAACCAATGAATTTGAAGAAGAAAACTTTGGTGGTGCAGGAACGGCAGTTACTGGCATGCTATATATGCTTGATCGTTTGGGCGTACAACAAACGGTTATTGTACCACGCAGCGATTGGACCGTACCTAGTTGGATCTTGCGAGGACAAAAGATTAAAGTCTTAGGCTTACCTCGTAACACCCACTACTTTGGTTATTTAGGTATGATCAAGGCCGATGTCGTGTGTCAGGAATTCCCTGAGCTTAATCAGGCATGGGATTTAATTCATATTCACGCTATCAATTTTACCCCTTTGGCCTATACCCTTTCCGGAGGACTTATTCCAATTTTTTATTCTGTGTATTCGTTTTTGCGAAAGGAATTAGGGGACCGACTTGAGCCTGAGTTGCAAGCTCAATTTAAAATTCAAGAAGACCTTCTAATGCGTTGTCAACGTATTCAACTCATAAGTCAGAGTGAAAGAGACTATCTGGCAGGGCATTTCCCCCAATATCTTTCTAAAACAGAAGTTTTACCTATCGGCATTTCCTGGCCAGCAGAACGTTGGCAGCCAGGGAGCACGAATGAGTTTGTTTATGTTGGCAGACTGTTGGACTATAAAGGGATCGAAGATTTGATTCGGGCCATGTCTTTAATACGGCAACGCGGACGGCAAATTCATTTAAATATTATTGGCAAGGGACAAGACCACTATGAAGCCTACTTGAGAAAGCTCGTTCAGTCAAAGAGACTAGGAGCCTGGGTAAAGTTCCACGGCTGGATTCCGAGTCCTGAGGTAAGGGGATGGATGGCGCGTGCGGCTGGCCTGGTTGTACCGAGTCGGCGTGAAGCTTATGGAATGGTGGCCTTGGAAGGTATGGCGATCGGGACTCCTTTAATTGCATCAAGAGCAGGGGGGCTAGCAGAATTAGTGTCTAACGACTGTGCACTAACCTTTGAAGCTGGAAACGTAAAACAGCTGTCGGAGGCTTTAATTACCGCTTACAACAACCCTTCTCTTTTACAATCCCTTGCAGCGAGGGGTCGGGAGCAGGCTTTGACGTTTGAGTGGGGACAGCTTGGACCGAGATATTTGGCGTTCCTGGAGCAAATGAGGCGTCAATAGAGTAACGGTGTCAGATATGTAAAAACTGACATACGATATAGAAGTTAGGGCAGAAGGGGGAATTGAAGAGCGTGATGTGGGAGCAAAAACAGGTCTTGGTCACAGGTGCCGGTGGATTTATCGGTAGTCACTTGACAGAGGCCTTGGTCAAAGCAGGAGCTAAAGTTCGTGTGTTTATTCGTTACAATTCCAGAGATGGTCGTGGGAATCTTGAGGATTTAGAGCCTGGGCTACTCGAACAGATTGAAATAATTGCGGGTGACTTGCGTGACGCGGATGTGATCGAACGATCGGTAAAGGGGTGTGACGCTGTTTTTCACCTAGGCGCTTTGGTGGGAATCCCTTATTCCTATAAAAACCCTCGCGAGGTAGTGGAAACAAATATTATGGGGACGTTCAATATTCTTACGGCAGCACGTGATCATGGAGTGAATCGAATCGTCCATACTTCAACCAGTGAGGTATACGGGTCCGCACGCTATGTTCCGATTGACGAGGCTCATCCTCTGCAGGGTCAGTCCCCCTACTCGGCCAGTAAAATCGGGGCGGATAAGTTAGCCGAAAGTTTTTATGCCTCCTTCGATTTACCGGTCGTCACGATAAGACCGTTCAATTGTTATGGACCGCGACAGTCTGCTCGGGCCGTCATTCCTACGCTTATTACTCAGGCCCTAGCCTGTGAAGAAATACGCTTAGGAAATACCAATGCCCTGCGGGACTTTACCTTTGTAACGGACACGGCAGAGGCATTTATGAAAGCAGCGCAGGCCCAGGAGGCAGTTGGAAAAGTCATTAATGTGGGTTCAGGGCAGGAAATTTCCATTGGACAATTAGCCCGGATTATTATTAATACAGTCCACAGCACGGCGAAAATTGTTGTGGATGAGGCGCGGGTTCGCCCAAGCCGTAGCGAGGTAAACCGTCTATTAGCGGATAATCATTTAGCGAAAGAAACATTAGGGTGGGAACCTCGTGTGTCACTAGAAGAAGGGGTTAAAAGGACTGTAGCTTGGATTGCTACCCATATGAATCGTTTTCAGATAGGGAAATATCAAATTTGAAAAGGTGAAGAAGGGAAATAATTATGCAAACCATTATTTTAGCGGGTGGTAAAGGTTCACGCCTCGATCCCTATACCCGAATTTTACCCAAGCCCCTTTTTCCCATCGGGGACAAACCGATAGCGGCCATTCTTGTGCACCAACTCCAAAGTGCAGGTGCTGATGAAATAATCATGTGCTTGGGATATCTGGCAGATCTCATAAGACTTTACTTCCAAGATGGTAGTCAGTTTGGCGTGCCTATTCGTTATTCTGTCGAAACGGAGCCTTTAGGGACGGCAGGTCCGTTGAGACTTGTCAATGATTTAGAGGACGATTTCTTAGTCGTCAACGGGGATGAATTAACCACTCTGGATTTTCGGGCGTTGTATGAACACCATCTAGCGATGCAAGCAGATATGACGGTTGCTGTACAAAAGAAGGCTGTCAGTTCATCGTTCGGAGTCTTAGAAATTAAGGATGGCCAAGTGACTGCCTATGCGGAAAAACCAACCCTTAATTATTGGGCCAGTATGGGAATATACGTCATTAACAAGCGGATTCTTTCGTTAATTCCTGAAAACAAACGCTTTGATATGCCAGACTTGGTACAGAGCCTTCTTTCGGAACACGCTCAGGTTGTGAGTTTTGAAAGCCAGGACCTTTGGTTTGACATCGGGACGATGGGAGATCTCGAAAAGGCTAAAGAAGAGTTTAAGCAGTTAAAGCTTCCTTGAAGCTGATCTATCAGAAATGATGAGAAATTTAGCGCCCATAAATTTAGATTATCTAAATTTATGGGTATTTTTATGGGTATTTCAGTTGGAAAAGATGATTGTGATGGAGCACTTCTGGGTGTATATTAGATTTTCATAATCGTGAACAATCTTATGGGATTGTCATATACTGGGAGAGGGGGGACTAGCTAGTCACCCAATAAAGAGAGATAGCGGAGGAAAAAATAATGAACGAACAAGAATTAGAACTATTCCAAGAAGTACAGGATTCAGTTCAAAGATGTAAGCCTAGCTGTGGTTGTTGTCCTTGCCCACGAGGTGGCCAAGGATTTATTGAAGACAGTTTGTTTATTGTAAAACATCACAAGATTATTTGGGCTGTAATCCTGTTTGACGGGACATTTGCCTTTAAGGAAGTTGCACCAGAATGGCTGGAAATATTTTCAGAAATCATTGTAGATTCACCAAGTATTTTCGTGGAATTCGATAGCTGTCATAGAATAGTTGAGTATGTTACCCATCAAGATAAAATACTTCCAAACTAATTTCAAATATAAGTAAGTGTTAAAAGTGAGGTTGTTAATTTTAAAATTAACAACCTCATCTAGTGCGCCACGCATGGCGATTAACTTGGTGGTGAAAGTCCACTATGGGGGCTTGTAGTTGCCAACCATTAGCCAAGAGCAAGGGTGTCCATCGCGAGGTGGATGAAATAGGCGAATCCCACTGGAATTCGCCCCTTCCCGAACCGTACGGGCATCTTTAGATGCATACGGCTCTTCATTCCTATTAAGCTTTCGTTATAGCAGAGTTAAAGAGAGTTGTAGCACAACTTGCATACGGGAATTTGTCTGCGATTAATTCGGATCATATACTCGATTATGGATTTACTTGGGTGTGAGATTAAATTCACTGGTTTACGATGGAGCATACAGATGTCGTTAATGCTTTCACATAGAGTGCAAGGATGTTTTGTAGGATTACGAGGATTGTAAATTGGGGTGAATGGTGTTTTTGAAGCAGTCAGCAGAGTGTAAAAGTAGTTACGTCTACGTTTAAAATTGGGATATAGTGCAAGTTGAGTTCTACGTTCCATGTTGTTCTCATTGAGATAGTCGACCCTAATTGATGAACCGAACTTTGTGAAGACCTTTTTCATGCTGATGTCATATTTCCGAGCTAAGGTTTTGGCTACGGAAAATTGGATGATGTACTGGATACGGTCGCATTTGTAGAAATTAATACAACCTACAGCCTGATTAACTAGACCGCGAAGGACTTGGTTCCCGTAGTTGACGATCTTTTCCGGTGGGAGTGGAATAAAGTGTCTGATGCCATTTGGGAAACCGTAACTGTTACACAGACCATTTTGATGTAGTTTTTGAATCATGCCCTTAATGTTTGCTTTAATACGAATGTTGCCTTTGTTCCGGCTGGCTTTATTGCCTCTATTAATGAAATAGCCTAGAAAGAAAGCCTTTTCATTGTGGGCATGGGTGATCTTTGTTTTTTCCATGTTCAGTCTTAGGTGCAAGGTCTCCAGCAGAAATTGCTTAATTTCATCTCTAATGGATTTAGAATGTTGCATTGATGCGGTGACACCGACTAGAAAGTCATCAGCGTATCTTACATAGCGGAGGCGTCTGAATTTCGGGTCAAACATATCTACTGAGGGTTGAGATTTGCGGATTCTTACCAACCTACGAATTTGCTCACCATTTTCTGCGGAGTATTCACTATTACGGAGCGTTTTAATTTGGTATTGGATACTGGTGTAGGCACTGCTTTTACGACGACATCTGCCAAGGTTTTCACGTTCTGCGATTTCCGACATGAACCGATCGAGTTTATCGAGATAGATGTTAGCGAGAATCGGACTACAGGTTGAGCCTTATGCAAAGAAAGTAATTATGCAAAGTAAACGGTGAAAAGCCTGTCATAAGTGGGTATAGACTCAAATTTACTTTGCATAATATATGAGGCTTGATAATCAAATAAATCGAAAAAATATACCGAAATGGCTTTTATCGCACTGAACAGACTGCCTTTCCGACATTTTTAAGTATAATATCGGCTATCTGCCGAGATTATTATGCAAAGTAAATCAAGAACAAATGCCCTAAAACCGTGCTTTCGAGGCGTTTACTTGGCATAACGCACTACTTTGCATAAGGGGGCCCTCTCAGTCTAATTCTTAGTAACATTATGTTGAATGAATTGGATTGGGAACTTGAGAGAAGGGGTCACAGGTTCGTACGCTATGCGGACGACCTGATGATCTTCTGCAAAAGCAGAAGAAGCGCACAGCGTGTGCTAAACAACATCCTCCCCTTCATTGAGAAGAAGCTATTTCTAAAAGTGAATACGGAGAAAACAGTGGTCGACTACGTAGGGAAAGTGAAATTTCTTGGATTCTCGTTTTACCGAAGCAAAGGCAAAATGAGGGTCAGGATACATCCGAAATCGGTTACGAAGATGCGTTGCAAAGTGAAAGAGCTTACTTCTAGAAGCAATGGAATGGGCAATGAGCTCAGAGCGACAAAGCTCAGACGCTACATCATGGGGTGGATAAACTACTTTAAGATAGCGGACATAAAGACGTTGCTCTTAGGAACCGATGAATGGATGAGAAGACGCATTCGCATGATTTACTGGAAACAGTGGAAACGAGTGAAGACAAAGCTGAAAATGCTTAAATCACTGGGAATCCGCGAGCAGAAAGCATGGGAATACGCAAACACAAGAAAGAGCTACTGGAGAACATCCAATAGCCCGATCCTATCCAAATCCCTAACCAACAATGTTATTAAGGGATTCGGATTCCTATTCTTTTCAGAATATTATCGACAAATTACAGCGTAAACTGAGGAACCGCCGTGTACCGAACGGTACGCACGGTTCTGTTATCCCGATATCGGGATAACACCATTATCCCGCAAAATGCGGCATCCCGACTAATTGTCACAAGCCTTCATATCAAGCCCTTACTTCACAAAAATGGCGGGATAATATTTACTGGCTTAACCCATATAACTGCCTGATTAACGCCTCATCATCTTCCCACTCAAGATATGCAGTTTCGCCGGATAGCAACGGGTTCAATTTTGAAGTAGCTTTCATGATAGCCTCTTTTTTCATTTCAGTATCAGCATTCGCATAGATCAATGTCGATGAAATTTGTGCATGCCCGAGCCATTCAGCCAGCAAAACCATTGGCATCCCACTTTTATACAGGTGCATGCTGCGAGAGTGGCGAAACATGTGGCAATGCAGTGACTCTGGGACTTTTGGATTGACGTTATGCGCGGCGGTACCGTATTTCTTGACAAACTTTTCTGAGCAGTCTGGCGACATAGCAGAACGGTTCCCTTTTCGTTCGATGTAGAAAAGATGATTGTTAAAGGAAATTTCAGGGTGGAAGACATCAACATACTTTCTGAAATGATCAACGGTTTTGGGCATTACTGGCACCAAGCGCGTTTTCCCACCTTTCCCAGTAATGACAACGTAGGGCGATTTACCTTCGAAGTGGATGTCACTTAACCTGATATCTAGCAACTCTTGGTTTCTGGCTCCGGTATCATACATCAGTATCATAAAGAACAGATTTCGCAGCCCCTTCTTCTTTCTGGCATCTGGCTGCTCAAGTATAGTTTTTAACGCAGATTCACTGAAGAACTTAATGACGGCGGTCTTTGCCACCTTTTTCTGAGGGATAGTGCATAAATCATTAACGCATGCCTGAACGCTAACATCCCTGACACCGGCATATTTAACGAAAGACCGGATACATGCAAGGCGATGGTTGCGTGTGGAAACACTGCAATGCCTTTCCTTTTCAAGATACTCCAGATAGCTCTCAACTGTCTCCCTAGAAAGATATCCGAAACTGAGTTTTCCCAGAGCGAAACCGTTTCTGTCGCAAATATAGCTCAACAATTGATTGAGACATTCACGGTACGACTTAATAGTATTGACGCTCACAGCCCTTTGATCTGGGAGATATACCGTCAGAAAGTCCCGTACTAATTTGAAGAAGCGGGTGCTTTTCTCATTCATCTTCGGACACCTCCGGGATCAAATCCGAGAAATGGCTCCAGTCGATAGCCGATGAACGAATGAGGTGTTCCGGTAAGAGGTGGATGTAGTATGCCGTATCCGAAAAATGAGTATGGCCCATAAATGCGCTTAGATAAGGGAGTTTTGCGAAAAGATCAGCACCTTCGTCCAGCCATTTCATCATCATCGTCGTTGCATACCGATGCCTGAGATCATAAACAACGGCGGAAGCCTCATTACTGGTTGCGCGGGCTTTGTGCCAAATCATTCGAAACTGTCCAGAAAGCCAGCGCCGATTGTATGGCAAGCCGTTCGAAGATGGGAAAAGGTATGTGTTACCAGTGAAAATGTCGGCATTGGAAGTATGATAATCCTTGCACATCTGCAACACATCATCGGACATGGCGACATAACGCTCTTTGTGAGATTTGTTTTTTCGGACAAGCAAGATGCCTTTGTCGAAATCTATGTCGCAGCTTTGCAGTTCCCGTCCCTCGTTCGGACGCAAGCCGCAAAAAAAAAATCAATCGCAATAATACAGGAAGAATCAGGTGCCGGTTAGGGGAGCATTTATTAGGCAATAGATCGTCGCACTCCTTGAAAATGCTCTGTAATTCTTGGTCAGTAAAAATATACGGCGTCCGTGTCTCTGGCCTTGGGAGAAAACTCGATGGGATCACATAGCAATCAATACCGATTGCAGATAGGTATTTAAGCAACTCCCGAACTGATTGAATCCTTCTTCTCGCGCTGGTCTGGGATTCGCTTTCCCAGCGTGAACACCAACTTAAGACTATTTCTTCTTTGAGATCGGACACGTCTAATTGCTTCGTCACTATATAATTACAAAAACGCATCAGGTCGTACTCATAAGATTTTCTGGAATATCCTATGGATTCTTTGTAGAGGAGCATAGCCTCAATATATTCGTTGAACGTCTTCATCGTTTGGAGCCCTCCCCGACAGAGTCGAACCCCAATGCGCATTCGCGCAAGCCCTCAATATCCAGAGAAATATACGGTTTAGTAGCGTGAGTGTTTTGATGACCAAGTATCTGTGCAATCGTTGTTATGGGCACGCCTTCCATTGTCATTTGGGTGCCAAGCATCCTCCGAATGCCATGCATCGTTTTTCCATCACCAAGCATATGTGATACTCCCGCTACCCTCATCCGTCGGCGCAAGACACATGCTACCGAGACGCCATCCTTAAATCCTTGAAAAGGTGCAAGGCTTCTTAGAAATATCTCCGGGGATTTCGATTCCGGACGACTATTAAGAATGTAGTCGGCCAAGGCGGTTCCAACGCCCCTTTGCAGCGGAAGGTTGACAGGCGCTTGGGTTTTCCCCTGAACTATATGAATCTCGCTTTTTCGCCAGTCAATATCTGAAAGTTTGATTTTCGCTATATCCCCAGCCCACATACCACTGCTTGCGGCCAACAGCAAAATGGCATAGTCGCGTTTGCCGATTGCCGTGCTTAGGTCAATTGACTTTATGACTAATCCCAAATCATCTTGGGGCATACACGGATATATTTTTCCTTCTCTTGCTCTCGGTGCCATAAGTAAGCCTGCGTATGGAAGACCGGATAGTCCCGATCCAGTAAGATATCGATTTAATTTGCGAAGAGCGCCGACAACATCATCCATGTTTTTTGCGCGTGACTGGGAAACATCGCTTAGAAACATCTGTACATGCTCTGACTCAATTTGAGAAATGTTGTTGATGTCAAAACTGGCAAGCAGCAACAGAAAACGCCTAACTATGTACAGCGTATCGCGGCTTCGCATCTCCATGCGGACTGCATCGGCGAGACCATTGATAATATGCTCAAAGCTTTCCGGTAAAACGGGGATACTTTTGCTAACTGGTCCTTTCCAGACGAAATTGCCTGTCTCATACACCTCTCGCAGTATTCTGGTACCTCGAGTGCGGAGGTTATATACATTCCGTGAAATCGCCCCTGTCTTCAGATTCTCCTGATAGCGTTGATCTAGCTCGTTCAGCAAATCTGCACTGTAATATACCTCCTGCTTTTCCTTGAAGAATTCGGAGATCGGTTTGAAACTACGAGATGCGACTACATCAAGTGTAGATTTTGCTAATCCTACTTCCTTTTCTAAGATTGCCAATGTCTGTTGGATGATTCCAAAAATCGTATTGTCTTCCATGTAAGCCTCCTATTGAATTTAGTAAATTCAATATACAGCATAATGAAAGAAATATTATCCCGCCATTTTTGTGAAAGAAGGGCTTTATATGAGGGTTTGTGACAATTAGTCGGGATGCCGCATTTTGCGGGATAAGTGGTGTGGGAGGTCGGCTACTCAAATAATGGGTAGCCTCCTACCCGATTTTTTAACTCTTGCTCTAACCTCGAAGAAGGATGGCTAGATGATGGGATGGCAAGGTGTCTTGATGAGTAGAGGTCAATGTGAAGTAACAGAAGAAGGACATAAACAATATAATAAATAAACCCATAATTTAGGAGGTTTAGTAGAATGCCTTATTTGACGACGGGTTTGATTGGTAACACTGCAGTCGCGAGCGTTAGACAGAGTTCAAGGCTTTCGGTAGAGATAGTTAATGAGGATACTTCTACTGTAGCGATTCAAATTGAGGGGTTTTTACAGAGTGGAACCACAAAAGTGAAGTACGTAGATGAGTTTTTTACGCTTACTGCAGGAACAGCAACTTCAAGAAATTATTATATCCAATTTGATGCCTTCGAATTTCAATTCTTTGCTAGTTCGCAGGCCGTTGTTATTTCAACTTGGGGAAAAGACGTAGTTGGGAAACTTACTTCGGCTTATCAAGTTGTTGTAGAAGAGGCAACTTGATTTAATAGGTAACCTAACAAATTACTCAGGTTAGGGGGTGATGCAATGGTTTCATTAACTACTGGCTTAACTGACCTTGGAGCAACCATAGACCTTACAGGTGCTGCAGCTACAAATCTGAATTTTGCTTATTCAGTTCCCCGTAATGGAACTATAACGTCAATAGCTGCTTACTGCAGTACTACGGCGGCATTATCGCTAGTTGGGTCAACAATAGCAATTACCGCACAGTTATATAGCTCAACTACACCAGATAATACTTTCTCTCCTGTCGCAGGTACTGCGGTAACATTAGCTCCAGCCCTAACAGGATACTTTCTGTGGGCACAATAAGTAATGCTATTCTGACAGAATTAGCAATATCGGTAACGGCTCAGACGAGATTATTAATGGTATTTTCTGCGACAGCTGCAGGATTGTCACTTATTAATACTGTATCAGGATATGCTAGCGCGGGTGTAGTAATAGCATAGTCCATTAACTTACTGGAAGGTTTATTAATTCCACAATAAAAGGGCCACTGAGCAAGTTTAATATTAGCAGTAACACCGTCATTGCAAATGTTACAGAAGGAAATGGCCCGTAAGACATCAATGCAAGTTTATCAAATAATTGGATATATGTATCAAACAAAACCAGTAACAATGTCACTGGTTTTGTTTGGTTTTCCAATCAGATCGTAACCACCATAACGGTGGGGAGTAACCCTATTAATGCTGGGATATATCCTTAAGAAAAAAGTGGGATGTAACAGAAGGCGTACAAGGTGCGTAATATAAAGTACGGCATTCTAGGAGGTGCAGTAATATGGCCTTATTAACGACAGGATTGTTTGAAAACGCCGCAGTCTCAGGCGTTCGACCGAGTAATACGCTTACGGTAAGGATCTCGAACGATGATATCATTAGCGAGACTATCCTCATTCAAGGATTTTATCAGACCGGAATTACAAAAGTACAGTATGTAGATGAGTTAATAACCCTTACAGCAGGAAATGTGGCCCAGAGAAACTATTATGCTCAATTTAATGCATTTGAGTTTCAATTCACAATTAGTTCGCTGGCAGTCAACGTTTCAGCTTGGGGAAAAGACGCAGCGGGGAACCTTACTACGGCACATCGAGTTGTTGCTGAAGAGGTTAATCCAATTTAAAAGGTATTTCTACAATATTAATAATGAAAGGAGACGGATTAATGAGTTCATTAACTACCGGATTGATAGAAAATACACCAGTTTCCGGGGTAAGACCAACGACAAGGCTCACTGTAAGAATCGCCAATGACGACACAATTACAGCTGATATTCAAATTGAAGGATTTTTCGTGTCAGGGACTACGAAGACACTGTATGTCCAGGAAATTTTAACCTTGGCCCCTGGAGAGGTAGTAAACAAAAATTATTACGCGCAGTTTGATGCTTTCGAATTTCAGTTCCTCAACAGCTCTGATGCCGTTGAGATTTCGGCTTGGGGGAAAAGTTCAGCTGGTGATTTAGTCGCGGCTCATCGCGTGCTACCAGCAGAACTTAATTCCATAGGTTCTCAAGGAGCGACAGGAGCCACAGGGGTCACAGGAGCAACAGGAGCCACGGGAGCAAGTGGTGTAACAGGAGCAGCGGGGCCAACCGGAGGAGTAACAGGAGCAACAGGAGCAACAGGAGCAACAGGAGCAACAGGAGCAACAGGAGCAACAGGAGCAACAGGAGCAACAGGAGCAACAGGAGCAACAGGA
>DATCQU010000077.1:0-47626 GCA_036569365.1 Desulfosporosinus sp. | reverse complement strand
AGTGAAGATGTTGTTTTGTTTATGGTCGCCAATGGCCTCTCGGTTGGGGGACTTAGGCAACTTGTGCCAAAGGCTTCCCTGACGGATGGGAAGTTAGATGTTTTAATGGTTCCGTCAGCAGGGTGGCCGGAGACAATTCGTCTTCTCTTAAGCGTTTTGAGCGGAGAAAAAGCTGACAATGAAAAAATCAAGGAATTCCAAACCGACGCTGAACTGACGATCCGAACGGATCGACCGATTTCTTCGGACCTCGACGGGGAAAGTGGCCCCGAAAGCACATGGCGTATTAAGATCGGACCGAAAATTTCAGTATTTTATTAGAGAGGAGGGATTTCATGATCGGCACATCGTTTCAACAGGAGATCTTGAAAAGACTCAACGATCTAGGTCTGGTCTATATTGTGGGCGGAGCTGTTCGCGATGCGCAGTTAGGGATTCCCTCAAAAGATGTGGATGCCGTCACGTCACTTCCCCTCCTGGAGATAGCTAAAGTATTAGCCGATTGGGGGTATACTCCTCATGTACTCGGGGCGAACCAGCAGACGGTTAGTTTGTTCCGAGGGATAGAACGAGTAGATATTGTCTCTTTCTCTGGAGCGCTAGAAACAGATGCCCTACGTCGGGACTTCACCTTAAATGCTATTTACCAAGATGTTCGAACAGGAGAGATTATTGACCCTCTAAACGGACTACATGATTTGAGGGATGGACGACTGAAGGCCTGTGGGTGTGCAACCGATCGTTTTAAAGAGGATCCGCTCAGGATCTTACGCCTCGTTCGAATGGCCGTGAAGTATGGTTTAGACATCGATTCCGAGACCTGGCAGGCCGCCGTTGATCTCATCCCGCAAATAAGGGATGTCTCAGTAGAACGAGTGACGGAAGAATTAGGGTGCATCCTTATTTTAGATGACATTGATAAGGCCTTAGGGCTTCTCGATGACTTGGGATACTTTCAAGCGTATATCCCTGAGCTGGCTAGACTCAAAGGATTAGTCCAAAATCGTTACCATACAAAAGATGCCTGGGAACATACCAGGCATGTAGTCAGAAATACACCTCCTCTCGTTTTGTTACGCTTAGCTGCGTTATTTCACGATATTGGAAAATGGGAAACAGCTAGTCGGGAATGTTATGTGTGGGGAACTGTTCAGCTGACAGATCTAGGTTACACGGTTAATGGATTCAAGTTGGTCGGGAAAAATCCAGAGCGGTGGACAAACAAAGATGTAGAAGTCCACGGAGGAAGGCTGGATAATTACCCAGATGTTATCATCGTAAAACGAATAAAAGCGGCCCAATTCATGCCGAAGAAACACTTGGAGATGGTCTCGGAAGGAAAGCGGCACTTTTTACATCATGAAAGGGAAAGTGCTCATTTAGTTAAAGAAATCTTGCCTCGATTCCGGTGGGCTATGGTCCTCCCTGGCGGGAGTAAAGGAGAACGGGACGTTCATTTTCTAGTGAGGAATCATATGATGGGGACATTGACCTTTATGAGCGACATAAAAGAGGGAGTGGAAGACACAAAGGTTCGCAATAAGGCCCGTCGTTTTGCCTGGGAGATGGGTTGGAATGGGCAGACCTTTGAGCGGCAAAAAGTGGAGAATCAGCTGGAGTTGTGGAGAGCGGATTTCCTGGGTGGGAAGCAGGATGCAGAAAAGAGCAGAGATCGGCTTGATTGGATTCAGAGTGAAGTTAGAAAAGCGTGTGCCGTCTTAATAGAACGGGCCGATCTGCTTGATTGGGCGTTTTTCGGAGAATTTGTCCGTGCCAAAGGGCTTGAAGGAGAACAATTTGGGTGGTTCAAAGAACAGGTGCGCGGGCAAGTCATGGTAAACGCAAAGTATAGTCTGTCAGATCCTCAATTTCTTGAACGGGAATACCGAATATTTTGGAATCCAGGATTGGGGACCCCGTTCATTCGGCATTGAGCGACTGGTTACATTCAGTGATCAGTGGCGATATTAAGGAAAATATACCTTGACCCATAGATATTATAAAGTTATAATTATTTTAACGGAAGGGGTTGTAATTTTTTGGAAAAACGTTGGCGTTGTACTGTTTGTGGGTATATCCATACCGGCGAGAACCCACCCGATATCTGTCCGATTTGTGGTGCGGATGCGAGCAAGTTTGAGCTTGTTGCTCAAGACGATAAAGCTAGTACTACCTCTGAACCAAAAGCTGATGCAAAGTCAGCAGTCGTTCAACCGGATAAAGAAAAAGCTATTCGTCAAGCGCTTTACAGGGTTTCGTACGGACTTTATATTATTACTGCGCAGGCAGAAGGCCGGGATAATGGTCAATGTGCCAACTCCTGTTTTCAAATTACCTCAGAACCGGCCAAGTTGGCCATTGGCATCAATAAACAGAATTTTACCCATGAGTTAATTCAGAAGAGTGGTAAGTTTGGGGTTTCGGTATTGAGTCAAACGGGTCATGATTACGCCAGAGGGTTTGGATATCGAACTGGACGGGATGTCGATAAGTTTAAAGGTGTGGCAGTCCATCGTGGAGAATCAGGCGTCCTGTTGCTCGATGATGTGCTCGTAACTATGGAGGCAACGGTCACGGGACAACTCGATGCTGGGACACATACGTTATTTCTTGCGGATGTTACCTATGGGGAGATCCTTCAAGAAGGAGAACCAATGACTTACGCTTTTTTTAGGGCCACAAAATAAACATAAAACCATCAAAATTGTAAATTAAAAGTAAATTTAAAGATATTACGCTTAATACCCCCTCACATCAATGGCGTGAGGGGGTATGTGCATATTCGATGTGAACTATTTAAACCTTGTTAACCTCTTGAGAGGAACCAAAAACCGAGGAGTCGAGACATGGAATTTGTTGAACAAATGCGCTGGAAGACGAATATAAAAAAATGGGGATATGAATTGGGTTTTGTCTCTATCGGGTTTACGACTGCGCAACCCATAGAGGGTTTAGCCCCATTGTTATATGAACGTTTAAATCAAGGATTGGCCACGCCTTTCGAAGTCAAGGGAATTGAACAAAGAACCGATCCCCATGCAGTTTGGTCATGTTGTCAGACGGTCTTGGCCATGGGCTATCCGCTCCCTCATTCGTCCGTCCCCGGAGAAGGAGAGGGTGTGATTGCTCGCTCGGCAGTTGGGGAGGACTATCATCAGATAATCCAGCAGAAGATAAATCATTTGGTGAGTACTATGGTTGTCAATGGCTGGCCGGGAATTCCACGTTGGCAAGTGGATACAGGTCCTCTAGTTGAGCGTGCCTTTGCACTTCGGGCCGGGATCGGTTGGATTGGCAGAAACCAGCATCTCATTGTTCCAGGTTACGGTTCCTTTGTGGCCTTAGCCTTGCTTCTTTTGGATCAAGAAATTCCAGAGGATCATTCGATACCCAGCCAATGCGGAACTTGTCAAAGCTGTACTCAAGCGTGTCCGGCGAAAATTATCGGGAAAGACCCATTTGCGGCTAAACACTGTGTCTCTTACCTTACCCAGAGTAAAGAGGTACTCACTCAAGAGGAGTGCAGTAGCCTTGGATTGCGAATTTTTGGATGTGACACCTGCCAGGAGGTTTGCCCACACAATCGAAAACGGATGGAGGAGGAACCAGCGAATTCATCCTTAGCCTTGCTTAAACGTGGTGTCGATTTAATCGAGATGCTTAATCTAACCAAGGGCGAGTTTCAACAACGATTTAGAGTCACGGCGGCAGGATGGCGTGGAAAAGGAGTACTTCAAAGAAATGCCTTTTTAGCCCTGCGGAATGCACAGGATGAGCGGTATGAACTCTGGTTAGCAGAACGTCAAAAAAACCAATCGGTTCCGCCAATTATTACACCATATATTATGAAACTAAAGAAGCCATCCCAACCGTGATGAAACGGATGGAATGGCTTTTCTACGTTGTAATACGGTCTACATCGATTTTAAAGTTTACTTAATCTGCGTTCTACAAAACGTGTAATTCGCTTGAGGGCTTCTTGGAGCTGCTCCGTGGAGTAAGCATAAGAACAGCGAATATGCCCTTCACCGGAAGGTCCAAAAGCGGTCCCTGGAACGACAGCAACGCTTTCTTCTTTTAAGAGTTCTTCGGCAAACTCTTCAGAGGATAAGTTTGTCTTGGAAATATCCGGAAAAACATAAAAGGCGCCTAAGGGTTCGAAACAGTCAAGACCCATCTGCCGGAAGCCGTGAACCATTAAGCGACGCCGTCGATTATAGGCATCGACCATATCTTGTTTAGCGTCTGCCGCCGAACGCAACGCCTCTAAGGCGGCGAATTGTCCCATGATGGGGGCGCAGAGCATGGTGTATTGATGAATTTTTGTCAGTCCGCTGATGAGATCAGCATGTCCGGCAACATATCCGATTCTCCATCCGGTCATGGCGTAGGATTTTGAGAAGCCACTGACAAAGAGCGTTCGGTCGTGCATGCCGGGTAGGCTAGCGAAGGAGACGTGTGTTCCGTCGTAGGTGAGATCAGAATAGATATCGTCGGCTAGGACGAGAAGATCGTGCTTAGCTACAAAATCGGCAATGGGGAGAAGATCCTCTCGAGTCATGATCGCCCCAGTCGGGTTGTTCGGGTAGGAAAGGACGAGGAGCTTAGCTTTAGGTGTATAAGCATGTTCCAAGTCTTCTACGCGTAAACGAAAGTCTTCCTTAGCATGGGTAGGAATGTAGTGAACAGTTGCTCCGGCCAACGTTGCACACGGGGCGTAAGATACATAGGAAGGATTGGGAACTAAAACTACATCGCCGGGTTCAAGTACGGCACGCATCACAAGGTCAACGGCTTCGCTCGCACCAGCGGTAATCAGAATCTCTGTATGAGGGTCGTATGAAAGGCCCAGAGTTTTGCTTAAATGGTAGGAAAGTTCTTCACGCAACTCAAAGAGGCCGGCATTACTGGTGTACATGGTCTGTCCTTGTTCTAGAGAAAAGATGCCACTTTCGCACACGGTCCAAGGGGTCACAAAGTCAGGTTCACCGACTCCTAAGGAAATCACGTCTTTCATGGTGGAGACAAGATCAAAAAACTTGCGGATCCCTGAAGGGGGCATATTTGCGACATGGGAGGCGAGATAGCGGTTCATGGTGACACCACGAGACGTTGTAGTGTCTCTTCCTCTCCCATAAGCGCGACCCCGTCTTGCTTATAGCGGCGAAGCACAAAGTGAGTGGCTGTGCTCTGGACATGCTCAAGTGGTGCTAATTTTTCAGCGACAAAAAGAGCAACGTCTTGCATTGTTTTACCTTCAATGAGTAGGGCTAGGTCATACCCACCGGACATCAGAAACAGCGATTTGATCTCAGGGAATTTTTGTAACCGTTTGGCAATTTTGTCGAAACCATAGCCCCGTTGGGGCAAGACTCGAACTTCAATAAGGGCGGATACTTTTTCCTCACCCGTTCGGTCCCAGTTGACCAGCGGTCGATAGTCGACGATAATTCGTTCCTTTTCCCAGTCACTCATCCGTTGGGCGATGTATTCAGGTGTCAATCCGGTTTGAATGGACAGTGCCTCATGCGATAAGCGGCAATCTTCCTCGATGAGTTTGAGTAGTTTGCGATCTTCTTCAATGAGCATAAAATACACCTCTTTATAGAAATAATTATAACATCTTCAATTATAGCATGCTTTTATACAACAGAACAAGATTCAAATATCACGCAGGATTGGAAGCTTTTGTAGCGTTCAGCAGCCCGCCGGCAAGGAGGATTTTAGCCTGGCGTTCAGTGAGATCATGCCTGACCATAATAGGGCTCGGGTCGTTATCCAAGGTGAGTGCAAAAGGCCCAGCGGTTTGAATAGCTTGATGCAGGTCCGAAAGGTGTAAAATCATCCCCGGATTTAGGCGGGCAAGGTCTTCCTCACTGACAAAGGTGAGCGGTAGAATGCCGAAATTAATCAAGTTGGCTCGGTGGATGCGAGCAAAACTCTGAGCCAAGACCACACGCAGTCCCAGATACATGGGGGCAAGGGCGGCGTGTTCACGACTAGAGCCTTGACCATAATTGTGACCTGCTACTATGATACTCTGCTTTAAGTCTTTAGCCTTAGCAGCAAACTGAGGGTCTATTTTATGAAAGACATAATCAGCAATGGCTGGGATGTTCGAACGAAGCGGGAGAATTTTGGATCCTGCAGGCATGATATCATCGGTCGTGATATTGTCTCCTAGTTTTAAGATGATTGGTAGGTCCAGTGTGTTGTCCAGCGAAGGGGCAAGTGGAAGGGGCTGTATGTTTGGACCCCGTCGAATCGGGGTCGAAGGATCGCCAGGCGGTAAAATCATACTATCATCAATACGAAACTGCTGCGGAAAATCCACGCTGGGCGGGAGCCCTAACGTCCGAGGATCCGTCAATTTTCCTGTCAACGCACAGGCGGCCGCAACCTCTGGACTGGCCAGAAAGACCGAGGCATCTTGCGTTCCACTACGTCCCTTGAAATTTCGGTTAAAGGTTCGGACGGAGACGGCTTTAGATACCGGCGATTGTCCCATCCCGATACATGGACCACAAGTCGATTCAAGCAAGCGTGCTCCGCTGTCTAGGAGATTCGTCAACGCGCCATTCGTAGAAAGCATGCTTAAGACTTGCCTTGACCCAGGAGAAATCACTAAGCTTACATCTGGATGAACGTGTTTACCTTTAAGAATCTCACTGACACGCATTAGGTCTTGATAGGAGGAGTTCGTACAGCTTCCAATGGCAACCTGTTGTACGGACGTGGCGGCTAAATCACTGACAGGAACCACATTGTCGGGGCTATGGGGCTGGGCGACCATGGGAACAAGCAATGACAGATCAATGGTCAGTTCTTCATCATAGGAGGCATCCTCATCGGCTGAGAGAGCAACCCAGTCCTGAGCGCGACCTTGCGCTTCTAAAAAGCGGAGTGTTTGCTCATCGCTAGGGAATATTGAAGCAGACGCTCCTAATTCAGCGCCCATATTTGTGATCGTGGCCCGCTCCGGAACCGTTAGAGTTTTCACGCCTGGTCCGGCGAACTCAATTATTTTACCAACGCCCCCTTTTACCGAGAGGGTGCGGAGAATTTCCAAAATAATATCCTTAGCGGAAACCCAATCCGAGAGTTGACCGGTGAGCCAGATACGAAGAACTTTTGGGCTTGGAAGGTAAAAAGGTCCTCCACCCATTGCCACGGCAACATCAAGCCCGCCAGCACCCATAGCAAGCATTCCCATTCCGCCCGCAGTGGGGGTATGACTGTCTGATCCTAGTAGAGTTTTTCCGGGCTTGGCGAAGCGTTCAAGATGGACCTGATGACAAATTCCATTTCCCGGTCGGGAAAAATGTACGCCAAAACGCGCAGCAGCACTTTGTAGAAACGCGTGGTCATCCGCATTTTCAAACCCTGTTTGGAGAGTGTTATGATCTATATAACTTACCGAGCACTCGGTTTGTACTCTCGAAAGGTTCATGGCCTCGAACTGTAAATAGGCCATGGTTCCTGTGGCGTCTTGAGTTAGCGTTTGATCAATACGTAGGGCGATTTCATTTCCTTTTTCTAAGTCACCTGACACTAAATGAGAGGTTAGTATTTTTTGGGTCAGACTTTGGACCATGTTAATTCCTCCTTTGAAGTTGCTCTTAACTTTACCAAAAACGAGAGGGAACATCTAGAGTTTTCCCGAAAGTATACAGAATAACAGTTTTGGAGCAGGAAAGGGTTACGAAATGCGTTAGACAAAATAACTACCTTTAAATCGTCATGCTACGACTTTATAGGTTGGGTTTACTATAAATTCAGGTTATAATAGTTTAAGTAGTTGACTTTACTTCTGTAATGAAGAGACTTTATGACTGGGAGGAATCTTTTTAATGCCTATGTATGAATTTCAGTGTCCGAACTGTCGCGTCGTGACAACGGAATTGTGTAGAATGGGAGAAAATGGAGAATCTTTAATATGTTCTGAGTGTGGGCTCACAGGACTAATGAAACAAATCTCTGGATTTGCAAGTCTTGGCGTCTCCGGAGGGTCCGGTGGTGGAAGCTGCTCGTCATGTAGTGGAAGCTGTACAACATGTCATTGAAAGGGGAACAGAAGTGTCCAACAAGAAATTGAATATCGTCCTAGTAGAGCCTGAAATTCCACCAAATACAGGAAATGTGGCTCGACTTTGTGCTGCAACTGGAGCAACACTTCATTTAGTAAAACCGTTAGGGTTTAGTATTGATGACAAGCAACTTAAACGTGCCGGGTTAGACTACTGGCACCTTCTCGATATTGTAATGTATGAAAACTTTGAGGAGTTCGAAGAAAAAAATCCAGAGGGCATTCGTTATCTTGCCACGACGAAAGGTGGACGAGTGTATTCTGATATATCCTATGAGCCTGAGGGATTCCTCATTTTCGGCAAGGAAACTAAAGGGCTGGCACCGGAAATTTTAGAGCGTTATTCCGACACGACCCTTCGGTTACCGATGCGCGCAGAAGCGCGTTCCTTAAATTTGTCAAATTCCGTGGCAGTGGTCGTTTATGAAGTTCTACGCCAATGGGATTTTCCAGGGCTTGTATAGAAAGGGGTACAATCATGACTTATGTGTTAACCTTTGTTATGGCCTTGGTTATTGCAGTGACCGCTACGCCAATTAGTATGAAATTGGCGAAACGGTGGGGGGCGATTGCTTATCCGGGTGGGCGGCATGTTCACAGTAGGCCAATCCCCTGTCTTGGTGGATTGGCAATGTATGCTGCATTTTGGATCGCAGCCTTGGTTATACTGGTGTGGGATAAATCTTATTCCATGGATGCATCTTCTATTATGCAAATATGGGGTTTATTCCTTGGAAGCACGATCATTTTGGTGGTCGGAATCTGGGATGATATTCGCGGAATGCGCCCCTTGGTTAAGCTGTTTTGTCAAATAGCGGCCGCATCGGTGCTGGTCTTCTTTGGGTTTACTATGAATAATATATCCTTACCTCTGTTTGGACCTGTTGATTTTGAATTACGCGGGCTTAGCGCCATCGGAGTAGTATTAATGATCTTTTGGGTTGTCGGGTTGGTGAACACTGTCAATGTTTCAGATGGACTTGATGGTCTGGCTGGCGGAATTTGTTTTATAGTAGCTCTTTTGCTGTTTTGGTCAGCAAATCGGATCGGTCAATTTCCTGCTGCCCATCTTACGCTGGCGTTGGCAGGAGCGCTCCTCGGCTTCTTGTTTTTCAATTTCCCCCCGGCACGTGTTTTCATGGGAGACTCAGGAAGTATGTTCCTTGGATATATCATTGGAGGACTTTCCATAATGGGTCTGCTCAAAACGGCAACAATTCTTGGCTTGGTCTTCCCACTCCTTGTTTTGGGTATGCCGGTCACAGATCTTACTTTTGCCATTATTCGCAGGAAGCTGCGTGGGCAGTCCATTGCGACGGCTGATCGAGGGCATTTGCACCATCGTCTACTGGATGCCGGGTTGACCCAGCGACAGGCAGTGCTTTTAATGTACGGGATCAGCGCTTGCTTTGGCGTGGCTGCGGTGCTCGGGGCAAATGGGCAATGGATATGGGCTTTAGTTGTTCTCGTGATTGATTTTGCGTTAATTATAACGATTCTCATGCGCCGAACGGCAAAGCTCGCGGTATTCGGTCGCCGTCACTCAAAGTGAACTCGTTCTCCTTACACCTCTGAGGGTATTCTTGCATAGGATGCTCTCAAAAGGAGGTATAAGTATGCCATTACAAGTGTTTGCCTTCTATAACGGTTTAAATGAACAAGCAAAGGGTTATCCTTATCTTAAACGCTACGGGAATAACATCAGCCAATTAGCTCTTTTCCAAATAGCTATTCAGAATAATGGTATGTTATTAGGTCAGCCAAGTCGACGGCTTATTAATGAAGCTCATGCGATGGGAATCAAAGTTCTTTTGACGGTAAGTAACCTAACTCCAAAAGGTCAGTTTTCAACGGCCTTGCTAGGACGATTGGTACGAGAGCGTGACTTTGCCAACCTTGTTTGGCGGAACATACGAAATCTCTTGGTTGAGTATCAATTCGATGGGGTTAATCTCGATTTAGAGAAAGCAGCACCGACAGATCGCGACCTTTTCAGTCAGCTTATCCAAACGTGGTCTACGATGTTTAAGCAGGCAAATTTCTTGGTCACGATTGATGTACCGGCTATGTCCTCTAGTACTCCTCTGGATGTTTGGAAGGGCTCTTTTAATTATCAGGCAATTGGGCAGGCAGTTAATGAGGTGATTCTGATGACCTATGAAGAGCATTGGCCGGCGAGTCCCCCTGGATCGGTCGCCTCTATTCCCTGGGTTACCAGTGTCTTGAATTACGCGAAAACTGTTATTCCACCTCGAAAAATCTCGATGGGTATTCCTCTCTACGGGTATGATTGGTCAGAGAGAGGGGGTGCCCAAGTTATCGGCTATCGACGAGCCATTGAGCTGGCACGCCGTTATGGAGCACCGTTGCAATGGGATGCAACTCAACATAGTACATTTTTCCGCTACGAGGCGAGCGGGGTTCGCCACACGGTGTATTTTGAGGATCCCCATGCCTTAAAGGACAAACTGGACCTCGCATCAAGCATGGGAATACGAGGCGTAGCACTTTGGGAAATGAACCTCAGTTATCCACTTGCCTGGGAAGTACTTCAACCATACGCTAGCCGCTCATAGATTAAGTAGGAGGTTGCAAAATGCGTATCCATTTCCATGGACATGCCTGCTTCGAAATTGAAGGAGAAGTAGGCAGAATCATCATTGATCCCTTTTTGACAGGTAACCCAAGCACAACGGCTAAAGTTGAAGACTTTACTCAACTCGATGCAATTTTAGTCACTCATGGACATAGCGACCATTTTGGAGATGCGATACAGCTATCCATGCGTACCGGAGCCCCCATTATTACCGTTTTCGAGTTGGCAGCATATTGTCAAAGTCGAGGGGCGGAAACTCATGGTATGCATATTGGAGGCAAGCACTTGTTTCCTTTTGGGTGGGTTAAACTCACGCAGGCGTTGCATGGATCTGGGATTGAACACCCTGAAGGAGGGAACTTGATCTATGTCGGTCCGCCCTGTGGGTTTTTGCTTCAGATCGAAGGTAAATGGCTCTATCATGCGGGAGATACCGGATTGTTCGGCGATATGGAACTGATTGGACTCAGGTACCCCATCGAGGTGGCTATGCTACCGATCGGAGATAACTTCGGCATGGGTGTTGAAGAGGCTGTTCACGCCTCGCAACTCTTACGACCTAGAGTGGTCATTCCAATGCATTATAATACGTTCCCTCTTATTGCTCAGGATGTGGGAGAGTTCTTACATCTTCTTCAGCGAAGGGCTCCCGAAAGCAAGGGTAAGGCGCTAATTCCCGGCGAAATATTTGAGGTTTAAGACGAAATAATAGAAATTGATTATCCCGCTTGATTAACAAGCGGGATATTTTTATGCAAAAACGGTAAAACTTTCGTTAGAAAGGAGATGAGTCTCATGACAACAAAAAAATGTTCGACACGTTGTCTTTATGCGGTTGAAGGTCACTGCCGATTAGAACACCTTCTAGGAGAACGGCGGGGACTGAATTGTCCGCATTATGAAGAAGACTTCAACACGATGAGTAGGGGGATGATCTAAGTGAAGGTACAGCCGAAGCCAAGGGTGAAGCGGATAGACCCGTTAGAACCATTGAAAATGGAGATTGCAGCTGAATTGGGGTTGCTCGAACAAGTCAATAGTGACGGGTGGCATTCTTTGAGCGCGAAGGATGCAGGAAGAATCGGGGGGCTTATGACCCAGCGTCGACGAAGAGACAGTTAGCTCCTTAGAACTAGAAAGCAGGATAAGCATGGTTGAAAAATCAATCTTATGATATAATAGTGATTCATAATGAGCTTAATGTAACAAGTGGGGAGCGTTTTTAGTTGACAAAGCATCAACAGATTTTAACTTTTATTGAAGATCTGGCAATTGGCAGTAAGGTTTCAGTGCGCTTTATTGCAAAAGAGTTGGATGTCAGTGAGGGGACGGCTTATCGGGCAATTAAAGAGGCAGAAGCCAAAGGATTTGTTCGTTCGATCCCTAAAGTAGGAACGATTCGAATTGAAGGGGTCAAAGAGCGACAAATTGAAGATTTGACGTTGCGTGAAGTTTCACAGATTGCTGAAGGGATTGTCATCTGTGGTTTCGAGCACCTAGATCGCTCTCCAAATAAATTTATCATCGCGGCAATGGAATTAGATGCTATGGAACGCACCTTAGAAGAAGGTACGTTGTGTATTGTTGGAAACCGTCGTGATGTTCAGATTGTGGCCTTGCAGCAGAATGCGTCACTGTTAATCACCGGTGGCTTGGAACCGGACGAAGAAGTAGTGGCCTTAGCGCGACAAAAAGAATTAGTCATTATTCAAGCCCCCTACGATACATTCGCTGTCACGACGATGATTAATCGGGCGCTCTATGATCGCCTGATTCAGAAAGAACTCATTTTAGTCGAAGATATTATGGTTAAAGAAGTCAGTTATTTGATAACGGATGCAACAGTTGGAGATTGGCGTGAACTCTCGCATAATACGGGGCACAGTCGTTTCCCTGTCGTGGAAGAAGATATGACGCTTGTCGGAATCGTTACGGCTGTAGATGTTGCAGGAGAAGATGTTAAAACCCGTATTAGAGACGTGATGAATTTGAAACCCTTTTTGGTTGGAAGAGATGATCCAGTAACCCATATCTCACGCATTATGGTGTGGGAAGGGTGGGAAATCGCTTTAGTTGCCGATCAGAGTAAACTGATTGGAATCATCAGTTTGCAGGACGTCATTGAAGCCTACCAGCAGGTCCAGAAACAACCTCAGTTTGGTGAAACAGTGGACAATCTCGTGTTAAGTGGGTTTCGCTATGTGGATGATGCGGAGCATCTGACGATCGAAGGAGAAATTACCAATTCCATGGTGAATGATTATGGCTCGGCAAGCTGTGGGGTTCTTGTTACCGTGATGAACATGGCTGGTTATATTGGGTTACGCAAGAAGTATCGACTTGATGCGATTACCGAGAACTTTACGCTGTATCAACTTCAGCCTATTCCAGTAGGGACAGAAATCAAGGTCACGGCCAAGTTGCTTTTAGTTGCCAAAAAACATTGCAATATCGAAGTAGACGTCACAGTTAATAATACGGTCGTTGCCAAAGGCCTAATGACGGCTCGCATTGGGGATAAAAAACTAGTCAGCGAAACAGTCCTCACAGCCCTCTAAGGCGAATGTATAAACTAACAACAGGAGCCCTGAACGGTATACGCCGTATGAAGGGCTCTTTTGTTTTGGCTGGTTCTTAAAGCGTTCTTAAAGCGTTCATAAAGCCGTATTGAGTACGGTTAGACAATTCGTTAATTTCACAGTACAATTATTATAGAAAGATCATATACCTAATCTGAATAATATAGAAAAATTCAGGAATACATCGTTTCTTATGTTACACATATCGGGAGGATGGTGAACTCTAGTGAATAATGACAAAATTGATGATAACCAATATGGATTTGTTCACCTCCATAATCACACAGAATTTAGCCTGCTCGATGGAGCGGCACGAATAAAAAACTTGGTTAAACGTGCGGTAGAATTAAACATGCCGGCTTTAGCCATTACTGACCATGGGGTCATGTATGGCATCATTGACTTCTACAAAGCCTGTCATAAAGAGGGGATTAAACCGATCATCGGGTGCGAGGTCTATGTTGCCCCTAATAAGCGGACGGATAAGACGCCTGGGAAGGACGATTCTAATCGTCATTTGGTGCTCTTAGCCGAGAATGAGGAGGGGTACCGCAACCTAATCCGGTTGGTTTCCATGGCCCACACGGAAGGCTTTTACTATAAGCCCCGGGTTGATAAAGAAATTCTTCGGGAGCATGCGACGGGGATCATCGCACTGAGCGCCTGTTTGGCCGGGGAAGTCGCTGATTATCTAGTGCATGATCAATTGGAGATGGCGGTACAAAGCGCCCTTGACTATGAAGATATTTTTGGCAAAGGGAACTTCTTTCTCGAAATCCAAGATCACGGTATTGAGGAACAACGCAAAGTTATTGCAGGAATGTGGAAGGTTCATGAGCGCACAGGAATTCCTATGATTGCCACGAATGATGTGCATTATGTTAACCGTGAGGATGCTTTCGTACAAGATGCTCTGCTTTGCATCCAAACGGGAAAAACCTTAGCGGACACTGCCCGGATGCGGTTTTCTAGTCAGGAGTTTTTCCTGAAATCTGAGCAGGAAATGGCTCTGTTGTTTGGTGAACACCCAGAATTGTTGGAAAATACGGGCCTCATCGCGAAACGGTGTCAGGTCGATTTTCAGTTTGGAGGAAATCTATTACCCGTGTTCGAGGTACCTGTGGGATTCACCTTAGATGGTTACCTTGAGGCCCAATGTCGGGAGGCGTTTCCACGGTTCTACCCCCAAATGACGGAAAAGGAACGCGATCGCTTGGACTATGAACTCCAAGTCATCTTCCAAACTGGTTTTTCGGGATATTTTCTGATTGTTGCTGATTTTTGCCGTTTTGCTAAGGAAAATGGCGTGGCCGTAGGACCGGGGCGGGGATCGGCTGCAGCGAGTATGGTCGCTTATTTACTAGGGATCACGTCGGTTGAGCCGATGCGCTTTGATCTTCTTTTCGAACGGTTTTTGAATCCGGAAAGAATCTCGATTCCGGATATTGACATAGATTTCGATCCTGAAGGCCGCGAGCGTGTGATCCGCTATGTTACTGAAAAATACGGTTCGGATAAGGTGTGTCAGATTATTACCTTTGGAACCATGGGTGCTAAAGCGGCGATTCGAGACGGAGGACGGGTTTTGGCGATGCCCTTGGCTCGAGTCGATAAAGTAGCGAAGGCTATTCCGTCAGATCTTGGGATGACCCTGGAGAAAGCATTAAGTGTCTCCCCTGATTTAGCCCGTATGGTCGAAGAGGACGAAGAGGTTAAAAGGCTTTACACGTTAGCCCGGTCTCTCGAAGGCATGACCCGACATGCTTCAACGCATGCAGCGGGAATCGTCATTTCAAAAGAATCCCTTATCAATTACCTTCCGCTCCAGAGGACATCAGAAGACTTTGTCATGACCCAATTTCCTATGAAAGCGGTCGAAGAAATTGGGCTTCTGAAGATGGACTTCCTAGGCTTGCGAAACTTAACCATTTTACAAGAGGCTGTGCAAAGGGTTGAAGAGACGCATGGATTAACACTGGATTTACCCAATCTGCCCCTTGATGATCAGCAAACGTTTACATTACTAGCTTCGGGCAACAGCACTGGGATCTTTCAGTTGGAAAGTGGAGGTATGCGCGCGCTTCTTAAAGAACTTAAACCGACGTGTTTTGAGGATATTATCGCAGTTATAGCCTTATACCGACCAGGCCCAATGGAACAGATCCCGGAATTTATCCGCCGAAAACACGGAAGTGACATCAAGTATCTGCATCCTAAGATGGAGCCAATTCTCAAATCCACCTATGGGATCATCGTTTACCAAGAGCAGGTTATGCAGATTGCTCGTGATCTCGGTGGTTATTCTCTGGGCCGAGCGGATTTACTCCGCCGGGCGATGGGGAAAAAGAAGAAAGAAATCATGGAAGAGGAACGGAAAAACTTTATTGAGGGGCTTCAGGATGAGGGCGGCACATGGATTATCCCGGGTGCACTTCGGATTGGCTTAACTCTCCATGATGCGGAAGAAATCTTCGATTTGATGGCTAAATTTGCGGAATATGGGTTTAATAAAGGGCATGCCACGGCTTATGCCGTGATATCGTATCAAACAGCCTATTTAAAAGCAACGTATCCCTTAGAATTTATGGCAGCCCTGTTGAGCACTGTGATGGGCTCGTCAGACAAAATTTCCTTCTATATACAAGATGCAAGGTTAAGCGGGATTGAAGTTCTCCCCCCGGATGTTCAGAACAGTCAAGTCGGATTTTCTATAGAGGAGCAAGCCATCCGTTTCGGCTTGGGAGCCATCCGCAATGTGGGCGTCAATGTCGTAGAGAAGATTCTGGAGGCTAGGAAAGACGGTCCCTTTAAGTCCCTTTATGATTTCTGCATGCGTGTTGATCAGAAGGTTTTGAACCATCGTGTTTTGGAAAGCTTGGTTCGTTCTGGCGCTTTTGGTTCGCTTTGTTCACGAGCACAAGCCTTGGCTGTTTTGGATCAGGTGTTAGATATGGCTGGGCGTCGCCAAAAAGATCGGCTTTCGGGCCAATTCTCACTCTTTGATCTTGATGAAGAAATCAAGGATGGGGTGGAATTACCCACTCTACCGGATTTTCAAGAACGAGAGATCCTCGATATGGAAAAGGAATACCTAGGTCTCTACTTAAGTGGGCATCCCCTTTCCTCTGTCTTAACTCAACTTCAGCCCTTTACATCGTCAGATATTCTGACGTGCCTTGAAGGCGAGGAAGAGAAGAAAGTGGCTCTCGGCGGATTAGTGACTGGGTTTCGGCAGAATGTGACAAAAAAGGGCGAGATGATGGCTAGTTTTGTTCTAGAAGACTTAACGGGCGCTATTGAGGTGTTGGTTTTTCCGCGGGTCTATGCGCAGCTACACGCCATAGGCAATGATCAAGTGATTGTTGTCGTAGGGCGGTACAACATCCGGGACGAGGAGAAAAAAATCTTCGCTGAGAAAATCACGAAACTTGAGGACTTAAAGCCCTTTGTTGAGAAACCGATCTCTGTACCAAAAATTACGAAATCTCAGACGGCAGGAAAGCGTCTCTTCCTAAGGTTTCCCAATGATAAAAGTGACCTCATGGCACCTATATTAAGTGTTTTGCAGAGGTACCCTGGAAGCCAGCCGGTATATTTCTTTTTTGAAAATAATCAGAAAGTTCTTGAAGGAGAACGAGAATTTTGGGTAAGTGATGGGGATGAACTCATGAACGCACTTTATGGTGTGATGGGGCAAGATAACGTTGTCTGGAAAATGGCTAAAAATTTTGCTTAGAGTTTTTTTCTCTGGCAGGATTATTGACATTTAAGGCGAAGATGAAACTATCCTGAAATAAAAAGGAGCAGAAAAGTGTGCGTACTGCAATCTATCCGGGAACGTTCGATCCTATTACCAATGGACATCTCGATATATTAATCCGGGCTAAAGAGGTGTTTGACGGTGTGACCATTGCCATAGCTACCGATAGTAACAAGATACCGTTGTTTTCGCTCGAGGAGCGATTGGAGTTTCTCTTGGAAGCAACCAAAGGTATGAGCAAGGTTAGTGTCCGTGTTTTTGAAGGGTTAACGGTTGAGTTTGCACGACAATGCGGAGCGGTGGCCATTCTCCGTGGACTGCGCGCCTTATCTGATTTTGAATATGAATTCCAACTTGCCTTAATGAACAAAAAGATTGCCCCGGATATTGAAACGATTTTTCTGATGACTCAGAGTGAATTTTCCTTTATCAGTTCCAGTGCGATTAAATGGGCAGCCAGTTTGAATGGCGGAATTTCAGATTTTGTGCCACCACATGTTGAAAAGGCGCTCATCGCGAAATATGCTAATCGGAGAATTATTACGTAATGGGGAATGGATTATCTCCTTTGTTGCACAATCAGAAGGTTCTATGTTATCATTATACGGATTTAATAAGGGGGCTTTTACAGTATGTGGACCGTCATTTATATTGCACCCAATAAGTTAATAGCGGAGAAATATAAGACAATCCTAACGAATGAAGGGATGCTTGTTCAGCTTCGCCCTATTGGTTCAGCCCATCTTGGTGAACATGCTTCAGTTGAAATTCTCGTTCCAGAATCTGAAGCGGAAGAAGCGCATGAAATAATTACTGGCGCCATGGGGAGCTAACTATGTTCAAAGATATATTCCGAAAAACAAAGTATGTCACGATTCAATCTCCTCCGGAGCTAAAACGTAGCCCTTCTGAGGCTCCTCAGAAAGACACAATAATCAGTAAGAAAGAACTTCCCGACGGTCTTTGGGTAAAGTGTCCGAAGTGTGGGGAAGTTCTCTTCAACAAAAATCTTGAAGAGAACGCGCGGGTTTGTACGAAGTGCGAGTATCATTTTCGAATTTCTGCCAGGGGTCGCTTAGCCTTATTGGCGGATGAAAACAGCTTTGAAGAATGGGATTCTGAGATGATGTCACTTGATCCGCTGGTGTTTCCAGGGTATGAAGGGAAGCTTCTGGAGGCAAAGCAGAAATCAGGGACGGCGGAAGCTGTACTGACTGGTCATGCCTTGATTGAGGGGAATCCGGTTGTACTGATTTTTAATGAAGCTGATTTTATGATGGGCAGCATGGGCTCCGTCGTCGGGGAAAAGATTACTCGTGCGATCGAACGGGCGATTGCCTTGCATTTGCCGGTGGTTATAGTTTCGACGTCAGGTGGAGCACGGATGCAAGAGGGAATTCTCTCACTATACCAGATGGCAAAAACTAGTGCCGCTTTGGGAAAATTGGCCGAGAACCACTTGCTATATATTTCGGTACTCACAGATCCCACGTTCGGAGGAATTACTGCTAGTTATGCTTCGCTCGGGGACATTGCAATTGCCGAACCCGGTGCATTGATTGGATTTACGGGGCCGCGTGTCATCAAGCAGACGATGAGACAAGAGTTACCCGTAGGCGCTCAAACGGCTGAGTTTAACCAAGAGCATGGCTTAATTGATATGATTGTGGGACGTGCTCAGATGCGATCCGTCCTAGCGCGATTGTTGCGGTACCATCAGGAAGGGGCTCAGTATGGTGCAACTGTTTGATTTTGAAAAACCTATAGAGGAACTCGTCCAGAAAATTACAGAACTTCAAAGATTCTCTTCAGAGAAGGAAATTGACCTTTCTCAGGAAGTTGCGATTCTTGAAAAGAAAGTGGCCTTTTTAAAGAAGGAGATTTACGGAAACCTGGAACCTTGGCAGAAAGTTCAGATTGCCAGACATCCGGAGCGGCCTAATTTTTATGACTATGTTCCGTTACTGTTTGAAGATTTTATAGAACTCAAAGGAGATCGACTTTTTGCGGATGATCGCTCGATTGCGGGCGGGATTGCGCTTTTCCACGGAACTCCCGTAACGGTTGTTGCCCAGGTTAAGGGGAAAGGGACAAAGGAGAATATCAAGCGTAATTTTGGTATGCCCCACCCGGAAGGATATCATAAGGCGATGCGCCTGATGGATCAAGCTGAAAAGTTCGGACGCCCTATTTTGACGTTTATAGATACTCCTGGAGCCGCTTGTGGTTTAGCAGCAGAGGAACGGGGACAGGGAGAGGCTATTGCAAGATGCCTTCAAGCGATGGCCGGTTATCACGTTCCAGTGATTAGTACGGTCATTGGAGAGGGCGGAAGCGGTGGCGCTCTCGCTCTTGGGGTGGGTAACGTGGTCTTAATGCTGGAAAATTCTTTTTACTCGGTTATTGCCCCGGAAAGTTGCGCCTCTATTCTTTGGAAGGACACGTCCAAGGCGAAAGAAGCAGCTGCAGCTTTGAAATTCACAGCTCAAGATCTGCAAAGACTTGGAGTAGTCGATGAAATCGTTCGCGAGCCGCTCGGCGGAGCTCATAAGGACCTAAGACAAACCGCGGATGAATTATCACAGGTCATCTCAAGGTATCTTGTACGATTGCGTACGGAGGAACCGGAAGCTCTGAAGGAAAAACGCTATCAGAAGTTGCGGGCGATCGGTGTTTACCAGGAAATTTCCGAAAAGTCCTCAGTGATTTTAGAAAAGGCTTGACTTAATAGTTGAGTTAATGGTATTATAGCCAAGTCGTCATTTAACATCTGACGAGCTGCTTTGGGCGAGTGGCGGAATGGCAGACGCGTCGGTCTCAAAATCCGATATCTGTGAGGATGTGGGGGTTCAAGTCCCCCCTCGCCCACCACAATGATTATTTCAATAGAGCCTTTCGAGGCTCTATTTTTGCGTTTATCAACACAACTTCACGAACATATTCACTCGATAATTTTTTTTCGACGTGACTAGAAGATGGCATATTTTAGAAAATTTGCATCGTCAAGGTCTAAATGTGGTAGACTAGTTGATAAGGTTACCACATCAAATAGTTTTGAGGAGTTGAAGGAAATGGCTGTCGAAGCATACATCAATTTTAATGGAAACTGTCGCGAAGCTGTGGAGTTTTATGTTCAGGTTTTTGGAACAGAAAAACCACCATTAATGACCTTTGGAGATGCGCCACCTGACCCGAAATTCACTCTGCCAGAGGAAGCCAAAGGATTAATAATGCACACTCAGCTAAGTATCACAGGAAGCACAGTTATGTTTTCTGATGTTTTTCCTGGCATGCCTTTTGTTGCGGGAAACAACATAAGCCTTACATTAATAAGTAAGGACATAGATGAGATTAAATCGTTATTTAATAATCTAAAAGAAGGTGGCACTGTAGGCATGGATCTTCAAGAAACCTTCTGGAGCAAATGCTACGGCAGCGTAACAGATAAATTTGGAATACCGTGGCAATTGAGTCACGACGGCGGACAAATGGGAATGTAGTGTTTGTAGAAGACCCGTTCACATGTTAACAGAAAGAATTATGAGGCTATCCTCTCCGTTTGATATGGGGAGGTTTTTTTTATATATAACTGCTGTCTCTGATTAAGCGATCAACAACGAATATAACTGATCTACCGGTAAAAGTCTCGACTAAATTAGCTGTACGTCAATATGCAAAGTTTTCAAGTTGACTTAAGGAGTATATAATATGATGAACTCCCTATCTGTTTATTAGGAAAGTAAGGAAGTTTAATATTCTTTTCGATTCGGCCTTTATTCTTGCGATTCAGCCAATTTTCAGCTTTTCTTCAGAGTCAATTCAGCTTAATATTGGATAATGAGGAGAGCTTTGTTTAGAGTAATATAGGGGGCTTAATAGAATGCAAAAATTAAAAGGAATCAAAATATTACTGGTCGATGATGAGCCCAACATTTTGCAATTTTTAGAAATGGGTCTTCAGGATGAAGGATTTGAGGTGCTAACGGCTCAAGACGGGATGACGGCAGTAACGCTCGCCAAACAATTCCAACCCCATATTGTGATTTTAGATGTGATGATGCCTGGCATGGATGGCTTTGAAGTATGCAAAATGCTCAAAAAGACCGAGAACATAGCAATCATCATGTTGACCGCTAAAGACGAGGTGGATGACCGTGTCAAAGGACTTACGCTCGGGGCAGACGATTACATGATGAAACCGTTCAGCTTTGAGGAATTATTGGCACGTATTCACGCTAGAATCCGCAATCAATTCCCCAATCTGGTGGGGGAGGTCGTGAGCGGAGCATTTAGAATTGACGATAGGCGCAAGGAGATCCTTTACAAGCAACGGGCTCTGGAACTTTCGACAACCGAGTATGAATTGCTCAAATTTATGGTGCTCAATCAGGGTTTGGTCCTAAGTAAATCGACAATTTTGGATAAGGTATGGGGCTATGACTTCGGCGGGGATGAAAATATCGTTGAGGTGTATATCCGCTCGCTTCGAGATAAATTAAATGACAAAGAACACCGTCTGATTCGCACCTTGCGTGGGGCGGGGTATCGAGTTGATTTGTTATGAAACCAAAAATGAGCTTCCGGCGTTTTTTTGTGCCAAACTCGCTTCGCTTTCAGCTTTTGTCTCGGTCTTTATTACTAATGGCCGTGTTGCTGGGGATAATCGGCTTGTTCCAATTTGTGTATATGCGGGCGTTTATATACGAAAATAAAGCCATTAGTATACAAAACCAGATTCGATCGGTTCCTCAGGACGCATGGGAGCAGATGGCGAGCAACAAACCGGTTGAAAATCCCGATAATATTCCAGAAAACACTTCAAGTGAAACCCCAGCCAAGGGGTTTAATCATGGACCATTTTTCTTTTTACCTGACTCCACAATCGCTCTTATCGATGGTGTGGGAAACTTATCAGTGATTTCTAATTCCTCTTTGAACGCTGGAACACCGCCTAAGCTTGCTGCACAGGATTATCAAGATGCCATGCATTCCAAACATGAATTGACTTACAAAGTTCTGAACCAAACTGGAGTCGGCGAGCAATTGATCGTTCTTCAGTCAATTCAGATGAGAGGACATTTGCCTGGCGTTGTTCAAGTTAGCATAAGTACTAAGCCTTTGGAGGACATGTTGATCCAACAACTTGTCACTTTTCTGGCCCTATCGTTGCTCGCTTTAATTGCTGGTATGTTGGTATTTATTCCTGTATTGAGAAAAACACTGATCCCCTTATCGAAAATGGTAGATACAGTGGAGCAAATCGACGCTGGAAATCTTGCCGAACGGTTACCGGTTGAACAGGGCCAAATGGAAATTGATCGTTTGGCAGTTTCTTTTAATGGCATGCTGGAGAGACTGGAATCGTCTTTTGAAGCTGAGAAAGAGGCAAAAGAACAGATGCGTCGTTTTGTCGCCGACGCCTCTCATGAGCTTCGTACTCCATTGACCTCTATTCACGGATTTTTAGAGGTGCTACTCCGTGGCGCTATGGATCAACCGGATAAGTTGCACAAATCCTTAAAGAGCATGTATGCGGAATCAGAGCGCATGAAAAAACTGGTTCAAGACCTTCTGCTACTTGCCAAGCTCGATCGTTCACCCATTAGCAAGCTAACTGAAGGAGAACTGGACGGTATAATCAAGGAGATGGCACCGCAGTTGAGGTTGTTGGCGGGGAATAGAAAAGTCAGTTTACGACTTACTTCGGATTTGAGATGTCGATTTGATGAGGATAAAATGAAACAGGTGCTATTGAATCTTTTCCATAACGCGGTACAGTATACGGATCCCGAAACGGGCGATATCCAGCTTTCACTGGATAAGGTGTCTGATGGTGTCCAACTGACTGTGAAAGATAACGGTTCTGGCATACCGGAGGAGCATTTGCCGTATCTGTTCGATCGTTTTTATCGGAGTGATCCTTCTAGAGCCCGAAAATATGGTGGCGCGGGACTGGGGTTAGCGATTACTAAATCGATCGTAGAACTTCACGGGGGGACGATACGGGTAGAAAGTACTGTAGAGGAAGGAACCATATTCTATGTATGGCTCCCTGCACTAGAAAAACAGTGAATTCGTTCAGCTCCGCAAATCGTAATATTGAGGGGAAAACTGTCTTTGAATACGAATGCACAATCCTAGATGAATTAAATAAACAAACTACAGAGAAAATAAAATCAATATTGCAAAACTGTCTCGTAAGAAAAATTTTATCAAGTCAAATAGTTCAATGTTAAGTCAATGTACATGTATTAGCGATTTTAATAAACAAGAGCACCAGCATTTGAAGTCTTCATTGATAGAATGCTGGTGCTCTTGTCAATCTTTAGTAATAGGACGCAGAAGGCACATAATAAGCTTAGAATCTATTTCTATCATAAAATTCAAGGGGTACTTAATAGGGTCTTAAATTCATTTTTTGAAGTGAATTCGGGCAAAAATGGGAAATTGGGTTTTGGGCAACTTTCATAGTGTTCGTTATAGGACGCAACATAGAAATATTTTAAGAAGGCATTAGTCTTCATGTCGCGAATTATATAAATATGCGATATTTGTGCTTTATAAATGGGGAGGAAAGAAATGAGTAAAACGGAGATGGCAAGTTTAGCTTGCAAGATTCTTGGTATCTATATAATAATTCAAGGGATTAATGTATTCTCCAGTGTCCTACTTTTTGCTCCTACTCCAGCGCCGGATCAGATGGCTCATGAAAATTTCGTTAATATCATTTTTTCATTGGTTTATTTCATCTTTGGAGTTTTGTTATTGTTTTTTTCTGATAAATTATCTGCTGTAATGGTCACAGGGGGAACCCATACTAAGGAGGTCGCAGGTATAGAGGTAAGTGATATACAGAGAGTAGCGTTTTCGGTTCTCGGGCTTTACTTTATGGGCAGTTCATTGCCGAAGCTAGTATCCACATTAACGAGTGCCATGCGTGCACTACCTAATTCTTTTACAGGATTTATACTACTTGGATCAGTAGGGATAATAACCGAATTCATCATAGGATTAGGGATCTTTCTTGGTTCACAGGGTTTGGTCAGTTTCTTAAATAACATGAGAACTATGGGATTAAAAAAGGAAGATGATAATGTAGAAAACAAGTGATATGGGTATTCTTTTGCCAATAGCCTAAATAATTCTTTCCTTGGGAATGCTTTCGATGGAGCAATAAAGCGGATGGGAGCATTGTTGGTGAACAATGGAAGGCAGTCTTAGATGATGCATCAAAGGAATTAGACGGACTGAATTTGCCACCATTACCTCCTAATAGCCCCTGGTAGACCTGCAAAAGGTTTAAAGTAAATTGGGGAGGTATTGCATTGTTATTACTAAATATAGTATTTTCTATCATAGTATCTGTGGCAGCTTTATTTATTATAGGGGATAGTCCATTGGGGCAATTTGTGTATCACTATTCACCGTCATTTCATTACACAATGGTATCTCAAGCCTTTTACTTGTTTGGTTATTATACGGATTAATATTGGGCTATTTGAGAAAGAAAAACTTTATAAAGTTCATATCAGTATTCTGGGGCGTAGTTGGTTTATTTGGTTTGATGGGATATATTCTTCCAAGTAAAATAGCCACAGCCACCAGATTAGTAGTGTTAGCAATCCCTGGTATAGCCCTAATTTACGCCCCAACTTACGGACTTGGTTATTTCGTACCATTAAATCCCGAACTTCCTTTTGCGCTATATTGCTTGATACGAACTAAACCAAAAGAGCTGAATCTACTCCTGGGATATAAAGTAATAGCCCCGTCGCCAAACTAACCAAAAGACCTCATAAAAATACCCACGCCTTTAATATGTAGTTATTTTTATGCTGATGCATAATATTTTCTATGCTAAAACCATGCCAATATCATGCTAATTCTTATGCTATTTTTACTTTTCAACTCCAAAATGGAACCCCTTACTTATAGAAGTGGGCGTCTCGGAATTAGATGAAAATATATAGGAGGGCAAATCGAACGGTTACATTGCTGATTTACGGCGAATGTAGCCGTTCGATTTGCAGTAAGGGATTAACAATAAAAAAACATCGATAATCGATAAATATATATTGATAAAAGGAATGAACTCATATATAATAACCTTAAATCTAGCTTATAGGGAGGGCGTCGGGCATGATTATTTTAGGTCAGAAAGGTTTTTCCGGTATCGTAAAATATATCTTGGACTTAGTATTTGTGGGAGGGATAGGTGTCTTTTTAAGTCTACCAATTGCGTTGAAATGGTATTTGGGATTAATGTATTCACGAACCAGTGAAAATTATAATTTCTTATTCGGTTTTCTATTCGTAACTGGAATTTTTGCGTTGTTAATCGTGAATGAAATTAGAAAATTATTGATGAACTTGAATCGAGGAAATCCCTTTATCATCGGAAATGTAACAAGCCTCAATCGAATTGCAATCTCATGTTGGTTGATTACAGCTTGTTATGTCATTAAAATAATTTTCTATAATTCTTTTCTGACCATAATTGTAGCAATGGTATTTATCATCACAGGATTTTTTTCAATTATTTTAGCGGAGGTTTTCCGACAGGCCGTTGAAGTTAAAGGAGAAAATGATTTGACCATATAATGGAGGCGCAATATGTCAATTATCGTAAATTTGGATGTAATGATGGCAAAAAGAAAAATAAGTTCAACTGAACTTGCTTCAAAAATAGAACTCACGCAAGCCAATTTATCGATTTTAAAGAATAACAAGGCTAAGGCAATCCGCTTTTCAACTTTAGAGGCAATTTGTAAAGCATTATGTTGCCAACCTGGAGATATTTTAGCTTATGAAGAAGATGATGATCCTGACCAGCTTCTAGAATAAATGGAGTTTGAAAGGGGCGGAAATGATGGAGGATTTATGGATGGAACAAGAGGGCGAGGGCGAAGGTTATGAGGAAAAAACTGTGTTCGAAAAGGAAGATATATACATCCTTATCTGTTCAGTCCTGCTTGGAGTGCTTTTTAATATTTTATTCTATAAAAAATCATTAGGAATTTCATACCCACTTTTTGTAATGGCCTTTTATAGTGTATTTTTATGGAACCGGCGCCATAAGCTAGCATTTAAATTAAGTTTTGGATGGTTTTTGACGATACCCATAATCGCACTAGCATCCACATATTTTATTTTTTCAAATCAGATCTTTGTTGTTTTAAACTTTTTGATAATACCCGTTTTAATCATTGCCCAAACAATCTTGATAAATGAGGAAAACAAACACAAATGGTATGATGCATGGTTTATCAAGGATATCTTCTATGGGATTTTTAATCGAGCCTTTGGCTATATCTCAAAACCATTTGCAGTTGGAGTAAGCGTTATTCATATGAAGAAGAGCGATGGAAAGTATGATGCTATAAAGAAAGTCCTGATCGGTTTGGTGATTTCGATCCCGCTATTACTGATTATCGTTTCTCTCCTATCGTCAGCGGACAAGGTCTTTAACCATTTTATCGGTGAAATATTAAGTTCGTTTGGAAATATTAACATCGCTGATTTTGTATTGCAGGGAATGATCGCGTTATTTATCACAGTGATTTCTTTTAGTTATTTATGGAGTTTCTCAAAGCCCAATAGCAGTTTAAAAAATCAGCAGCTTGGATCTATAAAACCTAATAAAATTAGTTGTGATCCAATAATCTCCATAACTATTTTGAGCGTCATTAATTGTGTCTATGTGGCTTTTACAATTATCCAGTTTGCATATTTGTTTAGCTCCGTAAACAATGCTTTACCACCGGATTTTACATATTCTGAATATGCTCGAAGAGGGTTTTTTGAATTATTAATTGTCACGTTAATCAACTTTAGCTTATTGTTAAGTAGTATACGATTTACCCAAAAAGGCGGTAAATTGGTTGCTAGAACTGTACAGATTTTGCACTCTCTACTTATTCTCTGTACCGTGGTGATACTTTTGTCAGCATATTTCAGAATGTCACTGTATGAGGCAGCTTACGGTTATACGTATTTGAGGGTATTAACGCATAGTTTCATGATCTTTCTGTGTGTTTTATTCTTGATAGCATTCTATAAAATTTGGAACGAGCGTATTTCTTTGCTTAAACCGTATATCGTTCTTACATTAACAGCTTATATGATCATCAATTTCGCAAATATTGACGTACTCATAGCGAGAAACAATGTAGATCGGTATATTGAAACGGGTAAGCTTGACACTAATTATTTTAGTAATTTGTCGTATGATAGCATACCAGTATTAGCAAGCCTGCTTAATGATGAAAATGTTGCTACGGATATTAAGAAATATTTAGTCGAACAACAAGAGAGTCTATCTAAAAAACAATCCTGGCAATCCTTTAATTTATCCCAGCAAAAGGCAAAGCAAGTGCTTGCCCGGTCTGGATTGTGACAAGTTACGCGTGCCATCTCATATGACAGCATCCTAGAATTAGGTAACCCGCTTAACATCCCCACACCACGTTCAAAGCGGTGTGGGGATTACTGATATCATAAAGAATTTATTCTATCTGAATCTTTTTTCGCGTCAATGAAGTCTAATGAGTAAAGTTAATTAATCCAATAAGAATCAGACAGGGGGTGAACGATGAACACGCAAACCATTGTTTCAGCAATAAGAGGGGATGCTGAGGCATTTAACGAGCTTATGAATCTCCATAAGAAGCAACTCTATCGTATCGCTGTTCGCTATCTGAAAAGCGAACAGGATGCCCTAGAAGCCATACAAGAGACGACTTTCCGCGCTTATCGTAGCGTTAATAAACTTAAGGAACCGGAATACTTTCAAACTTGGCTTATTCGTATCCTCATCAATACCTGTAATGATGAGCTGAAGCATTTAAGAGTTCAAACGCCTCTGAGTGGGGAGGCTAATCCGAAGAAGTCGATAGTGTTCGATGACTCATTAGTGCCGGGGGGAAGCGCGGATTTGCAACGTCTAGATATTCTTTCGGCCCTCGACTATCTTGAACTTAAATATCGTCAGGTTATCGAACTAAAATACTTTGAAGATTTAACGATTCGCGAAATTGCAATAATCCTGGAACGACCTGAAGGGACGATTAAAACCTGGTTAAACCAGTCATATAGACAACTTCGGGAACACCTGCGAGAGAGGGGGGATAGTCGTGTCTGAAAGAGAAAAATCAGATGAGAGAAAAATAAATATAGAACAAGCGAAAGATATCAGTGAGCTAGATGCAGTGGATGAAATGGAACTAATAAATGAACTGTTTCAAGCAAAATCTCGATCTTTGGACATGCCTATTCCCAACGAACTCAACGATTATATTCAAAAAGGCTTAGCCAAGGGAATAAAGGTCGGAAAAACAAGGCGGCTCCGCAAATGGAGTACGCTCGTCGCCTGCTGTCTTCTCGCCGTTTTCATCACGGTTGTCCGGGTTTCCCCTGTAGTAGCAGCCGTTTTACATCAGATCCCTGGTTTGGGGTATATTGTCGAACTCATTAACTATGACAAAGGACTTCAGTCCTCAGTGAAAAATGACTTTATCCAACCCATTGGGGTTTCGGATGAACACGAGAATGTCGTTTTCACAGTAGATGGAATCATTATGGATGAGTCAAGTCTGGTCATCTTCTACACTGTGGAAAACAAAAGGGGACATGGCAAAGTCGATTTTTCTGAAGTTCAGCTCCTAGATGAAGTGGGTGAACCTGTTAGGGATGTGTCCATTAGTTCTTATAGCTCAGAGAGTCCAGATAAGGGTGGCGACGGCAAAGTCCAGTCTCAGTTTAATGTTAACTTTGATGATCATACCGTAATTCCTAATCGTCTATTCTTGAAAGTAAAGCTTGGAGAAAACGGAAAACTTCCCGAAATCATAAAGCCCAGTGAAGAAATTCAAGATAACCACCCAGCATTACCCACTCAACTTTCCTCAACTTGGGAAGTCACTATCCCTATGGATAAAAATAAGTTTGCCGGTATGAAGACGGTCTATGAAGTTAACTAGAGCGTGGTTCTCGAAGGACAAAAAATCACGTTTGAAAGAGCCACGGTTTTTCCGACACGCATAGCACTGAAGGTGTCCTATGACCCAACGAATAGCAAAAAGATCTTTGCCTTTGATGACCTTACTCTCGTCAATGAAAAGGGGGAAGTGTGGGGGCGGATTATGAATGGAATGTCAGGAAGTAGGCTCGATGAGAACCACGAAATCCTTTTCTTCCAGAGTGACTATTTTACCCAACCGAAAGAACTCTTTTTACAAGGCAAAAGCATACGTGCCCTAAATAAGGAAGACTTGAGTGTTACCCTGGATTTAGAAAAAGATAGAATTCTTAGCAGCCCGCCTAACCTTGCACTCGATCAGGTGATCAAGAACCCTTCAGGAAAGGTGATGGAGCTATATTTCTTGCTAAAAACTAATCCTAAATACGATGAAAGACGCGCGTTCAGTATATTTTCCTATGATTACACCGATGCCCGTGGGCAATCTTTAAATACTGAATCGCAAAGTTCACGTTTGTATTCTGAGAAACAAGGATATGATCAAACAATCGTTCTCAATCTCCAAGGAAATGTGTCCTATCAGTCCCCAATCACGCTCCAGATTCAGGATTACCCGAGCCGGATTTCCGGCGAGTTTAATATTCGAGTCAAGTAGCCTTTCAGGTAAATGTTGACAATGTAGTTGGTGGTTTATGATGTGTGAAAAGGCAACTCGATTATTTTAGTTTAATTAAATGTGTACTAGCATAGTACCTACCAAAACGCACGCAATGACCAAGTGCCAGCGTTTAATTACACTGACTTTAAGGACTCTGTGTTTATACAGAGCACCGGATATTATGACTAATAGCATGACAAGGAGGGCGATATATCCGGTGAAGTTGCGACTTGGCCTACCGAGATCGCTGACAATGAAAAAGATGCTATGACCAAGGCCGACAGCAAACGATAGCCAACCGAGCGCAATGTGTGATGCTCTCAAATGAAGAATCTTTAAACCACTATTAACTTCTTTAGCCTTAATGATTTTTTTTTTACTAAACCAAAAAACAACAGAACCTATACCCAAGAATATTGACATGAATCCCATCTCATTCCAAAATCGTTCTTGCATTCGGATAGACCAGTCGTTTATACCGTGATAGGATAACCAAATTGCATACAAGCTGAACAATGCACAACATGAAGCCCATAAGATCGTATTTGAGTAGTAAACTTTTTTAGTTTGTAATACATTCAAAGTGAAATCAACCTCCAATACCTTTAATCTTACTATTTATTTCTTAACGAACGCTTAAAATAATTATAAAGTTTTTAATAATTGTTTTGAGATGAATTTAATAGAAATGTTAATTACGGCTATATTCGCTGATTCGTGGCGAATATAGCCGTTTGTTATAGTGGATAATTATCGTTCTTTCAGCAGACTTTCAGGAAACGCTCATTTAACGTTCAGGTGGCATTTAGTCCTGATTCAGGAACGAAGGTTATAGTAAAGGAGCACCTTAAGAAAAAATACATAGTGAACTGAAAATTATTCGTAAAGGAGTTATCAAAGCAATGAAACTATTAAAAGGTAAACGTATTGACCCATTACTTATTGGAATTATCTTGCTTGCCGTGTTCTTAAATATGTACGGTATTTGGAAAGATCAATATGCCAATGCTTATTACACGGCTGCAGTCACCAGCATGCTGCAAAGTTTTCACAATTTCTTCTTCGCTTCGTTTGATCCAGGAGGATTCGTAACCGTGGATAAGCCACCGGTCGCGTTCTGGATCCAGACGATGTTTGCTTATGTGTTCGGAGTACAAGGGTGGAGTGTGATCCTGCCTCAGGCACTTGCTGGAGTCGGGTCTGTTCTCCTAATTTACGCCCTTGTTAAACCGTCCTTTGGTAAGACTGCAGCAAGGCTTGCGGCCTTAGTGGCAGCCTGCACGCCCATCGCGGCAGCCGTAAGCCGCACGAATAATGTCGATAGCTTATTGGTTTTCACCCTTCTAGCGGCAACGTGGATGTTATTTAAGGCTGTTAAAACGCAGAATTGGCTTTGGTCCATCGGCGCTTTTGGGATGATCGGGGTAGGTTTCAATATCAAAATGCTCCAAGCATATATGGTGCTTCCTGCCTTCTACCTGTTTTATTTACTGGCTTTTAAAGTTAATTGGAAAAGGAAGCTCGGTATACTGGCCGCCTCAACGTCAACCTTGCTGATTGTATCGTTATCATGGCCTCTTATCGTAGACAGCATTCCCGCTGCAAACCGGCCGTACATCGGAAGTAGCCAAACAAATTCGGTCATGGAGCTAGCCTTCGGTTATAACGGTATTGCCCGCTTGACAGGATCAGGTACTGGAATACCAGGAGGAGGCAATCGAGGGGGATCTGGAGACGGTCAACCGCCTGGACAGGTGCAAGATGCCAGTGCTCAAATGTCTGAGGGTACTGCGACGACGCAAGGCGTTGATGGCAACAATAGGAGTCGCCAAATGGATGGAGGACAAGGCGGTGGCCCAGGAAATAGTGGTGGGGGCATGTTCAACACCGGAACTGCTGGACCGCTCCGTTTGTTCCAATCCCAGTTATCAGGACAAATCAGTTGGCTGCTTCCGTTCGCTTTATTAGGGGCTGTCGGCTTACTGTTGGGGATCCGAAGAAAACAGCCACTGACGGATAAGCAAAAGGAAAGTTTGTTTTGGCTCGCGTGGTTGATCCCAGGGATGGTGTTCTTTAGTGTCGCAGGTTTTTTCCATCAATATTATCTCATTATGTTGGCTCCCCCGATTGCTGCGCTGACGGGCGCAGGATGGTTAGAACTCTATAACTTTAATCGTAACCATGAAGGCTGGAAACGATGGTTGCTACCCGTCGGACTTCTAGGCACTACGGCCTTTGAACTCTATATTCTACTTCCTTATAAGACCCAAATCGGACTTGGATTGCCGATAGCGGTTGGGGTTTTGGGTACGGTGGCTTCACTCATCCTTTGCAGCCATATCGTCATTCGCCCCTCCACTAATAGTGGAATTAGAAGCAAGTTTAATAGAACTGCCGCTGTGGCTGGCATGTTTGTACTTCTAGCCGCTCCACTTTATTGGGCTGCAACTCCCATCATTTATGGCGGAAATAGCATGTTGCCAGCAGCGGGTCCGACCTCGTCCGGGAGCGGAATGGGTATGCCTAGCGGGGGACAAGGGCAGATTCCAAGCCAGACTCAAGAGCAGACACAAGATCGCACGCAGACTCGGTCTGCTGGGCAGTCAAAGGAAAATGTCGACACAAAATTGCTGGCTTATCTAACGGCCAACAATACCGGCGAGAAATACCTATTTGCCACAACCAATGCCGGCACTGCCGAAGCGTACATTATTAAAACTGGCAAAGCAGTGATGGCGATGGGCGGGTTTTCCGGCTCCGATCCGATCTTGACGGTCGATAAATTAAAACTAATGGTAGCCAATAAAGAAATCAAATATTTCTTAAGTTCCTCGGGTGGCCCTGGTGGAGGAAGCTCGGACGTTCAGGCATGGATCATCAAGAATGGGAAGGTAGTCCCGCAGACAGAGTGGCAAGCGAGTACAGTAAATGAAACGACCCAGGGAGATAAGAGTATTAACGGATCCCAAACGTTATATGAAATCAATCCATAAAAGGTAGGAGGCAAGAGTATGAACGCAGATATTCGTTATTCCATAGTGATTCCCGTCTACAATGAAGAAGCTGTCATCGACCAAACGTATCAGCGTTTGAAGCAGGTGATGGATTCAACAAAGGATCCCTACGAGTTGATTTTCGTGAACGATGGCAGCTGCGACCATACGACGGCAAAGATCAAAGGCTTCAGGGATCAGGATGATGCAGTGAAGCTCATCACGTTTTCTCGTAATTTTGGCCATCAAATTGCTATTACGGCCGGGATGGACTACGCGTCAGGTGCGGCTGTCGTGGTGATTGATGCGGATTTGCAGGATCCACCCGAATTAATCCTCGATATGATTGCCAAATGGAAAGAAGGGTTTGACGTTGTTTACGCCAAACGAACGAAGCGGAAAGGCGAAACGTTTTTCAAGAAGCAAACTGCCCGTTTGTTTTACCGAATTTTAAGCGCTTCCACGGATCTCGATATCCCGACGGACACAGGCGATTTTCGCTTACTGGATCACAGAGTGTGTGACGAACTGAAACGCCTGCCTGAGAAAAACCGTTATGTTCGCGGCTTGGTGAGTTGGGTAGGTTTCCGGCAAACTGCGATTGAGTATGAACGGGATGAACGGTTGGCCGGAGAAACTAAGTATCCGCTGAAAAAGATGATCAAACTCAGTTTGGACGGCTTAACTTCCTTTTCCTTTAAACCCATCAAAATGGCTAACTATATCGGAGCCCTACTACTCCTTTCCGGCTTGATATACTTGGCAGGTATGTTACTTTCAACGATATTGACCGCGGCAGTGATCGCAGGGTGGAATCTGGTGATCGCTATGCAATTGGTGTTGACCGGAATTCTCCTAACGATGATGGGGATTATCGGAGAGTATATCGGACGTATATACGATGAAGCGAGAAAGCGCCCCTTATATATTGTTAGTGAATGCTACGGGATGATGAGAAAGGATCGGAAGGTGAAGAGGGTTGTCTAATATGCCGAAGCGTTCAGTGGAGTTTATGAGGTTCTGTCTGGTTGGAGCAATCAATACAGGTGTTGATTTTACAGTGTTTACGGTTCTATCCAATTTGGGTGTTCTGTTGCTAGTGGCTCAATGTGTATCCTACACCTGCGGAGTATTGAACAGTTTTCTTCTGAACCGGACCTGGACTTTCAGAGGACGTGGTCAATCCTCCGGACAGTTGATCAGATTTTTGGCGCTAAATCTTGGTACTTTATCAGTAACTTACGGATTGTTAGTCTACTTTCGATATCACTTGGTATGGCCACTACTCGTCTGTAAATTGGTGGCCACGGGAGCAAGCTTTGGAATCAATTATCTAGGAAGCCGTTTATGGATTTTTTCGCCAGTCTCACACTTTAAAATTGGAGGGGTATAGATGAAAATCAGAAAAGCCGTCATCCCGGCAGCCGGGTTAGGTACGAGATTTTTACCGGCGACCAAAGCGCAGCCAAAGGAGATGCTCCCGATCGTTGACAAGCCGGCTATCCAATATATTGTAGAAGAGGCGGTGAAGTCGGGCATCGAAAGCATACTTATTGTAACGGGCAGAAACAAAAAATCGATTGAAGACCATTTTGACAAGTCCGTTGAGCTTGAACAAATGCTCTGGGAAAAGGGGAAAACCGATTTACTGCTTGAGATTCAAAACATCAGCAACATGGCCAATATCGTTTATACTCGGCAAAGGGAACCGCTTGGTTTGGGGAATGCCATTCTTTGCGCGGAGCAATTTATTGGTGATGAACCATTTGCTGTGCTGCTGGGAGACGATATTATGGTTTCCGATCCACCTGCCTTAAAGCAGCTGATCGACGTTTTCGAAACGTATGAGAAAACAGTTATTGGCGTTCAGCCGGTGCAGCCGGCGGAGGTTAGCAAATATGGCATTATATCGGCTGTGGCACAGCATAACAAGATTTTGCAAGTTAGAGATCTGATTGAAAAGCCCTCTCCGGCCAATGCTCCTTCCAATATGGCCATCATGGGAAGGTATATCTTAAAACCATCCATTTTCCCCTTCCTGAAGACGCAAGAAAGAGGGGCGGGAAACGAATATCAGCTGACGGATGCCTTGCGAGAAGTTTGTCGACAGGAAGGTCTGCTCGGGCTAGAGTTGAAGGGAGACCGTTACGATATAGGAGATAAGTTTGGCTACATGAAGGCGATCATTGAAATGGGGCTGGAAAGGGATGAGCTGCAACCCCAGCTGATTGAATATTTGCAACAAGTGCTTAAGAAGCAATTAGGCCAGAATCGACCGAAAAGGGCGGCGGTATGAAAGGAGCATTCAATCGGTGGCTTTTAAATAAGCATATACTTAAAATTAGCCTGTTATTGATTCTAATATTATCAGGAGTATTATGCATGACAACGTTATGGAGTTATAGCAGTCATACCCAAGTAACCCAAAATAGGATTGTCTCTAGCAATTTGTTTCCAAGTGAAAGCAACATAATATTGGATCAGACAAGTCAAGGTGCGCAACAAAACCTACCTCAATCGCCTAGTGGGCAGTTCCAAGCATCGGATGCAAGTCAGAGAACAGCACCTAATCAAGGAGCCAGGCCCAAGGGCATGACTAATGGGAGTCCAGGTATGCATACAAGTGGCAATACGAGTGCAAGCGCAAATTATTCTGCTCAAATGGTTGCCTATGCCGTAGCTTTTTTGATGTTTTTCCTGGCGGCTTACTATCTTGTTACCAAGAAAAAGGTAAGAATCCAGCCTGGTAATGCAAAAATACTGATTCTGACCATACTGGGTGTGGGTTTGCTCTTGCGGATACCTCTGGCTATGTTGATTAATGGACATCCATATGATCTAAATACCTTCAAAAACTGGGCAACCACGGCTGCCAATAATTTCTCTCAATTTTATCAAGGACGTAATGCCAGTGACTATCCGCCTTTGTATATCTACATATTATTTCTGATTGGCAAAATTGTAAGTCTTTCTACACTGAGTCCCTATTTTACGTTACTCTTAAAGCTACCGTCCATCGTTGCAGATATCGCTACTTCCTTCTTGATTTACAAACTCGCCAAAAAATATCTCACCTTGGAAATAAGCCTTTTGCTAGCCGCATTTTACAACTTCAACCCGGCTGTATTGATTAATTCAACGATATGGGGTCAGGTAGATTCGTTCTTCACGTTCATCATGGTTGGAGCGATTGTTTTTCTCTCGGAGAAGAAAATCGGCCTAGCCTCCGTTTTATTTACCGCAGCTGTTCTTATGAAGCCACAAGGGATTATCTTCCTTCCGCTTCTTTTCTTTGAATTGATCAGGCAAAAAGCGTTAAAGAGGTGGATAAAAGTTTTCATTTCCGGTCTGGTTACAGCCATAGTGATTGTACTTCCATTTTCCTTGAATACGAATGGTCTGTGGATTTTCAAACTCTATGCGAGTACGTTAGGTGAGTATCCCTATGCCTCTGTAAACGCCTTTAACTTCTTTAGTCTGCTGGGAGCGAACTTCACAAAGGACGCAGGTACCTTGTTTGTAGTCAGCTATCATAGCTGGGGTCTGATCGCGATTGTCATGATCACCGCATTTTCATGGTTTCTCTTCATCAAAGGGAATAGCAAGGTATATGCATCGGCTGTTGCACTCCTCCTGATCGACGGTGTGTTCACGTTTTCTACAAGAATGCATGAACGGTATATGTTTCCGGCCGTTGCGCTGTCAATTTTAACGTTTATTTATCATAGGGATAAGCGATTAATGTTGTTAGCCGTAGGGTATAGCACAACCATTTACATTAATACTCACTTTGTTCTCTATGAGACGCAGAACGGTGTAAATTCAGTATCTTATGGGCCCATACTCATTGTAACTTCTCTTTTAAATGTATTGTTGTTCGTATACCTAATTAAGGTTCTATACGATGTTGCGATTAGAGGAAGGAGGGAATGTAGTGGGATTTCGGAACCCTCAAGCCAAAATGAGCGTTGTAAGTGAAAAAATGTCAAGATTTTGTGAAACTATTTGAATCTCAATAACAGCAACAGGAAACCTCTTTTTGTCGTCGAATATTACAACTAATGTAGTTCGAATGTGACTAAAAGGAGTGAATGAGAGATGCTATCAATAATTGCTGGACTCGCTTTAAGTGCCCAAATTTACACACATCAGCCGTCTGTGCAGAAACCACCTACTTATCGTGTACCTATTTCTAGCATACATGTGCCTGATCGTCGTAGAAACGTAAAAAAATTACCAAATACTCAAACAACCCTTTCAGAGTCGGCAAATTCAAATATTACGCTAAAAGCTGGGGACAATAGAGTAACCAATAATCTACTCTCATCAGCGGTAAAGATCATTAACCAGACGTCTTTACCCATTCTAAGCAAATACGCCGGTTCAACGCCTTCTCAGGTCGTGAACATTGTTTTATTTTCCAGTCCTCAAACCTATGGAAATGCTTTGATTCAGGCCGGTATTCCAGCTAGTGATATATCTGTCTACACGGCTAATACAGGTGGAATCACGATGGGTTCAAGTATTTGGATTCCTTTATATAATCTTAAAGACATTTCACAGTTAGCCAATGTGATGACCCATGAATTAACTCACGTTATCTTTAATCAAGCGGGGTCAGGTGATAAGCTGCCCACATGGATCAACGAAGGAGCAGCATGGCGCGATGGATTATTAGCGCAACAACAGCTCGACTATAATGGAACGGCTATTGAAATGTCAAATGAACAAAGCGGGGTTCAGCAAGCTGTTAGTAAGGGTCAGTTACTCCCTCTAACTGCTACGGAGCAAGATATCCTAAATGCTAATTACAATGTAGAGTACGAAGATTTTATGGCAGTAGAGTCACTGATCAAACAAAATAGTACAGATCAGTTTATTGCTTTCTTAAACGCAGCAAAATCAAACCCACAGGATGTAAATGATGCCTTCCAAACAACCTATAAGATTAATATAGATCAATTCCAAAATACCTTCATGCAATCGTTACAAAGCAAGCAACAATAATTAGACGTATTATGAAAGCCTCTGCCAAGTGCTGCGTGAGGCTTTCAATTTTTCTTTTACTTCAATGGACATTCCGACATTAAGAGCCTTTCACCAGCAAAAGTGAAGGCTCTTAATTTATATCATATTTATAGTCGAAAGGGGATGAACTAAATAGCCATGCTAGAAGGTACTACCTTTTAGTTTTTTAAAATACTTAACCCTCGATTCTGGTCGGGTAGCTAAATAAACGCCGGTAATTACAATAGCGGCACCCACGAGTTTAAAAAGCGTAATTGACTCACCTAGGATTGTAACAGACTGGATAATTGTAAAGATCGGTACCAAATTAATAAAAATGGCTGTGCGCGGCGCACCAATGCGTTGAATGGCAACCATCTGGATAAGGTAGCCTATTACTGAAGCGAACACGCTCATATACAAAATGGAGAGCCAGCCGCTCGCAGTCGCTGAAAATAAATAGGTAGTAGGCTTTTCCCATAATACGAAAGGGACAGAAATAACAACACAAATTAAAAAGGTATAAGCAGTGACCATGAGTGGTGATAGACGGTATTCTTTCATATACCGACGACTAAGTAGCGAATAGACTGCAAAACAACAGACCGCGATCAACATAAATAGATCGCCTTTGTTGAATTGAAATTGCGAGATTAACTGCAAATCTCCATTTGTAATGAATAGAAAGACGCCACTAAAGGACAAGATGATGCCGAAGACCCTCCAGGGGGTCAATTGTTCGCTAAAGAACATGGCAGCCAGAAGTGTTGTAACCATGGGATTTATAGCTCCGATAAGGGATGAATTAATCGCCGTAGTATATTTTAGTGAAGTAAAAAACAAAGCGTGATAACAGAAAGTACCGACGAGTCCAAGAATAATTAGAGGGGGCCATTGTCTACCACGCGGTAGAAGGTTACCCCGTTCTCTGAGGTAGAAAATTGTAAAAATAAACGGTAAAGCGAAGAGGAATCGAAAGAAAGTCAGTGCAAAGGGAGGGAATTGCCCCACCGCAATTTTACCGGTAATAAATGCACCAGACCAAAAAATAGTAGTAAGTACCATTAATAAGCGAATTTGCTTATCAGACATGTTTAGCGCTCCTTTTTATTAGTAATCAGACAAACATAAAAATTATATCAATTCTCCGCAAAAAGGTGTCTCTCTTACCGATTGAAAAATGCCTCCTGCTCAGGTAAAATCCAATTATCAAGTTGTTCTCCCTGTTCTTTAATAAGACGGTTAACAAGTACGTCGTGCCAAACGTAATCCTCAAGCAAATAAATATGTACAGCATCATCAGTGTAAAATGCATTACTGTCGCGTTCTGCAGAATGACCGTAAAGTAGTTCGTGACCATCAATCGAAAGGATGAACCAATTCTCTGATCGTAATGAAGACATATGATCGTTCAGGCGATGACTATAAAGACCCTCAAGTGGCTGAGAAACTTCAAAGGTTATGCCACGCACCCGAAGGCCATTTTGAACTGCTTGCTGTAGGTCCGGTAGCAATTCATGATACATCGTATCCCAGATCGAAAGGATTACTTGATTTTGTGCCCGGCGAATCAGAATGCGACAAAATGCCAAAATGTTATCTTTTCCTCGTAGAGTAGAAATGTAAGTCTCCTGCATTTCGCCTTGGTTCTCAATGGCCTTTAACTCTTTTTCAGCATAAGCGAAATCAGTTACCCAGTTGTTACGAATTTTTTCAAGAAAGACGCTGACAGGCAAACAGGTGTAAGTTTTTAACCCTTCAACATTTTCTTCAGTCATTACAATTCCCTGCTCAACCAACGATTCTAAAGTATCATATATCCTGGCTCTAGGAATTCCTGATGCTTTACTGATGGAGGAGGCATTGGAGGATCCACTTCTAACAAGTGCTTGATACGCTTTGGATTCATATTGAGTAAAGCCAAAGCGTTGAAGGATCTCGCTTAAGTCTCGAGCCATTGCTAAACTCCTTTCTATATAACATAGTTGCGTCTTCTTAAATGTAACTACTGGAGTAGTATCAACTAAATTGTACCAATTATAAGCACAGTAGTCAATCACAATGATTTGGTTTCTTAATCAACATATCTTTCATATGAATGATACTACCAGAAATGAACTTTTACCTTCGGGAGGAATAATTAGGCAAAATGTGGAATGTAAATAAGGCGGGTTAGCTATTCTTAAGAATTAGAAATAGTGAAGGAGAGAGTTTTTGTGAGAAAAGGTATATCCTATATCGGTGCCGCATTGCTGAGTCTAACATTAATCTTGAGTGGTTGTGGAGCCCAGACCGCCCCTAAGACAGGGGCACAAACTTCAGACGCGGTGAACCCTGCCGCTCAGCAGGTTATAGCTAATGTCTACAAACGAACCGAAGTAATTTCATCGCCAGATGTGGCAATGCAACTTTTGATCGAGGGAAACAACCGTTTCATTACTGGTAAACCCTTGAGTAAAGATTTTAGTGCTACAAGACGAATGGATTTGATGAAGAACGGACAGCATCCGTTTGCGGTAATTGTGAGTTGCTCAGACTCGAGGGTTCCTCCAGAACTTCTGCTTGACCAGGCCCTTGGTGATTTATTTGTAATCCGTGTGGCAGGTAATGTAATTACTCCAGTCGAAATGGGAAGTGTAGAGTATGCGGTTGAACACCTGAAATCTCCCTTAGTGTTAGTTCTCGGTCATGAGGGATGTGGAGCTGTTACTGCTACTGTGCAGGGAGGCGAAACACCCGGTAGTATTGCCGCGATAACCGATAAAATTAAACCGGCCGTCGTTGAGGCCAAGGCTTTGGGCCTAACAGGCAATGATTTGATTGAAAAGAGTATCGATATTAATATTAAGAACGCACTATCCGATATATCTAAAAGTCCTGTTATTAAAGAGGGAGTAGAAGCTAAAAAAATTAAAGTAATGGGCGCTAAATACGATTTGGACGAGGGTGCCTTGAAGTTTATTAATGAATAGAAGCTGAGCTGATCGGACGCAAATGGTAATCAACTATTTAAGGTTAAGATACTGTTACAGAGGAAGTGACAAGTTGATAGAGCTTAACATAGATCCAACAGTAAATAATTCCTGCCCTATCTGTGGAAATATAGGTCAAAGGGTCAAAGACATTACTGTAGATTATCAAGTGAAAGATAAAAATGATATAAGTTTATATGGAGAACAGTTTTGTATATGTCGAACGCCAGAATGTGAGGCTGGTTATTATTCTCAAGACGGGAAGGTGATTCACCAAAAACAATTAAAAAACAAGATTTGGTTTAAGAAAAATATTTCCTCGCTGATCCCAGTTTGTTATTGTGCAAACGTTATGGAAGAAGAAATTCTCTACCACGTTGCTGAGGCACAGTGTTGTTCGACTTTAGAAGATATCAAAAGACACACAGGGGCGAATACAGGGTGTGAATGCATAACAAAGAACCCTGCGGGTGCCTGATGTGCTCCTGTGGTGCAATCGGTGATTGCCAAAGGTCTAAGTATGAGAAGTTAGAAAAGACTAATCGGACAACCACAGCTTTATGGTTTTACGATTGCTTTTTTTGAACTTTGCGGACATTCATTGACACAATGCCCCCTGAGAGGCAACTGGCATCGGCATTCCCAAAACCGACACTACTATAGGGAAATAATACTACTATAGGAAAATAATTAAGAGGAAAATTGGAGAAGGTGAAATAAAAGAAAAAACTAGGATACAATAAGGAAAAAGAAGAAAAGGAGATACGATGACAAAGAAAAATATAATAGAAGCAGGATGGAACCTAGATAACAGCTATGCTCATCTGCCGAAATCATTTTTTACGAGCCTCAACCCAATGCCTGTACGCTCACCGAAATTGATCATTCTCAATGATCCGTTGGCAATATCTCTGGGGTTGGATGTCCAGGCGTTGCAAACTGAAGATGGCGTTGCGGTGCTTGCAGGCAACCGGATTCCTGAAGGCGCTTTGCCGCTTGCTCAAGCTTACGCGGGGCATCAATTCGGGCATTTTGCCTTATTAGGCGACGGACGAGCTGTGCTACTTGGCGAGCAAATCACCCCCCAAGGTGAGCGGGTTGATATTCAGCTCAAGGGTTCAGGTCGAACACCATACTCCCGTGGGGGCGATGGTCGAGCGGCGCTTGGGCCTATGCTGCGCGAATATATTATCAGCGAAGCAATGCATGCACTTGGTATTGCTACCACCCGCAGTTTAGCGGTGGTGACAACCGGTGAATCAGTCATCCGCGAAACCGAGCTGCCAGGTGCAATTCTGACCCGCGTAGCTTCCAGTCATCTGCGCGTAGGCACCTTTCAATTCGTTTCAAATTGGGGCACTGTCGAGGAACTCCGGGACCTTGCTGATTATACATTGCAACGACATTTTCGAGACGTTGACGATGCCCCGAACCGCTATCTTTTGCTACTTCAAGAAGTGATTAAGCGTCAGGCAGTACTGATTGCCAAATGGCAGCTGGTTGGCTTTATTCACGGGGTGATGAACACCGACAACATGGCCCTTAGTGGAGAAACCATTGATTATGGTCCTTGCGCCTTCATGGATGCCTATGACTCAGCAACGGTATTCAGTTCCATTGATCTTCACGGCCGTTATGCCTATGGCAATCAGCCAAATATGGCAGGGTGGAATCTCGCGCGATTTGCTGAAACTCTATTGCCGCTGCTGCATGTCGATCAGGCGCAGGCTATCGAACTAGCTCAGGATGCGATTACAGATTTTACTGAGTTGTATCGCAGTAATTGGCTCGCGGGAATGAGAGCAAAACTGGGACTATTTAACGAAGAGATACAGGATGAATCCCTTTTTGAAGGACTGCTCAGTATGATGCAGAAGTATCATTCAGACTATACCAATACCTTCCGCGCATTAACGTTGGATACGCCTGAGGATACGGTTCTGTTTGGTAGCACAGAATTTGTTCAGTGGCTTGAGCTATGGAAGGCGAGACTGGGCAGGCAGCAGGAATCGAATACCTCCTCACATCAGTTGATGCAAAACAGCAATCCTGCGCTAATCCCTCGCAACCACCGGGTAGAAGCTGCACTAGAAGCCGCAGTGAAACAAGGAGACTACAGCGTGATGGAGCGTCTTCTTGATGTTCTTTCAAGTCCCTACGCGCACTCCCCCGAACAGGCTGATTATTCCATACCGCCTGCTCCATCAACCTGTTCATATCAAACCTTTTGCGGTACCTGATGTAGAAGCATTTGGGACGGTTCAAAACGTGGATTTAGGAAGCACCTCAATCGTTTGTGAGAAAGCAATGGGTATGATATAGTGAAATGCGAAAGATTGGGGGTTTCACAATGCCACGAATGGTGATACTAGACGGAAATAGTCTTGCGAATCGCGCCTTTTATGCTCTACCGCCGTTGACTACGTCTGATGGGCGTCCTACGAATGTATTACATGGTTTTCTTACCATGCTATTCAGGTTAGAACAAGAACAGCAGCCCGATTACTGGGTGGTGGCTTTCGATAAAACTAAGGCAACTGTACGGATTGAACAGTATGCCGGGTATAAAGCGCAACGGAAAGAAACACCAGAGGGATTGCGTCCTCAATTTGATTTCCTTAAAGAAGTCTTAACGGAATTAGAGGTGCCCATGCTGGAGTTGGCAGGTTATGAAGCGGATGATCTCATTGCCGCAGTAACTAAACAGGCAGAAGCACAGGGGATGGAAATTCAGATCTATACTGGGGACAGAGATGCTCTTCAACTGATCTCTCCTAAGACAAATATCTTCTTGACTAAAAAAGGGATCAGTGACGTTGAATGCTATGACGAACATGCTTTATGGGAACGTTATCAGTTGAGACCTTATCAAATCATCGATCTGAAAGGTCTCATGGGAGACTCCTCAGATAATATCCCAGGGGTTCCTGGCATTGGAGAGAAGACCGCGCTGAAATTACTGTTGGAATTTGAAACGGTCGAGGGCGTTTTGGCGAACGTCGATAAAATCTCGGGGAAGAAAGTACATAGTAATTTAATCGAATTTGCTGACCAGGCCCTCCTTAGTAAAAAACTGGCGACGATGCTGACGGACGTTCCATTAGCGTTTTCGTTAGACGATCTTGTTTACCGCCGTTCACAAGCGACCAAAGTCCTCCCCGTTTTTCAAAAGTATGACCTTCGGAGTGTGACTCGGTTATGGCAAGAACGTCACAAAGACGATATCGAAACGGCCGAGGAAATTTCCGATACGGTGTTGCAAGATTGGCCTGAACGCATGCTATCAGAGGAGGGCTGGCTTGCTCAAATCGAGGAGTGGCAATCAAGTAAAACGGCACTCACTTTGGCCTGTCGGTACGAGGGCACAGGGTTACAAGGGGGTCACTGGCTGGAATGGGGAATTGCTACGCTAGGGGAATCCTTTACGCTGACACGTACGGAAGCGTCCGCTGGGGTACTTAAAGCTTGGTCAGAATTGTTGGGCAATGAACAGGTCCTCAAAACATTGGCAGATAGCAAAACTGTGGCCTTGTTGCTGGCTAATGAAGATGTACAATTAAAGGGTGTTGGGCTGGATATGAGTCTGGCTTCCTATCTGATTCAATCCGCCCGGACGAAATTTGCCCCGTTGGATTTAGTCAAGGAATACGTTCAGAACCAAGATGTCTTCGTGAGCACTGCCAAAGAAGCGACTGCGCTAGCCCAAGTCGCCCCCCAGTTTGAGGAAGAACTTGAAGCGCTGGGACTCACGGGATTACTGCACGACATTGAAGAGCCGCTAAGTTTAGTACTAGCAGAAATCGAACGTCATGGCATCGGAGTGAACGTTGAACAATTGACGAGCTTCGGTGAAGGGATCAGTATAACTTTAAGACAACTCGAACTAGACATTTATGCACTGGCTGAGGAAACCTTTAACATAAATTCGCCGAAACAGATGGGAACGATCCTATTTGAGAAGCTTGGCTTGCCAACGGCAAAAAAGACCAAGACAGGTTATTCCACCAATGCGGAGACGCTGGAAGAACTACGCTTAGCACACCCAATCGTGGAAAAGATCCTTGACTATCGGCAGTTAAATAAACTGATGTCGACCTATGTGAACGGTCTGCTCGCTCAAGTGAAGGATGGACGGATTCATACCACGTTTCAACAAACTGTGGCAGCCACTGGGCGTTTGTCGAGCACTGAACCAAACCTGCAAAATATCCCGATTCGCCTTGAACAGGGACGACAATTGAGAAAAGTTTTTCATCCCACAGAACCAGGGTGGGTACTGTTATCGGCGGATTACTCGCAAATTGAGCTGCGAATTTTGGCTCACTATTCGCAAGATCCTCTTCTTTGTGAATCGTTTGCCTTGGGACAGGATGTCCATACTAGGACGGCAGCCGAAGTCTTTGGTATCTCACTTGAGGCAGTGACCCCCAATATGCGTCGTAGCGCCAAAGCGGTTAATTTTGGATTGATGTACGGGCTAACTGAGTATGGTCTTTCAAGAGATTTAGGGATTCCGCGTAAAGAAGCTAAATTTTATATGGAGCAATACTTTAAACGCTATAGCGGGGTCAAGCAGTATCTAGAAACTGTCGTAGCTAAGGCTAAACAGGAGGGGCAAGTCCATACCTTGTTAAATCGGCTTCGACGTATTCCAGAGTTGTTGAGTTCTAATCGGGTTCAACGTCAGTTTGGAGAACGCATTGCCATGAATACACCGGTGCAGGGAACGGCAGCCGACATTATGAAATTAGCTATGATTCATGTCGCCGAAGGCTTGAAACCCTTCCGAGCGGCTATCTTACTGCAAGTTCATGATGAGCTCTTGCTTCAAGTGGCTCCGGAGGAGTTAGAGGACGTAGCACATATGCTGATCGAAAAAATGGAAAATGCTTTCCCGCTTACTGTGCCTATGACGGTAGATTGTAAAGTCGGACCGAATTGGTATGATATGCAGCCGTTTAAGCCGAAAGATTGAGGAGGCTATATGCCAGAACTTCCTGAAGTTGAAACCATTCGACGAACACTTTCTGAACACGTCACTGATTTGAAAATTGAAGAAATAACGCTCATCTGGCCCGCGTCTGTTTGCGGGTGGAAGGATAAGGGCTTCGAAGATTTAGTCACCGGACGACGGATTAAAATGATCGATCGTCGCGGAAAATATCTTTTGATCCGGCTTGATGAAGATTTGACATTAATTGCGCATATGCGTATGACCGGACGCTTGAATTATTATCCGGATCATCAGGAACCGGAAAAACATACGCATGTGGTTTTTCGTCTAGAACATGGTGAGGTTCACTTTTCAGATGTGCGGAAATTCGGGCGTATTCAAGCTATACCGACGCCACTGTGTATTAGTGAATCCTCGTTAAGTAAACTTGGTCCGGAGCCATTGGAAGATGGATTTACGCCCATGGTGCTGAAAGAACGTTTCGGAAAGAAAAGAGTCTTTTTAAAGGCGGCTTTACTTGATCAGCATGTCTTGGCAGGTATGGGTAACATCTATGTGGATGAATCCCTTTTCCTCGCTAGATTATCGCCAGATCGTCGGGTAGATACGCTGTCCGAGGAGGAAATTTCGAAACTTCACCAAGCCATTCAACACGTCCTTCAAGCGGGAATTGATGCTAGAGGCACATCCTTTCGAGATTATCGGGATGCTAATGGAGAGAAAGGATCGTTTGAACAGGCCCTACAAGTCTACGGACGGGGTGGGAAGCCCTGCCTAGTCTGTGGGCAGGCATTAGAACGCATACGTCTGGCTGGGCGGACGACGGTTTATTGTTCAAGGTGTCAGAAGTAGCGATTGGTAGGGGTGAATGTAAGTGCCCAACGGGTTTGCAAGATGTACCCTAGGAATTTAAACCTTTGGTGGAGTATCATAATATAGTCGCAATGACTTTCAATCACTAAGTTCTAGGACCATAAACTGATAGACCTATAACTAAACCTAATTAAAAGATGGAGTAACGAAATATTCGTTACTCCATCTTTTAATTAGGTTGTTCTAAACTACATGGCGTCTGAGTTTGGTATCGTGTATTTGACGGGTGATGGACGATATGGACAGCAATAAATCGGTAATAGTGCAAATAAATTACATTACAAAGGGAGGGATTTGGCTTCTGATGACGAAGCTTGTACTAAATGAATTCGAGCGGTAGGTAGAATAATGACGCATCGGGCGTTCTTAATGCTTACCTATTCCGCAGGTCTGAGGGTTAGTGAAGTTGTGAGTCTTAAGGTGATGGATATTGATTCAAACGGATGCTGATTCATGTGAGACAGGGCAAGGGTCGGAAAGATCGATATTCGATTTTGTCAAGTAACGCTTTAGTCACACTTCGCACATACGCCAAGGAATTTCATCCGAGTGATTGGCTTTTTCCTGGCGATCATATAGGAAGGCATTTAACAGAAAGAACAGCACAGAAAGTTTTTGAGTCAGCCTGTAAAAAAGCTGGAATTAAAAAAGATGTCTCAATTCATTCATTGAGGCATTCGCTTTCACGACGCATTTATTAGAGGGGGGAACTGACTTAAGATATATTCAAGAACTTCTTGGACATAAAAATTCTAAAACTACAGAAATTTATACCCACGTCAGTCAGAAGGACCTTGGACGAATCCGAAGTCCATTAGATAACATCAATCTGAATGAATATGATTAAGACGCCATTCAGTGAAGTTAGTATGTAGAGAAAGGATTTTTATACGAACTAGTTCGTATAAAATCTATATAACGTCTATTTAACGAAGTTCGTTAAATAGACGTTATCTGTCATTCGCATTTCGGAGAATGAATTATTCTGCTCGAAAAAAATAACAGGGGTTGATTATTCGGGCTTCGTAAGCAGGGCGAGGGGGATTTTTCATTGATAGATGAGCGTGGATTGAAAGAAGTCCTAATAACTGGGCGGTTAGAATGCTATGTGAAAACAAGCCCGACCTCTAATCCCTATCAACGCGGAAAAATTTATGATTGGGAATTTGAA
>DATCQU010000076.1:0-15529 GCA_036569365.1 Desulfosporosinus sp. | reverse complement strand
AGGGGAAGTCATTCTAAAGAAATATTCCCCTATCCGCGAATTAGGAGAATTTGCTAAAGAATATGCTGATTCGCTTTTCGAGACAACTGGTCATATTACTTGCATTGCAGATCGTGATACGATTATCGCAGTATCGGGAGCATCCAAGAAGGAGTATCTGAATAAAGCGATAGGACCTGCCATAGAACAAGCCATGGAAGAAAGGAAAACCATTAATATCGGCGTTGCAGGTGAGCATGACTTGTGTAAAAGCTGTCCTCGAAAAGGCCCCACCGTTACCGATGAGGCCTAAGAGGAGGAAATTCATGTCGGAGTTAACTTCTCCAAAATTATATTATTATACACACTTTAAAATAAGAAAATTCTACCAGACACAGCTCGTTACTTGGATATATTAGAATCAGAATGGAGCTTATTATGAAGAAATAATACCATTTAACTTACAATAAGTTATCTGTGACAAATCATCGCTTCGCTTCTAATTTTCCTGATACTTTTTCCATGACGCCTCTCCCCCCACGAATATGACTTCAGCCTTATTAGTTTCAAGGGTACGCAAGTGAATATAGCTCAAGATAACAGAAGGCGTTGAGCCTTCTGTCTTTGTGTCCAACGAACGTATATTACAAGGATCATATAAAAATAAGATTTGAGAGGAAGCGATACTTTGAAGGACCATGAATTACTCGAACAGGTACAAAATATTACACAAGGCATGGGGAAAGCATAGTACTTAAGGGGGTAGTTGGCAATGCAATTTCGATGGGAAGCTGAATACTTGATGAGTACAGGAACTGCTCGGTACGTTCGGCTTCTTACATAATATTTAAAATTTGATAGGATAGTAACCCTGCGGGGACATCAACCTCAATGACATCTCCTTTGGTCTGTCCCAGAGCCGCTTTTCCGACAGGCGATTCATTGGAAATTTTATTGGCGAATGGGTCGGCCTCTGCTGACCCGACGATGAAATACTCTTCTTCATCCCCAAAGTGCATGTCTTTCAGACGCACTTTTGCGCCTAATACCACGATATCCATTCCTTCAACTTCATCAATAACTCGTGCATTCCCGAGCATTTTCTCAAGAGTTATAATTCGTCCTTCAATAAAGCCCTGTTCATTCTTGGCATCATCGTACTCTGAGTTTTCACTAATATCTCCAAAGCCTATGGCCTGCTTAATGCGTTCGGCAACTTCCCGCCGTTTTACAGTTTTAGATAGTTCCAGCTCTTCTTCAAGCTTTTTAAGACCTTCTAACGTCAGAATGACTTCTTTTTCAGCCAAATTTTATTCGCTCCTTTGTCTCATTGTGTTGCGTATCCTGCAACCTAACAAAGCGGGCAAAGTCTTTTGCCCCCATCATCCTGGCTAGCGCATTTTCCTTTTGGTGGTGTCGGTTCAAGTATATAATCTCGCCTACATAATCACGCCTCTTTCTTAATGTTCCCAATCATTCTTCTAACCCTTATTGAGAACACCATTCCGAGTTTTATATAGGCATTACGCCTCTTCCGAAATTTAGACTTTCAGACAAGGTGCTTACTATCCCAGCAGAAGTGGAAAACTCTAGCATCAGCTTTTCCTCGGAACTGTCTGATTATTCTCCCGACTTCATGGATAATTAACCCAGATGCTCCCTTAGGCGTTACAAGTACATAACTTTCATTCGTAGAAAGTTATGTTATTTCGCCGATTTCGTTGGTTTGGATACCTACATACCTACCCTATGAGATAAATTTCCCCCAGGTAGGAGGTAATTGGGAATAATTGTAGAATTCTTGAAAGTAGAAAAAAAGTACGTTTCCAACCACAGGATAAGCACTTTTAATTTATCTACAGGGGGAATTACGTATCGCTATGAAGTGTGCATTCAAGTACGTGAAGGATAATTCTTGTACGTAAGTGGGCAAGTATCAACGCACATTTTTTGAGCAAGAGATTGCTTGGACTGCGCTGTTGAATATTGTTATAACCAGTACTATTCCAGAGCATAGAATCAGAATGAAGCGAGGGGGTTAAGCCTATATGTTAGAATTTGATACGGACTTAAACCAATTTGCAGAGATTAAAGTTATTGGTGTCGGTGGCTGTGGAAACAATGCGGTTAATCGTATGATTACCGCCGGATTAAAAGGGGTAAGTTTTGTTACCGTGAACACTGATTCACAAGCACTACAGATCTCTGATGCAGGTCAAAAGGTTCAAATTGGGATGAAACTAACCAAAGGACTTGGAGCAGGAGCAAATCCAGTAATAGGAACTAGAGCGGCGGAAGAAAGCCGTGAAGAACTTACTAGAGTGTTAAAGGGGGCGGACCTGGTTTTCGTCACTGCAGGGATGGGTGGCGGAACGGGTACTGGAGGAGCACCGATCGTTGCGGAAGTGGCCAAGGTAATGGGAGCACTTACGATAGGCGTAGTTACACGTCCATTCACCTTTGAAGGGCGAAAACGGGCCATGCAGGCGGAGAAGGGAATCGAAGAGCTTAAAAGCAGAGTAGATACACTAATTATTATCCCGAATGATCGGTTGTTACAAGTAGTGCCGAAGCATACTACGATTCATGAAGCTTTTCGCATTGCAGACGATGTTCTGCGCCAAGGGGTTCAAGGGATTTCAGATTTAATTGCGGTTCCTGGTTTGATAAATTTAGATTTCGCCGATGTTAAGGCGATTATGTCAAACGCTGGTTCTGCCTTGATGGGTATGGGACAGGCAACTGGAAAAAATCGTGCGATTGATGCAGCTAGTGAAGCAATTTCTAGCCCACTTCTGGAAAATTCGATTGAAGGGGCCAAAGGAGTGCTTCTTAATATTACTGGCGGTAATAATTTAACCCTCTTTGAGGTGAACGAAGCCGCTGGGATTATTGCGGAAGCAGTAGACCCCGATGCCAATATTATTTTTGGCGCGTTCATTGATGAAGACCTCAAGGATGAAATAAGGGTTACCGTAATCGCCACTGGATTTGATCAGCAATGGGCTGGCTTTGGAGCAGCGTCTGTAAAAGCCCAGGATAATATTATCAAACCGCTATCCAAAGCAGACGACGTTGATATTCCTGAGTTTCTAAGACCTCGCCGTTGATGGGTTAGGGCGATTACAAAACTCGAAAACTAGTGTGATGAGATGAATGTTCTGCTGGCAAACGCCGAGTGCAGAAACCATCCCCCGATGAAAAACCTTCCCGCGCTTATGCTTGGGAAGGTTTCTACTATATATATTAACGATTTACCAGTTTTAACGCATTCTTTACACAAAATTCATAAAAGGGTAACAACTATAGTTTATACTAAATATAGTAGAGTAGATGGACATCTCGGGTGAGTTGCCTTGAAAGGGACGTGACTAAAGATGAAATTAACTATTCTTCTAATGTTGATAGGTATTGGTTGTACCATCCTTATCAAGAATCTAGTTCGTAACAAATTTATTCAGCAGATTTCCCATTATGAGCCCTAACACAGTACCTATACAAAGTTCATGGAATGGTAACAAGCATGGTTTATGATAAATACAGCAAGACCACTCGTAACTCTACGGTTGAAATATAGACCTCCTCTGCACACTTTCTGCTTCCACTACCCCTCTCGTCGAGGGGACTTTTTTTTGTTAGAAATACAGCCCTATTTTGTAGGAGCTCGCTTGATCTCCCAATATTTAGATCTTTGTTCGCATACTTTTTGATCTGTCTGCCATTATCATCGACCAGCACATTAGCTAATTATTGAAATTAGGAGTTCGTTTTATATGACTCATATCCTTTTATGTGCTGGTAACGATTTGTTACGTATTGTACTCAGTACCGATAGCGTGGAGGGCTTTTGCTTTTGAGATTTAGATTAAATTTGAGCTTCGTACGTGCAAGGTTTCTGTCAAAGATGTAGTAAAGGGGGAGCCCGTTAAAGCTCTCCCTTTTGGTTTATTTTAAATGGTACGGATGAACTTCTTGTAAGTTATTGGCAATATTTCTTCAAGAGGCCCATCTACCATTCTAAGTCTAATATATCCAAGTAACGTGTCTGTAAGCTGGTAGGTTTTGGATTTCATCTTAATAGTATTACTCCCTGTACACTTTTTTCAATTCAAGTAATTCGTTGCCTTGCATATTTTGCAGGGGACACAACTGGCACACTTGGCCTCCGATACATCCTGAGACCATAACTGATTAGCTTCCTTGATTTTCTACATCCGGCTAATAAAAAAGAAGTGGCTAGCGTCCCAAACGGACTTAGCTTACCATACCCATCACTCTAAATTTATCAGAAAGAAGTCCTATGAATTCAGAGTTCGTGGATTTTTGACGCTCAATATTCATAGAATATCCAAAAATTCGTTTTAGCGCATCTGTTTGTCCACGTTCCCATGCTAACTCCTAGAGGAGCCATTCCTTGAAGTTGTGACATGATCAGTCAATTCGGACAATAGATTCGCATGTATGGTATCTGTCAATTTTATCTTCTCGTCCCGCCTTCCTAATTCTACTTTCAAGGGGTATAGCTAACGCCAAGTCCCATATATATTCAATAACGAAGGATCCATAGATACAATTGCTAACCTAATAAAGTTTGCTTATTGGAAGTTCTGATCTTTATAGAAGGATTGCCATTAATCCCAGACATTACCTGAGTATTGATTTCGTTAATCGGTTAAATTTTATATAGGTTCTATTATAAATTGAAGGAGGTAATTCAAATGACGAAGTACAACTTACCTGTAACTAAAGAAGAAATAGCTAGTGAACTCGGTGTTAAACTTGGCGCAGATCGCTCTAGTCGTGAAAATGGTTCTGTTGGTGGTCAAATGGTTAAGAAAATTTTTGAGCAGTTTGGTCCTCGCCGTTAATAGCTGCTGATACGTGGTATTTATATAGCCCATTAGAGTGGAAATAGATTCCTTCTAATGGGCTTTCGTTTATCTTAGATCAAATGTCCGTTAAGTTGTCTTTGTTCGCAAGGCCGAGCTTATTGATACAGTAGTCGTATTGCTTGGGATGAGTTAAGGTTCCCATGTAATCCTTGTTTACTCGATGTTTTCCTCTATCTGTTTTCCAGCCCAATTTTTCATGGCCGTTCGAACGGATCGTGCCATTTCAATGGAGAAGTCGGCCCCGCTTTTTTTGGCATACATCCATTGCCCAAAGTTATTCGCTCCCAAGGTATTATTGAGATTGAATCCTTTTGCTCGAGAGGCAAACATAGCTTCCCGATCTTGCTCAGTTAGGCGCTTATATTTGTTTTCTGACACAATAAATTTGGAATCGAAGCGTTCCTTAGGTTTTGGTCGTTCGCCCTCCGGGTAATACCCAAAACAGAGCATGCTAATCGGGAACACATACGGCGGAAGGTTTAGTAACTCTCTATGAATTTCATAATTCTCCATGATATCACCGATATAACACGATCCAATATTGAGCGCTTCTGCCGAAATCACGGCATTTTGGGCAGCAATTAAGGCATCGCAACTAGCCAACAATAAACCTGCTTCATCTGGTCCAGAAAATTCTCGCCCTCGTTCTTTACAGAAGTCTGCAACATCTGAATCACGATAAAAATCATACCATCTCTGAAGGTCTGCTAAGAAAACGATAACAAGCGGAGCTTTGGCGATAAACGGTTGATTATCACACGTTTCGCTCAAGCGTTGTTTTAAGTCTTGATCCGATACTATAATCATCGAATACATCATCATATTTCCGGCAGTTGGTGCCCTCATCGCGCCCTCAATGATCGCCGTCATGGCTTCGTTCTCGATTGGTCGTTCAGCATACTGCCGCAAAGAAACTCGTTGTCTGAGTATTTCTTGTACGGAAATTCCTTCTCGAGTATTACCCATTTTATAACGCTCCTTTTTCTGCTCACACTCAATAACGGCCAAGGCTTTTAATCCATTTCTCTTGCGTATTTCGACCTAAATCATAAGCATGATCTCACCTCTTAAATAACTGTTACGTTAGTCAAGTTTGCTTTGCCGCCTTTTAAAACAGCATAAGTCAATTTATCCATTGTAGCGCCGTCAAAAATCGCTTTTTTTACATTGGCGCTTTTAAAGTACACATTTCTAAAAACTACATTTTTAAATGATGTCCCTGATAAACCTGTGCCCTTAAAAATAGTACCAATAAGCGTTCGATTATCGAAACATACTCCGGACAGATCTGAATAGGTAAAATCCGTATAATCTAAAACACAGTTTTTAAAACTTATATTTTTCAGACCCACCGAAGTTAATTTTGTTCTTGTAAGATTAGCACCTTCAAACCTTACATTAGTCAAATCACACCCTTTAAAGGAGGTGTTCGTTAAATCTGAACCACTAAAATCGGATCCTTTAAGAGCACGTCCATTAAAGAATCCATCATGTAAGGTTACCTTTTTAAAATCGGAATTCTGTAAATCAGTGCCTTTAAAGGAGCTATTACTTAAATCTGAATTGCTGAAGTCTGATTCTTTAAGGGCACTGCCGTTAAACTTACCATCATGTACTTTCACCCCTTTAAAATCAGAATTCTGGAGATTAATATTTGAAAAGTCCTGGCTTACCATCTGATGTAGTTCTCTTGTCTTTACAGAGATGCTTTCTATAATCTCTGATATATCTCCAATGGAATCGATGGTCATACGATAAGCAGTTTCGTCATCATACCCCTGAATTTTAAAATCGCTCAATTTCTCCTGTAAATCAACATTCAGCTCTTCTTTCAATTCCTTAACTGTATGCAAGTCCTCATAGGGTGAAAATATTCCGTCTAAATATTTCAGTAATTTCTCATTCATTGTTATTACCACCTTTCTCTTATAGTAATTGGTCTAGAATACGCTTTGCGTATTCCCAATTTTCTTTGTTTTCAAAATAAGTCCGTTTCCCTTTTTCGTTAATCCTATAGTACTTCCTTCTTCCACCCTGGGTCTCATCACCCCAATAGGAAGTTACATTTTCGTCATTCTCCATCCTCTTTAGGCTCGAAAACATAGTAGACTCCTTAAGTTCATACTCGTTATTGGAGTTTGAATGGATCAATTTCGATATTTCATACCCATATTTATCACCGCTCATCAACAACTTTAAGATCATCGTGTCCGAGTGTCCTCTGAGTAAATCAGAGGACACTTTATTATCAACCATTGTGCCACCTCCATAGATATAATAACATCGTATTACCACGACTGTCAATGTACTACTATAATAGATATACAACTACTATAGCAGATATACAGAAAGAACAGAACGAAATACAGAAGCGCATTTAAAGAAAACTTCAAAACAACTACAGGGAAAAGGATTGCATACCAACGTTTATCGGTGCAACATAGGACGCTGTTATTAAAAGACAACAAGTCCCCGACAATCACTAGTTTGTCGAGGACTTGTTGTCTTTTAATAACAGCGACTAGGAAATCTTCAGCACCGACTGTTTCACATCACGCCACAATCTAATTAGTTTCTGCATAGTGCTTGAAATTGTACGCACGCTTCAAAGCTTCGATATCGAACTTCTTCATTTTGAGGAAAGCGTCTGTGACTCTTTGAACTTCTGCCTTAGAGCCATTGGCCATCATCTCGTTCATGATAGATGGTACGATCTGCCAGGACAATCCAAAGCGGTCTTTCAGCCAGCCGCACTGCTCGGCCTCGGGTACCGCAGAAAGTTTCTCCCAGTAGGAATCAATCTCTGCCTGATCTTCGCACTGCACCATCAGGGAAAAGGCCTCATTGAAACCGAATTCAACGTCATAGGCGTTGTCCATCGCCGAGAACTCCATCCCATATAACTTGAAAGCTACAAAATTAACAATAGCCTTAGATGACTTGGCTTCACCTTCTCCATACTTGCTGACGAAATGGATATCAGAATCAGGAAATATGTTGGTGTAGTACTTAACTGCCTCTTCTGTTCTGCCGCAGGCATCACCAGAAAACAAAAGATTTGGCGTGATCTTCTGGGAAGTCCTGCCACCCTCAACGAGCATCAATTGCCATGACAGGCCGTAACGGTCCTGAATCCATCCGTACCACTTGCTGAAGGGGTATTCACCGAGTGCCATCAAGACAGTGCCGCCTTCAGATAAAGATTTCCATAAAGCATCTACTTCCTCGACAGAGTCACAAGCGACCATCAAAGAGATCGAGGGGTTAAATTTGAAGTAAGGGCCCGCGCTAATCGCCATAAAGGGCCGACCAGCCAGTTCGAAGCTCACAATTTCGCTATCACCAGACGGGGTGCCGCTAATGGTGTTCACGTTTATTAGCTTTGATTGCTCAAACAGCGTTATATAGAATAGGGCAGCTTCCTTGGCTTCTTTGTCATACCATAAATGCGATATGATTTTTTGCATATTACCATCCTCCTTAATCATCATAGAACAAGTATCCCCTAATCCTCTTGATCGAATAATATTTTGAGACAAGTTCCTTAATTAGTCAGCATTCTCTTAATTGTAACATATTTCCATGGTTTCTAGAAAGAATTCAGGCACCAATACCTTTGATCATACTACTTTCTCGTGTTTTGATCTCAAGGCCCTTATTTTTGTCTTAGTTCCTCAACCTGGGATAGTTCTACTATTCGGGCAGCATTTTATATTGTCAGAAATACCAAGCTTGATATAATAGCTCAATTCCCCGATCAATTTCATGACTATCAATACTTCCAAACCCAAGTATTATTCGAGAATTCTGACCGTCTTTATGCAGATAAGTTTTAGAAAGTGGGAAGAGTCGGATGTCTCTCTCCTGAGCACGATTGATAAGCTCCTCTTCATTTAGAGAATTACCAACTAGCTCTAAAACAACATGGAGCCCCGCCCCCTGCCCTATAATTTTTGCTCGAGAGCCGAAATGATGATGGATCGATTGAATGAGTGCGTCGTGCTTTTTTTTATAAACTGTTCGCATCTTACGCAAATGCCGTTCCCAATACCCTTGTTCCATAAACCTCTTAAGTGTTCTCTGGTCTAATAAGGAGACATTCGTAGGATAATCACTAAATAGCTTATGGTATACAGTGAGTAATCGGTAAGGTAGGACCATATAACTTACCCGAAGAGCAGGTGATAGTACCTTAGAAAAAGTTCCTACATAGACTATATCTCCTCGAGGGTGCAGTCCTTGTAGTGCAGGAATTGGTTTGCCGTGGTACCTTAGTTCACTATCATAGTCGTCTTCAATAATGACTCCACCAACGGTTTCTGCCCAATCAATTAATTTTAGTCTATTGGCTATAGGCATAACATAGCCTAATGGAAATTGGTGAGAAGGGGTAACATATACAACGGTACTATCGGTATTCTGTAAAGAATCCAAGTCGAGACCGTCTGAATTTACTGGAATGGGAGTGAGAGAAAACGACTGATTTCGGAAAACGGTTTTCGGTATGAAATGCCCAGGATCTTCGATGGCGAAAATAGAATGATCTTCTTTCAATATTGGGGCAATGATAGAAAGACTATCATGAAGCCCGGAGCAAACGACAATTTGTTCAGGATCACAAGAAACACCACGAGAGCGCGCTAAATATCTTTGTATCTCGCTGCGCAAGGCATAATCACCTTGCGGATTACTATAAGACGCAAGTTGTTTCGGATCTTCCTTTAAACATTCTAAATACAATTTACGCCATAAGTTCACAGGAAAGCTTTCTCGTGAAAGACAAGCAGGATGAAAATCAAAGGCATAGAATTGTTCGTCTTCCGAGACCTTATTCGAGACAGTGTCTATATCCGGGAGAGACGAGGGAAGAAATTCTGGGTCTATTAACGAAACATAGTATCCACTTCTTGGCTTGCTAAGGATATAACCTTCAGCATATAACTGTTGATAAGCATACTCTACCGTGTTGCGGCTAACAGATAATTCGGTCGATAAATTTTTAATCGATAGAAGCTTAGTATCTGGCGGTAATTCACCTGATAATATTTGATGTTTAATCTGGTTATAGATTTTATCGTGCAACGGCTGACGACCCTTATTCCCCAATATAAACATTACTCTCACCTAATCCATTTATTTGTAGGTTTTTACTACCGCCATTATATATAGGGTAATACCCAGCGTCAACTGACCCCCTATTTCATTTGGAAATTGCCCCTGTAATTATGGGCAGTTTTATCTTATTATTGGGGTATCCGATACAAAATCCATCGATTACCCACTGTACACACTTCTTCAAACAGAAAGGATGTATTATTATGCTTAACGAAAAATTATTGGCCGTACTTTCTCATCCCTCAGATGGGGCAGTCACTATGGTGACTAACGGTGATGATGGCCCACATTTAGTTAATACTTGGAATAGCTATATCGTGGTTACCCCTGATGACAAACTTTTGATTCCAGCTGCAGGCTATAACAAAACAGAAAGAAATTTAAACGTTCATAACGAAGTTATTCTCTCGATTGCCAGCAAGGAAATCGAAGGACACCAAGCGAAAGGAACAGGTTTTATCGTGAAAGGATCTACCCGTTTTGTTAAGTCGGGTGAGGATTTTGTTCGCATGAAAGAAAGATTTTCTTGGATTCGTGCAGTACTAGAGATAACAGTGTCAACTGCGAAACAAATGCTCTAATAAATCTAAAGGACATTCCTTGAGCCGTTGGATATCTATTTTCAAACAAACACAGGCTGGAAGCAATGCTTCCAGCCTGTGTTTGTTATCAGATGAGTACTATTCAAACTTGATATGCCTATAATAGAAACTCTGCTTGCTACCTCGTACTCCTCTTTGTCAAGATTACCTTTACAAAGCTCTATTGTAACCATTTCCATTAGCCTTCTCTTCAACAGAATTAAATCATTCTTGATAATATCAAATACCATAAAAGTATCAATATTTATGTAGTCATGAACGACTCTATTTCTGAACCCTTTTATCTCCGTCCAACCAACATCCGCATAGATCAGCTTTAGTTCATCGCTGATTTTCCCAATATTCTCACCCATGTTTGCAAATAGATTGAGTGTGGCATTAAAATTCATCTGATCATTATATTCATAGAATGCTTCTGCATCGTAACAATCCTTGGAATACAGTAGGATTTTCTCGATACTTTCCAGTAGGTTAAGAAGATACATGAGGTCGTTCCTAATGCATGGTAACATATATGATCTCCTTTTTTGCTCTATGAAGCACAATTGGATTGGCATACTTGGCTATAACAATATCGATACGCTTATTTGTAAGCAATTGTAGCTCATTTCTTAGAACTGTAAGCAACCGATAATCAACGTTGTCTTCAATGAGGATATCAATGTCATTCGATATCTCTCCTCTGGCGGTAGATCCAAATATCCCTATTTTACTCAAGCCAAATTTCTCAAAAAAATTGTTACTTACCATAATGTCTTCCAACTGAGATATTTGATTAGTGTGCTCTAACATTTTCTATCACCTTCTTATTCGTCAATAATTAATTATAGTTAAATTTTACCACATAAGGTCCAGCAAAGCTATCTGCTTCTTTTGCAGATCCACATTTGTGAACTCCCAGCTATATTTCTCCTGCTGGTGTTTCATAGAGGTGCCAGTGACCACCGGTTGTGAATGAGAAAGGATCTTCTCCTACCATTTCTAGGAAAAGATCCTTTCTCATTCACAATCTAAAAAAATTTGTTGATCACTGCTTGGATGAAACCCTTAATATCATTAAAGAGTAATATAATTCGCACCATGCGATAAGTAACAGCAGGGAAAGTATATGAAATTATTTACCTTATGTCTTTCTGGGTCTCAAGATCACATAACATAGAATTGCGCCAATTTCAGCGACAGCGATAACTAGGCCCATGGGTACAGCGGTGTTTTCGCCTCCAAGGCCTACGAGTGGGGCGACTATTGCACCAATGACAAATGCAAACAATCCTAACAATGCGGAGGCACTGCCTGCTGAATGACCGTAATTTTCCATCGCTAACGCAGAACCGGCAGTCGTTACGACTCCCACGCTAGATACGACTACAAATAAAGGCAGTAAGATTGTGGCGAGTCCTGCTTCACTGAGAATTGCCGTTAGCAAGCTGATGCCGCCCACGCCCGCTAGGACGAGACCACCGATGAAGAGCTTAATTCCGGTCATTCGACTGGCCAGTCTACTGGTTATTTGGCCAGCGATGATAATGCCGACCCCATTGATGGCAAAGATGATACTAAACATTTGTGGGGAGGCACCAAAAATATTTTGGATGACAAAGGGTGAACCTGATATATAGGCAAACATAGCTGCCATGACAAGTCCCTGCGGCAAAGCATAGCCCATGAAAACACGATCACTGATGAGGATGCGAAATGTAGCTAACGTGTTTTTTAAGCCTGCTTGAGAGCGACGTTCCAGCGGCAAGGTCTCTGGTAAAGCCAATAAGACGGCCAGTAGCATGAGGATGCCGACCACACTCAAAACTAGAAATACCCCCCGCCAAGAGGTGAACCGCAGGAGCTGCCCCCCTACAATGGGCGCGAAAATGGGTCCCACACCATTGATCAGCATTAAAAGAGCAAAAAACTTGATCATCTCTGCACCTGAGTACAGATCCCTGACTATGGCACGAGAAATTGCGATGCCTGCGGAGCCCGCAAAGCCCTGAATGAACCGAAGTAGAATCAATCCCCCGATAGAGGGGCTTAGAGCACAAAGCAAGGATGAGAAAGCAAAGCAAACCAGTCCGATCAGCAGAGGGATACGACGCCCGCGTATATCACTTTGTGAACCAGACACTAATTGTCCCAAAGCGAGGCCGAGTAGACAAGCTGTCAGACTGAACTGGGCAAGCGATGCGCTAGTATGTAAATCCTTGGCTAAAATCGGCAGAGCAGGTAAGTACATATCAATTGACAATGGCCCAAAAGCAGACAACGATCCTAAGATGATCGCCGTCCGTAACCGATTCGATGGTGTGATCTTCTGGGAAGAATTAATGAGATCGTTTTGATGAGTATTCACTTGATTATCTTCTACTCCTTTGCTTCTAAAACAAGATCAAAGCCACATAGGAAACTGTGTTTTCACCATTGTTATAGGGTATTCCTAAAACTTTTAGCAAAGCCATTACGTCAATTCCATTGGCTTCAACGGACGACACGGCTTTGTCAGGGAACCGACATGCTTCTCCCACAATATAAGCACATTTTTCACAATAAGTACAGGGACCTGCATTCAAGGGAAGTACTTCTTTAAAGTCGTAGTTATTCTCCATACATTCAAGCATCTTCCTGAAGACTTTCGAATGATTCGCCTTTCCTTCTAGCATACCTTCCCAGTCGAAAGAATCTTCGATGGAATGGACTGTCTGCAATAAAAGACCCTGCTTAAATCTCAAGGCCCGCTCTCTTAAATCATGAATAGCACCCACTGCAGGAGGACACATCCAATTGGCATTGTAAGATCCACACGAGTTCTGCTCACAAAGCTTTCTGAGATCCTCATCAAACGTGATTTTAGAAACTTCAACGATTGAAGCATGTGTTGCCTTTAAAGCACAGGCGTCCTTGACCAAATTGCTGAAAGTTGTCGATTCCATAATATTATCACCTTCCTACTTCGCTACGCTAATACCAGCCCCGCCCCATCTCTATTGGATGACTTTATACCCTTGTCACAAAAGCTTCCAGACCGCTGTCGCAACACTGAGTATTAAATAAAATGAGCTAAACCCCGGCACAGTGATTGCCGGGGTTTCATTTGTCAATGTGCCCTTTTATTAAGCGCTTACTTTTCTCAAACAGCGGCTGCTTTTAGAAAAGTTCTTTGCTCATTTTGTCAATCGCTTCAGTTGCTGACTCGTACACGCCTGGGAATGAACTGAAATTCAAACCCTGGGTTAAATTGGGAATAAAGTATAGTTTTCCACAACTCCTACAAGCTTTCTCTACTTCTCTTGCAACGATTTCAGGTGTCCAAGCTGGGAAATCAACGACACCGCTATCGACTTCTCCCATGAAGGTGATTTGTTTACCATATTTCTTGATAAGCTCAGGCGTGTTGTTAGTTGTCATGACTCCCTGCCAGATATCTATTCCCATTTCGATCATATAGGGAACCAAGTTAGCTGCATAGGAATCACTGTGGTGCACGATCAGTTCGACACCGTTGTCTTTGTAATAGCCATATATTTTCTTGTAAGCCGGCACAAAGAACTCTTCGAACATTGCAGGAGAAATGAAGGAGGATTTTTGGCTCCCCCAATCGTCATGATGGAACAGGGCATCAGGATGGAGACGATCGATCAGTACTTTTGCAAAGGCCAGCTCATATTCCGCAAGGTAATCAATGAGCTCATGCATGGCTTCAGGTTCTTCATATAAAGCCATTAACGCATCTTCCATGCTCATCAGGTGATGGGTCATTTCAAATAGACCGGGTAATACGATCGCAGTTACAAATTGCTCGTTACGATCAACCGCATCTGCATGGGATACCGCTGCCGCCCAAGCTTCATCAGAAGTTTGAATAGCAGGCGCTTTCACGTATTTTTTCCACTCTGTGATATCCTTCAATACCTTATGTTCATCGTCATGCACTGGGAACTGACCTAGCTGACCTACTGGCCATCTGAAGGTAATACCCCAACCATCCTTGAACTCCGTACCTGGTGCACACATAAGCTTTACTGGAATTTCCAGTATAATGTCCATAAATTCGTACTGATTGACGAATCGATCAGGATTTCCGCCCTTAATTGTTTCCATTAAGTTCTGTCTCTTCGTTAACATAAGAATTCGTCCTCCTTATATGTGGTTTATAAAGATTTCACTAATTCAACCGCTTTGACAGCAGCGCTGCCGGCATCGGGAGCAAAACCATCGGCGCCGATCTCATTGGCGTATTCCTGGGTTACAGGCGCGCCACCGACCATGACCTTGAATCCGGTCAGACCGCTGGCTTTGATCGTTTGAACGGTTTCCTTCATTGCCGTCATTGTTGTTGTCAGAAGTCCTGAACATCCTACTATGGTTACGTTGTTATTTTCCTTGATGGCCTCAATATATTTAGCTGGCGATACGTCTACGCCAAGGTCTACTACGTCAAAACCGGCACTTTCGATCATCATTGCAACTAGGTTTTTGCCGATGTCATGAAGATCGCCTTGAACAGTACCAATAATACAGGTACCTTTAGACGATGAGGTATTGCCAACGAGAAGTGGTCTTAGTACATCGACACCCTTGGACATGGCTTTGGCCGCCATCAGCATTTCAGGTACGAAAATTTCCCCTTTAGAAAATTGGTCACCGACGAAGCCCATGGAGTCAATCATCGCCTGGAGAATGTCTTTCGCTTCGCTTCCTTCATCCAATGCTTCCTGTACCAGACCTGGAACCAGTTTAGCTTTTCCTGCTTCTAACTTAGCTTTTACGTCTTCAATCTTAGACATTATTTTGTCCTCCTCATTACTTTATAGCCTCTCGGCATTCGCCGAGGCGGTTGGGACAAGGGTTTCCTTGAACCAACTTTATTGCATTCCTCCTACTTTTAGTGGGAGGATATTTGTTTTTATCGAGCTAAACTGGGAATTCACGTGGAATAAATAGTTCTTC
>DATCQU010000075.1:0-12145 GCA_036569365.1 Desulfosporosinus sp. | reverse complement strand
AGTTGGAGATGCCAAAACCTTTTGGTAGGCTCGATCTACATCGTCGTGACTTGTAGCAGGGTCGTCGACCCCGATGACCCAGAGATTAAGGCTCGCTAAAAATGAAGCATCGTTCAGTAAGGGAGTCCACCCTAAACGTTGAAACTGCTTAAGATAGTGGTCGAACAGGGTATGGGAAAGATGACTATAATCGTTGTTCCCCATGACAACATATTTTCCATAGTTGGCTGTAAGCCCACCTACATAGCTATCCAATTTATCGAGGTCCGTGCGGCTGGAGATGATATCCCCGGTGATCATGAGGAGGTCCGGCTTTTGCGCCATCACAACCTGTCTGATGCGCTCTGGGGTAATTCGTAACGATTCCAAGTGTAAATCGCTGAGTTGACAGATCGTTTTTCCGTCTAAGGGGGCTGGCAGACTGGGGTAAAATAGATCCCAATGTTCGCGTTTTAAGTCTTGGGTATCGTGCTCAGCCCAACCGAGGACCCCTGCACCGCCGAGGGGTATCGAAGAAAGGAACCAATGACTAGCAATAAAACCGCCGATACCCCGGAAAAAGGTACGTCGGGATATGTTTTTAGAGAGTGGTGGTGTTTGTTTAGGCACGCTAAAAAACCAGTCCCCCTTTCACTAATTCAGAACTCTTCCGTACACTATATCATAACATGTTATGAAGTATATAGTTCAATAAAGGGGGATTCCCTATGCAACTACCTAATGGTCAATTAGGTCCGGGATACTCTCCGGGTTCGATTCGCAATACGCTGGGTTCGGGACTGAAAGCAAGTGGGATTTTCCAAAAAGATGGGCAAATCCAAAATTCGAGAGGGGGCTTCATAGGAGCCAAGCAACCATCTCTTCAAGGGATACCATGGCAGGTTCCTCCGCCGGTGCAAAGTTCGGGATTATATCCCCCCCAACAAGGCGGATATAATCAGGAAGGATACAACCAAGGGGGTTATCCTCAAGGTCAAGGATATTATCAAGGGCAGAATCAGGGATACCCTCAAGGCCAAGCTCAGGGGCAGGGCCAAAGTCAAGGCTATTATAGTCCAGGTGGGTATGGTCAACAAAGTCAAGGCTATAGTCAACAAGCCCAAGGCTATAGTCAGTATCCTCAGGCTCAATCGCGCCAACTTATTTTACAAGCCGCTCAAGAGGGAATTAACGGCAACGGTGTTGCTACGATCTCACCAGACAACAGCTTTCTTCTGATTGTTAACCTTCCACCACCTCAAACGTTCATCGGGCAAGGGCAAACGGGAATGTATGCAACTTATTTAGTGGATGACAAAGGGAAAACGGGATTTCTGGCAGGTGTCTTACGACCAGTAGGTAATGGAGTTTATAGAGCCCATTTCCAAAGCCAGGTTCCGCTCCACCATTACAGCCGTGTTGTGGTTTCGGTGGAAAATCCCTCCCAGCTCGGTCAGGCTCCGAATGGACCGATTATTTTAAAAGTCAAAGAGCCCATGGGAATGATGGCCTTTCTCACTCCTATGAAGACTACTGCAACTTCAGTTTGGGGAAAGATCTCGGGCTTGATCAGTGGTAGAAAAAAACCGGCTATTAGCCCGGAACAAGCGCCAATGAGTCCGGAACTTCTTCAATCGCTGAATCAGATGGGCGTCTCTCCTGAAACTCAAGTTCCTCCGATCTCACAAATTCCTTCAGTCCCGCCAATGTCTGCTCCGATGTCTCCTCCAATAGGTCCTAATTAGTCTCTTCACGTTAAAAACCCTGAACCGGATAGTGGTTTAGGGTTTTTAACGTTACTTATTTCAACATTAAGTGGTGGTCCTCAGATTTAGACAATAAATAGGATGAGTACGAGCAACGCAAGAAGCGAAAATGTACCCAAGGTCACCAGGATGCCGAGGGTCGCTAAGGAGACTTGGTCTAAGAGAACATTTGAAAAAAACATAATTAAGAAGAAAAAAGTGATCGCTATAAAGCCAGCCCCGACGGGCGGTGATTGAAGAAGTGGCACGAGGCGATTAAATCCGTAATCCCAAGCCTGGGGACCCTTGCGATCAGAACATCCACACGGAGGATTAGGGGGGCATCCCGGCGAGAAACCCTCAGGGAAGGTAGGATTACAGCGTCGAGTTAGTAGTGGCATTTGTGACTCCTCCATTCCCATTCCCATCCGGAACACCTACTCCGGCCCGTTCGATCAAGAACTGGGCAATCAGTGAACCCAGAGCGATAATTAGGTTGCCAGGTGCTCCCGGGATTTCAAATAAAGGAACGTTAAACGACGTATCTGGACTGCCGTCAAAGGGAGCAAATGGAGCAGCGATAAACAGGGAAACACTTAAATTATCGGGGAAAAGGGGTTCATCCGACCCGACAGGACCAAAGCCTTGCCCGGGAACAGGTTGAAAGGGTGAAGGCATAGGGACTTGCCCGTTGATGGCTGAGTGCATAAGCTGGGTCAGTTGAGGCAAGGTCAGTGTTACGGGATAAAGATCTGGGTTTGTGCGGGACAGATCTGGAGGATGGGCTAAGGCTCGTTTGAAGAGAAACGCCATGAGGACATCTAAGCCTGCTACAATCATTGAAGCAAAATGGAGTTCCGTCGTGGCTAAAGGAAAGATGAGTGCACTGACAGGGCAAAACGGTATATTGCGACGAATGGGGCTGTCCACCAAGATGGAAAAAGAGAAAGGAGTCGCCGGCAACGGGGGTCTACAATCATGTCGGTTGATCACGGCGTTCCTCCTTTCTTTACCACCATCAGAACCAAGCGCGAATGGTTACCCATGCTCCTAACAAGATGACGATAAGGAACGCGATTAAGGTCACCGGATGCGTTATATCGTTAATAAGATAGGGTCCGTGATAACCGGTGGGTCGCACTTCGTAATAGCACTTCCTTTTTACAATTTAAAGCCGGGTGGGAGTTTTATGCCTTGCAACATCTCCTGATTAATTTGCATCTTCTCCATATTTCCGCCACCTATTTTGTCAAGTATTTGCTGCGCCATGCCTTTTAATTCCTCAGGAATAGGAAGGTCATTTGCCGAGGGCATGCCATGCATAGCGGTGGTGAGGGTTAAGTTAACCATGGCCATGAGTTTCTCGTATTTCTGTTGTTGAATAAAGTACGATTTAATTAGAGGATATTTATTCATAAGACGGATTTTTAGATCGATAAGCGCTAAGGATTCCTTTTCTGGAACGATTTTGCTGATCATTTGGGTTGTTACAATCCCGCGCTCTTTTTCCTGGTACTGGCTAAAGGCTTCTTTGCTCTCCGGATCAGCTAAAATGGAAGCCTCTGCTGCCTGTAATTCCAGAATTTCGGGAGTCCGAGAAAGGGCCACTCCCAATTCGCGGGCCTTGTCGATGTAACTCATAGGGCACCTCCTTTTTCCTTATACAAATTATGCTTTGGAGGGCACACTGGTGTATGATGGGATCATTAAGTGTTGTGAGAAAACAACATACTGACTTGTTATTTTCTTACATATGCCCTCCAAATAGAAGGAAAGTTGTGACTGGTGTAGAATGTTTTTAGAGGACCTTTTTGAAAGGAGGAGTTTTTATGCGCACATATCGATTGGAAATACGCTTAATTCAAGTGGCTGCCGGTCTTGCCCTAATCGTGCTGATCGCTGGTTTTTTGGGATTATGGGGGCAAAGCGGAACGCCCACGGGAACAACAGGAACTGAGGCGAATGCAGGGACAACAACTAATTCTGCCCAAACGCTCAGTAACCCAAAGATAGTCGCTTTGGGAGACTCATTTACTTTAGGATATCCGTTAGATCCGGCACATTCTTGGACGCAGCGCACAGCGGAAGTTCTCCAGGTTACCGTGGTCAATAAGGGGAAAAAAACGCAGACGGCGAAAGACCTACTTGCTCGCTTTGACGCCGATGTGGTGGCCGAAAAACCGGGTCGGGTCATTATTTTTGCAGGGATCGGGGATGCCATTAATAAGGTAGCCCTTAAAGAGGTTCAAACCAATATTCAAGCGATGGTGGAAAAGGCGAAATCCAACCACATTATTCCTGTGCTGGCCTTGCCGATCGGGTATCCCGGCGCCCAACAAAACATTAAGGATATTCGGGAGTGGGAGACGAGCTACGCCAAGAAGGAAACGATCTTGACCTTGGACTTTTCTTCCGTGTTGTTTGACGCAGATGGAAAATACTTAAGTGGCTTATCTACGGATAATAAGTATCCGAATGCCAAAGGGTATGTAACGATGGGGGATTACGCGGCACGAGTCTTAAAATAGGGAGGGTCGCGAGACACGTCCTCGGCCATGCGGTCGTCGTGCCAAACTAGGGCTTTAATCCTTGATGCATGAGGGCAGGGTTCCCGACCAATGCGACGTCCGTGTCGCATGGCCGGCGGGAAACGTCCTTGTTTCCCGCCCTGCTGAAGAAAGCGGATTAAAGCCGAGTTTGGCTACGACTCGCGCAAAGGCGTCGGAGCGTGTGGTCGCGGACCCTCTGGCTAGGGTCGACGCGGATTAGGATGACGTCGGGTGGATTAGAGGCTGTTTGTGTCTTTGACACAAATGCGCTGGTGTGCAAGTGGGGACGGTTCTTGCTTGTATTTTAAGCAAAGAAACCTTCTCGGGCATAGGTCGCCGGGGGTTTGGGTTGCGATTGAGGGCCGTGTGCCGCTGTTTGCGTTTATTGACGCAAAGACGCTTTGTTGCATTCATGGTCTCATGCAAGCAGGGACGGTTCTTGCTTGCATGCCAAGTGAACCGTTGAGTTCATACTCTCTAAGCAAAGAAACCTCCTTGGGCTAGGTCGCCGAGGGCTTGGGGTGCGATTTAGGGACGTGTGTCGCTGTTTGCGTTTATTGACGCAAAGACGCTTTGTTGCATTCTAGGTCTAAGAGACTCCTTTTGTCTGGGTCTAGGTGACGAGATGACAGAATGCTAATTTAAATTAGGAGAGACCGAAAATTCGGTCTCTCCTTTTTGTCGCTTTGTAAATTCTATCAGCGGTCTATAAGGGGCTAAGCAGGCTAATTAACGCAAAGAACACAAATCCAATGGTTCCGCCGAGCATTGCGTAATGTGGGTGGCGTTCACGGGAGAGCGGTATTAGCTCAGCGAAGACGAGAAACGTCATCGCGCCAGCAGCAAGGGAAAGAAAGAAGGATAAGGAATTCTGTACGTTTTCGAGAGCGAGGATCCCGAGCAAGGCTCCCAGGGGGGTGAAAAAGGCGATCCCGATGTTGAGTAGAAGGATTTTCCACCAGCGGATCTGAGCCATTTTTAAGGGAGCTGTTGTTGCCATGCCTTCGGGAAGATTATGTAATGTAATGGCAAAGGCGATCAGAAGACCGAGAGTGGGGGCGGCTTCTTGGCTGACGGCAATGGCCATGCCTTCTGGAATATCATGTAAGGCGATCCCGGTCGCGATGAGGAGTCCTGTCCTTTTTAGGCGCTGGCGACGTGACAGCGGAAGCGTGTTATCGGAGACCTTGAGACGTTTAGCTGCAAGGAACATGAAGAGAAGGCCGAGAGTAAAGCCGGCGCCCATTTGAAGCGGTGGCCCAATCTGCCAAGCACTTGGAAGCAAATCGATGGTCACGACTGAAAGCATCACCCCGCCAGCTCCCGCTATGAGGGAGGAGAGGACTCGTTCTTGGGGCTTGCCGAATAAGAGAACAAGTAGGCTACCAAAGGTCGTGGCCAGCCCAGCAATCGTACTAATCCAGAGGATTTCGATTACATCATGCATGAGAGGCTCCTTTCTATTTAGACGATACCCATATTTATGGGTTAAAGCTCCGCTTTATACAACTTAAAATAAAAATGCTAAGATATATATAGATAGCTCCTACTTTGAGGGGCTGTCTGTTTTTTTGCTTAAAATGCATTGCATATCAATCGGAACCTGTACTATTTTTAAGGACAAAGCATAGATTTAGAGTGAGGATGAGGCATATGAAAGAAAATAAAGAGTCAAAGATGCCATGGTATTTTCTTGAATGTGTCTATAGGAAACTTCGATCAGGGGGAGGGGCAGGAATATGAAAGTGCGAGTACTGAAGATGTTACTCATTGGGGTTGTTGTTTTCAGCCTAGTTCTGCTACCGGGCTGTGGGACACTGGAAACATTAGTGAACAAGGATGGAACCTCGACTTCGATAGGGGATTTGATCGGTGGGGGTGGAGATAAGGCAGCGAGCCTTCCAGTAACGTCAAACTCAGTGACACCCTCTACAGAGGGTAAGACAATCACCCTATATTTTGCAGATTCCAGTGGTAAATATCTGGTAAAAGAGGAACGAATGTTGCCAAAGACGGCCAGTCTGGCTAGAGAGACTGTGAATCAGTGGATAAAAGGTCCCGCAGTGAAAGGAGCAACGATTCAAGCCACTGTTTCCGCTGCCACAATGTTACTCGATATCAATATTAAAGATACGATCGCCACCGTGGATTTAAGTAAAGAATTCCTGCAATCCAATGCTAAGGTTTCTCCGGAGGTCGTCTTATATAGCCTGGTTAACACGATGACCCAGTTTTCGACGATTAAGGAAGTTCATATTCGCGTCGAGGGAAAAGCGATTACCAAGTATGGGACACTCGACGCTTCACATTTGGTCAATAAAGCAAGTTTGGTTAAGGGCACGACTTCCACCAATCCGATTCTTCCGGGAACAACAGGTACAGGAAATACGGATTCAGGGTTAACCGTACCTGACAAAACTACTAAAGGAGCACTTCCGACCGTTTCGCCAAGTTCCATTAATCTGTTCGATTATTCTTCTAGCTCAACTTAAGGCGGAGGGTCCGCAAGACACTTGTTCAGCCAGGCGATCGTCGTGCCAAACTAGGGCTTTAAACCCTAATGCAAGCTCGCAGGGTCCCCGCCTTGCACAATAAATAATACCCTCGTTTAAGTTATCTTAAACGAGGGTATTATTTATATAATCCTATATAATCTGAATCTCCATACAATCTTGAGAACTTTCCTAAACACATCTGAAATATAAGCGGTATACTGAGTTAAAATAGTAAAAGCATAAACAAATACAATGAGATAAATAAAAAGGTAGAAGGCCTGATCTACATTCAGGCCTTTTACCTTATTAGGAGTGGTAGATATGAGGACGAAAATTGTTTTGGTAGATGATGAACCGGAAATTCTAACCCTCGTTAGAGATTACCTTTCGCGAGAAGGATTCACTGTCCTGACGGCAATTAATGGAAAGGAAGGGATGGAACTCATTGAACGAGAAAAACCCGACCTTGTGTTGCTGGACTGGATGTTACCGGGAATGAGTGGGTTGGAAATGTGCAAACATTTGCGAGAGACGAGTACGATCCCGATTATCATGCTGACGGCGAAATCGGAAGAAATAGATCGGGTCCTAGGCCTGGAGTTTGGGGCGGACGATTATATTGTCAAGCCGTTTAGTCTACGGGAATTGGCAGCGCGGATCAAAACGGTTTTGCGACGCTCATCCGGGGTAGTTCAGGAAAATAATTCTTCGATATTAATTCGAGGCGAGCTGAGTATTGATGTTGCAAGCCACAAAGTGTCGAAAAGGGGCCACGAACTGTCACTAACTCCGACTGAATTCAACATTCTCCATTTACTCGCAACCCGTCCTGGTACAGTTTATAGTCGACTTCAACTTTTGCGCCAGGCCATGGGGGAGGAATACCTCTACTATGAGCGTTCCATTGATACGCATGTTTCTAATTTGCGTAAGAAAGTTGAAGACAACCCCAGTGATCCAAAATATGTGGAAACTGTGTTTGGTGTGGGGTATCGGTTCGGTGAAGGCATGTGACGCTACGACGTAAGTTTATTCTCGCACTCATCGGTATGGTTTTTTTTATGTCCATTGTCTTTACCTCCATTGCAATGATGTCAACTCAAGCCTTGCTAGGGCATGCTGAAACTTACGTCCAGCAAGCCTTCGGAGAGCGCTTGAATCAGCTGCTAAGTGTTTATTATGATGGCCACGGTGGCTGGGCTGGGGTCCAGGACTATGTTTCGAAGATCACGGATGTATCGGATCAGAAATTCGGACGCCCACCACGTGACTCCCAACGCTTTTTGGTATTTAACCAAGAAGATAAAGTGGTGGCAGATCCATCAAAGAAAGATCTCGGGAAACAACTTGCTCAGTTTCCTAGCGATCAAAAAATATCGAAACAATGGCAGGAAATTAAGTTCAAAGGGCAAACCGTGGGACATTACTGGCAAGATCAACGTCCTACCGCCGTGGATGGTCGATTGACAAAAACCATTGGGACCTCAATTATTCAGGCCATGCTTATCGGGTTGATTCTAACTTCCTTGGTGGCTTTAGTATTAGGTTTGTTGTTGACACGACATATCACGAAACCCTTAAATCGTCTCATGGAAGCTGTTCGGAAAGTGGGAAAAGGGGATTTGTCTTCACGGGTTGAGGTGAAGGGCAATGGGGATATTGCGATCTTAGCCCGGGACTTCAACCGAATGACGGAACAATTGACCCGCAATGAGGAAGTGAGGCGCAACATGGTGGCGGACATTGCCCATGAATTGCGCACGCCGCTTGCGGTTATTCTCGGAAAACTGGAATCGATTCAGGAAGGGGTACTCCCTTCAACGCCGGAAACTATTCTCCCGATACAGGATGAGACCTTACGACTCATTCGCTTGGTGCGCGATCTGCAACAGTTGAGCTTGGCGGAAGCCGGTAAATTGCCGATGGCGTTGAAACCGGTCAAGCTTCGACAGATCGTGGAGAGAATTACTGAGCAATTCGCGATAGAATTCGAGGACCGGGGGTTGCACATTGAGGTTGTCGGGGATGTGCCGGAAATTATTGGCGACCAGGATCGTTTAACCCAGGTTTTTGTGAATTTAATTGGGAACGCACTTTTGCATACGCCTCCGGGAGGATCCCTGAGTGTGTTATTGGCTGAGGCTGAAAGGCCCATCGAGGACGGGACGATCAATGATGAAACGACACATCGGTTGCGTAATGTGTTCCGTCGTAAAGGGGAAAAAACGGAAGAAGAAAATCGTAGAGAAGGTAACAGCGCAGTTGATTCGGGATCGGATGGTTGGGTACAAGTAACAGTTGTAGATTCTGGAGAAGGAATTCCGGAGGAGGAACTGGAGCATATATTTAATCGTTTTTACCGAGTAGATAAAGCACGAGAGCGGGAAAGCGGTGGAACGGGCTTAGGTCTCGCGATTGCCAAGGAGTTTATCCAGGCACACGGGGGCTCCATTCAAGTGGAAAGTAAGCCAGGCGTCGGAAGCTGTTTCCGGATCTTCTTGCCAATGAAACCGAAGGAAAATACCAAAGTAAATACCTTGACAACATCTTAAGAAGACCGTCGTTATTTGACCATAAGGCTGTGTTACATTTAGCAAGGAATTTATTTACGATCTCAATGAGAGTTTTATTTTAAAGACAAAAGACAGTAGAAAAGGAGAGAGAGCATGAACAAAAAGTGGGTGACCATCGGGGTCTTAGGCGTTCTAGCCTTGGGAGGCGGTTATTGGGGCTATAAACATTTTACGGCTAAACCTGCCGCAGCCACTAACATCACTGCGAAAGCGAAAATGGGAAATGTAAGCAAGGTGATTACCGCGACTGGAACGGTTAACTACCCCCACGCGATTCCGTTAAGCTTTCAGACAACAACGTCAAGTTCAACGATTGTGGAGCTCAATGTCAAGGCGGGGGATACAGTGAAAGCAGGGCAAGTCCTTGCCAAGATGGACGATACGAAGATGAGTACCTCCGTATTGCAAGCGCAAGGCAGTGTAACATCCGCTCAGGCTAAACTTCAGAACCTTCAAAGTTCCTTTAATGACCAAACCCGTGCTCAGGCTCAGGGGTCACTTGCTAAAGCACAGCAGGGAGTAGTTTCAGCGCAGCAGAATTTAACCACTGCTCAGCAGAATGCAGATACGGGTTATTTAACAAATCGAGTCTTACTGGCCAACCAGGCTGTGAAACAGGCTAGTGATGCTTTAGCTAAAGCGCAGCAAAGCGGCACTACGTCGTCCATACAGCCCGCTCAAAGCACGCTTGACAAGGCATTAAGCGACTTAACAACCGCTCAAAATGTCTTAAATGGAGGAGCTGCTCAGACTTTAGCCTCTGCCCAGGCGCAACTCCGATCTGCTCAGGCAGATGTAGTATCTGCACAATATCAAGTGAGTCAACAAGCTCAGGGCCCTCAAGCGGCAGATCTTCAATCGGCTCGAGCCGGTATTGATATAGCGCAGGCTCAACTAGCCAGTGCCCAGTCGGATTTAAGGAATACCGTAATAATTGCACCCGTGGACGCTGTGGTTGTCAGTTCACCGCTTCAACTGGGTCAACAGACCGATGCTAAGTCCATCATTACGATCACTCCCTCGGGAGATAAGCTTCAAGTGGATGCGTCGATTGATCAGTCGAATATTACGCAAGTCAAAGTGGGACAGAAAGTGGATATTACCCTTGACGCCTACCCGAATCAGCATATCAGCGGGACGGTGAGTCTAGTTGCCCTTCAAGGCACAATTGTTTCGAACGTTACAACGTTTACAGTTACGGCAATGGTAGATCAGGTCACAGATTTGCTTCGTGCAGGGATGAATGCCAACGTGAATATCATTGTGGCCGAAGCGAAGAATGTCTTAACCGTACCCAGCGAAGCAGTTAAAACCAGAGGGACTAGAACCGGCGTCACGGTACCTTTGGCTGCAGGTACTAAAGGAACAGGAACAGGAACAGGAACAGGAACAGGAACAGCCAATTCAGCCGGTCAAGCAAACACTCGACCCAATAATGCAGCAAATGCAGGTACTGGTACAGCGGCAGCTGGAACTGCAGCTGCAGCTCCGACTGGTCAATATATTCCAGTGGAAATCGGTCTAGATGATGGAACCAATGTAGAAATCAAAAGTGGTTTAACTGAAGGACAAGAGGTCATTATCGGGACTCGTTCATCCTCAACGGCTGCTAAAGCTACTTCGGGATTTAGTTTAGGCGGCGGTGGTGGTGGCGCTAATCCTGCCAGAGCACTTGGCGGCGGAGGTGCCGGAGCCACCGGAGGCGCCAGAGGTAACTAAGTTGAACTTGCTTTGACGAATACGTCAGGAGGGGTACTAGTTGATAGAACTTAAAGGGATTAAAAAAATATATTCAAACGGTGATATTCAAGTTGCGGCTTTAGCCGGGGTGGACCTTCATGTGGGTGCTAGCGAGTTTGTCTCCATCATGGGACCCTCTGGTTCAGGCAAGTCAAGCATGATGAATATTTTGGGATGTTTGGATACTCCGACAGAAGGTGAATATTTTCTCGATGGAACGGATGTGGCGAAAGCCAGTGGGGATGATTTGGCCGTGATCCGTAATCGCAAGATCGGATTCGTCTTTCAGGGCTTTAATCTTCTGGCCCGCACGACGGCGTTAGAAAATGTCGAACTTCCCATGCTCTATGCAGGGATTGGAAGTAAAGAGAGACGTGCACGGGCAATTGCCGCGTTAGAATCCGTCGGCCTCGGCGACCGTATTCATCACCGTCCTAAAGAACTTTCCGGCGGGCAGCAACAGCGGGTAGCTATCGCGCGGGCGCTCGTCACAAACCCTTCAATCATATTGGCTGATGAGCCCACGGGGAACCTAGATAGTCGGTCTAGTGAAGAGGTTATGGCGATCTTTCAGCGGATACATGCGTCAGGAAACACGATTATTATTGTGACGCACGAACCGGAAATCGCGGAATTCACCCAAAGGATTGTGCGTTTCCGTGACGGTCGTATTGAAGGGGACGAAATAGTAGAAAATCAACGCAAGGCCCAAGCACATATCATCGAGGAGGGAGCAGCAAAGTGAACTTTTTTGAAAGTATCCGTGTCTCTCTCAGGGCTTTGCGAGCGAATAAACTGCGGTCAGCCTTAACGATGCTGGGGATGATTATCGGTGTGGCGGCTGTCATTGCCATGGTCGGAATCGGAAATGGGGCAACCGCTTCGATCACCTCCCAGGTTCAGGGCTTGGGTTCGAACCTTCTTACGATCAGCTCAGGACAATCAAATACTGGTGGGGTAAGAGGGGGGGCAGGTAGCTCAACCACCCTAACTATGACGGATGTTTCTAAAATCCAGCCTGATGCGGCTGTGAAAGCAGTCGCCCCGGTTGCGAGCGCCAATGC